>CAVTBL010000001.1:0-49643 GCA_963732945.1 uncultured Chloroflexia bacterium
ACCTCTCGACCGATCTCTGGAACACGAACTACGACGATCTGGCCGAAGACCTGGACGAAAAGACCTGGTGGTAGGCCATTAGCATGGCGGCGTAGGGCTGCCGCTTCGGCTAACGATTCGTACGACCGAAGAAGAGGCCTCGCGTGTTAGCGAGGCCTCTTTCATCTGGCTTCGAGTCCGAATCGGCTCTGGCATACTCGGCGCTCCGCCTTCCACTCCGCTCGTCCTGAGCCTGTCGAAAGACGCAGCGTTGCACCACGCCACGGTCGACGCACTATGCCGCACCGCGCGGCAGCAGACCGCACGCCGCCAGCAACTCGAACGGCTGGCTGCTGGCGGGCCCGCCGAGGCGTTCGAGCACGAGACCTTCGCGCGGTAGCGTCACACCTTCGCTGATTCGGCAGGCGAACTCCCGCGCGCCCCAGTAGCTGAGCACGTCGCGGATCAGGCTGCAGTCCCTGACCGCGGCGCCCTCACGTACGAGCAGCGAGCTCAGCAGGCTGAGGACGTCCCAG
The DNA here is from genome assembly GCA_963732945.1 of uncultured Chloroflexia bacterium. Lineage (GTDB taxonomy): Bacteria > Chloroflexota > Dehalococcoidia > DSTF01 > WHTK01 > WHTK01. Next base: position 516 of record CAVTBL010000001.1, read on the forward strand.
GTCATCGCCACCTCGACATACACGTGGGCGCCGTCCGGCAGCGTGCAGTCGAGCACGCCGCCCTCCTGAGCCCCCGGCCTCAGCACGCGCTCGAACGTCACGTTCCGGAGCCGAATCGCGATTGGTTTAGTCGCCGTAGGGCGGGTCTTCGCTCGTTGCAGGCTGATTAGCGTCATTACGGCCTCCTGACTCGACTCGCTTGTGCAAGTCAAATCCGACGCCGGCATCAGAAAGACGCTAGCAGTTGCCTAACTATTCGTTAACTGTCTTTGAAGCCACCCCGAAGCTCACGGCACCAGCTTGTAGATGCCGCCACCCTTCGCGTTGTACTGCAGCACGTAGACCTCGCCGTCGTTGCCCTGCGCGAACGAGCTGACCATGAACGGCGCGTCGGCGATCTGGCGCTGCTTAGCTCCGTCGCGGCGGAAGCCCCAGATCACGCCGCTGCAGTAGTCGGAGAACACGTAGGTGTCCTGCAGTGCCGCGATCGCCTGGCCGCGATAGACGAAGCCGCCCGTGATGGCGCAGTTCTGACCGGCGTTGGCGTAGTCGTAAACCGGCGGCGTCAGGCCGGTCCTGTCGCAGCTCGTGCCGCCGCCGAGGCACTGCGAGCCCTCCATGATGCTCCAGCCGTAGTCGCCGCCCTTCGTCACGACGTCGACCTCCTCGCGCGTGTCCTGGCCGACGTCGCCGACCCAGAGGTCGCCCGTCGCCGTGTCGAAGGAGAAACGCCACGGGTTGCGCAGACCGTAGGCCCAGATCTCCGGCATGGCACCCTGTCGTCCGACGAACGGGTTGTCCGGCGGCACCTTGTAGGCGGCACCGTCGCCCGAAACGTCGAGGCGCAGGATCTTCGCCAGCAACGTATCCAGGTTCTGACCGTTGTGCTGCGGATCGCGCGCCGAGCCGCCGTCACCGAGTCCGAGATAGAGGTAGCCGTCCGGTCCAAAGACGATCTGCCCGCCGTTGTGGTTCGGGAACGGCTCCGGCACCTCGAGCAGCACCTGCTCGCTCGAGGCGACGTCACTGCCCGATGGCTGCAGGTGGAAGCGCGCCAGCACACCACGTAGCGGGTTCGCGGCCGTGTAGTAGAGATAGAAGACGCCACTGGTCGCGAAGTCCGGCGCCGCAGCGAAGCCCAGCAGCCCCTCCTCGGCGCCATCGCTGGTCACGCGGTCGGTGAGGTCGGCCACGACCGTCGTCTTCGCGTCCGGGCTGTCCGGAAAGTCGAGCAGCCTGCCGTCCTGCTCCAGCGCGAACCAGCGCCCGTCGCTCGTCTGATACAGCCCCGTCATGCTCTTCACCGAGACGTTGGCGAACACGCGCTGCAGCTTCACGTCCGGAATCGCGGTCTCTGGATTCGAGGCCGTCGCCGTACCCGACGCCGCGGGCGATTTCGTGTCCGACGAGGCGGCTGCCGCGGCATCAGACGCAGCCGGCGGCTTCGACGTCGAAGCGGTGGCCGAATTGCCGCCACCGCCGCCGCACGCAACCACGGCGCACGCCAGCAGGACCACGACGACCAGCAGAAACTTCACGCATTGAGGATACGCGGCGAGCAAGACGCACGCGTTAAGCAGGCGCTCACACCTCGCGATCCGAGCATCCGTTAGCATCCACGCATGCCTACGGGACGCGCCTTCGACTACGCGGTACTGGCGCTCGGCGTCGTGGCGGTGAGCACGGCTGCGATCTTCATCCGCGAGGCCGATGCACCGGCGCTGATCATCGCCGCCTACCGGCTGAGCATCGCCTCGCTGCCGCTGCTGCTATTCGCGGGGCTGAGGCGCGCCGACCTGACGCAGGGCTCGCGCGAGCGCCTCGTGCTGACGCTGCTGTCCGGCGTCTTCCTGGCGCTGCATTTCGTGTTCTGGATCTCGTCCGTCCAGGAGACCTCGATCGTCACGTCCGTCGTGCTCGTAACGTTGGCGCCCCTGTTCGTGACCCTGGCCTCGGGTCCGCTGCTGGGCGAACAACCGAGCCGCGCCATCTGGTTCGGCCTCGCGATCGCCGTGGCCGGGACGCTTGTCATGGTGTCGCAGGATCTTGGCGCCGGCGGCGACACGCTGCGCGGCGACGGCTTCGCGCTGCTCGGGGCGGTATTCGCCGCCGCCTTCTTTCTCGCCGGTCGACGCGTGCTCTCGGGCGGCGGGCGCTGGTTCCAATACTCGACAGCGACCTACTCGAGCGCAGCGGTGATTCTGCTGGTCGTTGCCGTCGTAGCCGGTGACTCCTTCACGGGCTACAGCCACCACACTTATTTGTTCCTCGTGCTGCTGGCGCTGGTGCCGCAGCTTATCGGCCATACCTCCGTTAATCGCACGCTGGGGCATCTGCCGGCGATGGCCGTCTCGCTGGCCGTGCAGGGCGAGCCCGTGGGCGCGACCATCCTCGCGGCGCTGTTCCTGCACGAGACGCCGACCGCGTTGCAACTCGCCGGGGCGCTACTTGTGCTGCTCGGGGTCTACGTGGGTCTGCGACCGGGCAATGCCGCGATCGCTGGGGCGCCGCTGCCGGACCCAACTCTCTAACGCCGCGCTGCTGACTGGGGCCGTGGACGGTTCAGCACTAGGCATAGGCATAGGACGGTGCAGCGCTTAGGGCTCTATGTTTATGTTTATGCCTATGCTGACTTGCGTCGGCTAACAATGCCCCGCGCAGTTTGCCGCCATGCCAATGGTTATTCGATGAGGACGATGGCCTGCGCCGCGATGCCTTCGCCGCGTCCGATGGCGCCGAGCCCGTCAGTAGTCGTCGCCTTGATGCTGATCTGCGACGTGTCGATGCTCATCGCGTTCGCCAGGCGCACCCTGATCTCAGGCACGCGCGGCGCCACCTTGGGATGCTCCGCCATCACCGTCGCGTCGACGTTGACGATCATGTAGCCGGCGGCCGAGACGAGACGCGTCACGCGCTTCAGCAACTCGATGCTATCGGCGCCGCGCAGAGTCTCGTCGCTGCTCGGGAAGTGCATGCCGATGTCGCCAAGCGCCGCCGCGCCGAGCAGCGCATCGATTACCGCGTGCGTCAGCGTATCGCCGTCCGAGTGCCCCTTGAGGCCGCTGACGCCCTCGAACAAGATGCCACCCAGCAGCAGCGGCCGCCCCTCTTCGAAGGGATGTACGTCATAGCCCTGACCAATACGCATCGTGGCTCAGTATAGGGCGCTACGCATCAGACGCCAGCAGCGCTTCCGCCAGCGCCAGGTCGGCCGCCGTCGTGATCTTGAGATTGCGCTGCGACCCCATGACGATGCGCACCGGCTCGTCCAGCAGCTCGACCAGCGCGCAATCGTCCGTCACGTCGATGTCGGTCGAGGCGTGCGCCCGGCGCAGCGTCTCACGCCGAAAGGCCTGCGGCGTCTGCGCCAACCAGAGGTCCCTCCGGGACACGGTGCCGCGCACGAAGCCGGCCTCGTCGGCGCGCTTCACCGTGTCTGACACCGGCACGGCGCACAGCGAGGCGCCGCTCTCGATCGCGCCGTCCAGCGCCGCGTCGACCAGCGCGGGCGTGAGCAAAGGGCGGGCGCCGTCGTGCACCAGGACGTAGTCGCAGTCTGGTAGCGCCTCGAAGCCGTTGAGGACGGAGTCGCGGCGTCGCGGCCCGCCGAGCACGACCATCGCTGCGGGCGCGTGCTGTTCGACCAGCTCCCGAATCGACGCCTCGTTAGCCTCGGAGGCAACGACCACGATGACGTCGATGCGCGGGTGCGCCGCGAATGTCGACAGCGAGTGCGCCAGTACGGGGCGCCCGGCGAGCGGCAGCAGCAGCTTGTCGACGCCACCCATGCGCTGGCTGCTGCCCGCCGCAACGATAATCGCGCCCGCGCTCACTAAAAGACCTCCTTCGCGAGGCCGGCGGAGAAGCTGCCGCCGTAGGCCAGGAAGAGGTCCTTTACGATCTTGCCGCCCAACGTCGCCAGGAAGAAGCGCAGCGGCGACATGCGGGTCGCTCCGGCCGCGGCACCGGCGATGTCGAAGAATGGGTTCGGGAAAATCGAGAGCAGGAAGATCGTTGCGGTGCCGTTACGCCCCATCCAGCGCGAAAACACGGCGTACATGCGCTGATGGCTCAGCAGGTCGGTGCCGGCATAACCCAGCGCGTAGCCCGAGAACTCGCCCAGCGCGTCGCCGAGACCAGCGACCACGCCCACCAGCAGCGGCGCCGGGATGCCGAACACGGGGTCGAGCAGGACGCCGCCGCTGAAGATCGCTACCGAGCTCGGAGTCGGCAGGACGATGGTCGCGGAACCGGCCAGCGCGATCAGGAAGATGCCGAGATAGCCCCAGCGCTTCAGCGAGTCGAGGTTAGCGCCTAGAACGAAGTAGCCGACCACATACGCGATCGCCATGACGCCCAGCGCCGCGAAGATCGCATACTCGAGGCGGAACCAGCCGAGACGGTGCGCCTCTTCGCGCAGCGCCTCGACTTCCTCCTCGATCGCCTCGGCAGCATCCTCGATGATCTCGCCGATGCCGTCTTCGTCGCTCACGGGAGGATTGTAACTTGACAGCCTTCTTTGGGTTCACATATGCCTTAAATCATCTCGATAAGGTTGAAGAGGCTTCGATGAGTGAAGACGCGGCCAAACTCGACTACAGGGACCCCGAGTGGGTTGCCGAGAAGCTGGGGATCGACAAGAACACGGTCTACAAGTATCTGCAGGAGGGCAGCCTGCCGGGCCTCCAGCTCGGCCGCAAGTGGCTCGTCTCGGAGCGGCGCCTCGCCGACTTTCTCGAGCGGGTGGAGCGCGAGCAGACCGCGCGACGCAGGACCGGCACCGCTAACGGCCAGCGTCCTTTCGCGCTGCCACAGCGAATGCGTATGCTGGATGAGGACGAAAATCGTCCGCAAGCTTAGAGGGGAACGACAGTGAGAGACGAAATGCGTTGGCAGAGCACAGAACGAGCCGTCAACTGGGGCGTCCAGGGCGCCGCACTATCAGAGTCGCTGCATAACATCGTCCCGGCTGTCGTCGAGACGACGCCGCGCGGCGAGCGCGTGTACGACATCTACTCAATGCTGCTCAAGGAGCGCATCATCTACCTCGGCACGCCGATCTTCGACCAGGTCGCGAACAGCATCATCGCCCAGCTGCTGCACCTGGAGCGCGAAGACCCGGACCGCGACATCTCGATGTACATCAACTCGCCCGGCGGCGAGGTCCACGCCGGCCTCGCGATCCTGGACGCGATGAACCTCAACCGCTGCGACGTCGCCACCTACAGCGTCGGCGTCTGCGCCAGCATGGCGACGGTGCTGCTGAGCTCCGGCACGCCTGGCAAGCGCTACGCCATGCCGAACGCGACGATTCACATGCACCAGGCGCTCGGCGGCGTCCAGGGCCAGGCGGCCGACATCGAAATCGAGGCGCGTGAGACGATTCGTCTCAACGACTTGCTGCGCAACATCCTGGCGAAGAACACCGGCCAGGACCCGGAGCGCATCCGCCGCGACTTCGACCGCAACTTCTACATGGACGCCCAGGCGGCGAAAGAGTACGGCATGATCGACGAGATCCTGCAGGGCTCCCAGCGCAACTAGACGTCCCCGCAGCGCGAACTGAGACGCAGCCCGGGCGATAAGTCCGGGCTGCGTCCTTATCCACGCATCTCCCCGACCTCTCTCGAACCAGCAGGGATGGCTGACGCCTCGCCAGAAGCAGCGTTTCATCTGCACTTCGCGCCCTGCAACGTCGAACATACCCGTAGACGCGGAACGCTATGCGAGGAGTACCCGATGGTCGTGGTCTATCTGAAGAACGGTGAGAAGGCGCCGCTGCCCGACGCCAACTACGTCAAGGTCGAGGCCGCGGGCGACGCCTCGGACGCTGAGCAGATGCTGCGCTGCTTCTGGGGCAACACCGAGGTCGGGATGTTCAAGTGGAGCGAGGTCGCGGGATACACGGTCTCGAGCGTCCATGCACCGGACGCACCCTTCGCTTCCAACGACGCCTGGAACCAGCGCCTGCAGGGCTGAACCGGCCGCCTCCGAGTCTGACGCATCGGGGACGACGCGGCGCTATGGTATATTGCGAACGTCTTATGGGTCTTAGCCGCCACACCTGCTCCTGTCTATAGGGTGCTCGGTTCTCGCTGAGGGACGATCACCCGGACGCAACGTCGCGCCCCACACCCGGCGCGACACAGGAGACGGAGCCAGGAGTGAGGCATGTCGACGATCAGCAGCATTCGGCGCGATATCAAAGCAGCTCTCGACCGCGACCCCGCGGCACATAGCTCGCTTCAGGTCATCCTCACTTACCCCGGCTTCCATGCCCGCGAGCTGCACCGGCTGGCGCACTGGCTGCACGAGTCCGACATGCCGCTGCTGCCGGGCTTCGTCGCCTTCGTCAATCGCTTCGTTACCGGCGTCGAGATTCACCCCGCAGCCCAGATCGGCGAAGGCCTGTTCATCGACCACGGCATGGGCATCGTGATCGGCGAAACGACGGTGATCGGCGACGACTGTCATCTGACCCAGGGCGTAACCCTCGGCGGCACCAGCAACCGGCGCGAGAAGCGCCACCCAACGCTGCGCAACAACGTCGTCGTCGGCGCCGGGGCGAAGATCATCGGCGCCGTCGAGCTCGGCGACCACGTACGCATCGGCGCCGGCTCCGTGGTGGTGACCAACGTACCTCCTTACGCCACCGTGGTCGGCGTACCGGGCAAGGTCGTTGCCTACTACGAACCCGGCAACGAGACCACGGTGCGCCTGCCCGATCCGGAGTGGGACCGCATCGAGGAGATCAGCCAGAAGCTCGACGCCCTGCGCGCCGAGGTCGCAGCGCTCGAGGCCGAGCTGACCGAGCACGGGCGCGCCAGCGTCGACGCGGTGCACTCGCTGCCACCCGGCGCCTCGTAGCGCTCGCGCCGAGTCGCGCTAGACGTTACGATCCGTTACGAAAACAGAACTTACGACGGACCCGGAGATGCTCACGGGACCGATGTTCAATCGCGGAGGAATGCGTTGCGTCTCCACAACACGCTTACCGGTAAGGTCGAGGAGTTCGTTCCGCGCAACGACAAAGAAGTGCGGATGTACGTCTGCGGCATCACGCCCTACTCCGCCAGCCACCTCGGCCACGCGATGTGCTACATCATCTTCGATACGCTGCGCCGTTACCTCGAGTACCGCGGCTATGAGGTCAAGCACGTCCAGAACTACACCGACATCGACGACAAGCTGATCGCCAGCGCCCAGCGCGAGGGCGTGCCGATGGCCGAGATCGCGGAGCGCTACATCCGCGACTTCCAGCGCGACATCACCGAGCTGAACATCCTGCCGGCCCACGTCTACCCGCGCGCCACCCAGGAGGTCCCCGAGATCATCGAGATGATCCAGGGCCTGATCGACAAGGGCTACGCCTACAGTGGCCCCTCACGCGACGGCTCCAGCGACGTCTACTACCGCGTCGAGAAGAAAGAGGACTACGGCAAGCTCTCGAAGCGCAGCCTCGAGTCGATGCTCACCGGGGCGCGCATCGAGCCGCTCGAGGGCAAAGAGAACCCGATGGACTTCACGCTGTGGAAGGGCGCCAAGCCCGGCGAGCCCGCGTGGGACAGCCCCTGGGGCCCCGGACGGCCCGGCTGGCACATCGAGTGCTCCGCGATGTCGCTGCATCACCTCGGTGAGCAGATCGACCTGCACGGCGGCGGCCTCGACCTCGCGTTCCCCCACCACGAGAACGAGATCGCCCAGACCGAGGCGTACACCGGCAAGGTGCCGTTCTCGCAGTTCTGGGTGCACAACGGCTTCGTGCAGATGGGCGACGAGAAGATGAGCAAATCGCTCGGCAACATCCTCACGATGCGCGGCGCCATCGACGCCTACGGCCCGGACGGCGTGCGCCTGTTCGTGCTGAGCAGCAGCTATCGCAGCCCGCTGACCTACAGCGAAGAGGCGATGGCGGCGGGCAAGAGCGGCGCCGAACGCCTGCGCAACGCCCTCGCGGTCGAAGACACCGGCACCGGCGAAGGCCTCGATGCCTCCTCCTACCGCGAGCGCTTCATCGCCGCGATGGAGGACGACTTCAACACAGCCCAGGCGGTCGCACTGCTGTTCAACCTGGCACGCGAGATCAACCGCACCCACGACGCCGGCGGCGCCATCTCCGAGGCGCAGGGGGTCATGCGAGAGCTATCCGGCGTGCTCGGTCTGCGCCTCGAAGCGGCGGAGGACAACGCGATGGCCGCGGCGCCGTTCATCGACCTCATGGTCGACCTGCGCAAGGAGCTGCGCGAAGCGAAGCAATACGCGCTCGCCGACCGTATCCGCAACGGCCTCAGCGACCTCGGCATCGTCCTCGAAGACGGCGCCGGCGGTACGAGCTGGAAGACGAAGTAGGCGCCAGCAACATCGGAGCATGGCGTTGGACGCACCTGCTATGCTGGAGTTGAGATGCAAGACGAAGTGTTCAACGAGATCGAAAAGGCCCTGAAGAACGGAGAACCGCTGGTCATCGCGACCGTGGCGGCGTCGCGCGGTTCGACACCGCGCAAGCCCGGCGCCAAGATGGCAGTTCGAGCCGACGGCAGCTTCTGCGGCACCATCGGCGGCGGCTGCGGCGAGGCCGAGGTCTGGCAGGAAGCGATGAACGTGCTCCAGAGCGGCCGCCCGGCGCTCGTAACCGTCGACCTCACGGAATCGCCGGAGGGCGAGGACAAGATCTGCGGCGGCATCATGGAAGTGTTCGTCGAGCGAGTCGTCTAGCTCCAAGCTGCGAGCTTCAAGCTTCAAGCTGCAAGTCAGTAGATACCCGGCATAAGCGCCATCGCTTCTTCCTCAGAGTTTGTTCCCACCACCTGTGGGCCAGGGACATCGATCACCAGGCTCGAAGCTCTTGGCTTGTCGCTTGCAGCTCGTAGCTTGCGGCTCGAAGCTCGCATAAGGATTCGTTGACGCGCCGTAAATCTCTTTGTTATGGTCTCAACGTAAAGTAGGTTGCAGGAGGTTCTCCCCATGTTGGCAGCAGGACCGTTTGGGCTTGGTCCCATGGAGCTCGTGATTATTCTGCTCGTGCTGGTCATGCTGTTCGGCGCAACCAGGCTGGCGGATCTCGGCGGCTCGTTGGGCAAGGGCATCAAGGAATTCAGGACCGCGATCAAGGACGAGGACGAGCCCGCGTCCACGGCGAAGGCCGCCACGGCGACGGCTGCCAACGGAGCAGCCGCGGCCGCCGCGCCCGCTCCTGGCGGTGTCGAAACCGTCCAGGCAGTCAAGTGCCCGTCTTGCGGCGCCCTGAACACGGTCGGCGCGAAGCACTGCAACCAGTGCGGCTCGTCGATCACGGCACCGGTTTCGTAAGCCCGAACAGCACTAAAGACGATCGAGCGCCCCCATTTGCGGGGCGCTTCTTCGCTTCTGGCCCACCTCGCAGCCGAAGACCGCGATTGTAAGATGGATCCATGCCGCTGAGAGCCGTCCTGTTCGACCTGTGGGAGACGCTGATCAACGACGTGCCCGAGCGCTCGCAGCCCCGGCGCCTCTGGCGCACCCGGAGCGTGCGTGACGTACTTCTGACTCACGGCCGCAATGCCGGCGAGGCGGAAGTACTCGCCTCGCTCGATGCCACCACGATGGCGCTGACCCGCATGCACGACACCGGCCGCGACACCGACAGCGCCGGACGCGCGGTGCTGTTCGCCCACGAGCTCGAGTCGCGAACCGGCGACGCACCGCCCGCGTCCGCTATGGCCGAGCTCGAGGACGCGATCACCAGCATGCCGCTCGAGATGGCGCCCCGCCTGGCCGACGACGCCGTCGAGACGGTCGTAGCGTTGAAGCAGCGCGGTCTGGCGCTGGCGCTGGTCTGCAACGCCGGCTTCACCACGGCACCCCACCTGCGCGTCATGCTGGAGCACTACGGCCTGCTGCCCCACTTCGACACGCTGGTGTTCTCGGACGAGCTGCAGATCGCCAAGCCAGACGCGCGCATCTTCCGCGAGGCGCTGGACGGCATCGGTTTCGATGCGGGCGAGTGCGCCTTCATCGGCGACAACCCGCACACCGACATCTCGGGCGCGATCGCGTCGGGGCTGTTCGCGATCCAGATCGGCGCCAAGGTGCGCGAAGGCATAACCCCCCATGCCCGGGTCGATGGGCTTTCCGAGCTGATCGACGTGCTTCGCACCGCTCCAGCTGCCCTGAGCTGATTCATCGCCCGTTACTTATTACCTCCTCGCCTTGACACCCCCTGGGTAGGGGTTTAGCCTGAAGCTACGAACCCCCTCATGGGGGGTCCAGCGTTTAGAAGGATAGCTTCGACATGGACTACACGACTCGTCTCGGCGACCGCGCGACACTGGCGCACGTCAACTACCAGTGCCCCTGCGGCTGCACTGCCGGCCTGACCTACGACCGCGAATCTGGCTCCGAACATCTCGGGCGCTGTTGCTGCGGCCGTCTGCTCTGGGTAGGCTCCGACGCCGCCTCGCGCGTCGAGGGCGACTATGAGGCCGGGCACCAGTACGTAATCGACCTCGGCGTCGTAACCCTCCCCTGGGGGGACGTACAGCCCGCCGCGCTGGCCGTGCCCATCGAATGGGTCGTCGCGGCCCAGCCGAAGCCCGAGCGCGCCGCCCGCGTCCTGGACGTGGTCTGCAAGATGCGCATCGAACCCGCGGATGCCGTCGCGACCAGCGTCTACCGGGGCGAGACGTATTACTTCTGCGCCCCGATCTGCAAGCAGCGCTTCGACGCTGAGCCTGCGCGCTACGTCAACGCCTGAGGAGAACGAACATGATCGACCACTCACAACACCGCATGCCGGTTAGCACCGCCGCCAAGCCCGAAGTGCTGCGCCGCCTTGCCTACATCGAAGGCCACCTGCAGGGCGTGCGGCGCATGCTGGAAGAGGACCAGTACTGCGTCGACGTGCTCAAGCAGACTTACGCGGTACGCCGCGCCATCGAGAAGCTCGAGGCGAAGATCCTCGAGAACCACCTGCAGGGCTGCGTCGTCGAAGGCATTCGCGAGGGGCGCGAGGACGACGTGATCGGCGAACTGATGGACCTCTACGAGATCGCCGGTCGCTAGATCTGGCCCCACAATGGGCCTTCCAGGCTGCAAAGCTCACAGTTACGGTTGGTAACGAAATGACCACTGAAACACGAGAACCACCCAAGAACGAGACGCTAACCATCGGCGTTGGCGGCATGACCTGCGCCTCCTGCGTATCACGCGTCGAGCGGGCGCTGAAGAAGGTCCCCGGCGTCGACGCCGCCACCGTCAACCTCGCGACCGAAAAGGCTACCGTCTCCTACGACCCCGGCTCCGCCGAAGTCGAGACGCTGCTCACGGCTATCGAGAACGCCGGCTACGACCCGCGCCGCGACACCGTCGTGCTCGACGTGCTCGGCGATGGACCGGTCGACGTGACGGCGCTACAGCGCTCTCTGCACGGCGTGCAGGGCGTCATGGAGATCGACGTCAACCCGCAGGCGCGTCGCGTCAGCGTCAGCTTCCCCACCGGCGCCATCGACGTGCGCCAGCTCAAGGCCGCGGCGGCAACCGAAGGCATCGAGCTCGCAGAGCGAGTCGAGGCCGGCGCTGCCAGCAGCGAAGACACCGAAGCGCGCGAGCGGCGCCTGCTGGTCACGAAGTGGGTGACGGCAGGCATCGCGGGCATCTTCCTCATGCTCGCCGGCATCCAGCCGCTGTTCGGCCAGCTGACCGACGTGATGAGCGTGCAGCAGCTGCTGACCCTGATGTTCGTGGTGGCGCTGCCGCTGCAGGTCTGGGCCGGCTGGCAGTTCTACGTTTCGACCTGGAAGACGGCCCGCCACCGCGGCGCCGACATGAACACGCTGATCGCCATGGGCACGACTGCCGCGTTCGTCTACAGCACCTTCGCGACCTTCTGGCCGTCTCTGTTCGCCAACGCTCACGCGGCGCACGACCACATGCTCGGCGACCGGCCGCCGGTCTACTTCGACACCGCGATTATCATCCTGGCGCTGATCCTGTTCGGGCGCTGGCTGGAAGCTCGAGCGCGAGGCAGCACCTCGGCGGCGATTGCGCGACTCATGGGGCTGCGACCCAAGACGGCGCGCGTCGTGCGCGATGGCCGCGAGGCCGACATCCCGATCGACGAAGTGCTGCCCGGCGACGTGCTCGTCGTGCGCCCCGGCGAGCAGGTGCCGGTCGACGGCGTCGTGCTCGATGGGCACTCGGCGATCGACGAGTCGATGCTCACCGGCGAGAGCCTGCCTGTTGAGAAAACGCAAGGCGAACCGGTCTACGGCGCGACACTGAACCGCATGGGCTCGTTCCGCATGCAGGCGACTCGTGTCGGGCGCGAGACGGCGCTGGCCCAGATCATCCGCCTCGTGGAGCAGGCGCAGGGCTCGAAGGCGCCGATCCAGCGCCTCGCCGACTACGTCGCGTCGATCTTCGTACCCGCCGTGATCCTCATCGCCGCGGTCGACTTCGTGGCCTGGGCGCTGTTCGGCCCTGAGGGCGCCGTTATCTACGCGACGCTAAACGCCGTCGCGGTGCTGGTCATCGCCTGCCCCTGCGCCCTCGGCCTCGCGACGCCGACCGCGATCATGGTGGGCACGGGCCGCGGCGCCGAGCAAGGCATCTTAATCCGCAGTGGCGCCGCGCTGGAGACGGCACACCGCATCAACACCGTAGTGCTCGACAAGACCGGCACCCTTACCGAGGGCAAGCCCAGCGTCACCGACATCGTCACGACGTCCGGCATCGACGAGCGCACCCTGCTGCGCCTCGTGGCGGCGGCCGAGCGCGGCTCCGAGCACGCGGTCGGCGAGGCCATCGTGCGCGAATCGCAGGCGCGCGGTCTCGACCTGCCGGATGTGACGGACTTCGAGGCCATCGCCGGCAAGGGCGTCGGCGCCAACGTCGAAGGGCACCGCGTCGTCATCGGCACGCGCCCCTTCTTCACCGAGGGCGGCATCGACCTAGGTTCGTTGAGCAACGCCGGTGCCGCCCTGCAAGCGCACGCCAAGACGGCTGTGTACGTCTCGATTGACGGCACCGCGGCCGGCGTCATCGCCATCGCCGACACCGTCAAGGAGAGCGCTGCGCCAGCCGTCGCCGACCTGCGCGACCAGGGCATCGAGGTCATCCTGCTCACGGGCGACAACGAGGCCACCGCCGGCGCCATCGCCGAAGAGGTCGGCATCGACCGCGTGATCGCGGAGGTGCTGCCCGACCAGAAGGCAGACCAGATACGCCAGCTTCAGGCGCAGGGCCGTGTCGTCGCCATGGTCGGCGACGGCATCAACGACGCTCCGGCTCTGGCGCAGGCCGACGTCGGCATCGCGATCGGCACGGGCGCCGACGTAGCCATGGAGGCAGCAGACGTGACGCTGATCAGCGGCGACCCGCGTGGCGTCGCCGCAGCGATCGCGCTGAGCCGCGCGACGATGCGCACGATCCGTCAGAACCTGTTCTGGGCCTTCGCTTACAACGTCGCGTTGATCCCGATCGCCGCGGGCGTGCTCTACCCGCTGTTCAGCGGCGGCGGCGTGCCTCAGGTGCTGCACTGGGCACTGAGCAACGATGGCTTCCTCAACCCGATGCTGGCCGGCGCCGCGATGGCCTTCAGCTCCGTCACGGTCATGGCGAACTCGCTGCGATTGCGTACCGCTAAGCTGCCTGTGCAGATTAATCAGGCGCACGCATAGCAACCCTGACCCGCGTCGCGTAGACTAGAACCAGCGTGAACACAAACATCAAGGTCGCGCGACTCCTCGGCATCCCCGTCATCGTCAACTTGTCGTGGGTCGTTACACTGGCCTTCGTGACGTCGCTGCTGGCGTTGCGCTTCTACCCTCAGGTCATCCCGGCCGACTCGCCTTACCGTAACGACCACGTCCTGCACTGGATCATGGCGATCAGCAGCGGATTGATCTTCTTCGGCTCGATCCTGGTGCACGAGCTGGCTCACAGCGTCGTCGCCCTCAAGCAGGGCATCCCGGTGAAGAACATCACGCTGTTCATCTTCGGAGGCGTGTCGCAGATTGGCGGCGAGGCGAAGCGCCCACTGCACGAGTTCGTCATGGCGATCGTCGGGCCGCTGACCAGCCTGCTGCTCGCGATCCTGTTCTTTGGCCTCTGGTACGCCGCCGGGCACTCGGACCGCAAACCGGCCGCGGTGGTCATGGAGTGGCTCTTCCTCATGAACCTTGTAATCGCGGCGTTCAACATGGCGCCCGGTTTCCCCATGGACGGCGGCCGCGTCCTGCGCGCCATCCTCTGGGGCGCCACCGGTAGCATGATCCGCGCGACGCGCCTCGCGACGCTGGTCGGGCGCAGCATGGGCTACGCGTTGATGATCGTCGGCGGCATCGCCTTCTTCGGGCTGATCAGCTTCATCGACCCGTGGAGCGGCGCCTGGTTCGCCATCCTGGGTCTCTTCCTCGAGTCGTCGGCGCGCCAGAGCTGGTTCCAGGCCAAAGCGCTCGACATCCTCTCGCGCTACGCCGCTGAAGACATCATGACCGCAGACCTCGAGACTGCCGAAACGCGCGAGCTGCTGCGCTACCTGACGAGCCGCGGTGGCCCGCGCTTCATCTTCTTCGTCTCGGACGACACCGACAGCGTCGTCGGCGTGCTGACCGAGAAGGAAGTCGAGGCGCTGCCTCTGGAGCGTCGCAGCACGTCTACGGCGGGCGACGCCATGGTGCCGACCCAATCGGTGCCGGTCGCAACGCCCCGCGAAGACGGCGCCAGCCTGCTGCAGCGCATGGAGTCGGACGCGCTCTGGCACATGCCTGTCGTCGCCGAAGGGCGTGTAATCGGCGTCGTGAGCAAGGAAAACCTGCTGCGGCTCCTGGCGCGCGGCCTCTTCCCCCAGGCGCCGAACCTGCTCGGCCAGCGCTAGTACCGTATGGCAGATCCCCGAACTCTGGCCTCCGTCTGGGCCGCCAAAGGCACCGCTCTAGCCAGCCGAGCCCTGCGGCGGGGCGGCGGCACCGCGGCAGGCGGCCTCGTGGGGCTGTGGCTGCAACCCGGTCTGATCGCCGACCTCGCGTCGCAGCTCGGTGAGGGCTGCGTCGTTATCACGGGCACGAACGGCAAGACCACGACCTCTTCCCTGGTCGCCGGCGCTGCGAAGGCGGCAGGCTTCGACGTTCTGGCCAACGCCAGCGGCTCCAACCTGGTGCGCGGCCTCGCCTCGACGCTGACGCTGGCCGCGGGCGCGGACGGGCGCATCGACGGCGCTGAGCAGCGTCTCGGTGTCTTCGAGGTCGACGAAGCGACGATCCCGATCGTGTTGCCCCAGCTCAAACCACGCGTTGCCGTATTCACGAACCTGTTTCGCGACCAGCTCGACCGCTACGGCGAAGTCGACGCCGTGGCTTCTCTGTGGCGCACCGCGATCGCGAAAGCGCCGCGAGACCTGCGCCTCGTCCTGAACGCCGACGACCCCTCTGTGGCATCGCTGGGCGAAGATCGCGACGGCGTCGTCTACTTCGGCGTCGAGGGCAAGAAGCTCGACCGCGGCGCCCCGGAGCACGCCAGCGACGCCTTGAGCTGCCGCTGCGGCGCCCGCCTCGACTACAGCGTCGTCTACTACGGCCACGCCGGCCACTGGCGCTGTCCCGCCTGTGGCCGCAAACGCCCCAAGACGGACGTCGCCGCGCGCCGCGTCGATCTCGGCGACGGACGTCGCCTGCGTTTCCAGCTCGGCGTCGGCGAAGACAAAACGATGATCGAGATGGGCCTTGGCGGGCTGTACAACGTCTACAACGCGCTCGCGGCCGCCGCAGCAGGTGTGGCGCTGGGCTTGCCGTCCGACGCCATCATCAAGGCGTTGACCGGCGCTTCGGCCGCGTTCGGGCGCCAGGAAGCGTTCGATATCGACGGCCGCCGCGTCGAGCTCTACCTCGGCAAGAACCCGGCCGGCCTCAACCAGGTGCTCTCGACCATCCTGCTGGACGAGTCGCGACGCAGCGCGCTGTTCGTGCTCAACGACGGCATCGCTGACGGGCGCGACATCTCCTGGGTGTGGGACGCCGACTTCGAGGTCGCGGCGGGCAAGCTGGAACGCGTCGTGGTCAGCGGCACGCGCGCCGCGGACATGGCGCTGCGCCTCAAGTACGCCGAGTGGCCCGAACAGACCCTCGAGGTCGACCCCGACATCGCCCGCTCCCTCGACCGCGCCATCGCCAATACCGAGCCGGGCGGATGCCTGACCGTCGTCCCTACTTATACGGCAATGCTCACCCTGCGTGAGCTGCTGGCGCGGCGCTCTGGACGCGCGCCGTTCTGGCAGTCGTGATGGATAGAACCCTGAGTCTCGGCCACCTCTACCCGGCGCTGATGAACATCTACGGCGACCGCGGCAACATCGTCTGCCTGCAGCGTCGCTGCCGTCTGCGCGGAATCGAGCTCAAGGTCAGCGGAGCTCGAGGTCGGTGACGCGCTGGCGCCGGACGCCTACGACATGCTGTTCATGGGCGGTGCGCAGGACCGGGAGCAGGCGCTGGTCATGCAGGACCTGGCCGCGACCAAGGGCGCCCTGCGCGAGGCGATTGACGACGGCGTCGTGTTCCTCGGCGTCTGCGGCGGCTATCAGCTCTCGGGGCGTTTCTATCGCGGCGCCGACGGCGTCGAGATGCGCGGCGCCGGTGTCTTCGACCTGTACACGCTGCATCCGGGACCGAAGGCGAAGCGTCTGATCGGCAACCTCTCGGCGCAGTGGAACGGCTCGACGCTGGTCGGCTTCGAGAACCACGGCGGCCGCACCTACCTCGGCGCCGGCGCCGAACCCCTCGCGAAGGTGATTCGCGGCTTCGGCAACGACGGCGCCAGCGGCTTCGAGGGCGCGCGCTACAAGAACGCCTTCGGCAGCTACCTGCACGGGCCGCTGCTGCCCAAGAACCCGCAGTTTGCGGACCATCTGATTTCGCTGGCACTGCAGCGTCGCCACGGCTCGGTAGACCTGGCGCCGCTGGACGACGTGATCGAGCAGCAGGCCCACGCGGCCGCGCTGAAGCTCGACGCCTGAACATGCAGCCCAACGTCCAGCAGCGTTACGCTGCGGTGATCGAGGCGCTAATTACGGTGCCTGGCGTGGCCTGCGACCCACCTGGCTCGGGGCGCCGCTCCTTCGGCGATGGCGCCCTCAAGGTCGAGGGCAAGATCTTCGCCATGGTCTCGTCGCAGGATCGCTTCGTCGTGAAGCTGCCGCGTCAGCGCGTCGAGGCGCTAATTGCGTCTGGTGAAGGCGAGCGCTTCGATCCCGGGCACGGCCGCGTGATGCGCGAATGGCTCTCGCTCAAGCCTGACTCGTCACTAGATTGGCTCGATCTGGCCCGAAGAGCTCTCGATTTCGTTACGCCGAAGCGCTGACTTCGCCGAAGGACGGACGTAAGCGCGAGCGGTGCTATCCTGAGATCGCGTGTCGGACTCTGGAGGGAATCCCTGAGGCCATCGGCAGCGATAACGAGCCTTGTGGCAATGATGATCTTGATGGCGGCGTGTGGCGGTGGCGGCAACGACTCCTCGGCGGGTCGCGGCGATACGGGCGTGGCAACCCTCGTTTCCACCGCGGCGACTGCGACAGTGGTCATCGAAACTCCGACCGTCAGTCCCGCGGCCACGCCGGACCTGCACGGCTTCATCTACCCGATTGACGGCGCCTGCCTGCCCCACGGCGATCAGCTCATGCCCAACGCGCCGCGCGACTACCGCAACGGCACCCACGAAGGCATCGACTTCTACGGCAGCGACAACTGCGTGCCGATTACGCTGGGTACGCCTGTCCTGGCGGCGAAGGCGGGGCGCGTCGTGCGCGTCGACTCCGCCTATCGGGACCTGACGGCGTCGCAGCTCAGTACCCTGCTACAGGACCCGAACGCCCCTGGCGCGTTGGACGCCTTCCGGGGCCGTCAGGTCTGGATTGACCACGGTGGCGGCGTCGTCACCCGCTACTGCCACCTCAGCGCCATCGCGAGCGGCCTCTCGGCCGGCGACAACGTCAGCGCGGGCGAGGTCATCGCCTACGTCGGCGAATCCGGCACGCCGGAGTCGGTCACTAATCCCGGCACCGAGTATCATCTGCACTTCGAGCTGCGGGTCGGCGATTCGTATCTGGGGCAGGGCGAGCCTGCGCCGCAGGTACGTTCGCTGTACCTCGAGTTGTTCGGCCAATGAACGACAACGACGACCGCAACGAGGCGCCACCCGAGCTCGAGTCTCGGCCCCAGAGCCGCCGCGAATGGAACGGCTGGCTGCGCAGCATCGTGCTACCCCTGGGCCTCGTCGTGATCATCGTCGCCGGGCTGCTCTACTACCAATCGAGCCGCGGCGGCAGCACACACACCAACGACGGCTTCGGCACGGTGGCGCTGCCGGCGGCCAAGAACGCGACGGGCAAGAGCCCCAGCGCCACGCAGGACCGGGCCGCCCCGGACTTCGTGCTCCCCACCATCGACGGCAGCCAGGTCCGTCTCAGCGACCTGCAAGGACACCCGGTGCTGGTTAACTTCTGGGCCTCCTGGTGCACGCCCTGTCGCGAAGAGGCGCCTGACCTGATCAAGATGTACAACGACTACAAAGGCCAGGGCCTGCAGGTGCTCGGCGTCGACCTGCGAGAGTCGGACACGGCCGTCCAGGGCTTCGTGGACGAGTTCGGCGTGACCTACCCGGTCGCCCTCGACCGCAACGGCGAGGTCGCGAGCAACTGGCGTATCGGCGGCCCGAACCAGGGCGTCCCAACCAGCTACTTCATCGATAGCAGCGGCGTCGTGCGTAAGGTGGTGTACGGCTACCTGACGAAGAGCCTCGAAGAGGACGGACTCAAGGCAATCATGCCGGCGAGCGCGGCCTCCCAGTGATCTTTCTACCCTGCTCCTGTCGCAGAGAAATCCGACGTTGCGACGTGCCACTCTTCTGGATGACCGTTCTCGGTTGTGACGAGCCAACCGTGGAGGCCGCCTGATGGCTGAGGCCTCTCGCGCGGCGCCACGTGTCCGCTGGTCCGACTACGATCCGTTCAGGCTGCTGTGGCGCGGCTTCACGTCGGTGCGCTTCGCGCTGGCGCTGATCGCGTTCCTGGCTTTCTCGTCGTTCATCGGCATCGTCATCGCCCAGCTGCCGAACGAGATGCGCGGCAACGCGGCGGCCGAAGCAGCCTGGTACCAGCTACAGCAGCAGCACTACGGCAGCTTCCTCGCCGACCTCATGAACCGCCTGCAGCTGTTCGACGTGTTCAGGTCGATGTGGTTCGTCCTGGGCCTCGCCGCGCTCGTGGCCAGCGTCTGCGTCTGCACCGCCAACCGCTTGCCACCGATCTGGCGCAACGTCTTCCAACCGCAGACCCGCGTCCCCGACGACCTCTATGCCCGCGCCGACTCCACGATCAACGTCGAGGACGCCGACGCCTCCATCATCACCAAAGAGCTCAGGCGCCGCCGCTACAAGGTCACGACCACCGTCGAGGGCGAGAACACCTACGTCTTCGCGGACCGCTACCCATTGGCCCAGTTCGCCACCTTCGTCAGCCATCTCGCCTTGATCCTGTTCCTCGCGGGTGGCTTCGTGACCCTGATCACGGCGCGAGAGCAACAGGTCTTCGTCGCCGAGGGCGAGCCGCCGGCGCCGGTGTTCGGCCTCACCGACAAGGACCACATGCAAGTTTATGTCAAGAATGCCGTCGGCACCTTCGATGCGGCGGGCTTCCCCAAGGACTTTCACACCGACCTGATCATCTATCGCGACGGCCAGGAGGTTAAGAGCGGCACCACCTCGGTGAACAACCCCCTGTCCTACGGCGGCTATCTCTTCCACCAGTCGGCCTTCTTCCCCGACGGGGCCGACCTGCAGGTGCGCGACGTGACGACCGGCAACCTGGTTTACGACGAGGTACTGGCGCTGACCGACACTGCCACGACTCCGCGAGTCGTCGTCCGCGACGCCCAGAACAACGTCCTGCTCGACGACACCATCGTCCCTACCGACTTCCTCAACCAGGCGTCCGGCACGCTGGTGCAGATCCCCGGCGACGGGCGTCAGTTCTGGATCGGCGCGCGACCTAGCGACGCCAAGACAGGCTGGCAGCTCGTGGTCTACGACACCACCGGCCAGAACGGCACCGTCATGTCCGAGGGCGAGAAGCAGAACTTTGGCGGCCTCTCGTTCAGCTTCGTCGGCGTCGAGAGCATCCCTTCGGCCGTGATCGATAAGCTGCCCGGCGGCACCGACCAGGGCGTCGCCGAGCTCTCTAACGGCGCGCAGGGTCAGGTGCTGACCGTCGGCACCGTCAACGGCCACGCGCTGGCTCTGGCCCCGAACCAGCCGGTCACCGTCGGAAACTATCAGTACACCTTCACCGGCAAGCGTAACTTCGCCGGCATCACGGTGCGCCGCGACCCCGGCTCGCTGCTGATCTGGGTTGCGACCGGAACTTTCCTGCTCGGTTTGGCACTCACGTTCTACACTCCCAGACGCAGGCTCTGGGGTAAGATAGCGGCGGGCAAGGCTGCCTTCCGCGGCCTCGGCGGACGCCGGCTCGCAATCGAGAAGGAGATTCGGGAGGTAGCGGCGAAAGCTGACCGCGCGTAGATGACAGAGCTTCTCAGCATCAACATCGGCATGGACCCAAACGTGGCCAAGATCGGCGGTCTGCTGATCACCTGGCACGGCATCTTCACCGCTATCGGCATCGTCGCAGGCGTCTGGCTCGCAGTACGCCTCGCCGAAAGCCCACGCGTCGGCATCGACGGCGACACCGCCTACACGATCGGCATGATCGTCGTCGCCTGCGGCCTCGTCGGAGCCCGGGCCCTCTACGTCATCGAGAACTACGGCGACTCGCCGACCATCAACAGCGTCGGCGACATCTTCCGCATAACCGAGGGCGGCATCTCGATCTACGGAGCGATCATCGGCGGCGCGCTCGGCGGCTGGCTCTACGCCTGGCGCACCCACATACGCGCCGCTGCCGGCGCCGACATTGCCGTATTCGGCATGCTGCTCGGCATGGCGACCGGACGCATCGGCGACCTGATCAACGGCGAGCACCTGGCCAAGGCAACGAGCCTGCCCTGGGGTGTCACCTACAGCCACATCAACAGCCCCGGCTTCGAGCACTCGTTCGCGGTCGGCGCGACTCACCCCGCCACGACCTACGAGATGATCTTCGACATCATCATCATCGGTGTCCTGGCCGTGCTGTGGCGCTTGCGTCCGAAGACCGGCGTCATCTTCTGCGCCGCGTTCCTGCTCTACGCCGTCATGCGCTTCCTGGTCAGCTACCTGCGCGTCGATAGTCACTACCCGGCACTTGGGCTTTCGACGCCTCAGCTCACGTCGCTGGCCGTGATCGCCGTCATGCTGCCGCTGCTGGCGTTCTTCCTGAAGCGTGAGGAGCCCGAATTCGATCCCGGCCTTACGCCTGCGGAACGAGCGCGGCGATCCATGTCGCGCGCCGAACGACGGCGCCGCTTGCGGACCGGCGTCTGAAGCATGACGAACGGCGTAACACGCCTGCGCCTCCTGAGCCGTCCCGACTGCCACCTCTGCGAAGAGATGGCGCGCGATCTCTCACGCCTGCGCCTCAGCTTTGCTACGATCGACGTAGAGCTCGACGAGGAGCTCGAGCGGGCATATGGGGAATCGATCCCCGTGCTCATGTTTGGGGAAAGGGAAATCGCGAGGGCGCCTCAGACGGCTGCCAGCCTGGAGCGAGCGCTTCGGCGAGCAGGCGTGCTGCCGGACGGGGGCCCGGCCATACATGACGGGCGGTAACTATCAGGTACGCGTCGAAGGCATTCGCTTCGACGCTGCTCACTTCGCCACCTTCGGCGGCAGCTGCGAACCTTTGCACGGTCACAGCTACGAAGTGGCGGCCGAAGTGGACGGAAGTCTCACCGAAGATTCCTGGGTCGTTAACTTTCAGAGCCTCAAGGCGTTACTCCGACAGATGAGTAAGCAGCTGGACCACCGGTTCATGCTGCAGATGGAGAGCTCGATTCTGGAAATAGAGGCAACGGACAGCGCATGGAAGGTACGGACGCCTGCAGGCATCGGCTACGTCTTCCCCAGGCCGGACGTCGTCGAGCTACCAATCGATAACACCACCGCCGAACGTATATCTGAGTGGTTCTGCGGCGCACTGTGGGAGGCATTGGAGCAGAAGGGGGCGCAGAACCTGCGCTCGCTGAGTGTAGACGTTTGGGAGGGGCCGGGGCAGAGAGGTACCTACAAAGTTAACCGCTTGCCGCTAGTGTAGGCGTCGATAATAATGCACAAGACCTATAAAAATCAGCTAAGAGTCGGGGTGATCAGGCAGTGTTCAGCCGT
This sequence comes from uncultured Chloroflexia bacterium, assembly GCA_963732945.1. Classification (GTDB taxonomy): domain Bacteria; phylum Chloroflexota; class Dehalococcoidia; order DSTF01; family WHTK01; genus WHTK01. Next base: position 22,797 of record CAVTBL010000001.1, read on the forward strand.
CACGAACGAAGCGTAAAGAGCAAAGAAGCACCGCTCGCATTCAAGTCTATCCTCGTGCCCGTCAACGGCACCGAGGCCAGTCTCATGGCAGTCGATTTCGCCTGCATGATTGCGAAGCGCACCCGGGGCAAGGTTCACGTCGTGCACGTCATCGAGGTTCGCCGGGCTCTGGCGCTCGACGCCGACCTCACGGACGAGGCGCAGCATGGCGAAGAAATCCTGAGCCAGGCCGAGGCCACGGCTCACCGACAAGACTTCGAGGTGGAGGGCGACCTGCTGCAGGCACGCGACGCCGGCCACGCGATCGTAGACGAGGCTGTCGAGCGGCAGGCGGACGCCATCATCATCGGCGTGCCCTACCGTAAGCCGTTCGGCGACTTCGAGCTCAGCAAGGTCCCGGCGCACGTGCTCAAAACGGCACAGTGCGAAGTGATCCTGCTGCGGCTGCCGGCGGACTGAAATGTACGTAATCATCATGGGTTGTGGACGTCTGGGCGCCCAGGTTGCCACGATGCTCGAGACCGACGGCCACGAGGTCGCGATTCTCGACCTCGACAAGCTCGCGTTCGATCACCTGCCGCCCGAGTTCAAGGGCAAGCGCATCCTCGGCGACGGCACGGACCAGGACACGCTGCGTCATGCCGGTGCAGAGCGCGCCGATGCCTTCGTGGCTGCCACCCGCGGCGACAACCGCAACGCGCTGGCAGCACAGGTCGCGCGGCACGTGTTCAATATCCAGCGCGTCAGCAGCGTGATCTTCGACCCGATACGCGAAGAGGTGTATCACGCGCTGGGCATGCGGACGATCAATCCCACCAAGCTGGAGGCCCAGTTGCTGCGTGAATCCATAGAGCAGGACGGCGACTAGCCGTGTTCATCGTCATCGCCGGTGGAGGCAAGGTCGGTTATCACCTGGCCAGGGCCCTGGTCGCGGACCACGAGGTGCTGGTCATCGAGCTGGACCAGTCGCGCGTCGAGTTCATCGCCCAGGAGCTCGGCGAAGACGTCATCATGCAGGGCGACGCCTGCGACGCGGCCACGATGGAGCGCGCCGGCATGGAACGCGCCGACCTCGTCGTAGCCGTAACAGGTGACGACGACGACAACCTCACGTTCTGCCAGATATCGAAGGCGCGCTTCCACGTCGAACGCTCGGTGGCGCGCATTAACAACCCTCAGAACGAATCGCTGTTCCGCGAACTCGGCGTCGACACCACCGTTTCGGCCACAGCCCTGATCATGGGCCACATCGAGCAGGAACTGCCCTGGCGCGGACTGATCCCGCTGCTGCGCCTCGGCGGCTACAGCCTCGAGGTCGTGGAGGTTCGCGTACCGCGCGACGCCGCCATCGTCGGTAAGCAGGTCAAGCAGCTGCTGCTGCCCCAGGGCGCGCTCGTCTGCCTGGTAATCGATGCGGAGGGCACGCCGCGCTTGCCGAGCCCCGACGCGACGATTCACGACGACGACATATTGGTCGCCGTAACGAGTATCGAAGGCGAAGAGGCGCTGCGTAGCGCACTGACGGCGCCGGCGCGCTAAACATGACCGTCCAGGTCTACTATCTCGGGCCGCCCGGCAGCTTCGGCGAGCAGGCGGCGCTCCGATTCATCAAGCAGCAAAGTCTCGACACCCGGCTGACGCCGCTTCAGGCACACGCCAACATCGTCCACGCCGTCAACGAGAGCAACGGCGACTACGGAGTCGTCGCCATCGAGAACAGCCTCGAGGGTGCCGTCAACGAGACGATGGACGCGATCCTGCACGAGCACAGAGTCTGGGTCCGCCACGAGATCGTCCTGCCCATCGAGCAGCAGCTGATCACGGCGCCGGGCAGAGACTTCGACGACATCCAGGTCGTCATGTCGCACCCCCAGGGCCTCGCTCAGTGCCGTCGCTTCCTCGAGGCCCGTCTGCCCAGCGTGCGCTTCGAGGCCGCCTTCTCCACCGCCGGAGCCGTCGAAGAGGCGCTGCGCACGCCCGGAGCGGCCGCAATCGCCAGCCGTCTGGCCGCCGAGGTCCTCGGAGGCGTCATCCTCGCCGAGAACATCCAGGACGCCAACAACAACAAGACGCGCTTCTTCGTTCTGGCCCGCCAGGACGCCGAACCGAGCGGCGACGACAAGACCTCGATCGCCTTCACGGTTCCCGACCGCCCCGGCTCCGTGGTCAGCGTCATGCAGGAGTTCTCGAGCCGCGGCATCAACCTCACGCGCATCGAATCGCGACCCTCGCGCGAGGAGCTCGGCAAGTACGTCTTCCTGCTCGACTTCCAGGGGCATCACGACGACCCGGCACCCAAAGAGGCGCTCGCAGCGATGATCGCCTCCGGTGCGCAGCTCATGCCGGACGGTCGCCCATTGGGCTCGTATCCCCGCTTCGTGGAGTCTGGCTGACCCATGATCGTCCGCTAACGGCGACGATGCTACAATCGATCGCAGGTATGACGTCTCTCTTCGGTTCCCCGCCCGAACCACCGGACAAGCAGTCGGCAACAGGCTCTCCCGAATCGCAGCAGGACGGCGAAACCGTCAAGCCGGCGACGCGGGAAGACGCCCTCTGGGCTCGCGACGACGACGAAGCCTCCGACGGATTCGGCTTTGGCTCGGAGCATGCGGCCACCGCGGAGGACGCGACGGTGTTCGATTCGGACGTCGCGACGCGGGTCGCTGACTTCGACTCCGAAAACGAGCCGGAGCTGCCGGGAGCCACCGGTCGCCGATTTCGCCGCGTCACCTGGGAAATCCTGCAGACTCTGGTCCTCGCAGGGCTGATCTTCCTGCTGGTGCGCGGTGTCGCTCAGAACTTCCGCGTCGAAGGCCCAAGCATGGAGCCCGGATTGCAGAACGGCCAGTACCTGCTGGTCAACAAAGCCGTCTACTTCAAGGTGGACCTGAAGACTCTGTCCAAGTACCTGCCGTTCATCAGGAGCGGCAGCGATCCATCGAAGTACCTTTTCCATTCGCCGGACCGCGGTGACGTGATCGTGTTCCGCTATCCCAAGGACCCGAGTCGCGACTTCATCAAGCGCGTGATCGGCGTACCCGGCGATACCATCTCGATTACCGACGGCGCGGTCAGCGTCAACGGCGTCGTGCTGAGCGAGCCTTATATCACGTTCCCCTCCAAGACGGACATGGAACCGCTCGTGGTGCCGTCACACAGCTATTTCGTGATGGGCGATAACCGCGCCAACAGCTCCGACTCACGCGCCTGGGGTTTCGTGCCGGAGGACAACATCATCGGCAAGGCGATGTTCTCCTACTGGCCTCTCAGCGACTTCGGTGGTGTCGGTAACAGGAGCTTCAACATCGCCGCGATTCACATTGGCGTGCCGCACATCGCGCTGCCTCACCTGGCCCTGCCCTAGTGACGACCGAGCTCGATGTCGAGGCGCTGCTGCGCTCCACCGGCGCGGTGCTCACGGGGCATTTTCGGCTCACCTCCGGGCGCCACTCTGATACTTATGTCGAGAAGTTCCGGATCATGGAGAGCCCGGCGGCCACTGCAACCCTGTGCGGCATGATCGCGGAGCACTTCCGCGATGCCGGAGCGACGGTCGTCGCAGGCCCGGCGATGGGCGGCGTCATCCTCGCCTACGAAACGGCGCGACATCTCGGCGTGCGCGACATCTTCGCCGAGAAAGACGCGGCTGGGCAGCTCTACTTCGACCGTGGCTTCGCCGTCGAGCCGGGGCAGCCCGTACTCGTGGTTGACGACGTGCTAACCACCGGCGGCAGTGTCAAGCGCCTGCTCGACCTGCTGAACACGGCTGGAGCCAACGTAGTAGGTGTCGGCTTCCTGATCGACCGCACGAATGGTGGCGTCGAGTTCGGCGTGCCGTTCTACGCCTGCCACCTCATGAACATCGATAGCTACGTCGCCGGACGACTGCCCGCTGTGCAAGCGGGGTATCGAGCTCACCGAGACCTAGAAGACGCCTCAGGCGCCGTCAGAGCCGGTGCGGCCTAGGAGTGGTCGCCGAGCTCGAAGGAAGCGCGGCCGCCCTCTGCGACGACCTGAGCGTGCACGTGCTCCGTCGGCTTCTTGCCGCGCACGAATGACAGCGCCATGCCGACGCCCGCCAGCGGTACCGCCAGAATTGCCGCAGCGCGCATGCCGTTGGTGAACGCCGTCTCCATCGCCATACGCGTCGCCTGGTCGGAGCCGAGCGCCGCCATCTGCTGCGGTGAGGGTAGGCTGTGCAGCGAGATCAGCCCCGAGGTAGCGAAGGCTGCGAATGTCGTGCCCGCGAACGCGACGCCGATGCTCTGACCGCCGTAACGGAACATCCCCAACAGCCCGGCACCGATGCCACGCTTGTCGGATGGCACGGCGGACATGACAGCGTTGTTGTTGGGCGGCAGGAAGGTACCAAGGCCGGCGGCGAACACCACCAGGCGCCACAGCACGTCCCAGACCGGCATGTCCGCCGTAATCTGAGACATGCACAACAGGCCCACGATGACAATTCCCAGCCCGGCCGTTGTCAGGCCGCGCGACCCAACTTTGTCGGAAAGACGACCGGTAGCTGGCGCCACGAACATCAGCGTCAACGGCAGCGGGAACATCAGCAGACCTGCGGATTCGGCGGAATAGCCGCGCACCGTTTGCCAGTAGAACGGAAACAACAACATCGCCGTGGCCATCGCAATCGTCGCGAAGATACCGGCGGTCTGACCCGTAGCGAACTCGCGAACCTTGAACAGTGACAGGTCGACCAGCGGGAAGCGCGCTCGCTGCTCGCGCAGGATGAACAGCGCCGCAACCGCGAGGCCGCCTACCAGTAACCCATCGACCTTCACGGAGGCCCAGCCCCAGTCCGGCGCCTTCGTGAGGCCCAGCAGCAGCATTGCGGTCCCAGTCACCAGCAGTCCCGCGCCGAGCCAGTCGACCGGCTCCATCGTGCGGTGGTCCTGCAGCGGCGGCAGGATACGCCACGCCAGCACAGCAGCGATCACGCCTACAGGCACGTTAATCAGGAACACGGACTGCCAGCCGAAGTGCGTTACCAGGAAGCCGCCCAACGTGGGGCCTACTGCCGCGCCGCCACTGATCAGAATCGTCTGGGCGCCCATCGCGGTGCCGCGTTCGCCGGGCGGGAAGATATCGGTGATGATCGCGAGTACGTTGCTCGTAATCAACGCGCCGCCGAACGCCTGGATGACGCGCGCGCCAATTAGCCAGAGGATCGAGGGCGAGAACGAGGCCAGGAGGCTCGCACCCGCGAAACCCAGGACGCCGATGATGAACAGGCGTTTGCGGCCGAGTACGTCGCTAATGCGCCCGAAGACGGGCACGAGGCCGGTCAGGGCCAGCGTATAGGCGATGAGCGTCCACTCGACGCCCGCCAGAGATGCATTCAGCTTCTCCGCGATGGTGGGCAGGGCGATGTTGAGGATCGATATGTCCAACACCACCATGAACTGCCCGAGGCCAACGGCAAAGACGACCAACCATGGGTTGCCACCTGCTCGCTGTGCCGCCGTACTTCTAGCATTTGTTCCAGACGCCACGTGTAACTACAGCTGTTCCAGCATCGATCCAAGAGGAGTAGACCGGTGGGGTATTGGGAGATCGAAGGTCCTCTTCTTCAACCATACGACCCACCGGCGCTGAGTCAAGCACGGGCCGGTTAATTGTCACGGCATTCGCAGGGGCTGACAGACGGCCTGCGACTCTCTCTGACGAACGTTTTGCGGGTTTGTCACGCCCCTTCGAGGGCAGTGCAACTCGACGGCCTCGTCTGTTGATCTAAAGGTTGCGGGCGACGCCGTAGTCTCGTAACTGAAGTGCGATCCGGCAATCGGCGCCGGTTCGCTCCGGAGCGCAGAGAAGCGCTGATTCAGTCAGGAGGCTTCCATGCTGGGTTGGGCACTGATGTTTCTCTTGATCGCCGTGATTGCCGCGGCGTTCGGCCTGTTCGGTATCGCGGGACTCGCGGCGAGCATCGGCTGGATCCTGTTCCTCGTCTTCCTGGTGCTGTTCGTGGTTACGGTCATCGCGAACCTGGTTACCGGACGACGTACACCACTGCCGTAACCGGCAGGGACCGCGGCAATCAGGCTGAACGGCTCTGACACCGCTCGTGCAGCCGGCGTAGGCTAAGAGTGTAGGAGACGAAACGGTGAATGATATGGCAATCAACTACAGAGTCCTCTACGGGGTGTGGCAGGTGGACATGCAACGCGCTCTGAAGGCGCTCCTCCCGGCTTCTGCTTAACGCTCGGAGCTGTGACCACAAGCGAGACATCGCCCTTAACCCGGCTGTCTACTCGGAGATGAGCAAAACTGGTACAGCCCTCGAGTCAGCTGTAACGCAATAGCAGAGCCGTTAGAGAAAGACGAAGGCCCCGGTCGAATCGACCGGGGCCTTCTTGCATTCGGGCCGAATCGGCGCTCCCGCTACACCCTGCCGGCAGGTGACCGCTCGAAGCAGCCTTAGCTGGTCGCGCTGTTTGCGACTTGCAGCTCAGCGACGATTGGGTCGGCGTCCGTACCCAGGTAGCGCCAGTCCTCACCGGCCTCGAGGATCTTCTCCGCCGAACGAACGCCGGACCCACCAAACGAGGAAAAGTTATACGGTTCGCATAACTATTCCTCGTTATCGTTTAACAGTAAACCTTCAGTGCACTGTCAATCTAAGCCAGCGGCGCCTTCGAAGAATCAATCCACCAGTTGATTCGCTGGTCGACCCAGACGCCGGAGTTGGCGTAGCTGGAGTAAGCGTTGACGTTGCCCACGGCCGGCCACCAGAGGCTGAACGCCTTCGCGGATGAGACCTTCGGGATCGTGTAGGTCTGCTCGGTCGTGTAGCGGATCAGGTCCTGCACCAGCTTCACCTGGTTGCCGTGGTCGTACTCCTGGATAATCTGGACCGTCATGTCGTTGAGCTTCGGGTCGCCCTGGAGCACGCTCCCGCCTGCAGGCACGGTGCCGCGGTAGCCGCCGCCGTCCTTGTGGAACTGGTTGTAGAGCTGTAGCGCCACCGTCACGTAGCCGCGCTCCGGGATAACGGCGACGCCCTTGAAGCCGGACCCAGGCTTGTAAGTCGCGCTTCGATAGACGCGGCTGTAGTTGCTGAGCCAGTTGCTCGCCGGAGTCACGACGTTCTGGCTCGACTTGAGCCCGCCCGCCAGGAAGAAGCCGTCGTACAGCTCAACCGTCTTTTGATACACGGCGCCGTAGTTCTCGGCCGGACCCATGTTGACGTTGACATCGAAGCCGTTGGGATAGCCCGCGGCCTCGAGCAGCTTCTTCGCCTCGGCGAGGTTGAGCTGCAGGTACTTGGCGCTGTCTCCGAACGTCTTCGAGTCCGATGGGTCCATCCAGTAGCCGGACCAGCCGCCCGGTACCACCGAATTGAGACGCACCGCGAGGTCGAGGCCGTCCTTGGCGAAGCTATCGCGGTTGTCGACCACGTCGATGAAGCCCTGGCGGTCGATCATCATCGAGAGCGCCTGGCGCACGCGTACGTCCAGGAACTGCGAACCGTCCTCCCAACCGAACACGACCATGTTGGTGCTGCTCGTCGGGTAGTTCGTGTCCTGCATCAGCAGCGTCTTCGGCACATCCTTCTTGGTCGTGACGACGTCTTCCTGCGAGTTCGTTACGACGTCGGTGTAGATGTTGCCGGACTTGAACTGTGCCAGTTGCTGGGCGTGGTCGGAGACAATCGGCACTTCGACTTTGTCCGGGAACGGCCGGTCCTTTATGTAAAAATCCGGGTTCTTCGCCCAGGTGAACGACGCAGACGGTACGTACTCGTCGAGGATGTAAGGCCCGTGACCGCGAACCACCGCGCGCGGGTCGAAGCCACCGTCCGACTCCTTGGGCATGATGTAGAGGCCGTCGTAGGCGCTGAGCATCGGAATGATCGAGGCATAAGGCTGATGCAGCTTGACCACGATCGTGCTGGCGTCGGTCGCCGTCATCGACTCGATGGGCGCCTGAGGCGCCTTCTGGGCGTCGTAGGCCAGCGACGACGAGTTGGGATTGATCTTCGAGTACTTGTTCCAGGAGAAGACGACATCGTTGGCGTCGATCGGGCGGCCGTTCGTGGGAGCGCGACGGTCCCAGAGCATGTTCTGACGGATCTTCATCGTGATCGTCAGCTTGTCAGGGCTGATCTCCCACGATTCCGCGGTTTCGCCCTGAGAGCTGCCGTCTGCTTCCTTCGGGTACTCGACGGCCGTCATGCGCAGCAGGCGCGGGTAGAATACGGCCGAGGACTGGCGCACCACGGTAGCGGCCGAGTCGGCGACGGCATCGAAGTGCGTGGCGTCCGCGGTCTCGTAGTGCTTCAACGTGCCGCCGGGCTTGCCGGTCGAAGCCGAAGGCGTGTACAGCAGGCCATTCGTCTTGGTCGGCGCCGGCCCGCTGGCGCCCGAGGGCGCGCTCGAACCCGATGCAGCGCCCGAAGACGCGCTGGCGCCGCTCGCACTGGAGCCGGACGAGCTCGACGAGTTGTTGTTACTACTGCTGCTGCAGCCGATGAGAGCCAGCGCCGCTGCGCTCAGCCCGAGACCGCTCGTCGCCACCAGCACGCGCCTCCTGGCGATGCGCTGGCGTGTGACCTTAGCCCAGTAACTGTCGGTCGACATGAGTTTCTCCTCCTTCGTGGCCTGAAGCCACTCGAATCTCCCCGTTGCCTTCACGTCACCAGGGGGTTACGTGAGGGCTGAATTTCGGCGCGACTCTCCTCCGGCCGAGACCTTCGCCCCGGGAAAAGTCACGATCGGGTTGCTTTGATCGCTACCTGCCTATGGGGTGCGGCCAGATCAATACTCGATCGGCAGGCCGTACAGCTCGCAGACGTTCGACACTGTAATGCGATATCGCTCCTCGGCCGGGACGTCCTCGAAGATCTCGTCCAGCACGTCCTGCGAACGCGGGAAGGTCGAGTCGTGGTGAGGGAAGTCGCTGCCCCACATCATGTTCTTCACGCCGATCAGCTTGCGCGTCATGATGCCGACCAGGTCGTCCTCGAACGTCACGGTGAAGTTCTGATGGAAGTACTCGGTACCCGTCATCGTCACCTCGGGCGGGATGACGTGCGCCGGCACGCGGTGGATCGACCAGTCGAGGCGCGAGAGGAACTGGGCAATCCAGCCCGTCTCCCACTCAGTCGCTACGAACTTGAGGTTCGGGTAGCGAGCGCAGACGCCGCCCCAGATCAGGTCGCCTATCACCTTTGCCATGCCGGTCGGCCAGAGGCAGTAGCTCATCACCGGTCCCCAATCGGGCAAACCGTGGTTGGGCTGTGCCGAGCAGTTGACGTGCATGACCAGCGGCATCTCGAGCTCCTGCGCCGCGGCCCAGAACGGCTCGTAGTACTCACGGTCCGTGTACGGCCGGTCGATCGGCGGGATGCAGGGGATGTTGGCGCCGACGTGCCCGAGGTTCTTGACGCGATGCAGCTCCTGAATCGCGTCGTCGATGTCGAGCAGCGAGAGGCAGGCCGTCGGGAACAGACGGTCCGGGGCCTGTGAGGTGTAGTTCATGATCCAGTCGTTGTAGTTCTTGAACGTCGCGCTGACGATTTCGGCGTTGCTCACCGGGTAGATGCCAAACATGACGCTGGGCAGCAGCACCTCGGCGTCGAGGCCGTCGATCTCCTGGTCGCGGATGCGCTCATGCGGGTCGACGATGCTCTTGCGCAGGCCTTTGTAGCCCTGCTTCATCATCGCGATCGTCTCGGGGTCGTTGGCAAAGTGGCCCGCGATACCGAATCGGCCGATGTTGAGGCCGGAGCGGCCGTTGACGTGCAGGATGTCGCCCTTGCCCTCCTCGTGCACGATGCGCGGCGCCAGGTCGCCGAAGCGCTTGTCCAGGCCGTCGAAGATGTCCGGCGTCTCCACAACGTGAGAGTCAGACGAGATGCAGAGATCCTGATTCATTAACTCACTCCTCCAGAACGAAGCACAAAACACCTACGAAGGCCATCGATCCCCGTTTTAGCCAAGATCGGCGCAAGTGTATGGCGCTTGACAGGTCGTGTCAACGAATCGGATGGGCGTGTTCGTTTTTCGGACGCACTAGGCCATTCAGACAAGCAGGTTCGTCAACTCGGAGACGTGGCTCACGGTCTCGAAGTGGTGCGCGACCCGCAACGACGCCTCGATGCGCTCGTGCGACAACCCCGACTCCGGCATCAGCGTGCGGTACTTGTGGTCGACGTCGCTCCACTGGATGCCGCGCGGCCCCGAGCCGATGGGGGCGTTCACGGTGCTGCGGTACTGCGTGCCGTTCTTCATCGTTATGACAACAGTTGCACCCCAACCCCAGGTGTAGTCGACCGCCGGCGGCTCCGGGTCGACCTCGACCAGGTCCTGCAGCCGGCCGATCGCCGGGTCCATGATCTTCTCCATCGTGGCGTGCTCCCAGGAAAAGTCCTTGTCCGCCGTCGCCGCCGCCAGGTAGTACGGCAGGCTGTGGATCGCCCCGACCAGGTCCGTCGGGTGGCGATGGCCGATCTGGGTGCGCATGCGCGGCCCCGAGACGCGGATGCTAGCAACCTCGTCCGGCGCGACGTTGCCCTGGCGCGCCGCGTTGATCGCCGCCTCGACGGCTGCCGAGAGCGGGTGCGCGCCGGGACGCAGCTTGACCATGAGATGCGTGACGATGTCCCACTCGTCGCCGAGCCCCGCGACTACGCTCTCTGGCTCTACCTTGCTGCCGAAGCTGGCAAGGAAGCCTCGCGGCGCCTCGAGTATGCTGAGGTCGCCCTTGTAGCCTCGTTGCGCCGCCAGCACTCCCGTGAGCCCCGATACCGCGGCGAAGCCGGCATGATACTCGCGTCCCCAGCTATTGGTCGACATCGCGAGTCCGCCGATCGAAGTCGAGGCGAGGCAGATCGCCTGCGCCAGCTCTTCGTCGCTGAGACCGAGCAGCCGTCCCGCGGCTACCGCACCTGCGAACACCGTGATCACGCAGGCGTGGAAGCCGCCCTCACCCGGGTTGATCGCCTCGCCGATGCGCCCCGAGGCCTCGTAGCCGGTCGCAATCGCGGCGAGCACGTCTTTGCCGCTCGCGCCCGTCTTCTCCGCCACCGCCAGCGAGATCGAGGTCGCGATCGTGCCGATGTGCGCGATGTTGCGCATGTCGGAGTCGTCCGAGGCCGCGGCGTCGCTGAGCATCGCGTTAACCCGCACCGTCTGGGTCAGGGGCAGCTTCGTGCCGTCGAACCAGATGCCGGCGTCGGGCGTGCCACCATCCGCCTTGGCGATGTCGCGCATGATCATCGCCGAACCGATGATCGTGCCGGGCGCGGCGCTGGCCAGCGTGCTCGCGACCACCATCTTCGCGTGCTCGATGGCGTTCGGCGGCAGGTCGTCGTACTTCGTGCGGTTGAGAAACTCGGCCAATTCGATAGCTAAACTCACGCTCACGCCTTCCGATCCGTACTACCGTCTAACTGAACCCCTCACGCGTCGACGCCTTCGATACTCGCCTTCGGGGTTGGCCAAATGATAGGCTTGGCCAACCCTCTGTCAAGAAAACGCACGACCGTTAACCGGACGTTTGACTCCGGAAGTTGAAGCAGATCGGAGTTAGCCATGAGCCACGACAACGTTAGAGAGCTGGTCGCTGAGGCGAATCGCGTCCTGGCCGAGTACGGCCTGTCCAGCGGCGCCGTCGCCGGTCACGGGCACGTCAGCATGCGCGTCCCGGACGCGCCCGATCGCTTCGTGGTCAAGGGGCGCGGCGCCAAAATCGACGTGCTGGCTCACTCACGGGCTGAAGAGATGATCGTCTGCGACCTCGAAGGCTACACGCTTGAAGCACAGCCCGGCTTCACGCCCGCGCTCGAGGTGAAGATGCACTCCTGCATCTACCGCATGTACCCCAACATTCAGGCGATTGCGCACACGCACGCCCGCTTCGTTGCCGTGATGACGGTGCTGCGGGCGCCGCTGCGGCCGATGTGCCAGGAAGGCATCGGCATGCTGCGCAAGGAGCTGCCGGTCTACCCACACGTCGCGCCGGTGCTCACGGACGAGGACGGATCGGAGGTTGCGAGGCTTCTGGGCGGCGGCAGCGCCGTCCTGCTCGAGGGCCACGGCGCCACGACCACCGGCAGCAACCTCGAACAGGCCGTGATGAACATGATCAACATCGAGGAGCAGGCGCACATGAACTGGTACGCCTACTGCGCCGCCGGCCCCAACTACCGCTCGATCCCGGACGAGAATGTTGTCGAGGTCTCGAACGTCGGTCGCGCCGGCGAGCTACCGCATCTCAAGGACGTGATGTCGCAGCGAACGCCGGGCCCGCGCGTGGGAGGCGTCTACGCTTACTACAGCGATCTTGCGGCCACAAAGGGCCATTACGGATAGCAGCGTCCGTTTATTGAACTACAATGGCCAAATAGTTGACGATGGTGCCATTTAGCATTTACTTTGCTGCTGTCCTGGAATCTCACGCGGAGGTGAGAAGTTGCTCAGCATAGAAGACAACAAGCTCCTGACCGAAATCGGACCGGGCACGCCGATGGGTGACCTGCTGCGACGCTACTGGCAGCCGGTCTGCGCGCTCGACGAGCTGCTGCAGAGCCCGTTCCGCACCAAAGAGCTGACCATCCTCGGCGAAGACCTGGTCGCGTTCTGCGACCGCAGCGGCCGTCCCGGTCTCGTGGCGCGCAACTGCGCCCACCGCCGCGCCAGCCTCGCCTACGGTATCGTCGAGGAGGACGGCCTGCGCTGCGTCTATCACGGCTGGAAGTTCGACCAGGACGGGCGCTGCGTCGACCAGCCCTTCGAGGACACGACGCACCCCGAGGACAACTACGCTGCCAAGTGCTCGATAACCGCCTACCCGCTGCAGGTCATGGCGGGCCTCTGCTGGGCCTACATGGGCCCGTCGCCGGCGCCGCTGCTGCCGCGCTGGGAGCCCCTGGTCTGCGACAACGCGGTTCGCGACATCGGCATCGTCGAGCTGCCGTGTAGCTGGCTGCAGTGCCAGGAGAACACCCTCGACCCGGTGCACACCGAGTGGCTGCACAACTACGGCGGCAGCTACTACCGCTCCCTACTCAAGGGCGAAGAGCCGGTGCTCGGCCACGAGCGCCAGCACATCAAGGTCGGCTTCGACGAGTTCGAGTACGGCATGATCAAGCGCCGCCTCACGGTGGGCATGAGCGAAGACGCCGAGCCCTGGACGCACGGCCACCCGATGCTCTTCCCCAACATCCTGCTCTCCGGCAATCCCTACCAGAACCAGATGCAGTTCCGCGTGCCGATCGACGACACCCACACGCGCCACTTCACTGTGCACACCTTCAAGGCCGCGGAGGGCACGCAGGCGCCGGAGCAAGACGTGGTACCGGCCCGTCAGTTCCAGGTCCAGGACGAGAAGGGCAACTTCCTCCACCTCGACGTCTTCTTCAGCCAGGACTACCTCGTTTGGTCGAACCAGGGCCCCATCGCCCGCCGTGAGCTCGAGAAACTCGGCGAATCCGACCGCGGCGTGATCATGTTCCGGCGGCAGCTTCTCGGTCAGGTCGAGCGGGTTCAGCGCGGCGAGGAGCCGAACATCAACGTCTTCCGAGACGCCGCCCATAGCGGAACCATCGAGCTGCCGATTCGAGCACGTTCGGCCCCGCGCCGGGCGCTACGTGCCGACGGAGCCTGGCTTCAGCCGCGACAAGGACAAGATCGAGGCCGTCATGGCGACATGGCAGGCGCTGGAGCCGGCGGTAGCTTCAGCCGGATAAGGAATCAACTCCGGGAGCAATCCCGACAACCGAAGACGTAAGGCAACCGACACGTACGGCGAGCCGTGCATCGCCATGGGAGTGACGGTTCAAGAAGAAGGGAGCTTCAGCAATGGCAAACTACTGGACGCAGATCACGCAGTCGAGAACTAACCGCCGCAAGCTGCTGCGGGCAGGCGCAGGGCTCGGCGTCGGCGCCGCGGCTCTGAGCTTCATCGGCTGTGGTGGTGGCAGCAACAACAACGGCGGCTCGTCGGCCAGCTCCGGCGCCAGTGCAGCCTCGAGCCCGAGCGGCGCCTCCGGCAGCTCGGCGGCGAGCGGCGCGTCGGGCGCCACCGGTTCGAGCGGCTCGAGCGCCTCTAACGGCCTCGTCAACAAGCCCGTCGACACCACCGCGAGCGCCAAGCCGGGCGGCGTCTACGTAACCAACATCACCACCGACCCGCTCTCCTTCGACTCGATCTCGGGAACGTTCTCGGACGTGCCACACGCTGCTCGCGTTTACAGCCGCCTCGTCGGCTACAAAGTCTCGAAGTACCCCGATCCCATCGAGGCCGCAGTCGTACCGGACGCTGCCACATCTTGGGAGGTATCGCCGGACGGTATGCACGTAACCTACAAAGTGCGGCCGAACTTCAAGTTCGACCCGCGCCCGCCGACAAACAACCGCGTCATGACTTCGAAGGACGTCAAGTTCTCGATCGACCGCTTCATGCAGCAGTCGGTACAGCGCGGCGTGCTCGACAACTCGAAGTCGAAGTCGGCGCCGATCACCAGCGTCGATGCGCCCGACGACAGCACCGTCGTGATCAACCTCGCCTTCCCGTACGCGCCGCTGAACATGATCATGGCGGCCGAACGCTACGTCACGATCATGCCAACCGAGGCCGACGGCGGCTTCGACGTCAAGGCGACCATGCGCGGCAGCGGCGCTTGGCGGCTCAAGGACTTCCAGCCCAGCAGCAGCTATACATATGAGAAGAACCCGGACTGGTACGACGCGGACAAGGTGCACCTCGACGGCTTGAACTACCCGGTTCAGCCGGACCCGGCTGCCGGCATGGCGCAGTTCACGACCGGCAACTTCTGGGACTACACCGTCTCGCAGGACGACATCCTCCAGACCAAGAAGGACCACCCGAAGCTCGTCATGCTAGCCCAGGAGGACTACAGCGCCGGCGGCAACTGGATCCGCTTCGGCTACCAGCCCGGCTCGCCCTTCCTGGATGACCGCGTGCGCAAAGCCGCTTCGATGTCGCTCGACCGGGACCTCTACGTCACGACGTTCGGCAACGTCGATAAGTTCAAGGCCGCCGGCATCGAGGTGCCGACACGCTGGAACAGCTCGATCTTCGGTGGTGAGGCCGGCTTCTGGATCGACCCCAAGGACCAGAAGGCATACGGCGATAGCGCCGCGTTCTTCAAGTACGACCCCGCCGAGGCCAAGAAGATGCTGAGCGCAGCCGGCTTCGCCGACGGCGTCAAGACGAACTGGGTATATCCCGTCGGCTTCTTCAAGCCGCCGTTCGAGCAGCAGATGGAAGTGCTGCACGGTATGTGGCAGGACAGCGGCAACTTCAAGCTCGATATCAAGACGCTGGACTACAACTCCGACTTCGGCCCGCATTACACCAACGGCGCGGACAAGTGGGACGGTCTCGCCTCGGCCGCCACCGCCGCTCGCGCCGAGGTCGATGTCTTCCTGTTCGAGTACATCCACAGCTCCAGCGTTCGAGCCGGGCACCTGCAGCCGGACGGCACGCCCGACAAGACGCTGGACGGCATGATCGAGCAGCAGCGTGGCGAGAACGACGCAACGAAGCGCGCCGGCCTGATCGCCGACATCCAGCGCTACGTCTCCTCGAAGATGTACCTGATGATGGACCCGGGTCAGTCCCTGGGCTTCACGTTGAACTGGCCCTGGCTGGCCAACTACGGCGTCTACCGCACCAAGCTGGGCGGCTCGGTCGACCAGGAGGGTCACGCCTACTGGTGGTTCGACCAGTCGAAGAAGACCTAACGAACGAGCGCGAGAAGAAGAAGAGGCCCGACCGTTTGGTCGGGCCTCTTCTTTCTCTGTAACGCTTCGGTCTAGACCACCGTCAGCATGCGGTCGAGGGCGATCTTGGCGTAGTGCGCCGTCTCCTCATCGACCGAGACGCGGTTGACGATGCGTCCCTCCGCCAGCTCCTCGACCGTCCAGGCGAGGTAGGCCGGGTGGATGCGGTACATCGTGCTGCAGGGGCAGACCACGGGGTCGAGGCAAAACACCGTCTTGTCCGGGTTCTCGTGCGCCAGACGGCTAACGAGGTTGATCTCGGTGCCGACGGCGAATGTGCTGCCGGGTGCGCCCTGTGCGATCGTCTTCACGATGAACTCGGTCGAGCCGTTGGAATCGGCAGCCTGGACCACGTCGTAGCGGCACTCGGGGTGCACGACGACGTGGACGTCCGGGTACTTCGCGCGCGCAGCCGCGATCTGGTCGACGGTGAAGCGCTGGTGCACCGAGCAGTGCCCCTGCCAGAGCAGCACCCGAGACCGCTCCAGCTGCTCTTTCGTCATGCCGCCGAGCGAGCCGTAAGGGCGGTTGTAGTTCCACAACGACATCTGGTCCAGAGGCACGCCCATCGCGGCGCCTGTGTTGCGGCCGAGGTGCTGGTCCGGGAAGAACAGGACCTTCTCGCCGCGCTCGAAGGCCCAGCGCAGCACCGCCGACGCGTTACTCGAGGTGCATACGATGCCGCCGTGCTTGCCACAGAACGCCTTCAGCGAGGCGGCCGAGTTCATGTAGGTTACCGGGATGACCTTGTCGGCGACGCCGGCCTCTTCGAGCTCCTCCCAGGCCGAGTAAACGTCTTCGGGGTCGGCCATGTCGGCCATCGAGCAGCCGGCGGCCATGTTCGGCAGCATGACCTTCTGATGCGGTCCGCTGAGGATGTCAGCGGCCTCGGCCATGAAGTGCACGCCGCAGAACACGATGTACTCGGACTCGGGGTGTTCGGCGGCCCACTGCGACAGCTTGAACGAGTCGCCACGGAAGTCGGCGAACTGAATGATGTCCTCGCGCTGGTAGTGGTGCCCGAGCACGATCAGGCGCGTACCGAGCTTCTGGCGCGCCACGGCGACGCGCTCGACCAGCTGCTGCGCGTCGAGGTCCCAGTACTGCTTCGGGATGTCCTGCTGCCAGTAGGCGAACGACGCTTCATTGGACAGCGGCTGCGTCGTAATGCCGGTGCTCGTCTCGCAGGCGATGCCTGAGGTGGCCGTCGAAAGGTTGGTTATAGGGATAATCTGGTCCGTGAGTGAGGCCATCGCCGTACCTCCGGTTGGGAAGCTAGGGACCCGTCAAGGGGAAGGACTTATGGAGCCAGCGAGGCCATTACCCTGATCGCCAGCAAGAATTTGGAGCGCGTCTTCGCTTGTCCAGCGCTGTTTGTCAGGTCCGAACGCCGACCCCCGGCGTCCTTTCCCTGTACTTAGTGTCATTATGACACTTACTATGCCGGCAATGCTACCGCTGGCACTCTAGGCTGTCAAGCTTTCACAGTATAGAATCGCATGCGGATGCGCTTATTCAGGGAAGGACCTATTCAGATGTACTCGGGCGGCAAGCCGAACGGAAACGACTTCACGCAACGCGGCTCAGGCGCTCGCACCGGTCGAAACGCGGCCGTCTACGCGATACTCGTCATGCTCATTGCCGGCTTCGCAGCCGCCTGGGGCCATTCGTCGAACGTAGAGGCGGCCACTGCCTCGCAGTCGCACCTTGCTAGCCTGTCGACCAATGCATACCTCCCCGGCATGAGCGCCTTCAACCCCGGCTCGATAGCCACGAAGACACCGCTCGACAAGAAGGCGAAGGACGCTTCGGCCGGTTGTGGCTCCACCCACGTCCAGGGCCAAAGCACCGTCGAGTACCTGTTCTCGGGCGGCATGCTGCGCAGCTACCGTATCTACGTTCCGCCGTCTTACGACGCATCGACGCCGGCGCCGCTGGTGCTCGGCTTCCACGGGTGGGGCGCCAACGCGTTCGAGCAGGAGTACTACACCAACTTCAAGCCTCAGGCCGATCTGCATGGCTTTGTGCTGGTGGAGCCCAACGCGCTCGGCAACCCGGCGCACTGGAACTACTACGGCAAGCTGCTCCCCGGCATGCCAGACGACTACGCGTTTGTCAGCGACCTCATCGACCGCCTGCAGGGCGAGCTGTGCATCGACACCGCGCGCATCTATACCACCGGTATGTCCGACGGCGGCACGATGGCCTCGATCATCGGCTGCCGGCTCAACAACCGCATCGCGGCAGTTGCACCGGTTGGAGGCTCGCCGTACTACGATGCCCAGTGCATCCTCTCCGGCCCGGTGCCGCTGATCACCTTCCACGGTACCGCGGACACGCTGTGGCCCTTCTACGGCGGGACGGGCTATCTGGGCCTGCCCGTCACACCGACCGAGACCGACGTGAAGGGCTGGGCCAGGCACAACCGTTGCGATCTGAACCAGCAGAGTCAGACGATTGCCTCCGACGTCACGCTGGAGACCTACACGAACTGCAACGGCAACGCCGACGTGGAGCTGTACGTCATCAAGGGCGGCGGCCATACGTTCCCCGGCGCGCCGATCGACTTCCCGAGCTTCGGGCCGACGACGCACTCCATCGACGCCGCGGTAGTGACCTGGGCCTTCTTCGCGGCGCACCCGAAGCAATAGACGCGGCCGAGCCCTACAGCTCCATCGGCTGGCGCGACGTGAACTCGAACAGCTCGGCAGGGCGATGCGCGCCGCTCGCGTAGGTGCGGCCCGTCGGGCGGATGATGCCCTGCGATAGCATGCGGCGCCGGAAGTTTCGCTTGTCGAAGCTGCGCCCGAAGATCGATTCGTAGACCGCCTGCAGGTCGCGCAGCCTGAATTCGGCCGGCATCAGGCTGTAAGCAACATTGGTGTACTCGAGCTTATTGCGCAGACGCCGGCTCGCGTTCTCGATCACGCTGGCGTTGTCAAAAGCGAGCTCGGGAAGCCCGTTCACCGAGAACCAGCGCGGCTCCCAGATCGGCTCCTCGCGCAGGCGCACGCGGCGCTCGTCGACCAGCGCGAAATGCGCCACGGCGACCGAATCGGTCTCCCCGCCGAGGCCTGAGAACGTGTATAGCTGCTCGAGGAACACGTCGCTGACGCCGGTCTCTTCGCCCAGCTTGCGCGCCGCAGCTTCGGCCAGCGACTCCCCGGCGTGGGGTAGACCGCCCGGCAGCGCCCACATACCTTCGTGGGGCGCGGCGCTGCGATGGATGAGCAGCACCCGCAGCTCTCCCTCTCTGACGGTGAGGATGACGACGAGAACAGCAACACGCACGTCCCGAGTATACGAGCGCGCCATTAACAATCGTATTTCATCAGCTCAGGTCGTGGTGGTAGCGACGCATTGCAGCGTCGTGGTCGTAGCCTACCGACTCCCAGAACGAGGTCGCGTAGACGTGATCGCCCTCTACCAGCGCCGTGACGCGCCGGCAGCCCAGGCTTCGCAGCCAGGCGTGGGCGTTGTCTACCAGCAGACGTGCGATGCCCTGTCGCTGAAACAAGGGCAGAACAGCGAGTCGGTACATGTTGCCACGCCAGCCGTCGAAGGTGGCGATCAGTGTGCCCACGACTTGCCCTCTGTCTCCGCCACGAGTAGGCGATGCGGCCCCGGATGAGCCAGCAAGCCGGCGATGTCGTCGAAGTGGCTGCGCGCCGAGTCTTGATAGGCGGCCTCCCACAGCGTGAGGATCGTCTGCTCCTCCTCAATGCGGGCATCGCGTGTCGTCACGTTAGCCGTCACTTCGCACGCCCACGTCGTTTCGGCGCTACGAGGCCGTAGCTGTTCGCGATGAGCTCCAGCGCATGCTCGTACGACGCCTCGTCCGACACTGCGATGCTGATCCAGCCGTAGCGGCCGACGTAGTGCGCCTTCTCGATGTGTGGTAGCTGAATCAGCTCGTCCTGGTCTTCGAGCGTTGCCTTGACGGTCAGGCCCGCGAGCTCGCCCGTGACGCCGAGCATGGCGAACAGCTTCTTGCCAACCTTGTAGACGACGTCGCCCCAGGGGTAATCCTCCCAGGCGCCGGGGAACGAGAGGCAGTAGTCCCGCAGGTCGCGCGCCAGCTGCGAGTCCGGCAGCGCGACATGCTGATGGCGCGATTCAGGTACCGTCATCGGCTTCGAGCAGTACCCTGACCTGGGCCGCGTGGTCGTGCGGGTGCGCCGCGGCACGCTCGAGCCAGTTCTCGACCGAGAAGCGGCCGTACTCCTGATGGCGGCCGGCGCGCGCCCAGTCCTCCTCCGTCAGGCCGTCCAGAAGCTCGAGGTTCGCATCCTGCGCCGCGTGCAGCAGCACCAGCGACGAGACGATCGAGCGGTCGTATTGCAGGCGGTCTGCGAATCCGATCTCGTCGAAGCCCGGAATGAACGGTTCATCTTCCGCCAGCAAGATGCGCAGGCGCGCGCTCTGAATCACGGCGGCATCGGCCACGTGATGCGCGATCTGGCGCGGCGTCCACTCGCCCGGCGGCGCAATCTCCATCACGTCCTCGGCTTCGGCCAGCGCGGCCACGAGGGCATCGTAGCCTCCGGCGTAGCGCTCGATGAGCCGGTCACGCTCCTCGGGAGTCACGGCTCAGCTTCGCAGTGCTGCCCGAATCGCCGAGAGCTGGCCGACGTGGTCGTGCGTGTGCACGTGATGCGAGTAGACGGCCCACTCGAGCCAGTTGAACGCACCGAACTGCGCGTGGTCGGCCGTTAGCTCGAGGCCGCGAGTCTGGTCGGCGTGGCGCAGGACGTCGAGAATCGCCGCCATGCCGTCGATGTAGCTGCGGCGCAGGTCGCTGAACGAGTCGTAGGCGGCGCCGCCCATGCTACCGGGCCCGGCGCCTGACGCGGGCGGCACAAACGGTTGTGCCGGACGACAGCTTCTCGAGACGGTCCTTGCTGCGGTCGAGACCCGCGGCGAGGTGGCGCATCGCGTCAGTCACGCACCATTCGTCCGCGGGCGTGACGCGCGTCGCCTCTGCCTCCGTCAGGTCACCAATCAGTGTGAGGATGCGCTCGTTGTCGGCCTCAACCAGCGCCACGACGTACGCCAGCCCCTGCGCCGCCTGCCCCGAGACGTATGCGCGCACCGCGTCCTTGCCCGCGTCCAGCCTGACGACGTCGCTCACTGAAGACTCCATTTCGCCTGATGCCCGTTGCTAAAGGATCGGCAGCGCGTCGTCGGCGGTCGTGCCCTGCAGCGACCACGCCGTCGCGCGCTCGATGCGCACCGTGACGACCTCGCCGATCGCCGTTTCGCCGACGAAGTGCACCAGCTTGTTGCTGCGCGTGCGGCCGTGCCAGCGCCCGTCGCGGCGGCCCTCGACGAGCACTTCCTGGTCCGTGCCCTCGAGGCGCGCGTTGATCTCGGCCGAGATGCGTCCCTCGACCTCCTCGACCGCGTGCAGGCGCGCCTTCTTGACCTCGGGCGGCACGTCGTCGGCCATGCGCCGCGCCGCGATCGTGCCCTCGCGCGGCGAGTAGGCGGCGACGTGCACCTTGTCGAAGCGCACCTCTTCGAGCAGCGCCAACGTCTCGTTGAACTCGGCTTCGGTCTCGCCGCAGAAGCCGACGATGATGTCGGTGGTGATCGAGGCCTCGGGCATGAGCGAACGGATCAACGCCACCCGCTCGCGAAACAGGTCGATGTCGTAGCCGCGGCGCATGCGGTCGAGCACCGCGTCGGAGCCGTGCTGCACCGGGATGTTGAAGAACTCGCAGACCTTCGGCAGATCGCGCACCGCCTGCACGATCTTCGGCGTCATGTCTTTCGGGTAGGACGTAAGGAAGCGCATGCGCTCGAGGTTCGGCAGCTCGCTCAGCGCCTCCATGAGGTCGCCAAGGTCGGGGCGCTCGCCCTCGAAGTCGAGCCCGTAGGCCTCGACGGTCTGCCCGAGCAGCGTCACCTCGCGGACGCCGCCGTGCACCAGGTGCGCCACTTCCTGCACGATTTCGTCCATCGGCCGGCTCGACTCGCGACCGCGGCGATACGGCACGATGCAGTAGGTGCAGAACTTGTCGCAGCCGTGGATGATCGGCACGTAGGCCGTCGGACCGGTCGGTGTCGGGAACGCGGTCGGCCAGAACTCGCCGCCGGTGTCGTCCGAGAGCCCCAGCGACTCGAAGATGCCCTCGAACGCCTGGGGCCGCGCGAAGTGGTCGACGTAGGGGAAGCGGCGCCTCAGGTCGTCGTCTTTCGGGCCGACCATGCAGCCCATGACCACGATCTTGAAGTCGCCCTGGCCTTTGCGCTTCATCGCCTGCAGCGCGCCCATCTTGCTGATCGCGCGGTGCTCGGCGCTCTCGCGCACGACGCACGTGTTCACGACCACGAGGTCGGCGTTTTCCGGCGCGTCGGTCGATTGCCAGCCGAAACGGTCGAGGCCGGCCGCCAGCTTGGCCGAGTCGGCCACGTTCATCTGACAGCCTTCGGTCCAGATGTGATAGCGCTGATTCATGCCTGCAGGATAAGCGATCGGGCGCCCCTCGGTCAGCCGGAGCCCTCGTTCACGCGGGTGTCGATCAGAGAAATGGACCGAACAGGTTCCACGGGTTCTCGTGGTACGGCTTGTCCTTCGAGCGGCCGGTGATCATGGCGCGCAGCCTGGAGACCGCGTAGACGACAACCGCCAGACCGAGCGCCGCGAGGCCGGCGATGAGCAGCGGCGGCAGCGCCGTGGCGACACCGCCCACCATCATGAGAAAGCCCACGAGCACGAACCCGGCGGCAAGGAACTCGCCCAGGGGCGCGGCGCGATCGTCGGCCGCTTTGGACCTCGGGAAGGCTGGATCCTCGAGGCGTCTCCGGGCCAAAGCGGCCTTGGGCAAAGGCGGTAGCGGCTCGACATCCTCCCAGACCTGACGACAGGCCGGACAGCGCGGTACGCGGCCACCGGGTACGAACATGATGCCGCAGGCTGCACAGGTCACCGGCTGGTGTGTTTTGCCCATCGTCTTCTGATTATAGGCTGTGAGGTTCATCGCAGGCGCCGGATGGATCGCCGTGGGCCACTTCTGCGATGTCGGAGGTCAGCCGGAGCGCCGATCGTCCACGTCGGGCGGAGGCGTCATGCGCTTCGCGATCACCACCAACGAGACGAGCGCGCCGAAGAACAGGATCGCGAGCAGCGTAACGTCCTGCGCGCCGCGCGACATCATCGCGCCGAACAGGTGTAGTACGAGCAGCAGCACGAAGCCCGCGCCCGCGAGCACCGAGAAGCACATCGCGCCGAACACGAGCTTCTCGGGCGACTCGCGGATCGTGTCGACGAATGAGCGCCGCGAGCGCTCCTGCCAGGCGTGACCGCAACGCGAGCAACTGACGTCCCACGCGTCAGCCGAGCGCGGCCACTGCTTGATCAGTGCTCGTGGAGCATCGCAGTTCGGGCAGCGCCGCACGGAGCCGACCTTCGGCAGACGCGCATTCGGCATCGAAGAGGGCGGCGTCATCGCTGCACTCGCATCCAGCGCGCCAGTGCGACCGTCGCGAGGAATAGCGTGCCGAGTAAGACACTCAAGGCGAGGGAAAGCAGCAATCCGTCGCCGTTCTTGGCGATCACCAGGGCCACCAGCCCGACCCAGACGGCCAGGCAGACGCCAGGCAGCACCAGGAAGAGATCGCCGGCCAGCTGCACCGGTAGATCTCGCAGCCAATCGATGACGCTGCGGTGCGACGGCTCCTCCCACTCGAAACCGCACTCGGGGCACGCCATCTCGAATCGCCGCATCGTCTCGAAGCGCGCCAGGCAATGCGGGCACCTCATCTCGCGCCCGTGACGCTGCCGCGAGATCGCGTACGGGTCGGACTTGGAGACGAATCCTTCCGGGTCGAGAGGCTCCGGCATTTGAGCGCAGTCTACGCCTCTTGCGATTGGATCGCTCACGTAAAGGTGTTGGGTGCTTTCGGCGTCAGTCGCTGGCGACAGCGCCGATCAGCCGCAGGTCGTCCTCGTCGCCGATCAGCAGCAGCGTCTCGCCGGCCGAGAGCCTGGTCGTGCGAGCCGGCCCGACTTTGAGTTGACCGCTCGCGTCGCGCACGGCGAGCGCAACCACGTCTCGGCAGCCGGCCAGTACCTCTCCCAAATCCTTGCCCGCCAGTTCCGAATCCGAGTCGATTGCGAACTCGGCCAGGATACGTCCGTCCCTGGCGCCGGTCGGCAGGATGTCGATGAAGGCGGTCATCGAAGGCTGAACCGCCGCCAGCGCCATACGACGCCCCGCTATCGAGTAGGGCGAGATCACGCGGTCCGCGCCGGCCAGGCGCAGCTTCGACTCGACGACCGGCGTGCTGACACGCGCCACGACGTACACGTCGGGGCGCAGGCCCTTCGCCGTGAGCGTGATGTAGGTATTGGTAGCGTCCGAGTCCGACGCCGCGATCAGCGAGCGGCAGCGGTCGATGCCCGCTTCGCGCAGCGTGTCCTCGAGCGTCGCGTCGCCCTGCACGACAAGCAGCCCACCGGTACGCGCCTTCGCCACGACGTCGGCGTCCGTGTCGACGATGACGAAGGGCTCGTCACGCTGCTGCAGCTCCAGGACGATCTCCTGGCCGACGCGCCCGTAGCCGCAGACGATGTAGTGGTCCTGGATGCGCTCGATCATTAGCCTCAGACGCCGCGCGCCGAACACCTGGCGCAGGTCGCCCTCGATTATCGCCGCAACCATGGCGGTGAGGATATAGAAGGCGATGCCGACGCCGAACAGCACGAGGAACAGCGTGAAGATGCGCCCGCCGGTGCTCAGCGGATGCACCTCTCGGAAGCCGACCGTCGTGACGGTGGTCACCGACATGTAGAACGCATCGAGGAACGACCAGCCCTCGATGCCCATGTAGCCGGCCGTGCCGAGTAGCAGCACGCAGGCCAGCAGCGCCAACCCGGCGCCGACGCGGCTGTTGAGCAACGTAGAGAAGTCTCGCAGACTCACGCGCCCATTCTGCCATCAGCAGGAGTCGAAGCGACAAGCAGCGGGCAATTGGCTGCTTCTGCAAACCGATTTCGCTGGACACGCACCGTCTTATGTTCGATTCTGCCCAGGTGTCCAAGCTTTCGTTGCTCGCAAGCGCCTTGCTCCTCGGCGCGCTCTGCATCGTCGCGATAATCACCGCCACCTCCGGGGACAATGCACGCCCCGAGGCTGCCCTCGCACCGTCGGTCACGCTGGCACCGCCACCTGTGGCCACCGAAGCGCCGGCAACGCCGGGATCGAGCGGCCCACGGCTGCCGCACCCGCCGGCGCCGACCCAGACCGTTGAGCCGGGACGCGGCCTACAGGAGACGACTCTCGTCGACCTGCAGACCGGACAGACGACGCCCCTGTGGCAAGACTACGAACGCGTCGGGCGCATCGCCTTTTCGCCGGACGGACGCTGGCTGGTGTTCTATCGCTCCAGAGGCAGCGATGATAGCTCGTTCCAGCTGTATCGAATGGACCTGCAGTCGACGGACCATCGGATCGAACTGCTTGCGAAAGGCTTCTTGTACTCATCCGGCTCGTTGTCCAGTCGCGGCGACCTCGCCTTCGCCCAACCGCAGCCTGACGGCAGCTTCCGCACCGCGGTGATGCTGCCGGACGGCACAGTGCATGAGCTCGGTTCGGCCGGGCACTTCACGAGTTGGTCACCCGATGGGCGCTGGCTAAGCTACGAAGCTCCGTACGAAGCTGAGGACCAGCCGATGACCCAGTACCTGGTCGATATCCAGACATGGAAGGAGAGCGGCATCGGAGCGAGCTTACCTTGCAACTGTGACGGCAACCCGCGGCCAATCTGGGCGCCTGATAGCGAGCACTACATTTATCCCTATATCACCGGCGAAGTCGGGAGCGACAGGCACACAGCCTACGAGTTACGCACCGCGGGCAATGATGCACAAACGCGCAGCATCGACCGTGCCGTGGCATGGCTGGACTCACAGCACTACGTCGAGAGAATCGGCGGCAACAGTCCCGATAGCCCGGTCCAGGTCTCGAGCGTCGACATCGAGACGGGACAAAAGACGCCACTGTTCCCCACGGTCTCAGGCCGAGCCTTCGGTATTCCCGCACCCGACTGGACCCGCTACGCAGGGGGAAGCAGCCAGCTGTAAATCATCGATAGTAGCGGCAACGCTACACCGGTTGAAGGCGAATTTCGGGGCTGGTCACCGGACGGGCGCTACGTGCTACACTTATGCCGCCAATTCGGAGTGCTGGCTCAGCGTTCCTTGTCTACGGACCGAATAATCAGCGCATCGGTTGCGCGCCCGTGCCCGCAGACTCGTACACCTGGGCCTTCGGCTTTGGTGCTGATTCGTTCGCCTACGTCTCCGCGAGCGGCGAAGAAGTGATTAACCCCAACATCGGCGGCGATGTCTACGTCATGGACCTCACAACCGGCAAGACGCGACAGGTTGCGCACGACCTGCGCGGCGTGACCAACTGCGTGGCGTTTTCGCCGGACGGCCGTTACTGGTCGCCGGCCACGAGCTGTGGCGTCTGAGTCTTAGAGCCCAAGCTCTGACGCGCGGCGCCGTAGCACCGCCTCGGCTTCGTCGCATATGGACGCGACCACATCGGCGGCCGGGCGCACAGCCCTCACGAAGCCGGCCGACTGCCCCATCAGCACCGCAGCCACGTTCGGATCGCGGCGTCGTTGAGCGTCCGACAGCGCTGCATTCGTCGCGTCGCGCTGCTGCCTCAGCTCCTGCTCGCGGCCATCCCATGCATCGGTCGTCGCATTGCGTCGGACGCGCTCGCCGATGCCTTCCGGCCACGGACGGCCGCCGAGGATGTCGAAGGTCTGCGTGAACACGGTGTCCTGGCCGTCGCTGGCGACAATCAGCTGCTTGTAGTGCTCGGGCACTTCCGAGGCTTCCGGTGTAGCCAGCAGGGCTGTGCCGAGCATCGCACCCTCGGCGCCGGCAGCGAGCACCGCGGCGAGAGAGCGTCCGTCCGCGATGCCACCGGAGGCGAGCACGGGCGTATCGCCGGCGATACCCAGTACAAGGGAGAGGCATGGCAGCGTGTTCAGGTTACCGGTATGGCCGCCGGCCTCGTTGCCCTGCGCAACGATGAAAGACGAGCCTGCCTCCAGCGCC
>CAVTBL010000002.1:0-92724 GCA_963732945.1 uncultured Chloroflexia bacterium
CAGCAGCTCGCGTAGCCCTTCGTTTTTGAACCACTCGTAGGAGTCGAGCTGAACCTTGATCAGGTTCGGCATCTCCATAATCTGTGGGATCTTGGCGTAGGACTTTACGGAGGATGGCATGTAGTCGCCAAACCGCACAACGTCTCGGGCAAGCGTCATTGTTAGTCGCTCCTCAGGCAGGCTCTAGAAAACAGGACAAATTGAACTAAGGGTGGGGCCCTTCGGGGGATTTTGGACGGGGAGATAGTATTTCCGCAGGATGAATGCAGTATATAAAAGCAAGCGCGGGGCTGTCAATCCGTGGCGAACAACTACAATAACACATCCCGTCAACAGGCGCTGCGTCCATTTGTCACTCGTCACAAACCCTTAACCAAACGTTCGTCCGCGTCAGAATCGCGCCTCTGGGCCTGCCGGTCGTGCCTGATGGCTGAAGCGCCGCTCCCGTCAGGTGTCTACACATGGAGGTCGAAGCCGTACCCCGAGAGCGCCTGCGCCAACCCGGGCGCCGGCCTGGTGCCCGACGTGAACACGATGCGCGGCGGCGTGCTCGAAGGCGCCGCACTGGTTGGCGGACCGAGCAGCTCGGCGACGCGTCGCGCGATCGCCGGGGCCGGGTCGAGCCACTCGGCCGGCCACGGCGCCAGGCGCTGCAGTTGCTCGAGCAGCAGCGGGTAGTGCGTGCAGGCCAGCACGACTACGTCGGTGCGCCACCCATCCTCGTCGACGAAGCACGGCGCGATCTCGTGTCGAATCGCCGCGTCGTCGGTGGGTTCTCCGCGCAGCCACGCCTCGGCGATGTCGGCCAGCGCGTCGGAGCCGACTAGCGTCACGTCACAGCCAGCGCCGAAGTCGCGGATCAGCGCCTGCGTGTACTCGCGCTCTACCGTGCCCGGCGTGCCGAGCACCGAGACGCGGCGCGTCTTCGACACGGCGCAGGCGGGCTTGATCGCCGGCACCGTCCCCACGAATGGCAGCTCGAAGCGCTCACGCAGCCGCGGTAGTACCACCGTCGAGGCCGTGTTACAGGCCACCACGACCAGATCCGGCACATGCTGCGCGATCAGCGCGCCGATTACCTCCGGTACGCGCTCGAGCAGGTCGGCCTCCGCCATGCGGCCGTAGGGATAGAACGCGTCGTCGGCGGCATAGACGTAGCGAGCGTCCGGCCGCGCCTTGACCACCTCTCGGAACACGGTCAGCCCGCCGAGCCCGGAATCGAACACGAGGATCGTCGGCTCAGGCATGGGACGAGTGAGGCGTCACAGCACCTCGCGCAGGCGTCGCGCTACGACCTCGACGTCGGCGTCGTGCAGGTAGGCGACCGAGACGTTGATCGTGCTGCCGTCGCTTCGAGTCCAGATGCATGGCTCGCCCTGTTTCAGCGCCTCGACCACACGTGCGGCGCTTGCAGCGCTGCCGAGTACGATGCGTACGCCGTCACGGATCGTCGGGTGCGGCGTCTCACGCGACGAGATGCGGTAGGCGTCGACGCCGGGCAAGGCGCGGAGGGCCGCGAGCAGCACGTCTATGCGCTTGCCGTAGCGCTGGAAGCGCGCTTCGTGGTCCATGGCGAGCCACTCGCGCAACGCGATGACGCAGCCGAAGATCTCCTGCCGGTCGACTTTCATCGGCCGTCCGAAGCTGTAGAGGCCGCCGGTCTCGAAGCCGACGAAGCCGTTCAGCGCCGCCACCTCCACGAGATCGGCGCGTCCTACGATCAGCCCCGTCGATTGCGGCGCGTCGAAATACTTGCCGGCGTAGCACACGAGGTCGGCGCCGAGACGCGCGTAGCGTCGCAGGTTATCGACCGGGTAGGTCTGGCCCGCGGCGTCGACGATTACCGGTACGTCGTGCGCGTGCGCCACCTCGATTACGGCCTCGACGGGTGGCGTGCCCAGTGCGGTTCCGGGCGCCAGGTAGTGCACCGCGATGGTGTTGGGGCCGATCGCCTCGTCCAGTTGGCGCGGCGTCAGTCCCGCCGCGTCGCCGGTCTCGACGATGCGGGCGCCGGGGACGGTGAGGCAGCGGTCGTACTTCTGACGGCTGCTCTTCTGCACCAACACCTCGTTGGGGATGCCCCGCGTCTCGGGCAGGCGCTCGACGTACTCTCGGTGGTTGCGCGTCAGGCAGGCGGCCACCGAAAGCGCCAGCGACGCTGCGGCTCCGGCCGTGACGTAAGCGGCTTCGGCGCCCAGCATCTCCGCCACGAGCCGCCCGCTGCTCTCGAGCAGTGACTGCATGTCGGCGTAGCGGTAGTTGGCCGCGTCCATCGCCGCGCGCACCGTAGGCGACAGCTCGGAGCCGCCGAGCAGCGTGAACGCCCCGGCGGCGTTGATCACGGGTCGTACGCCCAGCGCCTCGTAAAGGCGTTGCGTTGCGCTGCTCAGGTCGGAGTCGTCGAGCGCTTCAGGGCTGTGAGACGGCATCGAGAAGATTGTAGCGTCCCGATTTCCGATGATCTGCCCGTCCAAGAGTCCAGCGCAGGCGACTAGTTGCCGAAGATAGGGATGATGCGACTCCTGCCCGTCATCTTCTCCATCGCACTCCTGCTCATGTGTGCCTGTGGGCCGCAGCCGGCGCAGGGTCGCATTAAAGACCAGAACGACGCGGCGGCTTCGGGCGCGACACCCGAGCCGGACCGCGAGACCGAGTTCGGCGGCTTCTCCGGACCCGTTTATACCTCCGACCTGCGCCCGGGCGACTGCTTCCAGTCGGACGAGACGATGCGCCGCACCAACCAGGTCATCCGGGTGACCTGCGACAAGTACCACGACTTCGAGGTGCTCAACCTCGTCGAGCTAAGCGGCCACACGGACCTGCCCGCCGAGGGCGTCATCGAGCAGACGGTCGAAAGCGACTGCGACCCGGCGGCCACCGACTACATCTCGCCAACCGCGGACGCCTGGTTCGTCGGGGACCGCACGATCATTTGCCTCGAGAGCGATAGCCCTGTGCCCGTCGGTCCGCATAGCTGACTAACTGTCGAACGCGAGACGGCCGAGACCATGGGCCTCGGCCGTTCTCTAATTCGTCGTGCTTTGAGTCGTCCCGGTGGCTACTGCTTCGGGGGCTGAGTCGGGTCGATCCAGGCGTTGAGGTCGCTGCCGCCGGTGATGTCCATCCAGTTGGTGCCGCCACGGAAGACGTGGACGTTGCGCACGATCGGCCAGACCAGCGCGAAGCCTGTGGCCACGCCGAGCTTCTGGTTGAACATGTGCGCCGCATCGTACTGCTGTAGTTGCTTCACGAGCTGCTTGCGCTTGGCCACGTCGAACTCCTTGCGGATGTCGAGCGCCATCTTCGCGAGGGTGTCGTCGCCGCCCTCGTAGTAGCCGCCGCTGGGGTTGTAGACGTAAAACGCACCCCATGACGTGTCGAACGAGGTCGTGTCCGGTCCCCAGGACGCGCCGTTGAACTTGCCGCCGGCGCGCCGGATCTGCGGGAGCCACTCGGTCGCCCACTGCAGGTCGTTGAGCTTGCGCTTGAAGACGCCGCTATCGTCCAGCATGCCCTCCATGATCTGCATGCGGTCGTAGATCGGCTGGGCGAAGCTCGTCGGGCCGGGGGCGGAGCGGTTGTAGACGAACTCGAGCGGCGTCGTGAAGCCCGCAGCTTCGACCATCTTTTTGGCGTCCGCGACGTTGAACACGAAGTTCGACTGCGCGTCGCCGTAGTCTGTCTTGCTCTTCGGGTCGAGCAGCCAGCCGTCCCAGCTCGCCTGCTCGAAGGAGCCTTCCCAGAACTCCTGCACCGGCAGGCCCTGCTGGGCGTACTTGTCCGCGTTGTACGCCGCCTTCACGTAGGCGTCGCGGTCGATCGTTTTGTAGTAGGCGATGCGCACGCGCTCGTCCTTGAACGGCGAGCCGTCGTTGTAGCCGAAGTAGACGCGCTCCGTAACCGGCGGGTCGGTCGCGTACATCAGCAGCTGAGAGATCTTCTTCTTGTCGTCGAACACCTCCAGCGGTGGGATGGTCGTGTCGTAGATCTGACCGGAGAGGAACTGCGCCGAGAGCGTCGCAGGGTCCGGGATCACCGGCGTGTTTATCTCCTCGATGTAAGGCTCGTTGTTCTTGAGAGTCGAGCGCTTGAAGTTCGGGTTCTTCTTGAACTTGAAGCTGACTGAGGTGTTCGCTTCCGTGGCCTGATAGGGGCCGCTGCCCAGAAGAGTGCCTTTGACGTCCAGCTTGCTCGTGTCCGCCGCCTCCTTTGGCAGGATGAAGAGGCTGCCGAGGCCGTTGTGCCCAAGCAGGGTGAAGATCGTGGCGTTAGGCTCGGCGAGCTTGATCACGACTGTGTTCTTGTCCGGCGCCGTCATCGAAACGATTGGCGCGTCCGGGCTGACCGAGTTCGCGAGGTCGCCGCGCAGGGTGCCCTGCTTCTCGACGCGGCCCCACGAGAACGTCACGTCGTCGGAGTCGACGAGGCGGCCGTTGACCGGCGCTATGGGCGCGAAGCCGGCGTTCGGCTCCAGCTTCACAGTGAGCGTCAGCTTGTCCGGCGCCATCTCCCACGATTGCGCCAGGTCACCCATGAAGGTGCCGTCCGTGTTCTTGAGCGTCCCGCCCTTGATCCGGAACAGCTGGCTGTAGGTGCGGCCAACGATGATTACGTGAGCGCCAATCAGATGCGGGTCCAACGAGCTCGGCGCGTTGGTCTGCGCACCGACGTAGGTGCCGCCGGCCTTGGCGTTCTTGGTGTCGTCTACGGGGTTCCAGATCAGGCTGTTGGCGCCGCTCGAACCCGAGCTTCCCGAGCTCGAAGCGCCGCTGCTCGTGCTGCCGCCACTGGAGCTGCCCCGGTCGAAGCGCTGCCGCCGGTGCTCGTGCTGCTGTTGTTCTTGTTGCTGCTCCCGCCACAGGCTGCGATAAATGCTGCGGCTGCCGCGCTGCCTCCGGCCCCAACCATCAGCCTCCTCCGCCCAACCCTGCTCTCGAGTAGTCGCGTCCAGTAGCTTCGTGACATAGCACCCTCCGTTGATCAGCCGCCGGCGTCCACGAGGGCGTCGCATGCGGGCGATTAACGAAAGAATTGGAGCCTGATCGGCGGCACGTCTATAGCAATGTGCTTTGGACAAATCTTTACCGGATACCGAGTTATTGAATGTCAGGTCATCAATACGCGTCTCGAGTGTTCCCGCCTCGCTGAAGCGTCGCATTTCGATCAGTGGCTCACTCGGGCCTTCGTCAGGGCTGATGCTGAACGCGGCCGTCGGGCGGGTAAGTCTCTGCCGCCGTGCTCCTGTCATGTCCCGCGCGAGGGCAGAAGAACGGTTGCTAAGATTGATCAGGCTAAACGCGTCGCCGGGCAGTAGCGCCTGCGGCATCGCGGTCTTGTCATGCTCCCGCGCGAGGACAGAAAGAATGATCGAGTTCAATCCTCTCGACCCCAGGCTCCGCAGCGATCCCTACGAGGTCTATCGCGCCCTGCGCAGCGAAGACCCCGTGCACTGGAGCCCCATGATTCAGGTCTGGGTGCTCACCCGCTACGACGACGTGCTGGCCGTGCTCAAGGACCATCCGCACTACTCCTCGGAGCGCACGCGTGCCAGGAACCCCATGGTGCAGGCGCTGGAGTCGTATCGCCTCAGCTCCGGCCCGCTCGGCACGACGCCGACCATGCTCAGCATCGACCCGCCGGCGCACACGCGCATGCGCAGCCTGGTCAACAAGGCGTTCACGCCGCGCGTCGTCGAGCGCATTCGGCCCCACATCGGCGAGATCGCGGAGGAGCTGATCGATGCGCTGCCGGAGCCGGGCCGCATCGACGTAGTCAACGACTTCTCCGTGCCGCTGCCCGTGATCGTCATCGCCGAGACGCTGGGAGTGCCGGCGACCGACCGTGCAAAGTTCAAGGCCTGGTCGACCGACATCGCCGGCAGCCTTGGCGGCCCGTTCCTAGCCCCAGGATGCCCTCGACCGCTCGGTGCGCGCCGCCAACGAGATCGCCGACTACTTCAGGGGCCAGATCGCGCTGCGACGGCGCGAGCCGCGTGACGACCTGCTCAGCGCCCTCTGCGCCGCCGAAGAGCAGGGCGACCTCCTGACCGAAGACGAGCTGATCGCGACCTGCATCCTGCTCCTCGTCGCCGGCAACGAGACCACGACCAACCTGATCGGCAACGGCATGCTGGCGCTGCTGCAGAACCCCGATCAGCGCCGCCGCTTGCAGGAGGACCCGTCCATGATTCCCGGCGGCGTCGAGGAGATGCTGCGCCACGACGGCCCGGCGCAGATGACCTCGCGTATCGTCACAGGCCCGACCGAGCTGCGTGGCCGCAGCTTCGAGGTGGGGCAGGTCGTGCTGGCCGTGATGAGTGCCGCCAACCGCGACCCGGAGCAGTTCCCCGACCCGGAGCGCTTCGACGTCGCGCGCCGGCCCAACCGTCATCTCGCGTTCGGGCAGGGCATTCACTACTGCCTCGGCGCGCCGTTGGCCGTTGCCGAAGCGCAGGTCGCGTTCGAGACCCTGCTGCGCCGCGTGCCGGACCCCGAAGCTGCCTTCGAGGCGCCCCAGTGGAATCAATCGTTCATCCTGCGTGGGCTCACGACGCTGCCGGTTACCTACAGGACGTTGCGTCCGTAACAAGGCGAGGGACTGCCTTCACCAACCCGCTCGTCCTGAGGCTCTCGAAGGATGAGCGGCTCACGCCGTCAGAGACGTCACGTATGAGACGAAGCGCCCTAAACGTCCGGCCCGCCCGGGCGCCTCGACAGCTCCATGAGGTGCTCCCAGTCGTGCTCCAGCGTCCGGCGCAGCGCCTTGCGCACCGTACGAATCGTCGTTCCCTTGTCGACGACCGCCGAGCGCTCCTCCGGCGTCGTCTCCCGGAACCGCTGCGCGACCATCGAGGCCGTCTGACGCAGCGCGTCCGGCAGCGCCAGCTCTCCACGCTCGGCCAGCGTGTGGATGCGCGAGAAACCGCTCGTATTGCCGACCGCAGCCGCGACGTACGCCCCCGTCGCGCCGAGCACATGCAGCAGGATCGAGCGACCGGTGCGTCCCTTGACCTGAGGCGCCGCGTCGAGCTGCACGTCGGTCTGCGACTCGAGCCCACGCGGCCAGCGCCTCACGGATCGCGTGGAACCGACGCAGGTGCGTCTCTAGCTCTTCCGCGCCGACCGGCTCGAGGTCGGACTCGAACACGAGATAGGGCGAGCCGTTGCCCAGCCAGTCGCCCTCAGTGATGTGCTGCGCTACGCGCGTCGTGAACGGCGCGTCCGGGTCCAGGGCCTCGTCGTGGCGTCGCATGAAGCGCAGGTAGGCGCGAATCGCCTCCGGCGTCGCTGCCAGCGTCTCGTCGGTGGTCGGCCCGACAGCCACGCAGCCGAGCAGCTCCGGCACGTGCACCATTGTCTTGCGGTGCTTCGGGCCGGACTCGACGTAGAGCGCGTACTCGGTCACGGGCGTTGCGTCAGGCGCCGGTCCAGGGCCCGACGCCGCTGTAGCGCTGCGGCGTGATGCGCGTGATGTAGCCGGGAGGCGGCTCATTGTCGCCGGGCGGGAACTTGCCGACGTCAGGGCCGATGTAGACGTAGGCCAGCTTCTGCAGCATCGGGGCGGCGCCGCCTTCCTCGATGCGTGCCGTGCCGTGTACAACGAGGTACTCGTTGAGCCCCGCGTCGTTCACGCCGTCCGTTTCCACCGAGAGGCTGACGCGCGGGTCGCGGCGCAGGTTCTTGATCTTCTGGTACTCGCCGAACGACGCCACGACGAAGTCATCGCCGTCAATGCCGCCCCAGACGCAGCTGATCTGCGGGCTGCCGTCGCGGTTCAGGGTAACGAGGTGCACCAGCCTGCCCGCTTCAAACACCTTGCGCACGCTCTCGGGAATCGCCATTTCGCTCGTCCTCTCTGCTCAGGCGTCGACCGCTTCGTCGACGCCGACGCCATCGTAGCGGCTCTCGGCCCAGGCGCGCTCGATCGCGCCGCGCGCCACGCCGTAGCCGAAACCGCGACTCGTCAGGAAGCTGCCGAGTCGTCGCTCGAAGGCCTGGCGGTCGAGGCCGCGCAACGCTCGCAGCCGTCGCTGTGCCGCCTCGTAAGCCGCGTCCGCGTCCGAGTAGTCTTCCAGCGCCTCCTGCGTCAGTTCGCGGTTGACGCCCTTGCGACCCAGCTCGAACGCGATCGCGCGCTTCGATCGCGGCGTCGAAGCCCGGCGCGACTCGACGTAGAGGCGGGCGTAAGCCGCGTCGTTCAGGTAACCCAGCTCTCGCAGCCGTGCGACCGCCGCGTCGACGGCTTCGCGCCGGAAGCCTCGCCGCCGTTCGAGCCGCTGCCGCACGTCGGCCTCGCTACGAGGCCCCATCGCCACCAGACGCAGCGCCGCCTCGACCGCACCGAGACGCTGGTCCTCCGCCTCGAGCTCGCGCTGTCGCGCCGGCGTCAGGTCGTCGCCGACCGCGAGGCGAGCCATCGCCGCCACATCGAGGCGCAGACTTAGCGCCGGCTCGCCGTCGAGGCACACGTCGACGCGCGGGCGTCGCTTCTGCTTCTGCAGTGAGGTTATCGTTGCCACGAGGAACTAGGATCCAGGCGTGCTTCGGGGTTGTCCGAGTGTCCCGTGTAATACGAGCCGTCGGAGCACTTGAGGATGTATACGTAGAAGCTCATGCCGTCTCGTGAAACTCGCGTCCTTCGACTGGCTCAGGACGAACGGGTATTAGGCTGCTCCTGCAGGATGATTCGGCTCTCGTTGGCAAAGACATTTGTGAGTAACTGGAGCCGGACGGCTACTCTTCCTCTTCTTCTTCGTCCTCGTTCTTGGTGGCGTTCTTGCCGTTCTTGGCGCTGGTGGTGCTCGGGCTCAGCGCTGCGGCCTTGGCGGCCTCGCGGACCAGCGCCTCGATCTCGAGCGACAGCTCTGGGTGGTCGATCAGGTAGTTGCGGGCGTTTTCGCGGCCCTGGCCGAGGCGAAGGTCACCGTAGCTGTAGAACGCGCCCAGCTTCTTGATCACGCCGTTCTCGGAGCCGATGTCGAGGATGTCGCCTTCGCGGCTGATGCCCATCTTCTTGCCGGTGAACATCATGTCGAACTCGGCCGTTCGGAAGGGCGCTGCCACCTTGTTCTTGACGACGCGGGTGCGCACGCGGTTACCGACGACGTTCGTGCCCTGCTTGAGCGATTCGATGCGGCGGATGTCGATGCGGACGGAGCTGTAGAACTTCAGCGCACGGCCGCCGGGCGTGACCTCGGGGTTGCCGAAGACGACACCGACCTTCTCTCGTAGCTGGTTGACGAAGATGACGGCCGTTTTCGACTTGGCGATGGCGCCTGTGAGCTTGCGCAGCGCCTGCGACATGAGGCGCGCCTGCAGGCCCGGCAGCGAGTCGCCCATGTCGCCCTCGATTTCGGCGCGCGGCACTAGAGCGGCGACGCTGTCGACCACGACGATGTCGACGGCGTTGGAGCGCACCAGCGCCTCTGCGATTTCGAGCGCCTGCTCCCCGGTGTCGGGCTGCGACACGAGCAGGTCATCGACTTTGACGCCGCAGGCTCGCGCGTACAGGGGGTCGAGCGCGTGTTCGACGTCGATGTAGGCTGCGAGGCCGCCCATCTTCTGCGCTTCGGCGATGATGTGCTGGCAGAGCGTTGACTTGCCGGACGATTCGGGGCCGAAGAGCTCGGTGATGCGACCGCGCGGTACGCCGCCAATTCCGAGGGCGATGTCGAGGGAAAGAGAGCCCGTCGGGATCGACTCGATCTCGAGCATGCTCTGCTCGCCGAGCCGCATAATCGCGCCTCGCCCGAACTGCTTCTCGATCTGCCCGATAGCAAGGTCAACGGCGCGTGAGCGATCGTCGGTCATTGTGGTCACATTCTACTCCTGACCGGGCGACGAACTTGGTTTCGCGCCCATTGAGCCATACCCCGCGACAATGTAGAACGAGTGTTCGCAGGTGTCAAGGGTCCTGAGCAACAAGCAGCCAGCAACAAGTAACAGGGAAGGGCAAGACGCAAGACGACGTCCCCTCTCCCGGGGGAGAGGGCCATGGTGAGGGGATAGACAGGCTTTCAGAGTAGAGAACGTAGCGATCTCCCAAGAAGCTAGAAGCGGCGAGACCAAGCGTGCCTTAGATTTGCAACATGAGTGAGAGCGCTTCGTTAGTTGTGCGCGTTACGCCGCGTGCCGGCCGCGACGAGGTCGTCGGCTGGCGGGACGGTGTGCTGCAGGTGCGCCTGCGTGCGCCGCCGGTCGAGGGCCAGGCTAACGAGGCGCTGTGCCGCTTTCTGGCGGAGCGTCTCGGCGTAGCGCCTTCGCGCGTCGAAATCGTGACGGGCGCTACTTCGCGTAACAAGCGCGTGAGAATCGAAGGCGTGTCGGAAGAGGAGCTAAGGCGCCGGCTTGGCGGCTGAGTCTCTGGCGCGGTGGTCAGCCCGTGGCTTTGCCGACGAACTGCAGCACGATCTGCAGGACGAAGATCGCGATCATCGGCGAGAAGTCGATCATCATGCGCGGCATCAGCGACCGGATCGGCGCCAGGATGGGCTCCGTCGTCGTGTAGAGAAACTCAGCGATGGGCCCTCGCGGGTCGATGAGGTTCGGTACCCAGGACATCAGCGCCCGGATGATGATCAGGATCGTGAGGACCCAGATGGCGGCGCTGAGGATTGCGTAGATCACTTCTGTGCTTCTTCCCCGAGGGACCTCGACTTGTTGAACGACGCGATAACTGCCTCGAGCACGTCGGAGCGGAACGAACCCTTCTCGAACGCCCGTAGTGCTTCGGCCGTGGTGCCCCCCGGTGACGTCACCTGGTTGCGCAGCATCGCGGGGTGCCTACCTGTCTTTTCGGCATAGCGCGCCGAGCCTATAACCGT
The DNA here is from genome assembly GCA_963732945.1 of uncultured Chloroflexia bacterium. Taxonomy (GTDB): domain Bacteria; phylum Chloroflexota; class Dehalococcoidia; order DSTF01; family WHTK01; genus WHTK01. Next base: position 10,823 of record CAVTBL010000002.1, read on the forward strand.
CTGCAGCGCCATCGTGTAGGCCATGTCGCGGCTGAGGCCGACGTGCACGCCCGCGTCCGTCAGTGCCTCGATGAACAGGAAGACGTAGGCAGGGCCGGAGCCCGAGAGCCCCGTCGCCATGTCGAGGTAGCGCTCCTCAGGCACGAAGGCTTCTTTGCCCAGCGCCGCGAAGATCCGTCGCACGCCGTCGCGCGCCGTCTCGTCGACGCTCGAGGTCGCGGTCCACACCGTCATGCCTTCGCCGATCTGCGCCGGCGTGTTCGGCATGGCGCGTACCACCGACTCGGTCTGAAGCAGTGTGCGCAGCCGGTTCACTGTAACGCCCGCCATGATCGACACCGCCGTCGCCTTGCCGAGCCTGCCCGCGAGGCCCTCGGCGGCGTGGCCGAAGTGCTGCGGATGCACCGCCAGCACTACGAAGTCAGCGTCCGCCAGCGCTTCGACGGGCGTTTCCGCGGCCGTCACCTTGTAGGTCGATGCGAGGTACTGCACGCGCTCGGAGGCGATATCGTGCACTCGTACGTCCTGAGGCGCCGCGATCTCGCCGCGCGTAATCGCGCCTACGATCGCTTCGCCCATCGCCCCGCCGCCGATCAGCGCAATACGCATCAGTTCGTCCCCCGGAATAACGCGCGTCCGACGCGGACCATGGTTGCTCCCTCTTCGATAGCGACCTCGAAGTCGTCCGTCATGCCCATCGATAGCTCAGCGAGGCCGTTCGCCTGCGCCAGTTCGCGTAGCTGGCAGAACACGGGTCTTACCGCCTCCGGGTCGGCCACCGCCGGCGCGACCGTCATCAGGCCCGCGAGGTCGATGTTCGGCAGGCGCGCGACGTCCGTCACGGTGCTCGCCACATCGGCCGGCGCCAGGCCGTACTTCGAGGCCTCGCCCGAAACGTTGACTTCGAGGAAGATGCGTACCGATTCTGTGGCCCTGCGACTCAAATGTTCGGCCAGCCGCAGCGAATCCACGCTGTGGATTATAGCGAACGACTTCAGCGCCGCCGGGACCTTGTTGGTCTGCAGGTGGCCGATGAAGTGCCAGGTCGCGTCATCTGCGCGCTTGCCGAGGCGCTCGAAGCGGGCCTGCGCCTCCTGGATCACGTTTTCGCCGAAGTCGCACAACCCGGCCGCGATCGCCTCCTCGACCATCGCGTCGGTCACGCCCTTGGAGGCGCTCGAAGCGCCGATCAGCCGGACGGACGCGGGATCGCGTCCGCAGCCCTCTGCTGCCGCCGCGATGCGCTCGCGTACGGCGCGTACGTTATCTGCGATGCTCATTGCACTTAAAGCATAACGGGTTTGTTACGTAATTGAGACTGAGCTCGCGCTAATGACGAGGATACAGATCGTCTTCTGCAGAGATGTCTTTACCGACGCGATGCCACTCCCAGCGCCCCATGGCGATCAGCGCGCCGACTCCCAAGGCCAGCACGAACAGCCCCAGGAAGACGTTGTAGCTAAACGCGAACAGCAGAGCCACCACCCCGACGATGCCGCCCACGATCATCAGAATCGGGACGAAGAGAATCTGCAGGATCATCCGAGAGATGACCAGCGTCTGAATGCAGCCGCTCGGTTCCTTCGGGGGCGGTGGGTGGTACATCTGAATTCAGCATATAGCCAATAGCGATCAGCTATCAGCAATCAGCTTTCAGCTATTAGGAGTGCGGGAGGCCAGGTTCTGGCTCGATAGCCTGACGATGAAGCCACCCAGCATACGTTTGACTTCGGTTACCGCTTCAGACAGTTCGTCGTAGTGGTCGGGAAGAAGGTACTTCAGGTCAATGGCCAGCAAGATGTGGTACTCAATCTCGCTGGCAGAGGCCATTGCGATACGCAAAAATCTGGCGAGCTTGGCATCGCTGTTGTGACCACATCCTTCGGCTATGTTTGCCGGAATGGAGGCCGCCGCACGCCTGGTTTGGCTCGTCAGCCCGAACATCTCGTCCTTCGGGAATGTCGTTGTGGCCTTATAGGCCAGCAGCGTCAGCTCATGAGCCTTGGTCCAGACGGAGAGTTGCCGCAAGTCCTTCATAGCGGGCGCAGCCCCTCAAAGCTGATAGCTGACTGCTGACCGCCGACAGCTTATCTACCGCCGCCGGCGGCCGCCGCAGATCACGCACTGGAACCAGCTTTCGCCGTGTACTACCGGGCCGCCGCAGTCGGGGCAGCGCGGGCCGTTGGGTCGCTGAATAACGCGTCGTCGGATCATCTCGGGCCTCCACGTCCACTGAGGACGGATGTTCTACAAGTTGATTGTTAAACGAACGAACGTTCTAGTCAAGGGTCGAAGCGAAGAGATTAGAACAAAAACGCTAATTGCAAGATCGAGACGTCAGTCACCGCTGACTCTGGGAGCTGCTCAGCGCGTCGCAATGGTGAGGTGGACGTTAGACGTGGCGTGAAGCTCTTGGCTTCGCCGGTATGACAGAGGTCTGACCGCTATTCGGCGAGCCAGGCGGAGAGTTCGTGGATGCGGTCGATGATCGCCTGCAGGCGTTCGGGGTCGGCGATGAACAGCACGCCGATAAGTAGAATTGCGATCGCGATCTCTCCCACGTCGTCAGTATAGCGCGGTTACGGCCCGTCGTTGTCACTCGGCGATGCCGCCACATATGATCGCGGCACGATGAAGTTACTTCTGCTGCTCGGGCTCGTTGGCGCCGTTGGCATCCTGCCGTTCGTCTGGCTGAAGCGGCCGTGGGCTCTGCGTATCTGGCATCGCGCGGGCCTCATCGCCGCGATCTACGCCCTCGCCATCCTGCTTTCGGCCGTCCTGCGCCTCGTGTTCAACTGGCACGCTATCTATGGCTGAGCTGCGCGTGCTCGTGGCGCCGCAGGAGTTCAAAGGCACGCTTTCGGCCGTAGAGGCGGCCGACGCGATCGTCGGCGGCCTGCACGCGGCGCACCCGGGTTGGCGTTTCGACACGCTGCCTATGGCCGACGGCGGTCCCGGTACCACCGACGCGCTGCGCACCGCCCTGGGCGGCGAGCGGCGGTCGACGCCGGCGCACGATCCTCTGATGCGTCCGATGCAGGCTGAATGGGCCTTACTGCCGGGTGGCCGCGCCGTGATCGAATGTGCCGCCGCGTCCGGTCTGCTGCGCCTACGCAGCGATGAGCTGGACCCACGCCGCGCCAGCAGCTTCGGTACCGGCGAGCTGATCGCCGCGGCGCTGGACGAGGGCATCGACGAGCTCATCGTCGGGCTTGGCGGCAGCGCTACCAACGATTGCGGCGCCGGCATGGCGCAGGCGCTGGGATTCCGCCTGCTCGACGCCGCCGGCAACGACATCGAGCCCGGTGGCGCGGCCCTGGCGCGCATCCATCGTATCGACGCCTCGGGTGCGCATCCGGGGCTGCGGCGCCTGCGCTGTCTCGGCGCCACCGACGTTACGAACCCGCTCTGCGGCCCTACCGGCGCTTCGGCCGTTTACGGGCCGCAGAAGGGCGCCGACGCTGGGGCCATCGCTGAGCTCGATGCCGCGCTGGGTCACTTTGCCGACATCATCGAGCGCGATCTCGGCGTCTCGGTGCTCGATACGCCCGGCGCGGGAGCTGCGGGTGGGCTCGGCGCTGCATTGATCGCCTTCCTGGGCGCCGAGCTGCAGAGCGGCGCCCGCGTCGTCGGCGAAGCGGCGGGCATCGAGGCGCGCATCCAGCAGGCCGATCTCGTGATTACCGGCGAGGGACGGCTCGACGGGCAGACCGCTTACGGCAAGACGCCGTACTTCGTCGCGAGTCTCGCGCGCGATGCCGGACGGCCCGTTATCTGCATCGCCGGCTCGTTTTTCGAGGGCTACGAGACGTCTCTGCCGTTGTTCACCCTGGCCGAGGCGCTGAGCGACGGAAGGGGGCCGCTGCCGAGCCCGTCGCGGGCTGGCGAGCAGCTAGCTGCCGTTGCCGAACGGGCTGTCGAGATCGTCATTGCCCGAGGTCTCCTGGTCGTCTAGCCAGTCCATGTGCGATTCGTCGGCCTCGAGCTTGGCGCGCGCCAACGCACGCTGCTCGCTGATCCAGATGAACGCCAGCAGCCCCACGAAGATCGCGCTCACCGCCATTGCCGTGGCGCCATCGCCGAACTTCGTGTCGCCGCTGACGATGCCGTAGCCGACTGAGATCAGGACGATGAGCTGCCCGGCGAACGGTAGCCAGAGCAGCGATTCGTAGCGCTCCGGGTGCCACGCGATCATCAGGTACACCGGCACGAGGATCAGCAGATGCGCGCCGACCAGCCGCTGACCGGCGGCGTCCGCGACGCCGGCGCCCAGCGCGCCCGATGCGGTGCCGTGGAAGAAGATCAGCAGGACGCCGGCGACCAGGCTCCAGATCGCGATCAGCAGGATGATGATCCGCGTCATCAACTGGGTGCTGATTGTCGTGTCGTGAGGGGTCGAGGCAGACACCCTTCAGGCTAGCCGGCGGCCTGGGCGCGGGGCATGTTCACCAGCAGCAGCAGGAAGAACAGGACCGAGACAATCAGCGTCAGGACCATGCCCTCGATTTTGATGTCGCTCGCTACGAGGTGATACACCGCGAACGCCGCCGCGGCGCCCTGCTCGACGAGGCCGGCCCAGATAACGCCGCGATGGCGCATCGGGTTGCGGGCCAGGGCGTAGAGGTAGAGGCAGATCGGCACGAGCGCGGCGCCGCTCATCGAGGTCTTTGCTGCCATGATACCGCCGACGTGGGAACCGCTCACCTTCATCAGCGGCCCGCCGAACGAGATCTCGGCCAGCACCGCAAGCAGGTCCCACAGGATCATCAGCAGCAGGAGCATCTGCAGCCGCCGTAGCTGCATCGTGTTCTGGTGCGCCTCGAACGTGCTCATCTGCCGCCCGATTCTAGCATCCGGACGCGGCCGAATTCAGCGTACCGATGTGCCGTGCAGGTCTTCCTCGTTCATGCCGAAGTAGTGCGCGATCTCGTGGTACAGGGTCTTGCGAACCTGGTCGGCGAGGCGGCCGTCGTCGGGGAAGTTGCGCATCAGCGGGCCCCAGTACAGCGTGATGCGGTCGGGCAGCACGCGGTCGTAGAAGGCGCCGCGCCGCGTCAGAGGTACGCCTTCGTACAGCCCGTACAGCGTCGCGTTGCCGATGCCGAGGCGTCGCCGGTCGCGCGGCAGCACCGTGCGCTCCACGCCGATCTCGACGTTCTCGAGCGCGGACGCGTACTGCTCTGGCAGCGTCTTGAAGGCTTGATCGATGAGATCGAGCATGCGCCGGACCGGGCGTTCTTCGTCATCGTTCGTGCCGGAAGGGTCGGCTGAGGAATGCGACTCGTTCAAGTTATCCAGCAGCCTGTCTGGCATGCCGCCATTGAACGGTTATGTGGGAGGCTGGATTCATTGGAGCTACCCGCCCGGTCCGCTGCCCTGTCAAAGGCTTAGGGCGCGGTGCGCTGCCAGACCGTCTGGAAGCCTTCGCCGGAGATGGCGTTGCGGATCTCCTGGCGCTCCAGCTTCAGCAGCTCGCGCAGGACGGTATCGCACTGGCGCACGCTGTCGGTGAAGCCGGTCTCGGCAATGCGCGAGACGATGGCGCCCCAGATGCCGGTGCTGTACAGCGTGTTGACGTATTTCGGCCACCAGATCGCCGTCATCTTCTCGGGCAGGGGGAAGCGCGGGCGCAGGCGCTTGAGGCTGCGGAAGCTTTCTTCGGACGAACCGGAACGGGAGACGATCTTGACCAGCGGCCCCTCGAACTCGTTGTAACGGTTGTCGATGAGCAGGCGCTTGTCCAACAGCAGGAAGCGAATCCTTACGACTTCTGCGGTCTCGACAGTGCGGAGGATATCGTCAAGGTTCAGTACGTAATCGTTGTCCATAAGGCCGATGCGTCGAGTTTACCACGCGTTAGCGAGCCTCAAAGGCCGGCTCCGTCACTAATCGCGGGCGATTCTGAATCTCGCGGCGGCCAGATTCCCTCGGGCGCAATGGAGTCGATGCTCGGTAACGACGACAGAGCCAATCAACAAGAACCCAGGCCGACTGATCGCGACTCAGAACAGGGGCGAGGCGCGTCGTCAGGCTGCGAGAGGGCTGAGCAGCCGCTCGTTGTGGCGCTGCACGTATCGGGTCAGCACCAGGGCGATGGCCGCTACCGTGAGTCCGAAGGCGCCGTCGAGGAACCAGTGGTTGCCGGTCACCACCGTTGCGCTGGCCATCGTGAACGGGATCAGGAAGAAGGCGAGGCGCCAGCGGAAGCGCGGCAGGGCCTGGTACAGCGCCACGGCCAGCAGGAACGTCCAGCCGACGTGCATGCTCGGGAACGCGGCGAAGTGGTTCACGCCCGGGATGCTGCTGTAGCTCGGCGCCAGACCGTCGTTCAGCGTGTCCACGAAGCCCATGCCGAGCAAGCGTGGCGGCGCCGTCGGGACCATCAGGAAGAAGCACACGGCGATGAACCCGGACGTGAGAAACGCGGTACGGGCCACGCGGTAGATGTCGGGACGCTTGATGTACAGCCAGATCGCCGTAGGGATGACGAACGGGAAGAAGCCGTAGAAATAGATCACGTTGAACACGTCGGTGAGGAAATGACTGGGAAGCACCCAGCGTTGCACCGTGAGCTCCTTGAAGATGCCGAGCGTCTGCTCGACGCTGACAATGTGGTGAGCGTTCGCCATTGCGTCCGTGAAGCGGCCGGCGGCTATACCGCGTACCTGGGAATAGACCAGGTAACCAAGGCCGACCAGGATCAGCTCCTGCACCAGCCGTGAGCGGTAGAACGGAGCGCTGTCAGCGCGATCGGTCGTCACGTTGTCCTTGGTAGCAGCGGGTGCAGACATAAGCCCTCACGATTGGAGAAGCGCAGTTCAACTTTCCCATTATAGACGGTGAGTCGTGCTGTTACCGGAACATATCGAGTTCTGCCTGACGGACCATCTCCTTGGAGGAGCCTTCGCCTCGTGGTACCTCGTAGCCTCGAATCAGCGCGGCCGGTACCCGGTTGAGCTTGCCCGTGACCAGCTCGGCCGCCGAGGCCAGCTCATCTGCGATGCAAATCCAGGTCGCGCGCAGCTCGCGTCCGTGCGTATCGAGCTGCCCGACGTAGTCGACGATCGGCAGCATGCCTGCGACGCCGATTGCGACTTCAGTGTAACCGGCGCGCCAGGGCCGGCCGAACGTGTCGGAGATTATCACAGCCACGTCCGCGCCCGTCGACTCTCTGCAGTGATCCTCGGATGCGCTGCGCCGAGGCGTCGGGGTCCACCGGCAGCAGCATCAGCTTGCCGTCCGGCACGTTGGAGGCGTCGACGCCCGCGTTGGCGCAGACCAGACCGTGACGCGTCTCGCAGATGATCACGCCGTGGTCCATGCGCACGATGCGCTTCGTCTCCTGCAGCACGACTTCGACGTGACGGGGGTCTTTCTCCCACTGCGTCGCCAGCTGCAGCGCCAGCGGCGACGGCGTCACGTTGTTGAGGTCGACGCCTCGTCCTTCAGCCTTCGAGACCGACTTCTGGGTCACGACCAGCACGTCGCCGTCCCGCAGCGTAACGCCTTGCGCCTTGCACGCCGCGTCGATCAGCGCACCGAGGTCGTCACCGGCCTGAATCTCCGGTATGCCGTGAATGCCGTCTATTGAGACCGTCATTGGGTGTCCCCCAGACGTGATTCCGTCCTGTTGCCTGTTGCCTGTTGCCTGTTGCTTGGAGCCCTATATACCCAGGATCTGGACATGCGACTCCGTCTTGTAGTTCCGGTTGATGTGCACCAGCAGCGTCGTAATGCCCTCGACGTAGCGGCTGCAGGACAGTGGCCCGCCGTTGACCCCGCGCAGGCCCGGCACCTGCTCCGTGAGCCAGATGATCTCTCGCAGCGCCTCCTTGTCGTCGGAGCAGACGATTACGTCGCCGTGCAGCTCCTCCTCGACGTTGTACAGCTTCTTCGCCGCCAGGTTCTGAAACGCGCCTACTACGCGAGCTTCCGGCAGGACGCGTTGCGCTTCCTGCGCCGCCGAGCCTGCTTCAAGCGTCATCATCTCGACCTTGCCGCCGCCGAACACCATCGGCACGACCGTCGAGACCACGATCTTGTTACCGATCTCGCTCTGCAGGCTCGCAAGCGTCTCCGACTGGCCGGCGTAGGGTAGCGTCACGATTACGATTTCGGCGCCGGACGCGGCGTCGGCGTTGGTGGCGCCGCGGATGCTGCCACCGGCGTGCGCGCGCACCTCCGCGGCGGTTTCTTCGCCGCGTTCCGCCGAGCGGGAGCCGATCAGCACCTCGATGCCCGCGCGTGCGAACCGCGCCGCCAGGCCTTTGCCCTCGGGGCCGGTACCGCCGATAAAGCCGATAGTCTTCGCCAAGCCCGCCGCTCCTCTAGCTCTCTGCTGCTCGGGGTCTGCCAGCATAGAATAGACCGAGCCGCCCCGCCGGGCGAGTCAGGAAACTCAGACTTGCAGGACGACCCGCACATAGTCATAGACGGCGTGGACATGGTCTACGCTACGGGGCCGCGCCGCCTGCGCGCCCTCGCGACGGTCGACCTCAACGTGCGCCGCGGCGAGTTTGTCTCGATCATCGGCCCCAGCGGCTGCGGCAAATCGACCCTGCTGCGCATCGTCGGAGGGCTGCAAACGCCCTCGTCCGGCAGCGTCCGGGTCGACGGCCTGCCGCCGCGCGAGATGCAGCGCAGCAAGCAGCTCGGCTTCGTGTTCCAGGACCCGTCGCTGCTGCCCTGGCGCAGCGTCATCGACAACGTGCGCCTGCCGCTGCAGGTCAACCGCCGCGGCGCGATACGACCCTCTCGCAACCTGGCGATAGAACAAGGGCCAGCTCGTCCTCAGGCCCTCGAAGGGCGAGGTGTCGGGCAGTCCTCCTCGGCCGACCCCGACCGCATGGTCGATCTCGTAGGCCTCACCAGGTTCCGCGACTATTACCCGCATCAGCTCTCGGGTGGCATGCAGCAGCGCGTTGCGATCGCTCGGTCCTTTGTTACGCGGCCGTCGCTGCTGCTCATGGACGAGCCGTTCGGCGCCCTGGACGAGATCACGCGCTCGGCCATGCGCTACGAGCTGCTGCGCGTCTGGCGCTCCGAGGCCGCCCAGCAGTGCACCGTCCTGTTCGTCACGCACAGCATCGCCGAGGCCGTTCTGCTGTCCGACCGCGTCATCGTGCTTACGCCGCAGCCGGGACGCATTGCCGCCAGCCTCGAGATCGACCTGCCGCGCCCGCGTCCGGAGGAGATCGAGCTCGAGCCCCAGTTCATCGACTATACGCGGCGTCTCAGAATGCTGCTGCGGGAGCACGCGCCGGTATGAGCGTGCCCGTAAGCCGCGAGGGCGAATGGCCGCTAGAGTCCGCGGCGTCGCAGCCGGCGCCGTCGCGCGTCCTGCCGTGGCTGCGACAGACCGCCTTTGCGTTGCTGCCGTCGCTGCTCGGCATCACGGCGCTGATCGGCGCCTGGCAGGCCTGGATCGACATCGAGCACGTCAAGCCGTACCTCGTACCGTCGCCAGCCAGCGTGGCCTCGCGCCTGGCAGACGACCCCTGGCTGTTCACGCGAGAGGGCTTCGCGACGCTCGAGGGCGCGCTGCTCGGCTTCGCGTTCGGGGCCGTCATAGCGCTGACCCTGGCGACGCTGATGTCTCAGACCCGCTTCGTGGAGCGCGCTATCTTCCCCGTCGCGATCACCGCCAAAGTCACCCCGATCGTCGCGATCGCGCCGCTGCTGGTGATCTGGTTCGGCTTCGGGCTGTGGCCCAAGGTGTTCATCGCCGCACTCATCGTCTTCTTCCCGATCATGGTCAACGCACTGATCGGCTTTCGCTCCGTCAACCCCAACGCACTGGCGCTGCTGGAATCGCTTTCGGCCAGTCGCTTCGAGGTGTTCTGGCGCCTGCGTCTGCCGTCGTCGCTGCCTTATCTGTTCGCCGCGTTTCGATTTTCGGTGCCGCTCAGCGTGATCGGGGCCGTCGTCGCCGAGTGGTTCAGCGGCGACCGCGGCCTCGGCAAGGTGATCTACGTCGCCAACAGCAACCTGGACATGGCGACGGCCTTCGCCGGCATAGTCACCCTGGCGCTGCTCGGCGTCGTCCTGTTCCTGATCACGACGGTCATCGAGCGTCGCGTCCTGTTCTGGCACGAGTCGACGCTCGCCGACTAACGGTGCGCACCTGGACGCCGGACGGAGCTGAAGCTTCGTCCCTACATTTCGTGCGTCTCGATGTCAGAAGGTTGGCGCTCGAACCGCAGGTGAGGCGCTGAAGAACCCTCTCCCCCAGGGAGAGGGCATGGTGAGGGCTAACGCCACGTGATTCAGAGGTGTTGTCATATGGCTAACTCACGCGCATCTTCGCTCGACGGCGCCGTGTCCAGACTGAGCGCGCATCGTCTGAGCTTCCCTCTCTCCGTCGACGGGGAGAGGGATTGAGGGAGAGGGGTTCTCTACGAACCTCATCGACGCCTTTGTCTCCACTCGCAGCGACCTCGTTGCCGCAGCTCGTCGTGTGCCCGCGGCGCGGCGTGACGAGCCGTTCGTCGGCGTCTGGGACCTCAAGGACCTGCTCGCCCACCTCGTCGGCTGGGACCGCACCAACCTCGACGCGCTGAACGACTTCCTGGCCGGCCGCCGCACCGCCTTCTACGACCGCTACGATCCCGGCTGGACCGCCTACAACGCCGAGCTTGTCGCGCGCTACCGCCTCGACGACTTCGCCGCTTTGCTCGACTCGCTCGCCGCGTCGCAACGAGACGTCGTCGATGCGCTGCGCACGCTCTCGGACGCGGACCTGACTCGCGAACGCGCTCTCAGCCGCACAGGGCGTCCGTTGACTATCGATGGCCTCCTGCGCGCCGCCATCCATGACGAGCAGGAGCACCTGCGCCAGATCGAGGTGTTCATCGCGGGCTCAACCTAGCAACGGCTTGCAGCTTTCGGCTTGAAGCTTGAAGCTCTCTCCATGTCTACCGCCTACAGCTACGACGGCTCCCGGCTGCAGCCCCTCGACTGGCACCCGGCGCGCACGCTGCGCTGGGCGGCCTGGCGCCCCGACGGCGCCGTCGTGCTTGCGGTCGGCAACGGCGGCTCGGCGGTGCTCTCCGACGGCGCGCGCTTCGACTACCTGACGACGGCGAGCAAGCAGAACCTGCGCGGCGCCGCCTGGTCGCCCGACGGCTCGACGGCGCTGCTGGTTGGCAATCGCGGCGCCGTGCTGCGACTGCGTGGCGAGTCGATTGACGAGCTGAGCGGCGTCACGACCGAGAACCTGCGCCGCGTCGCCTGGCATCCATCCGGCGCCTACGCGCTGGTCGTAGGCAACGCCGGCACCGTGCTGCGCTACGAAGCCGGGAACGAAACGCTGAGCGCCCTGCCCGGCGATCGCGCTCACACCCTGCGCTCGGTGGCGTTTCGGACCGACGGCGCCTACGCGCTGGTCGGCGCTTACGCCAGCCGGTTCGCCGGCTACCCGCGGCCGCATCCGCTGTATCGCTGCGACGGCCGCTATACGCAGGCCCTGCTCGCCTCCGACGACGAGGACGACTTCGTCTCGGTCGATTGGTCCGCGTTTGGCCGGGCGCTGGCCTGCGGTTACGCCTGGCTGGCGGACGGCAGCGTCGTCAACAAGGCGCTGATCTTCGACGGCTCGGTCTGGCAGGCGCGCTCCTGGCCCGCGAGCGGCGGCGTCGTGCTCGGCGGCGCCTGGCGCCCCGGCTCCAACGATGCGCTGCTGGTCGGTGAAAGCGGCCTCGTTGCGCGCCTCGATGCCACCCGCGCCTTCGAGACGCTTCCTGCCGCCACGGACGACAACCTCATCGGCCCCTTCTGGCGCCCCGACGGCTCGGACGCCCTGCTGCTCAAAGGCCCCGCCGACAAGGTCTACACGGTGTAGTTCAGGGTCCAGAGTGCTGAGTGCAGAGATTACGCTGGGTCTAGCACAGGACGGTCCCGGGTCGTTCTTCTCGAATCTCAATCTGATTAGGCGAAGAATCTGGCGCTGCAACAGCAATGACGCCTCGTCGCGGTGTGCGACGCAGCGTCCTGGAACGGACGGTAGGAGGGCGCCGTCCGGCTTCTAACGATGGCCGGTTGGATTCTCGCGTACTCGGAATGACGCTTGGTACGCGTCGCATTCACGTCGGATCGGCCGAGGTTCTACACTCTGTGCCCTGAACTCTGCACCCTGAACTCTGCACTCGTCATCTCTCGGGCACAAAGAAGGCGCCTCAATCACACGAGGCGCCTCGTAAAGACGAGCAGCTACGTTCGGACTAGTCGCGGCCGATCGGGTAGAGCAGGAACAGCGCCAGCAGGCCAAGCAAGCCGACGACACCGGCAAGCCCGAACATCAGCCATGAGGGGTTCATGAGGATCTTGTGCGATTCCTTGAGGATGTCGAGCAGTGGCATGGCGTCTCCCGTCTGGCGAGGGCTTATCGATTTCGTCCCGATATTAGCAGACGCCGCCGCTTCGATCACGGTACTTGCATTATCCCGGCGTCATGGTTCAGTCAGAGGTCTGGGCTCGCCAGAGTAGCGTGCGTCCGCGTGCCGACGCTACGATGGCGCCATGCAGCTCGGCGGCCTCTACGTGCTCATCGACCCCGCGGCGTGCGGCGGACGCGACCCCGTCTCGGTGGGTCGCGCGGCGCTGGCCGGCGGCGCTTCGATGCTGCAGTGGCGCGACAAGCTGCGCGACAAGGGCGAGCAGCTACCCGACGCCCGCGCCCTCTACGAGGCCTGCATCGAGCACGACGCCGCGTTCATCCTCAACGACCACGCCGACCTGGCGCTCGTGCTCGCTGCTGACGGACCGCCTCGCAGCGGCGCTATCGGCGTGCACGTCGGGCAGAAGGACCTGCCGTTGCGCGAGGTGCGGCGCATCGTGCCGGTGCACTTCGTGGTCGGCGTCTCGACCAACAACCCCGACGAAGCGCTGACGGCCGAGCACGACGGCGCCTCCTACGTCGCGGTTGGCGACATCTTCGGTACGTCCTCGAAGCAGGGCACGCGCTCGGCATCGCCGGAGCGCCTGGCTCAGGTCAGGGCGAGGGTGAGCGTGCCGGTCGTAGGCATCGGCGGCATCAACCTGAGCAACCTCGGTCAGGTAATCGCGTCGGGCGCCGATGGCATCGCGGTGATCAGCGCCGTCTGCGGCGCGCCGGACCCCGAGGCGGCAGCACGAGCCCTCGTCGAGGCGATGCGCGCAGCGAAGCAGTAGGGCTCGACGTATCAGGATCGAGCGGTTGTCGCCCGGTAAAACGGACGATTCATCGTTAAACCGCTGCTGCGCGGGACGCCTTATGCCGGTGCAAGTACCCCGGAGCACGTCTATTTATTGACGATATGGTACGTCGGACGAGCACGCCCGACGCCTACCTTCTCGGCTCATACCGCATCGCTACCGCCCCCGAGCCGAACTCCCGCCGGCTCACAAGCTTCAAATCGATGTACGTCGATAGTCCCGCGAACAACGTTGGACCGTGGCCCGCCAGTCTCGGCTGCACCACGAACTCGTACTCATCGATCAAGCCCAGCTCCGCCAGGGCTAGCGGTAGCTTCACGCCGCCCACGAACAGTCCCTTACCCGGCTCGTCCTTGAGCTGTTGAACCGCCTTACCCAGATCCCCGCGCACGAGCTCCGCATTCCAATCGACCCGGTCCAGGGTGCTCGACACGACGTACTTCTTTGCCGCGTCGATCGTCCGGGCGAAGGGCTCCATCCAGTCGGCCATCCAATCCGGCAGCACTCCCGTCGCAGGCAGCCGCCATGCTGCCTCCATCATTTCGTAGGTGACGCGGCCGAAGAGTAGGGCATCGGCCTGCGCGAGGCTCTCGGCCCAGTAACGATGCATGTCTTCGTCCGGCAGCCCTGCCCGATGATCCACGCACCCGTCCAATGTGACGTTGATCGAATACCGAAGGGGTCGCATTGCGTGTACCGTCCGTCCTTGTAGGATGCCTAGCGCTAACAGCCGGACGCGAGAGTGCCTCGGTGGGGTAGAACAGCAAGTTGATCCGCTGCAGGGGGGCTCTGACTCTAGATGGTAAGCTCCGCGTCCCTGGCGACGCTAGCAGGATCCACAGCACTCGCGTGTAGCCCAGGTCGTGCTCGGTGCCCTAATCGCGGAAGCGGATCGGCGATAGGCCAGCGAGCTGCGGCACGTCTTCGCCGAGGATGGCGCGCGCCAGCATGCAGCCCGAGACCGGCGCCAGCAAGATGCCGTTGCGCAGGTGGCCGGTCGAGACCCAGGCGTTGTCCCAGCCGGCGAGGCGTCCCATGATCGGCATCCCATCCGGCGAACCGGGACGCAGGCCCGCCCAGGCGCGTCGCTGCTTCGCCGCCGCCAGCGTGGGCACGAGCTCGGCTGCACCGGCTCGCAACGAGGTGATGCCCGCCGCGGTCGTGTGCTTGCGATAGCCCACGTCTTCGACAGTCGCGCCTATGTAGGTCTGGCCGTCCTCGCGCGGGACCAGGTAGGCGTGTCCGCCCCAGATCATCGTCTGCAGAGGCGTCGCCGGGCCGTCGAGCGAGAGCATCTGACCCCGCACCGGTCGCGTGGGGATGTAGGCGCCGAGGCGACGTGCCAGGGCCATCGTCCACGGTCCGCCGGCCAGCACGAACGTATCGCCTTCGTAGCGCGCGCTCGCGGTCGTCACCGCCGCGATGCTGCCCTTCGACCGCACGAAGCCGGTCACCGCCTCGTGCTCGACGATGCGCGCGCCGGCGCGACGTGCGGCCTCGCCGATCGCCTGGGTCGTGCGCTGCGGGTCGACGTATTGCTGGTCCGGCACCAGCAGCCCGCCGAGCGCCTTCGGGTTGGCCTGAGGCTCTACGCGCCGTAGCTCCGCGGGATCGAGCCACTGCAGTTTCTTCGTTTTGTCGTTGTCGTAGCGTTGGCGCAGGCCGTGTGCTTCGTTGTCGTGCAGCGCGAGGTTGAGCACGCCGACGCGATGGTGGCGCACGTCGATGCCGGTCTCGGCGAGTACTGGCAGCAGCGTCTGGTATGTCGCAAGGCTCTCGTCGCAGAGCTGCGAGAACAGCTTCGGCCGCTCGCCCTCACCCGAGAGCGCCGCGAGCATGCCCGCCGCCGCGCCCGACGCCTCGCCGCTTACCTCGCCGCGCTCGACCACCGTGACGCCGGCGCCTGCGCGCGCCAGGTAGTAAGCAGTCGCGCAGCCGATGATGCCGCCGCCGACGATTACGACGTTGGCCACGCCTAGCCTCCGCCCACCATGCGCACCACCTCAACGCGGTCGCCGTCGCCCAGCACGATGCCGTCGTAGCTGGTCGCGCGGGATGACGTCGCCGTTATGCGCCACGGCGATCATGCGCCGGTCGACGCCGAGCAGCTCGAGCAGGGCAGGCAGGCTGGTACTGGCAGGCAGCTCGCGCGGCTTGCCGTTGAGCGTTAGCGAGATCGTGTCGGCGGTCACGCCCCGATGGCCAGCTCCGGGCGGCTGGACCACGCTTCGTTCAGGGCCTGCGCCAGCTCCTCGGTAGCGGCCTTGGGGTCGTCGGCGCTGCCAATCGCCGAGACGACGGCGATGCCGGCCGCACCGGCCTTGATCACGTCGCCGACGTTCTTGGCGGTGATGCCGCCGATACCGAGCACCGGGATGGCAGCGTCTTTAGTGATCTCGCTGAGCAGCGCCGTTCCGGCCGGCTTGCCGTCAGGCTTCGAGACGCTCTTGAAGATCGTGCCCGCGATCACGAAGTCAGAGCCTTCGCGCGTCGCCTCACTCGCCGTCTCGGCGGCGTGCACGCTGCGTCCGAGCACCATGTACTTACCGATCATGCCGCGCATGGCCCGTGTAGGCAGGCCGACTTCGGGTAGCTGTACTCCATCTGCCTCGACAGCCATCGCGACGTCGACCCGGTCGTTGATCACGAGCAGGGCGTGGCCGCGCGTAATGGCCTTCAGGCTGCGCGCCAGGCTGAGCAGCTCGCCGGCCGGCATGCCGGGCTCGCGCAGCTGAATCATCGTCGCGCCGCCATCCACGGCGCCTTTCACGGCTGCTTCGATGTCGCCGTTCTTGACCGCGGTCTTGCTGACCACGAAGCAGAGGATCGGCAGTCGAAGCCGTCCGATGCGAGTTGGCAGCGCCATTGTCTAACCCCTCCTGAGGTTCCGTATCAGTCGCAGCGCCTGAGACAGTGTTTACCCGGCGCTGGCGACTCCCTGCAACGGGCTGCTGGCTGAGGCGTAAGCCTTCTTCTCGATACGCCCCGCCACGTACGCTTTGCGTCCCGCTTCTACCCCGTAGCGGAACGCCTCTCCCATCAGAGCCGGGTCCTTCGCCTTCGCGATTGCCGTGTTCACGAGCACCGCGTCGGCGCCCAGCTCGAGGGCCAGCGAGGCTTCAGACGGAGCCCCCAGACCCGCATCGACCACCACCGGCACGCCGGCGTTCTCGATGATGATCTGGATCTCCTCTACCGTAAAGATACCTCTCCCGGAACCAATGGGCGAGCCGAGCGGCATGACCGTAGCGCAGCCGAGCTCTTCCAGTCGCTTGGCCAGCACGGGGTCGGCGTGGATGTACGGCAGCACCGTGAAGCCGTCCTTGATCAGGGTTTCAGCGGCCTGCAGCGTGCCGATCGGGTCGGGCAGGAGGTAGCGCGGGTCCGGGATCACCTCGAGCTTCACCCAGGACGAGCCGGTGAGCTCGCGCGCCAGCTTCGCCGTGAATACTGCCTCTTCGGCTGACGTGCTGCCGGCCGTGTTCGGCAGGATCGTGTAGCGCTGCCAGTCGATGTAGTCGAGCTCGGTGCGCGCGTTCGGGTTATCGAGGTCGAGGCGCCGGATGGCGACCGTGACGATCTCTGCGCCGGATGCATCGAGCGCCGCGACGCACTCCTCGGGCGAGGCGTACTTGCCGGTCCCAACCATCAGCCGCGATCCGAACTGCTTGCCGGCGATTGTCAGCTTGTCATCCATGGTGCGCCCCCTCCGGTTGCTTCGTTGTGATAATGGCGACAATGCTGACGCCATCGGAGTCGTAGTACGCGTTGCTTAAGCGATAGGTCGCGCTCATCAGCTCGTCGTGCAGATCCTGCCGTTGTTCTGGCAGTTCGAGAATGACCCAGGCATCATGTCCGTCCGACGGTGCGAGGTCGCACGCGGCCTCCAGGTGAGGGTATTGCTCTTCGATGTCAGCTATGTAGCGCTGTACCGTCGAGGCTATAGCTTTCTTGGTTTTATGCATCTCGCAATACCTCGAGCATTCGATTGCGAACAATGTCTGCCTTGTGCAGGCACTCTTCAGCTATCGCCTGTGTCGTTGGACCTTTCGTGTAATCGGCCGCGGCCCGTTCGCGGTACAAGCTGTCCATGTATTCGGCCATGCCTTCGAAATAAGTGTAGCGTTCGAAGTAGGGCCGGAAGTTGTGGCTCCAGGTCGCCCTCACGATGCCTTCCTTCGTCTCGAATACCGCAATCACGGCGTGGTAGGCGGCGTAGTACGACCTCGAGACCGCCGTCTCCCAATCGCCTGCGTCGAGGGCGCGCTGTGCTGCCGTGAGGAAACGCTCTGCCTTGGCCAGTCGCCAACTCGATGATGCGTCATCGACGGTCACGCCTCTCCGGTCGGGCGCCAGTAACGGTAGAAGTGGTGCACCGGCCCGTGCCCGTGCCCCAACGGGTACGCGTTCTGAAGGGCCTTCGTCACGTAGGCCTTTGCCGACATGACGGCGTGCTCTACCGTCTCGCCCTTCGCAAGCGTTGCGGCGATGGCCGAGGCGAAGGTGCAGCCGGTTCCGTGTGTGCTTTGCGTGTCGACGCGCACCGCCGAGAACTCGCGAAAGTCCTTGCCGTCGAAGAGCAGGTCTGTGACCACGTCGCCCTTGCCGTGACCGCCCTTGATCACGACGTTCGCGACGCCCCAGCTCGCGATCTCTCTCGCTGCCTCGCGGATGTCGTCCCAGGTCGTCAGCTCGCCTCCGATCAGCACCTCGGCCTCCGGCAGGTTGGGCGTGACGACCGTGGCGAGCGGCAGCAGGTGCTCTCGTAGCGCACTGACGGCGTCTGCGCGCAGCAGCGTGTCGCCGCCTTTCGCGACCATGACGGGGTCGACGACCAGCGCCGGGACGGCCCAGTGTCGCAGCCGCTCTGCAACGGCCTCGATGATGCCGGAGTTGGCCAGCATACCCGTCTTTACGACGTCGGCGCCGATGTCGCCCAAAACGGCGTCGATCTGCTGCGCGACGAAGCTCGGCTCCATCTCGACGACACCGTAAACGTGCTGCGTGTCCTGCGCGGTGACGGCGGTGATTACGGACGCGCCGTAAACGCCGAGCGCCGAGAACGTCTTGAGGTCAGCCTGAATCCCGGCGCCTCCGCCCGAATCCGACCCCGCAATCGTCACTGCTCTTTTCACCTTTTTGCCCTGCGCGTCCTTTGGTCAGCCGCTCGAGATGGCTTGCTGACCGCCCGTGAAATCCCGATCTTCTAACCGAATCGAATAGGTGCACGGCTTCTCGTTGGGTGCTTCGTTTGCTCGCTGCGTCGGCTTGATCAGCCTTCGCGGCCGGTCCCTTCTAACCTCACGTCGGCTGATCAGCCAATCGCGCAGGATAGAAAAAGCGCCGATGGACGGCGCCCTAACTGTCGCTCCCGTGCGCCGGCATTACCCGGTTCAGGTTCCGACGGTCGGTGACGGTCCGGCCACCCTCTCAGCCTGGCTCCCCAAGCTCCCGTGCTCTATTCGGTTGTCAAGCAAGTCTAGGTCTCGTTTCGACAGGGTGTCAACGAATCGATGCCGACGCCTGAGCCTACAATCTAGGCGTGGAAACACGAAGCGGAATCGAGGAGCGACTGCCCACGGACGCTGCATTGCTCGCCGAATGCGAGGTCGACACCTATCGCGCGTCCGGGCCGGGCGGGCAGAAGCGCAACAAGACCGAGTCGGCCGTACGACTGCGCCACAAGCCCAGCGGCCTCATCGTCATTGCCGAGGAGAGCCGGTCTCAGGCCGAGAACCGCGTGCGTGCTCTGAAGCGGCTGCGTAAGGCCCTGGCGCTGCGTCTGCGTTCGCCCGTCGAGGCCGATGGCGTGCCTGCATCCGTCGGGGCTTGCATAGACAAGTCGGGGCGTCTGCGCGTCGGTCAACGAGATGTGCGTTATCTGCCCGCCGCCGCCTCTGTGCTCGACCTGCTGCTCGCGTTACAGGGCAGCGTCGCCGACACCGCAAGACGCCTGGGCATCACGACAGGCAACCTCTCGTCGTTCCTAACCGCGGACCCTGACCTGCTCGTCGAAGCGAACCGCATCCGCGCCTCGCTCGGCCTCAAGCCCCTGCGCGACGATTAGCGCCTAGAGCTGGCTCACGGCCTCGGAGAGCTCGCGGGCTTTCGTCCGCACTGCTTGAAGCTTCACTGCTTGTTCGGCCGAAGCGAGGCGAAGTCCCTCAGCTGCCGCCGCGAGTGCTGCCGAGCGAATGAAGGCTGATGTGGTCATGTTTTGCTCGCGGGCGGATTTGCGGAGTAACGCGATTTCGTCGCGCGTGAAGCGCGTGGAATACACCGTGTCTACGGGTGTTTTGACGCGAGCTTTGACGGGTGTCAGGTTGTCGAGCTCTCGTCCTTCGGCTACCAGCGCGTCGTAGCGTTTGGCGATCTCCTCGTTAGTCTCGGTCATTGGAACCTCCGTCAGGGCGAGTCGTAGATTTTGCGCGCTCGTCTGGTGCTTATTCGATAACCCGTTACGGCGTACCAGACTTTCGGCGTTTGCGTCGGTACCATCGGGACGTAGAAGAAACGGTCTCTGTCATCCGGACCTAACATTACGTATTCGGCGCTCCGGCCTGGGAGATTGACGTAGAAAGTGAGGCTGGCGGTCGAGGACCGACTCGATGTCCTCCGGCGCGACTCCATGAGCGGCGATCTTCGCAAGGTTGTTGTCGTCCCAGACAAGCGCCTGAACGTCGAGGACGGCTCGCTCCACGCGTCAAATTGTAACACGTAAAGCGTACTACAGAGCTAGCGGCCTGCCGAGAGGCGCTGCCACAGAACGTCCGGTAGACCCGCCTCGCGCATCTTCGACTGCGTCTTCGCGATGTCGTAGGCGACACGGTGGAACACGATGCGCTCGGTGTCCGTGTCGATGACGGCGTAGGCGGCACGGGGGTCGCCGTCGCGGGGCTGGCCGACGCTGCCGGGGTTGGCAACGAAACGCTCGTCGCTGAGCTGGAGCACGTAGCCGTCCTCGATGCTCGAGCCATCGGCGCCGCCGCTGGTCGCCACGAAAATCTGAGGCAGGTGCGTGTGGCCGGCGAGGCCGTAGGGCGTGGTCTGGCGCATCAGGTGCTCCGCAGCGTTGTCCGAGTAGACGAGGTAGTCCCAGACCGGGTCGACGAGGCTGCCATGCACCAGCGTAAATGCCGGCTCCAGTACCAGTTCCGGCTCGAGGCCGCCGATCCAGACGCGCGCCTCCAGGCTGAGCTGCTGCGCCGTCCACAGGGCCGCTGCTGCCGCGTGCGGATTGAAGTCTTCGACGCCGATCGCGCCGATCGCCGCGTAGTCGTGGTTGCCGGCGATCGCCTCGTGCTCGAAGCTCTGCAGCAGCTCGATGCACGGCATCGGGTCCGGACCGTAGCCGACGAGGTCGCCAAGCGACCAGATGGCATCGACGCCGCCGTTGTCGCGCGCATGCTGCAGCACCGCCTCGAACGCCTCGAGGTTGGCGTGCACGTCTGCGACGACAACGATGCGCATGCGACAACTATAGCGATGCTTGGAGGGTCGGGCGTAAGCGGGGCAGTACCTATAATCGAGGCGTGCTGGTCTCAGAAATCGGCGAGTTCGGTTTGATCCGTCTCCTGGCGCAGGAGTTCGGCATCGAATATCCGCCCGCGCGCGGCGCCGTACCCGAGCACGGGCTGCTGGTTGGCCTCGGCGACGACGCAGTTGTCACGTCGCGCCGCGACGGGTCGCTGATCTGGACTACCGACACGATGGTCGCCGGAGTGCACTTCCTGCCGGAGCAGAGCCCATGGCGCGACACCGGCTGGAAGGCGCTGGCGGTCAACCTCAGCGACATCGCGGCAATGGGTGGCACGCCGCACCTGGCGCTCGTGACGCTGACTCTACCCGGCGACTTCAGCGTCGAAGACGCGGTCGAACTGTACCGCGGCCTGCACGACGCAGCGACCGCCTTCGACGTGACGCTCGGCGGCGGCGACATCGTGCGCTCGCCGGTGTTCTCGGTGACCGTGGCGCTTTCGGGCTGGGCGCAGACGCCGCGTCTCGGCGAAGCGCACGTGCTCACACGCGGCGCCGCGCGCCACGGCGACGTCGTCGCGGTGAGCGGCACGCTGGGCGACTCTGCGGGCGGCGTGCGCTTGCTGGTCGCCGGCTCCGAGTTCCAGACCGAGTCGGAGCAGCGTTTGCGCGCGGCCCAGCATCGGCCTCAACCGCGTGTCGCCGTCGGTCAGGCGGCAGTTCGCGCCGGCTTGCGCTGCGGCATCGACGTCAGCGACGGGCTGGTGCAAGACCTGGGCCACGTTGCGACCGCCAGCGGCCTCGGCATCCTGGTCGACGCCGCGCGCGTGCCGACCAGCGACGCCCTGCGCGAGGTCTTCCCTGCCGAGGCGCTGGGTCTGGCGCTGAGCGGCGGCGAAGACTACGAGCTGCTGGTCATCGGCCCGCAGCCCGCAATCGACGCACTGATCGCGGCCTCGGAGACGCCGATCACCGTCATCGGCGAGGTCTACGAGGCGGATGAGCCGCGCGTCGGCGTGCTGGACGAGCGCGGCCAGGAGATACCGCTGGGCGCCGGCGGCTGGGACCACTTTTCGAACCCATGACGCGCGAATTCGAGAGCCGAAGCCCGACCGATACGAAGCGCCTGGGACGGCGACTCGCGGGCCTGCTGCGCCCGGGTGACGTCATCCTGCTGCAGGGCGAGCTCGGAGCGGGCAAGACCTGCTTCGCGCAGGGCATCGGCGCCGGGCTCAAGGTCGCGGAGGCCGTGAAGAGCTCGTCCTTCGTGCTGGTCAACGAGTATCACGGCCGCATGCACGTCTATCACGCCGACCTCTTCCGTCTCGAGGACCCGCGGCAGGTGTTCGAGCTCGGGCTGGAGGAGAACGCGGAGGACGGGCTGCTGCTGGTCGAATGGCCGGACCGAGCGCCGCAGGAGCTGCCGCCGGATCACCTGCTCGCGCGCTTCGAGGCCACCGGCGACCGTTCGCGGCGCATCACGCTGGAGCCGCACGGCGAGCGCTACGAGGCCCTGATGCGCGAGTTCGAAGCTAAGGAGAACGGCTCGTGACGTCTGAGCGAGGCCTCGTCGTTGCCATCGATACCGCCTCGGACGTTGCCGGCGCGGCGCTATGCGAGGGCGGTGCACTGCTGGCTGAGGTGACGTGGCAGGCTCACCAGTCGCACTCGCGACAGCTCCTGCCGGCGCTCGACTGGCTGCTCGGCCACGTCGGTCGCGACAAGCAGCAGATTGGCGCCGTCTGCGTCTGTCTCGGCCCCGGCTCTTACGCGGGCATGCGCGTCGGTCTCAGCACTGCGAAAGCGCTCGCGTTTGGCTTCGATGCGTCGCTGACGGGTGTCGGACGCCTCGCCGCCGAAGCGCTGCCGATCGCCGAGGCGACAGGGGGCCGCGTCGTGCCGCTGCAGGCCGCCGGACGCGCCGAGCTCGCATGGGCCGCCTATCGCGCCGTCGAATACGACCTGCAGGAGATTGAGCCGCCGCAGCTCATCCCGACCGCCGACCTCGGGCGCATTGTCCAGCCCGGCGACGCCATCACCGGCGATATCACTCGCCTCGACGCCGCGACCCTCGAAATGCTGTCGCAGAAGGGCGCGCGTCTCGTGCCGGCGGCGGAATCGCGGGTCGCATCGATCGCGCGTCTCGGTCTCCGGCGCCTCGCCCGCGGCGAGATCGACAATCCCGATACGCTTGTGCCACTGTATTTGCGCGCGCCCGCCATCGGGCCGCAGGGGTAGCGGTCGGCCATCAGCATTCAGCAATCAGCTACTGCCGGAAGTCCAAATAGGAGCCTGGTCTGCCTGATCTGATGGAGTGAACGCGTTGAATCAAAGAAGCAAAGCTGACAGCTGATCGCTGAAGGCTGATAGCCAAAGAGGAGTCTCAATGGAACGCACCCTGGTCCTGGTCAAGCCCGACGCGATGCAGCGCGGTCTCGCGAGCGAGATCCTGGGGCGCCTCGAGCGTCGTGGTTTGCGCATCGTCGGCCTGAAGTTGCTGCATGTCGACCGCGCCCTGGCCGAACGTCACTACGGCGAGCACGCCGGCAAGCCGTTCTACGAAGGCCTCGTTGCCTATATCACGGCCTGCCCGATAATCGCGGCCGTGTTCGAGGGCACCGGCGCCGTCGAGGCCGTGCGCGGCACGATGGGCAAAACCAACCCCCGCGAAGCCGCCCCGGGCACGATTCGCGGCGATCTCGGCGTCGAGATCGGGCGCAACCTGGTGCACGGCTCCGACTCGCTCGAGAGCGCTCAGCGCGAGGTCGCGTTGTTCTTCCAGCCCTCAGAGCTCACGACGTCACGCGCGACGTGGACCGCTGGGTCTTCGAGTAGGGATCAGTCTTCGGGAGCCAGCAAGGCCGCAGGCTCGACACGGAGAGCCTGCGCGAGACGGATTAGCGTGTCGTAGCGGGGCGATTCGTCGCCGTTCTCGATTCGCACCAGCGTGACCCGGTTGAGACCGGCTGCGTCGGCCGCATCTTGTTGCGTAAGACGTGCCGTCAGACGCTGCCGTCTGATGCGCTCACCGATGGCCTGTCGGCCTCTTTGAGCGACCTGTCGGACTCGGTCCGGATACGCCGCCTCGCAGTAACTGCGGGCAAAGTCCCATGGCAGCTCAATGACATCACCGTTGCGGGCCTCGAGTACGAGCTCGTAGGCGTTCGGCATGTCGAGGCTCTTCAGGTTTTCGAGCGTGCCGACCTCAGGTATGTCGGCAAACGGGATGATGCCATGGCAACCGTCCGCGAAAGCGACAGCGAGGCCGTTCTCGTCGCCTTCGGCCGAAACAGTCATGCTCGTTACTGGAAGCGCACGGCCGGGACGCCGGCGCGGCTCCATAGCCCTTCCAGGTTGTAGAACTGCCGGTCCTGCTCCGTGAACAGGTGCACGATCACTGCTCCGTAATCGACCAGCACCCAGCCGGAGTCGGGGTCGCCTTCGCGGTGCAGCGACTTGATGCCCTCGTTCGCCAACTCCTTGCCGAACGCGTCGATCAGGGCGTTCATGTGCCGCGGGTTCTGCGCCGTGGCTATAACAAAGAAGTCGGCGAACGAGGCGATCTGGCTGATATCGAGCAGGACGATGTCTTCGGCCTGGCGGTCGGAGAGCAAATCAACGATGCGTCGAGCGAGGTCTGCAGGTTCGGTTTGTATTTGTGTCACGTGAGGAATCATATCAACAAGCCACCAGTCGGCGGCAGGGCACCGATTCTGGCGTTCCGTACTTGTTGCCACCCGCGCATTGCTTGTAGCGTGTACACATGACGAAACAGCGAGTTGTGGTCGCGATGAGCGGCGGCGTCGATTCCGCGGTGGCCGCCGGCCTGCTGGTGCAGCAGGGCTACGACGTCGTGGGCATCACGATGCGTCTCTGGTCGCGCGACGACGCCGAGGGGCGCCTGCATCAGAAGCGCTGCTGCGGCGTCGAGGACATCGACGACGCCCGCGCCGCCGCGGAAGTGCTCGGCATCCCGCACTACGTCCTCAACCTCGAGGAGGAGTTCGGCCGCAAGGTCGTCGACTACTTCGTCGGTGAGTATGAGCGCGGCCGCACGCCCAACCCCTGCCTCGCCTGCAACGAGCACGTCAAGTTTCGCGCCCTCCTCGACCGTGCCATCGCTTTCGACGCCGGTTACCTGGCGACCGGTCACTACGCTCGCGTCCGCCGCGGCGCCAACGGCTTCGAGCTGCAGCGCGCGGTCGACGACAGCAAGGACCAGTCCTACGTCCTCTACACGCTGAAGCAGGCCGAGCTCTCGCGCCTGCTCTTCCCGGTCGGGGAGTATCCGAAGACCGAGATCCGGCGCCTCGCCTTCGAGATGGGTCTGCCGCTACACGACAAGCCCGATAGCGCTGAGATCTGCTTCGTGCCGGGTAACGACTACCGCGCCTTCCTCTCCGAGCGTCTGCCGCAGCGTCCCGGCTCGATCATCGACACCTCGGGCATGCAGGTCGGTGAGCACGATGGCGTCGCCGGCTTCACGATCGGCCAGCGCAAGGGCATCGGCGCCTTCGGCAGCAAGCGCTTCGTCACCGAAATCGACCCCGAGCTCAACCTGATCACGATCGGTGAGGAAGATGACCTGCTCTCGCAGCGCCTGGTCACCGAGGCACCGTCCTGGGTCCACGGCGAACCACCCGCTGCCGAGTTCGAGGCGCAGGTCAAGGTCCGCTACAAGAGCCCACCGGTTCCCGCCCGCGTCCATGTCACGCCGGACGGGCTGGAGATCGAGTTCGCGCAGGCGTTGCGGGCCGTGACGCCGGGCCAGGCCGCGGTGCTCTACGACGTCGAGCGTGTGATCGGCGGCGCAACTATTGCCACTGCCGGGGCGAAGGCGGCCGTCACTTCGACGGCTGTTATACTGCCCGAGTATCTGTAGCCCAACTCGCTGCGGATTTTCTGGAGGAGCCGTCTCATGCCCCTCGTTTTGTCTCTTTCCGATGTACGCGATGTGATCATCATCATCTACGGCATCATCGGCATCATCTTTTTCGCCGTTGCGGTTGTCGTGGTGCTGTTCGTTGGTCTGTCGGCCAAGGGGCTGTTCAACTACGTGAAGGGCCTGCTCAACGACGACGTCAAGCCGGCGCTTGGCTCGATTAAAGAAGCTGCCGACACCGTGCGCGGAACCACCGATTTCGTCGGCCGAACCGCTGTTGCGCCCATGGTCAAGGTCTACGGTGCCGCGGCCGGGGTCAAGAAGGGTCTCAGCGTGCTCGGCGGCCTTCGAGGTAAGAAGTAGGCGATGCGACTGGGCTTCATTCTGGGCTTCCTTCTCGGCGGAGGCGCCGCGTCGTTGTTCGCCGGAGCCGAGCACGAAGCAGGTGAGCTCGCGGACGACGCTGCAAGCGCCGGCAAGCCACTGGCTCAGCTGCGCAGCCTGATCCGAAACGCGAAGCAGGCAGGGCGGGAGGCTTCGAAGCAGAAGCAGGCCGAGATGCTCGCCGACTACGAAGCCGCCAAGCACCGTCCCCTGAAGGGCCGCTAGAGCCGACAGAAACACCGGATACACGGACCTCCGGATAACAGAACCACGACGCGCTTATTAGGAAACGCACTATCGCTCGGTGGGCGGTCATGATTTCGTAACTCAGCGTCAGAGGATGCGTCCGCGCAGCATGCGTACGCAAGTACCTGGCGGAGAGGGTGGGATTCGAACCCACGAGCCCCTAAAGGGACTACACGCTTTCCAGGCGTGCCTGTTCGGCCACTCCAGCACCTCTCCGCGGCTTCACTGTACCAAACCGGCTTAGCTCAGACCATCGCGCCAAAGATATGCTAAGTCACGTCATTGTTATGGGTTTGAAACTGCTACGTTTCACGTCTCTACTAAGCATGCTTGATTGCTTTTTTATAATGACCTAGACTTCTCGTCACTCTCAAGCGCTTAAGGTAGCCCGATAGGAGCAGATTCAGATGCCTCAACTGTACGTCCGCAAGCCGAACGAGGCGCCTCCACCTTCCCGATCCTCTAAGGCGGTCCGCGAGCAGCAGCAAAGGTACGACGACTTCGTTCGCAAGATCGACTCCAACGACGTCGGAGACCTGGAGCTCGAGCAGAACGAGAATGTCCGCAGTGTGAAGGTGCGTCTGCGCAGGGCATCTTCGCGCCTCAATGTCGACCTCGATATCTGGGACGCCAACGGCCACGTCTACTTTCGCCGCGTAACGCGTCGCGGCAGGCCGCGCAAGCAGGCGTAGGCGTAGACGCGAATCCAGCGGCAGATCCGGGCAATCCGTCGCATCGTTCGGCTGCATTAAGTCCGATCGATGCCGGGTTCGCTATTTCCCACCGAGTTAGAGGCATTTTCTGAGCAGCGTCGCTAAATCAGCGACGCTGCTGCTTTCTCTCACGTCTGCTTATAATGTGCCCGCTTCCAACCTGATTTCGCGCGCCGGGAGGTCTTCATGCTCATCGATATGCACGCTCACGTAATCCCGCACGACTTCCCACCGCCCGGGTCGCGCGCCAGCGCCGCACGCTGGCCCGTCATGGACCACATCGACGCGTTGCGCGCCAACGTCACGATCAACGGCGCTAACTTTCGCACCGTGCATAGCGGCAACTGGGACGTCGAGCGGCGCCTGCGCGACATGGAGGCGAGCGGCGTCGACGCCGAGGCGATCTCGCCGATGCCGGAGCTGCTGTCCTACTGGTTCACGCCGGAGGACGGCCTCGACTTCTGCCGCTACACCAACGAGTTCATCGCCGGTATCTGCCAGGCGGCTCCCGGCCGCTTTTTCGGGCTCGGGGCGGTGCCGCTGCAGGACCCTGACCTCGCGGCCAAAGAGCTGAGCCACGTGCGCGAGATGGGCCTGACCGGCATCGAGCTCGGCACCAACATCCTCGGCAGATCGCTGGGCGACGCGAGCTTCGCCGGCTTCTTCCAGGAGGCGGACCGTCTCGGCGTGCCGATCTTCGTGCACGCGCTGCACCCCACGGTCGCCGGTCGGATCAGCGAGCCGCTGATGAACCCGATCGGCTTCCCGACCGACACGGGCCTCACTATCGCGTCGCTGATCGGTGGCGGCACGGCGGAGAAGTGCCCCAACCTGCGCATCGCCTTCAGCCACGGCGGCGGCACCTTCCCGTTCATGCTGCCGCGCTTCATGCACAACTGGAGCGGCTCCTGGAACGAAGGACCGCAGATTGGCGGCATGGGCGCGTCTATGCTGCCGCGCTCGCCGTTCGAATACGCGCGGCGCTTCTACTACGACACGCTGCTGTTCGACGCGCGCGCCATTCGCTACCTGCTCGAGATCATCGAGCCGAGCCGTCTTCTGGTCGGCACAGACTACCCGTACATGGCGCGTGAGGAGCCCGTGGGCAAGACGCTGGCCTCGATGGGGCTGCCGCAGGCCACGTTAGACGACATAACGTGGCACAACTGCTTCCGCTTCCTGGGAATCGAAGCGCCCACGATTTGATGCATTTGCAACCGTTATAGCCTTCATGGGTCGCGTTGTAAGGGTTACTTAAGCTCTGGTATACTCCGCAAAGTCCTGGGCGGACCTGCTTGCGCCACGCAAGCCTAGGGGTGGATGAGATAGTGGACTTTTCTAGCGTTAACTTTCCCAAGTGCCAGAAGTGCAAAACCGGCGACCTTGTGCCGCTGTCCGATTTCGGCAGCCAGGGCGCCGCGATTCACTACAAGGCCTGGGTCTGCACCAACCCCGATTGCGGCTTCAACCTCAAGATCCGCAACGGCGACCTCTACATCGACGAGCCGATCTCCAGCGGCGCCGTCCACACTCCGCGCTACCGCTAGCCGGGCAGGCGCGGGCAGTTAGCTTCTAGCTCTTAGCCAATAGCCAGACACGAAGACTCGTCTTCGTCGTTGCGATTCGCCATCTTCGATTCGCCGTCTAATGTAGGGACGAACCTGCAGGTCCGTCCGCCGAGGCGCCATCATCTGCGCCCGATGCGTATTACCGCGAATCGGGACCGTCGTCCTCAGCCCCTCGCCGCGCACGGAGAGGGGCGCGCGGCAGCTGGGAGAGGTTACGGCCGACCGATGGCGATGTACTTCAGCCCGGCGTCGCGAATGGCCGCCGCGTCGAGGGCGCCTCTGCCGTCGAGCACCGCCTTGCAGCCCGGGATGGCCCCGTAGTCGAGGCTCGCGTACTCGGGGTGCGCCGCCTGCAGCACGACCGCATCTACGGGCACCGAGGGCGGTAGGGGAGAGTCCTCGAGGCCGTAGGCGCTCATCTCGTCGGGCGTGAACAGGGGGTCGTGGACCAGTACGTGAGCGCCGTGCTGCCTCAGCGCATCGGCGACCAGCAGAGCGCTCGATAGCTCTGCTTCCTTGACGCCGCCTCGATACGCCAGACCCAGGATCAGCACCGTCTTGTTCTCGATGCTGCCGCCCAGCGCCTCGGCCAGTCGCTCGACGCCGTGCGACGCCATCGAGTCGTTGATCTCGCGGCTCAGCGCCACCAGCGGTGCATCGACGGCCTGCGTCATGAAGTAGGGATAGACCGGGATGCAGTGCCCGCCGACGCCCAGTCCCGGCGAGTGCAGATGTGAGTAGGGCTGCGAGTTGCCGGCCTTCGCCGCGACCGCGTAGTCGACGCCCAGCGTCTCGGCGGCGCGCGCCAGCTCGTTGGCCAGCGCGATGTTGACGTCGCGGTAGATGCTCTCGGCCAGCTTGGCGAACTCGGCCGTCTCGGCGTCGGGAAGGCGCATGACCGGCGCATCGAGCACCGATTCGTAGAACGCCGCCGCCGCCTCTGTGCTCGCGTCGTCGATGCCGCCGACCAGCTTCGGATACGTCCCGAGATCGCGGAAGATGCTGCCGGACGAGACGCGCTCCGGGCTGTAAGCCAGACGAAAGGCGCTCGCGTCGAGGCCGGACGCACCGGCAAGCCGCCGCCCGAGGCGGTTACGCGTGACTCCTACCGGCACAGTGCTCTCGAGGACGACGAGTGTACCCGGCTTCAGGCCTTTGCCCACCGCCGATGCAGCCAGGTCCAGGTAATGGAAGTCGGCGTGCCCGGCGGCATCGATCCCGACGCGCACCATGATCACGACCACGTTGCTCTCGGCTACGGCGGCTGTCGTGTCGGTCGTGGCGTGCAGGCGTCCCGAGGCGTGTGCCGCCGCGACCGCCTCGGAGAGGCCGGGCTCGCCGCCGACGTGGCAACGCCCCGAGTTCACGCTCTCGACCACCGTGGTGCTGATGTCGCAGCCGATCACGTCGGCGCCTTTGCCGGCGTACAGCGCCGCCAGCGGCAGCCCGATTTTGCCCAGCCCGACGACCGCGACGCGCGTCATGCTCGCGCCCGCGCCGGCGTCACGGGCCGTCCGCTGCGCGCCGATTGCGTCAGCGCGTCGGCGATCGCCAGCGCCGCGAGGCCGTCCACAGCGCTCACGGGCATCGGCTCTCCCCGGCGCACCGCATCGAGAAACGCGGTCAGCTCTTCGACCAGTTGCTCACGCGGCTCGATCGCGATCGTCTCGGCCGGGTTGCCCTCGTCGCCGCCCAGCAACCAGCCCTGCACCGGTCCCGAGCGCGCCGGCGTGTGATACAGCTCCAGCGATTGCGCCGCGTACTGCAGCACGAACATGCCCGTCTCGCCCAGTACCGTCAGGTCGCGCACCCGTCGCGGCGACAGCCAGTTCACCTCGAGGCTGGCTACCGCACCCGCTGCTCCGTCCGAGGGCTCGAAGCGCAGCAGACCGCTGATCGCGTCCTCGACCGGCATGACGACGCCGCGTTGAGCCACGGCGTACGCCTCTTCGACCTCGCAGCCGAGCACGAAGCGCATCGCGTCGATGTCGTGTATCGCGCTGTCGTGCACCACGTTGACGTCCGTTGGCGGGAAACGGATCGCACCCATGCGCCGCGCCGTGAGCTGGAGTACGCGCCCGATCTCGCCCGCCCGCACCCGTCGCGCCAGCTCGCGCAGCGCCGGGTTGAAGCGCTCGATGTGCCCCGGCATCAACGCCACCCCGGCCGCGGCCGCCGCCGAGGCCAGCGCGGCGCCTTCTTCGTACGATGTCGCCAGCGGCTTCTCGACCAGCACCGCGCAGCCCGCCTCGATTGCTGCCAGCGCCAGTGGGGCGTGCAGGTGCGCCGGCGCCGCGACGACCACCGCGTCCAGCCTCTCGTTGCGCAGCATGGCCGCGACGTCGTTGTAAGGCGTTGCGCCGTAGGACGACACTTCGAGGCGCTCGGCGCGCGTATCGCACACGGCGGCGAGACGCGCGTCCGGCAGGCTGCTGAGCACGCGCGCGTGGTTGGCGCCGAAGCCCAGCCCGATCACTCCCACGGCCAGGGGTCGAGTCATCGGCCGGCGGTCCGCGGTTCTGCGTGCTGCCGCGTCCAGGCGTTGACGGCCGCGACGATCTGCTCGAGCTCGATGGCGCTGAGGCCGGGATGCACCGGCAACGAAAGCACTTCGCGCGTCAGGCGACGCGCCACCGGGAAGGCAGCATCGTCGTAGCCGAGGTCGCGGTACAGCTTCTGCGACGGCAGCGTCATCGGGTAGTAGACCATCGCCTCGATGCCGCTGGCTCGCAGGTGCTCCCGCAGCTCGTCGCGGCCCTGCGTCACGCGCACGGTGTACTGGTTCCATACGTGCGATATGGGCTCGGCCGGCATATCCGGCATGACGACGCCCTCGAGGTGCTGCGACAGGTACGCGGCGTTGCGGCGTCGCGCCTGGTTGCGCTCTGCAAGGCTGTCGAGCTGCGATAGCGCCAGCGCCGCGCTCAGCTCCGTCAGACGGTAGTTGTAGCCGAGCTCGACGCTTTCGTAGCGTTCGTCTTCGCCGTGGGCGCGCAGGCG
Organism: uncultured Chloroflexia bacterium; assembly: GCA_963732945.1. GTDB lineage: Bacteria > Chloroflexota > Dehalococcoidia > DSTF01 > WHTK01 > WHTK01. Next base: position 42,283 of record CAVTBL010000002.1, read on the forward strand.
TCGGAGCCGTTGCGCCAGCGCCACGTCGTCGGTCGTAACGACGCCGCCTTCGCCCGCCGCGAGGTTCTTCGTGGCGTAAAGCGAGAAGCAGCCTGTGCCGAACGAACCGGCGTAGCGCCCACCCGCCGAGGCGCCGTGGGCCTGCGCCGCGTCCTCGATCAGCGCCAGACCGTGACGAGACGAGATCTCGCACAACGGCGCCATGGCGCACAGCCGGCCGTAGAGATGCACCGGCAGCAGCGCCCGCGTGCGGGGCGTGATCGCGGGCTCGATACGATCCGGGTCGATGTTGCCGTCGTCGCGCACGTCGACGAACACGGGCCGCGCGCCGGTCGCGAGGATCATGTTGGCCGTTGCCTGGAAGCTGAACGCGGTCGTGATCACCTCGTCGCCGGGGCCGACGTCATGCGCCAGCAGCGCCAGGTGCAGCGCCGCCGTGCCGCTCGACACGGCGACGGCCTCCAGCGTGTGCGAGACCTCGCGCGCGAAAGCGGCCTCGAAGTCGCGCGTTACGGGACCGTTGCTCAGCCGCCCCGAGGCCAGCACCGCGAGCACGGCCGCGCGCTCCGCCTCGCCGAGTTGTGGCTCGGCGATCCTAATCACGCTGCGTCTCCAGCGGCTCGAACGGGTGAGTGTCGCCGCAGCGCGGGCAGCGCCAGCCCGTGTCCTCGACCTCGTCTGAATCGAGTACACGATCCAGCAGGCCCTTTAGCGGGGTCCGGGTGTCCCCGGCTTCAAAGTCGCGCCGCATTTGCAGGCGTAGCCCATGAGGTGCGCCGGGTTGCCCACCACGATGCCGTGGTCCGGCACGTCGTGTGTCACGACGGCGCCGCTGCCGACCATCGCCCAGGGCCCGATCGTGACGCCGGGCAGCACGACCGCTCCGGCGCCGATCGACGCGCCGTGACGCACCAGGATCGGCGAGACCGTCCAGTCGTCATCGGTCGCCAGGGTGCCGTCGGGCCGAATCGCGCGCGGGTGCTTGTCGTTGGTGAACGCGACGTGCGGCCCGACGAAGACACCGTCCTCGATCGTCACGCCGTGGTAAACGCTGACTCGATTCTGCAGCTTGCAGTTGTCGCCGATCACGACGCCCGCGTCGACGTAGACGCCGTAGCCGAGGGTGCAGTTGGCGCCGATCACCGCCCCGGCGCGCACGTGGGCGTGGTGCCAGATGCGCGTGCCGGCGCCGACCTGCGCGCCCGGCTCGACCTCAGCTGTGGGGTGGATCATGCTCGAGTATCTCGACGATTCTCTGCGCCGCGTGGCCGTCTCCGAACACCGGCGCCGGCGGAGCCTCGGGTCGCGGCCGTTGCGCCGCCTTCACGATCAGGTCCGCGTCGCTGCCCGCGAGTACGTCCCAGCCGCCGGCCAGCGTTTCCGGCCACTCCGACTCTGTTCGCAGCGTAACACAGGGGATCGAGAGGAAGTACGCCTCGCGCCGTACGCCGCCGGAGTCGGTGAGGATGGCGCGCGCGTTGCGCTCCAGCGCCAGCATCTCGATGTAGCCCACGGGCTCGCTGAGGCGCAGGTTCGGCGCCGCCTCGGTGCCAGACTGTGCCATCGCAGCGCGTGTGCGCGGGTGCAGCGGCAGCACCACCGGCGCGCTCAGCCGGCCGAACGCCTCGAACAGCGAAGCGAGCGTTACGGCGTCGTCCGTGCTCGCGGCGCGGTGCACCGTCGCCAGGTAGTAGGCGCCGGGCTTGACGCCGTGCTTCGCCAGCACGTCGGCCTCGATCGCCTCGGCGCGCGGCAGCGCCGTCAGCATCGAGTCGTACATCAGGTCGCCGGTCGCGTAGACGCCGCGCTCGATGCCCTCGCGTCGCAGGCACTCGACGGCGCCCGCGGTGGCGCAGAACAGGTAGGTCGCGACGTGGTCCGCGACGATGCGGTTGATCTCCTCCGGCAGGTCGCGCTCGTAGCTTCTGAACCCGGCCTCGACGTGGGCCACGGGCAGGCCGAGCTTCGACGCCGCCAGTGCCCCGGCCAGCGTCGAGTTCGTGTCGCCGTAGACCAGCACGAGGTCCGGTTGCTCGCGCTCGTACACCGCTTCGAGGCCCTCGAGCATGCGCGCCGTTTGCACCGCATGACTCGCCGACCCGACGCCGAGGTTCACATCCGGCGCCGGCAGCCCGAGCTCGCGAAAGAATACGTCCGACATCAGGTCGTCGTAGTGCTGCCCCGTGTGCACCAGCACCTCGTCGAAACGCCGGCGCAGCGCCCGGCTCAGCACCGCCGCCTTCACGAACTGCGGCCTCGCCCCAACGACCGAGACGATCTTCATTGCTCCGCTGCAGCACCCCGGGCTGAACCCCAGGGCCTCTGTGTTGTGTCTATGTGGTCCGAACGGTCCGAAAGGGAGCCGAAACGCGTCCCCTCTCCCTTAGGGAGAGGGCCAGGGTGAGGGGTAAACGAGGCTCCGTCAGCAGCAGTTCGGAGCGTTGGAGCACCCCGGGCTAACCCCCCGGGCATCTGAAGTCTATCTACGCGTCCCACACCACTCGTAGCGGGTTCAAAGCTCGTCCCCTCTCCGTTGAGAGAGAGGGCCAGGGTGAGGGTGAGACGCCCCGTCTTTTTAACGACGCTCCCTCTCGTAGGGCTGAACCATCGAGGTTCCGAAGCGCCGGCACACGGTGGTCTGCTCACGGCTCCTGCGGCGTCTCGACCGCCTCTGCCTCCGGCGACGACGGCGTCAGCTCGAAGCGCGCCAGGGCGTGGATGCGTGCCGGCAGGTTACCGGTACGCCTGCGCCGGTCGACCTCGAGCTCGCGAATCGCGGCGCGCAGGTCGGCGCCCGACAGCGTCAGCGACGAGACGGCGCGCAGCACGCGGGCATGCTCGGTCGGCTCCAGCGTCTCGTGCTCGCCCGTCAGCGCCTCGCTGACCTTCTCGCCGGGTCGCAGGCCGGTGTAGATGATCTCGATGTCCTTGCCCGGCTCCATGCCGCGTGAGCGGATCAGGCGCTCGGCCAGCTCGGCGATGCGTACTTCCTCGCCCGTGTCGAGCAGGAAGATGTCGCCGCCGCGCGCCAGGGCCGCAGCCTGGATCACCAGGCCCGCGACCTCGTTGATCGTGAGGAAGTAGCGCGCAACTTCAGGGTCGGTGACGCTGACAGGCCCGCCGCCCTGGATCTGGCGCGCGAACAGCGCCAGCACCGTCCCGCGCGCGTCGATTACGTTGGTCAGGCGCACGGCACAGAATCGCGTGCGGCCCCTCGGCATCGAGGTTACGAGGAGCTCGCCGATGCGCTTCGATGCGCCGTAGACGCTCGCCGGGTTCACCGCCGTGTGGCTCGAGAGGAAGACGACCTCCTCGGCCTGCACCGCCTGCGCCGCCTCGAACACGTTGAGCGTGCCGATGATGTTGGTCTCGAATGCCTGGTCCGGGTTCTCCTCCATCATGCGGATGTGCTTGTACGCTGCCAGGTGGAACACGACCTGCGGGTGCGCGCTCTCGAAGATGTCGTCCAGCGCCCTGCGGTCCGAGATGTTGACCAGCCAGGGTCGTACCGCGATTTCGCCGCCCGATTGCTGCACCACCTCGACGCGCAGCTCATGCAGCCCCGTCTCGTTCGAGTCGATCAGGTGCAGAGCGGCCGGCTTCAGCGCCGTCACGCGCCGCGTCAGCTCGGCGCCGATCGAGCCCGCCGCGCCGGTGATCAGCACGACGCGCCCCGCGATCGAGGCGTGGCTCGCGGCCACATCGATGTCCATCGGCTCGCGTGACAGCAGGTCCTCGACCGTGATCTCGCGCATCTCGCCGCGCTGGGCTCGACCCTCCATGACGTCGTTGACGCCCGGCACGAGTCGCACCGGGATCTTCGCCGGCTCGATCAGGGCCAGCACTTCCTGCAGGCCGGGCGCCCGTTCAGGCGGTAGCGCAATCGCCACGAGGTCGATTTCGTACTTCTTGATCAGCTTGGGGATGTCGTAGCGTCCGCCCGCGACCGGGATGCCGTGTACGCGCTTGTTGCGCAGACCGGCGTCGTCGTCGACGAAGCACACGGCGCGATAGGGCTGCGAGCGGCTGTGCTGCAGCTCCCAGGCCAGCAGCTGCCCCGGGTCGCCCGCCCCGACGACCATGACGCGCTGTCGCGGCTTCTCGCTCGCCGGTCCGGCGTCGGTGCTGCGCCACAGTCGTGGCAGCATGCGCACCATGCCGTGACCCAGGAGCAGGAACGCCGCCGCGATCACGTTGACCGTGAGCGGGATCGGCCGGTGCGGCAGCAAGGCGTTGATGATCAGGACGCTGGCCGTGACCAGCGTCACCCCCGTCGCGAGCAGCACCGCGTCGCGCAGGCTACCGTACTGCCACGCCGTCTCGTAGACGCCGAGCGCCTGGTAGGTCAGCAGGTAGGCGAACGCGATCAGCGGCCCCGCCCAGGCCAGCGTGCGCCACGACTCGTTGGGCACGACGCCGTCGAACTTGAGCTCGAGGCCAAGGGCATATGCGGCGATGACGATACCCACGTCGAGAACGAGCGACAGGCTGAAGCGTCCGGCGCGTCGCATCACGTCCGAGTTCATCGAGCGCCCTCGCGGCTCGCGACCACCCCCAGCGTTTTGAGCATGATCTGCATATCCAGGGCCAGCGAGCGCGTGTCCACGTACTCGAGGTCGTACGCCATCGTCTCAGCATAGGGCAGATCGGCGCGGCCGTGGACTTGCGCCAGGCCCGTCATGCCCGGAGCGACGTCGTGACGCCGGCGCCACTCGGGCCGGTATTGCGCCACGATCTCGGGCTCGTCGGGACGCGGCCCCACAATGTGCATGTCGCCGCGCAGCACGTTGAGGAAGTTCGCCAGCTCGTCCAGGCTCGCGGCGCGAATCGCCCGGCCGATCGCCGTCTTGCGGCCGCGCGGCTTGAACTGAAACGCCTCGATGTCCTCTATGTCGTCCTGGGCGCGCTCCTCGTCGGACTGCGCCACGGTCATCGAGCGGAACTTGTACACGTCGAACAGCTTCTCGTTCTTGCCGACGCGCTTCTGCTTGAACAGCACCGGCCCCGGCGACTCGAGCTTGATCAGCAGCCCTACGAGCGCCAGCAGCGGCCCGAAAATCACCAGCGCCAGCAGCGAGATCGATATGTCGACGGCGCGCCTTCCGCGCTCCTCGTCAAACACCGGCGGCTCTTCGATAGGCACTAGGCGAGGCGCCTTCCTCTACAGGACTTCGGTGCGTCGTCGCATGTGTTGTCCCCTCTCCCTTAGGGAGAGGGTTAGGGTGAGGGGTAAACCAGTCGCCGTCTTCAAGAATGCGCATCGTGTAGTGAGCCGCACTCCCGGGTGAACCGTGAAGCGTAGAGTGTGAGCGCCACTCAGCCGCCAAGGATCTGGCTCACGTTCTCGACCACGCGCTCGACGTCCTGCTCGTTCATCAGCGGGAACAGCGGCAGCGAAAGGATGCGCTCGAACTCGGTCTCGGCCACCGGGTAGTCGCCGATCTTGAAGCCATAGTGCTCGCGGTAGTAGGGATGGTAGTGAATCGGTGCGTAATGCACCGAAGTGCCGATGCCGCGCGTCTTGAGCTGTGCCGAGAGCTCGTCTCGCGGGACCTGCGTGTCGCGCAGGCGGATCACGTAGAGGTGCCAGTTCGTCTTCACGTCGGGTCGTATCGACGGCACCTCGACCTGCGGCACGTTCGCGAACAGGCGCGTGTAGTGCTCGGCGAGACGTGCGCGCTGGGCGTTGAACCCGGGCAGGCGCTTGAGCTGGCCCAGCCCGATGCTCGCCAGCAGGTCGAACATCCCGTAGTTGAAGCCCGGCTCGCTGATCGTATAGAACGGCCGGCTCGCCTCGGAAGAGTAGCGCTTCCAGGCGTTCGAGTCCTGGCCGTGGTTGCGCAGCACGCTGACCCTTTCCGCGAGATCGTCATCGTTCGTCGTGACGACGCCGCCCTGGCCGGTTGTCATGTTCTTCACGGGGTAGAAGCTGAAGCTCGTCAGGTCGCCGATGTTGCCGACCATGCGCTCCTTGTAACCGGAGCCTGCCGCCGTCGCAGCGTCCTCGATCACTCTCAGGTTGTGGCGCCGCGCAATGTCGATGATCTCGTCCATGCGGCAGGCGTTGCCGGCGTAGTGCACCGGCATGATCGCTTTCGTGCGCGGCGTGATCCGCCGCTCAATCTGCTCCGGGTCGATGTTCAGGTCGTCGTAGCAGATGTCGGCCAGCACCGGCGTGGCGCCCACGTGCACGATCACGTTCGCGGTCGCCGAGAACGTGATCGGCGTCGTGATCACCTCGTCGCCCGGCCCGACGCCCGCCGCGAGCAGCGACAGGTGCAGCCCGGCGGTGCAGGAGTTGACGCCGACCGCGTGCTTCGCGCCGGCCATCTCGGCGAACTGGGCCTCGAAGCGTTGGGTCTTCGGTCCGTAGACCAGCCAGCCTGAGCGCAGGGTATCGACGACTTCGGCGATGTCGTCTTCGTCTACGTCTGGTTTGGCTATCGGTAGGAAGTCGTCTGGCAATTCGGCCTGCGGGTGGCGGGCAAATGTCGGCCGCCGCGACAGTGCGAGTTCGTTGTGCAGATTATCACGATTCGCAGACCGGGGGCGAGTCAGAGTTGCCGCACGCGTATCGATGCTGTAGCGAATCTGGGCGTGGCGTCAGTCTGCAGACACGATCGGTTGCTCGGGCGCGGGCTCGATGGCCGGTACGGCGCCTCGATGTCCCAGCAGGCCGCGCGCCATGCCGGCGATGAAGCCGGCGCCGGCAGGTAGATGGATGCAGGCGAACGCGGCCGGCAGGTAGCGCGCCTCTTTCTGGTTGCCCTGTCGCGCGATGCTCAGTGTCACGAGGCCGTTCGCGACCGCGTAGGCGCCGCCCGCGAGCAGCGTCGGCCAGGCGAAGCGCCGGTTGACGAAGCTGAGCAGCGCGCCGCCGCCAAGCGCCAGCACCAGTGCCGACGGCACCAGGTGTCGCGCTCGCAGGCGGTCGGGGTGACGCTGCAGGACCGCCGCCTTCGCCAGGCCGTAGCCCCAGTACTGGCGCGCCAGCTCTCGCAGCGTCGTGCGGCAGAAGTAGGTCGAGTGGATCGACGGCGACAGAACGATGCGCCCGCCGGCGTCGCGCAGGCGGTAGTTGAACTCGTCGTCCTCACCGCGGTCGATGTCCTCCGCGAAGCCACCGAGGCGGTCGAAGACCTCGCGGCGGTAGGCGCCGTAGGGCACCGAGTCCGTTTCCTGCAGCCCGGCGTCCGGGTTGCGAAACGCCGTGTCGCCGATGCCGAATCGCGACGACATAGCCAGCGCGATCGCGCGCCCGACGATGCCATGGCCCCGCGTCTCGATCGGCCCTCCGACGGCATCGGCGCCGCTCTCGACCAGCGCCTTCACGCTTGCCGAGAGGAAGTCGGGCGCCACGCGGCTGTGCCCGTCGACCTTCACGACGACGTGGCCGTGCGCCAGTGTCAGGCCCAGGTTGAAGCCCGACGCTGCCGTCTTCTTGGGGTTGGAGCCGAAGTAGACCGTCAGCCCCATCAGCTCGGCGGCGTGCTGCGTCTCGTACTCCGTCGCGTCTGTCGAGCCGCCGTCGAGCACGATGACCTCGAACAGCTCGCGCGGGTAGTCCTGCGCCGCCAGCGACTGCAGGCAGCGTCCGATGAACCCCTGCTCGTTGCGGACGGCGATGATAACGGAGATGAACGGCAGGTCGAGTCCCTCGAAGACGGGCGCGCTACCGCCGTTGGTCGATTCGTTCGTCATGTCTTCAGGATAAGAGACGCGGCGTTTGCGGTCACACCGCGGCCGGCCGGCGCGTCAGGCGCTCGTAGATGCGCGTCATCTGCGCCGCGTTTTCGGTCCAGTCGTACTGTTGCGCCACGTACTCGCGTCCCGCCCGCCCGAGTCGACGACGCAGCGCCTCGTCCTCGACGAGGCGCCTGATCGCGTCGGCCAGGGACGCGGGGTCGGCGGGCGGCACCAGGAGGCCCGTGACGCCGTCGCGCACCGCGTCCGGGATGCCATGGATGTTGCTCGCGACCACCGGTAACTCCATCGCCGAGGCCTCGACCGCGGAGACGCCGAACCCCTCCCACGTCGACGGTAGCGCGAACACGTCGAGTGTCTGCAGGAAGGCCGGCAGGTCGGCGTGCTCCAGCCAGCCCAGCAGCTCGACGCTGTCCTGCAGACCGAGCCTGGCGATCTGCGCCTCGAGTTTCCTGCGTTCGGGACCCTCACCGGCGATACGCAGGCTCACATGATCGCCGTAGCGCGCCCGCAGCGCCGCGAACGCCTCGATCAGATACGTGATGCCCTTCTCCGGTCCGAGGCGCGACGCGGCCCCGACAACGATGCGGCCGCCGTGCTCGCGCGGCGCCGGCGTGAAGCGCCCGAGGTCGACGCCGTAGGGCACGACAGTCACCGGAGTGGCGCGCGGCGTGTAACGGGTCGTCTCAGTCGCCAGGTGCAGCCCTGTGGCGGTGATGCAGTCGGCGCGCGCGAGGGCGTAGCGCGTGAGCCAGCGATGAAACGGCGTCAGGTCCGGGGCCTCGAGCACGTCGGTGCCCCACACCGAGAGTACGAACGGCTTCTGACCCGCAAGCGCGCCGAGGAAGCCGTAGCTCGTCAGGTGCAACGCGTGTAGCAGGTCGGGCTGTAGCTGGTGGATCAGGCGCTTCACGCGTCGGGCGTGCACCAGGTATCGCGCTTTGCCCAGGGCTTCGACGCCGTCGACGTAGTGGACCCGCGCCCCTTCTATCTCTGCCGGACGGAAGGAGATCACCTCGCATTCGTTGCCGGCGGCGGCGAAGTGCTGCACCCATCGCCAGGTGTGCGGGTAGGGTGCGTCGGCGAGGTAGACGACCTTCACGCCTCGATCTTAGCAGCGGTCCGAAAACAAAGGCGCCTCGTGCTCGTGCACGAGGCGCCTTGATTAGCTCTGAGGAGAGCTACTTCACCGTGAAAGTACCAAACATGATCGTCGGGTGGACGTCGCAGCGGAAGAAGTAGGTGCCGGCTGCCGGCGCTGCGAAGACGACGTCGTCTACGTTGGGCCCGGGGAAGATGACGCCAACGCTGCCATCCGACACCGGCGTCGAGTCCGTCTCGCTCTTGTACACCGCGAAGTTGTGCGGCGTACCGGCGTCGCTGTTCGTGAAGTGGATGCGGACCTGACCACCCGAGTTCACGGTGATGTTGTTCGTGCTGAACTGGATGTTCTGCGCCGTGACGTCAACCGTCTGTCCGGTGAAGTTCTCGACCGTTGCCGGGGTGCCGGACGGCGCCGGCGCCTTGGCGGTCTGACCGCAGGACGCCTGGTTGACGCTCGGTGATGCCGTCTCCGGGAAGTTGTAGATCTTCTCGTCGACCGGGTGGTCGATCGGGAAGGTGCCCAGAGCACCGCGCTCGACCTTGAGCACGCCGCTCTTGTCCTTCGCCTTCTGATCGACTGTCGGAATCTCCATGACGCGCAGTCGCTCGTCGCCCATGCGCAGGGCCTGGCCCGCGGTGAACGCCGTCACGTCACTCACGTGCATGTCGGCGCCCTGGAAGATCTGGATCGCAGCGCCGCTGGGGTGAGTTGCTGCCGTCGTGTGGTCGGCCGCGCGGCCAACCGTCAGCGTATTGCCGGCGATCTTCGAGATGAGCATGCGTTCGTCCTGAACGAGAATCGTCTGGCCGACCTTGAGCTTCGAGGCGTTCTCGACGTCGACTGCCGTGACGGAGTCATCGATGCTGCCGCTCAGGGACGTGTTCGAGTCCACGAATGAGCTGGTCGCTGTCGCCGGCAGGGGCTGCGTGAGGTGGGAGGCGATCAAGTCGATCGTGTTGTCTTCGGCTGCCACCAGGTCCCAGCGGCCGTTGGTGATCAGGGTCATCAGCTGCGTGATCTGGTAGCTGTTGAGCGGGCCGTTCTGACTGTCGGACCAGGCGGGCATCGCGGTGCCGACGCGGCCACAGGTAATCGTGTTCGTGATCAGCGCGACCTTCGTCTTCAGTGTCGCCGCGTCGAACACCCAGACCTTGGCGTCCTTGAAGTGGCCGGCGGCCGATGTGTTTTCGACAGCGCGCTGAACAGTCAGGTTGTTGCCGTCTATGGCTTTGACGTCCATGCGCTCTTCGTCGATGAGAATCGTGCTAGTAGTCTTGAGCTTGCTCGCGTCGGTTATCTGAAGGGTTGTCGCCGCGGGCGTAATTTCCGTTACCAGGGTGGCGCTGAGGTCGTCGAAGCCCTGGAGGTCGGGGCGGTTCAGGGCCGGAGCCGCTGGTAGACGGGCGCCGAGCGCACCGCCCTGAGCCACGTCGCCGTGACACAGGCGGCAGTTCTGGGCGAAGAGGATGGAACCACGCCCCTCGACCGCGTCGTTGAACTGCGCCTCGGCGTCGGTGGAGCGGCTTGGCAACCAGGCCGCGTAAGCCGCTACGACGATCAACATCATCATGAGCAGTGCGGACATGATGAGGACCTGTTTTCGCGTGTTCATGCAGCAGCCCCTAAGCAGCGAGAATCGATCATCTGTTTGTTATGCCTGTACCGCGAACGTCGGATTGTCGGTCGAACCCTTGGTTATGGCGCCCGTGTTCACGCTAATCTTGCCGCCCGTAATCGTCAGAAGCATGTGGTCCATGGAACGCGGCGCCGGCCCGAAGACGCGGATACCGGCGTCCGTGTAAGTCGAACCGTGGCATGGGCAACGGAACCAGCCCGTCTTGTTCTCGCCCGTGCGGGGGTCGACAAACTTGAAGTCTGAGCGCCACGGAACCGTGCAGCCCAGGTGAGGGCACTTCCACCACAGTGCGAGGAAGCCGGTGTGGCCTTCACCCTGGTCGGCCGTGAGGTTCACGAGCCAGAAGTGACCTTCGTAGTTTTGCGTCTTGCTACCGGCCGGGTACTCATCGACCGTGCCGGCAGCGACGACGCTGCCGAAACCGGTGATGCCGCGCGGGTAGAGGAAGTCGACAATCGAACCGGCCAGTGCCAGAAGGCCACCGCCGAAACCGACCCAGAACGTGACGCGGAGCAACCCGCGGCGCGAGATCTGCTTGGTCTCGACGCGCTCCAGCGCGATCGCGGCGCCACCGGCAGCCTGCGCCACCAGGACGTTGGGCTGAACCGGCATCAGAACGCGACCGCCGGACTGCACCAGCGGCGGGCCGAGGTACTCGGTCGGAGCGGCGGTCGCTACCGCGCTCTCCTGCTCCTGCTTGACTGCGTTCGCCCAACCGGAAGCTGCAGCCGCAGCCAGCGGTACAGCGGCGATCAGGGCGCCGTAGTCCCAGCTGTAAATCAGACCGGCAGCGATGCTAACGATGCCGAGCGCGAGGACGATGGGCCAGTAGCTGGGCCCGGGAGCCTCTTCTTCTTCCTCATGTTCAGGTTCGACGGCCGGCGGTGGCCCGGCGACGTTGCGCGCTTCGAGAATCCAACCAAGCAGGCCGACGAGTACGACGATGCCACCCGCATAAGACAGCGAGTTCGGTACTGGTTGGATAAGCACGACGACGATCATCGCCAGGGCAAGGCCCAGAACGGCAGGCCAAAAGCTCAAGCGCCTCATAGTCGCGCCTCCTTCATTTCATTTCTCTCCCTAGCGTCTACCAGGGCGCTTTTACTGTCCAGCGGTTAGTCGATCCGCGGGACGTCCCACGGGAAGACCAGTGTCTGGCTGGAGCCTCTGAACATGGCGCCCATGAGCGTCATCACCCAGTACGCAACGATGAAGCCTGTAAACAGGGAGATCATCACGTCGCGGCGCGTATGGAGCCAGTCGATGCGCCAGAGTATGTAGAGGAGCAGGGCCGGCAGACCGACCATGACCAGCGTAGGGATGAGGATCTCGACCGTGAAGGCCGGGAGGTTGACGTTGAGGTCGTAAGGCAGAAGTCCTGTGAACCAACCAGGCAGGTGCTGGAACCACAGCGGCGGCGGCGTGTTGTGGTGGCCCGCGTGCCAGGGCCAGGACGTCAGGTTGAATGGCAGGGGAATCTGCGTGAAGTCCTGCGGCCAGTTCAGGTAGCCATCGTGATGCGGGCCCTTCTGCAGCAGAGGCACCAGGCCGCCGAGGTCCGTCTTCCAGGTCCACTCGGTCTGAATCGAGCGGACGCTGCGGGAAAGGATCAGGTCCCAGACTGCGGTAATCAGGCCGACGTGGGGCAGCCAGCTCGGCCGGTGCTCACCGACGGGCCAGGTACCGCCCGTGAGCTTCTCGTAGACCTGAACGTGCTTGCTGGAGTCGAAGAGGATAAGGAACACGGTTCCGAAGAAGGAGAAGATGCTGGAGAACACCGTAATGCGTACGGCGTTAGCGGTGCCGAACCAGACTCCCTGTCCTTCCTTCGAACGGTCGATGTAGGGCACGGCCGCCAGAACAATCAGGAGCACCGTCGGCACTACGACACCGGCCAGCGCCGGGTTCATGTGCAGCAGGAGCTCCTGAAGGTTGAGGAAGTACCACGGCGCCTTGGACGGGTTAGGCGTGACGTTCGCGTTCGCGCGGTTGATTAGCGGCGCGTTGACGAACGTCGAGATTACCGTGAACGAGAGCGTGAAGAGAACAGCGCAGATGAACTCGACGAATACCAGATCCGGCCAGACGAGGAGCTCTTCCTCGCGTTCACGTCGTGGTCTGACCTGCGATGGGGTTGTCGATGCTGCTGCCATTGCTTCTCCCCGTTGCGTCCTAGAGTGGCCGCGCCATGCCGCCGTCGCGGCGGATGCGCCAGAAGTGCACGGCCATGAATATCGCAGCGACCAGTGGTAACCCGATCACATGCAGCGTGTAGAAGCGTATTAAGGCGTTAGGGCCGACATCGAAGCCACCGCGCATCACGAACACCACCGAGTCACCGAGGACGGGGGCTGAACCCACCATGTTCGTGCCGACAGTGATCGCCCAGAGCGCCAGCTGGTCCCAGGGCAGGAGGTAACCGGTGAAGCTGAGGAGAAGCGTAAGGATCAGCAGGATTACACCCACGACCCAGTTGAACTCACGTGGAGGTTTATAGGCGCCCGTGTAGAACACGCGCATCATGTGCAACAGCACGGTTAAGACCATGCCGTGCGCCATCCAGCGGTGCATATTGCGCATCAATGCGCCGTAGCGAACGTTAGTCTCCAGTGCTGCTATATCCGTATACGCGCGGTCGACAGACGGCACGTAATAGAACATCAGCAAGACGCCGGTAACTGTAAGACCGAGGAACAGGAAGAAGCTCAGACCACCGAGACAGTACGTGTGGGTGATCTTGACGTGCGTCTTGTGAATACGGGTCGGGTGCAGGTGCAGGAATACGTTGGTGGCAACGACGAGCATCTGGTTGCGCGGCGTGTTCGGGTAGCCGCTGCGGAAGATCGATTGCCAGACGTAATTGTGGAAGACCTTGTCGTAAATCTGCCCGAGAGCGCCGGGGCCACGCGGCCTTTCGGTTCGCGGACTATTACTTGCGGCCATGCGCGGTCCTCCTGATTATCGAGACCACCAGTTGCCGAACCAGACCATGATTGCCAGGCTGATCGCGATGGTCCCGAATACGATGAGTAGCTCCGAGGCGTCAACCGAGAAAACCCGGAAGAAGACGTCGTCTGGGTGGAATCCCTCAAAAAGCAGTGGCAGATTCATTTCGCCCCGTCTTGGTTTGAGTCGCCTTCCTGGCGTTTGACCAATCAGTTGTTTGTGAAGGCGACCGCAATCTAGCATCGCCCCCTATTAGTGTCAACCGTAACCTAACCGAAACCTCAAGCCTTTCAGAACTTCCTTACAGCCATCGGTTTCGAATCTGAATCGGCTCGTCAATAGGCCCAAACGAAGGGATTGAGCCAGGGTTTACCGAAGCCTCTTTCGCCTATGCTTGCGCGGTCTTGCGCACCTTCGAAAAATCGAATCGCCCCATACGCCACAGCCCCTTGAGATCGCGCCATACGGTCTGCACGATGCGCACCCGGCTGTCCGTATCCTCCATCCAGTGCACCGGCACGAAGTCGATGCGCCAGCCGCCCTTCTCGGCCAAGAGCAGCAACTCCGTGTCCCAGAACCAGCCCGTGTCCTGCACGAAGGGCAGTAGACGCTGCGCACACTCGCGGCCGATTGCCTTGAAACCGCACTGTGTGTCCTGCAGGTGCGTGCGGAACGGCAGGTTGATCAGCGCCACGAAGCCGCGCGACAGCACCTCGCGCTTTAGCGAGCGTGTCGTGTCGCTGCCGCTGCTCAGCCGCGATCCCGCCGCGACGTCGTAGCCACGCTGCGCAACAGCCTCCACGAGCCGTGGGAACGCCGTCAGGTCGGTCGAGAGGTCGATGTCCATGTAGGACAGCACGTCGGCACCGCTGGCCAGCCAGGCGCGGCTCAGAGCGCGTCCACGGCCCGCCTCCGGTATGCGCATCACCTCGACCTCGCTCATCTCCGACGCCAGCTTCTGGCCAACGTCCAACGTTCCGTCCGTCGAACCGTTGTCCGCGATGAGGATGCGCCAGTCGTACGCCGTCATGTTGTCGCTGAGGAACGCGTGCAGCGCCCGCACGCTGCCCTCCAGCACGTGGCGCTCGTTGTAAACCGGCAGGGTAATGTCGAGCGAGGTCAAAGCTTCAGCTTCAAGCTCCAAGCTTGGCGCTCGGAGGCGAGTCAGGAGTCCCGACAGCATGCGCTTAATTTGCGAGTGACATCTCGTGTGAGCAATTCACCGGCGTCTTCGGTCAGGTAGCCGAGGTCTCTCGCAAGCATTAGCTGGTATTCGAGTTCGTTGGCCGAGCCCATCGCGATTCTCAAGAAGCGTGCCAGCTCGACGTCGCCGTCGCGCCCGCAGCCTTCAGCTATGTTCGTTGGAATCGAATATGCTGCCCGACGCATCTGACTGGTAAGACCATACATCTCGTCACGACGGGAAGCTCGATGTGCTGAATACAGCTCGAGTGTCAGGCGATGGGCCTTCTCCCAGACCGCCAGCTTCTTGAAATCTCGCATACAGCAGCTCTAACGCTGGAGCTTACAGCTTGAAGCTTCCAGCTTGGAGCTTAGTGGCGGAAGTGGCGCTCTCCGCCCGCGAAGACCAGCGCCATCCCCGCTGCGTCCGCAACGGCGATTACCTCGGGGTCGCGCACGGAGCCTCCTGGCTCGATCGCGGCTGCGATGCCCCCGGCGGCGGCGACGGCCATGCCGTCGAAGAACGGGAAGAAGGCATCGGAGGCGAGGACGCTGCCTCGAGCCCGCTCGCCGGCGCGCTCGACTGCGAGCTTGACGCTCGTGACGCGGTTCGGCTGACCGGCGCCCATGCCCAGCAACGTGCGGTCCTTCACCAGCACGATCGCGTTCGACTTGATGTGCTTGCAGGCGCGCCAGGCGAACCGCATGTCGGCGAGCTCTGCTTCGGTCGGCTCGCGTTTGCTCGCGGTCGTAAGTGTGAGCGACTCGTCGGGCTTCGTGTCGGGACCCTGCAGCAGGAAACCGCCGCCGACGCGACGCAGGTCGTAGGGGAAGGCGTCGCCCACGGGCACTTCGAGGATGCGCGTGTTGCGCCAACGCGTTAGCGCCTCGAGCGCGTCGTCGGTGTAGCCCGGCGCGAGGATAATGTCGTAGAGCATGCGCTGGCCGCTGCTGGGGCTGACGCTGGCCCGCATCGCGCGAGCCAGGTCGCCGTCGATCGGACGGTTGCACGCCACGATGCCGCCGAACGCCGACATCGGGTCCCCGGACAGCGCGCGCTCGTAGGCGGTCTTCATGTCTTCGTGGCTGGCGAGGCCGCACGGGTTGAGGTGCTTCACGACCGCGATCGTCGGGTCTTCGAAGTCGCTGGCCGTGCGCCAGGCGGCGTCGGCGTCGAGCACGTTGTTGAACGACATCGGGATGCCGTGCAGCTGCTTGAAGCCCGATATGCCGTGCGCCGTGCGTCCCGCTTCGAGGTACAACGCCGCGGCCTGGTGTGGGTTCTCGCCGTAACGCAGGTCGAGGTCAGGGCGCTTGCGCAGCCCGATCGTCAGCTCGTCCGGGAATCCGACGCCATCATCGCCGCGCAGGTAGCGCGCAACCAGCGTGTCGTACAGAGCGACGTGCTGAAACGCCTTCGCGGCCAGCGCGCGCCGCGACTCCTCCGCTACGCCGCCGCCTTTCAGCGAAGCCAGCGTAGAGTCGTAGTCGGACGGATCGCAGAGCACGACGACCGACGCGTAGTTCTTTGCCGCCGCGCGCAGCATCGCCGGCCCGCCGATGTCGATGTTCTCGATCGCTTCTTCCAAGTCCCGCTCACCATGAGGCTCTCGAAGGGCGGCCTCAGCGACGGTGGCCTCGAACGGGTAGAGGTTGTTGACGACGAGGTCGATTGCCTCGATGCCGTGCTCTGCGAGCTGCGACAGGTGCTCGGGCTTATCGCGACGCGCCAGCAGCGCCCCGTGGATCGCCGGGTGCAGCGTCTTGACCCGTCCATCCAGGATCTCCGGGAAGCCGATTACGTCCGCAACGCTGGTCACGGGCAGCCCGGCCTCCCGCAGCAGACGTTCCGTGTTCCCCGTTGCGATCAGGCCCCAGCCCAGCCCTACGAGCCCCTGCGCGAACTCGATCAACCCGGTCTTGTCGTAGGGAGCCAGCAGCGCGCGCATCAGAGCAGCAGTTGCTCAACGTCGATTAGCCGCGGGTTCTTGGGATCGACGCCGAGTCCGAGGTCTTCGAGCGTGATGACACCTATGAGCACGCCGGGGTAGTCATCGCTGATGAAGACGTTTGCGATGCTCTCGTGCCCGTCCAGGACGACCGCAGCGAGGGCCAGATCGATCTGGCGGACTCCAGCAGCCGTGCGAACCCGGGTTTGCCCTCTGATCTTCAGATTCAGGTCTCGTGCTATGGCGCGCGAAATCGTGGTTCGCGTTGCACCTGTGTCGATCAGCGCGTCGTCGACTCTGACAGAGCGTGAAGGCTCGAAGGGGTTCGAAAGTTCAGCTGGTACTCTCACGTGTCCCATTCTAGCGCCAGGCTACGCGCGTACCGGTACCGCCATACGGCACGACTTCGCCCACCGCGATCGCTTCCGGCACGGCGATACGCAACGCCGCAGCGTTTTCGGGCGCGACCACGAAGACCATGCCGACGCCCATGTTGAACACGCGGTACATCTCGTCCGTCGCGATGCCGCCGGCGCGCTGGATAAACGGGAAGATCGGCGGCACCGGCACCTGCGACAGGTCCATGGCCGCGCCGAGACCTTCGGGCAGCATGCGCGGCACGTTCTCTTCGAGGCCGCCGCCCGTGATGTGCGCCATGCCCTTGATCAACGCCAGACCGGGCTTGAGCGGCGATACGTAGCAGATGTGCGGCCTCAGGATGGCATCGGCCAGCGACTCGCCCAGGTCCGGCTCGTGGCGTTCCAACCGGGCGCGGTCGCTGACGGCGCGGTCTTCGACCATGGCGACGTCGAGGGCGCGGCGGGCCAGCGAGAACCCGTTCGTGTGCAGACCGTTCGAGGGCAGAGCGAACAGCCGGTCGCCTGGCTGAACCCTGGTGCCGTCGATTACCGCGTCGCGCTCCACGGCGCCGACCACGAAGCCTACGAGATCGAACTCGCCCGGGGGGTAGACGCCGGGCATTTCCGCGGTCTCGCCGCCCAGAAGCGCGACGCCAATCGCGCCGCACGCATCCGCGATGCCCTTGACCAGCGCAACCTTGGCGTCCGACGCCAGCTCGAAGCTGCCGATGTAGTCGAGGAAGAACAGCGGCTCGGCGCCCGTCGTGAAGGCGTCGTTGACGCAGTTGGCCACGATGTCGTGGCCCAACGACTCGTAGCGGCCGACCAGGCCCGCGATCTTCGTCTTGGTGCCGACGCCGTCGGTGCTTGAGACGATGACCGGGTCCCGGTATTTGTTGCCGAGCGCGAACAGCCCCGCAAAAGGGCCGATGCCGCCGAGGACTTCGGGCCGTCCGGCGGCGCCCGCGACCTCGCGGTAGCGCGCGACCGTGCGCTGACGCTCGTCCAGGTCGACGCCGGCAGCGGCGTAGGTCATCGGCTGCTGGGGCTTATCGGCTGTCACTGAGGCAGAGTAGCAACTAACGCGGTTGGGGAGTACCGGGCCTGAAGGTCAGGCCAGCGGCGGCGCCACGGACGAGACCGCGTCGTGCGGCTCCCAGTCGATGTCGTGGGCGTCGCGCACCCAGGACGGCGCTTCGAGGCTCAGCTTGTCGAGCTCGAGCGGCACCGGCATCGGGTACTTGCCGGTGAAGCAGGCCGTGCAGAAGCTGTCGGCCGGCTGGCCGATGGCGCTGGTCAGGCCCACGGGCGACAGATAACCCAGCGTATCGGCGCCGATCTCCTGGCGAATCTCTTCGACGGTCTCTCGCGCCGCGATCAGCTCCCAGCGCCGGCCCATGTCGATGCCGAAGAAGCAGGGGTGGGTAATCGGCGGCATCGTCACGCGCATGTGAATCTCTTTGGCGCCGGCTTCGCGCAGCATCGCGATGACGCGCTTCGTGGTCGTCGCGCGCACGATCGAGTCGTCGACCACTATGACGCGCTGGCCTTCGAGCACCTCGCGCAGCGCGTTGTACTTGAGGTGCGCCCCCTGATCGCGGATGCGCTGGTCGGGCATGATGAACGTCCGGCCCACGTAGCGGTTCTTGACCAGCGCCTCGGCGTACGGGATGCCGGAGGCGCGCGCGAAGCCTACCGCCGCCGCTGTAGACGAGTCCGGCACGCCGATCACGATGTCCGCCTCGACGGGATGCTCCTCTGCCAGCTTGGCGCCGAGGTTCATGCGCACGGGGTAGACGCGCTCGCCGCGCAGGTAGCTATCGGGTCGCGAGAAGTAGACGAACTCGAAGACGCAGAACGACTCGTGCGAGCCTTCCGGCTTCGCCTCCTCGCTCAGCTTGTAGCTGTGGATGCCTTCGCCGTCGATCAGCACCGTCTCGCCCGGCTCGACGTCGCGGATGAACGTCGCGCCGAGGTGATCGAAGGCGCAGGTCTCGGACGCAAAGCAGAAGCCGCCGTCGAGGCGTGCCAGCGACAGCGGCCGGATGCCCAGCGGGTCGCGCACCGCGATGACGCCGTCGTCGGTCAGCACCGTGAGGCAGAAGGCGCCGCGTGCGCGTCGCATGACGTAGTTCATGCGCTCGCCCCAGTCGCGGCCGGGAGCCGTCGCGACCAGGTGCGCGATTACCTCTGAGTCGGTCGAGGTGGCGAACTCCCGCCCTTCTTCCTCGAGCTCGGCGCGCAGCAGGTCGGCGTTGATGATGTTGCCGTTGTGGCCCAGGGCGATGCTTCCGTTGGGGCCGTCGAGCAGGAAAGGCTGAGCGTTCTCGATGCGGCTGGAGCCGGTGGTCGAGTAGCGCGTGTGGCCCACAGCGGCGAATCCCTGGAGATGCAAAAGGTCTTCCTCCTGGAAGACCTGTGAGACGAGACCCATGTCCTTGCGGACTTTTATACCAGAACCGTCAGTTGTAGCGATGCCTGCACTTTCCTGCCCCCTATGCTGCAAGGCATAGAGGCCAAAAAAAGTCACCCTCGCGACATCTTCACTTGGGGCGTAAACCCCAAAGATGCCACATGCCTCCTTGAGGCTCTCCAAACGGCTCTCCTCGGGCTGGCTTGCTGGCTGCACTGAAATTCTATCGTCAGCGCACTCCGGGGTCAATCTGCCCCGAAACTCAGCTTCAGTGAATCCTGTTGCAACCGCCATCATCAGAGCGAGCGGCGAGGGACCCGTGGACCACGGCAGCGCTTCGAGATTTCTCGCTTCGTCGTCACGACGCTGCATCGTCGGTAGCTGCAGGATTCAGCCTGAAGGGTGCGTCCACGCACGCAACGGCACGTCAGTCTGACCGGCGCGTAACGTGATCTCGCTTCGTCCTGCCGGGCACTTCGCTGCATTCAGGGCGACAGAATCTCTGCGCCGCCTATGGCAGCTCTTTCGCCGCCGCGCCGACGATGTCCGCAGCGAGGTCTGCGGCGATGTGGTCGGTGTTGATCACGATGTCGTAGTTCAGGCTACTGAGCCAGTCGATGTGGTAGACGCGCCGGAAGTAGTCGCTGCGCTGGCGGTCGGCCTCGGCCAGCATCTTGCGTACCGCCACCGGGTCCGAGCGCTGGAGCTCGGACAGACGTTTCGCCCGCCGCTCCTCGCTGCCGTAGGTCAGGACCTTCAGCACGCTCGGCATGTCGCGCAGCACAGCCTGGCCCGAGTGGTTCACGATCACGGCCTCGCCCTGGCTGCCCAGGCTCCGCACCACGTGCTCGATGAAGCGCCGGTAGTCGTCGCTCGACGCAAAAAGGCTGGACGGGACGCTGCCGGGTGGCGGCTCGTCTCCGGCCGACATGCTGCCGAGCCGCTCGACGATGCGTTCGATGAAGCCCGGCGCGCGCTCCGCCGCCGCGAGGGCGAAGTCCTCGGGCTGCATGCCGGCTTCTTCGGCAGCCTGGCTGATGACCTCCCAGTCGTAGTAGCGATAGCGCAGCTTGGTCGCGACGACGCGGGCGATGCTGCTGCCGCCACTGCCCATGGGGTTCGAGAAGGTTACGACGTTCGCGGTCACTGATTGCTCCGGCCAACTCAGGATAGCGCGGCTCGCCCGGCGCTGCGATATCCTACCGGCACTTTGTCCAAGCGCCTCGGCAGGCTAGGATCGATCATGTGAGCCGATGGCTGGCGCTTCTCATTGCCGTGGCCCTGTGGTCGTTCGTCAGCCAGGCGTCCGCCGAGCAGATTCCGATTCCCATCGTTGTCATCTCGGGTGGCGATCTGCCTCACGCGGTGCACCTGGCGCCCGTCGATGCCGACGCCTTCCAGCGTCGCGTCAACCGGCCGCCTCACCTCACGGACACCCCCTCACCGGCCGGTCCGTCCTTCACGGTGACCACGCTCTACTGGCAGCTCTCGTTCCTGCCCGATACGGACAAGGGTGAGTCCAAAAGCAGCAGCGTCTCGAGTGACGCCATCTACTACCCGGACGGCGGCTACGTCCTCGAGCACGTCGACGGACACGACGCCTGGACCGTCATCGACCTGCGTCAGCGCGCCATCCTGGACCGCTACATCCGTGTCACGCACGACGGACTTGCCGGCGAGAACCCGGATGTGCTTCAGGTCCTCTCAGCGTTCTCGAAGGACGAGCCGCTCGGCGTACAGATCGGCACGCGCTCGCTCAGCACCGCCGAGGCCTCGACCTTCTGGTCGCTGGTCTCGAGCCTGAAGCCCCTCGATCTGCCCCCGAACCCGGACTTCGCCCCGCCTGACAAGCCCAGGCCCGTCATCCTTTGGATTACGATCACTACGCCTGATGGCCAAGCGATTCAGCTTCTGAACGCCACAGTGACGGGGACGCTGGTCGAACCGCTGGCCCAGACCGTCTATCCCGTGTCTCAGAACTGGCTCGCGCCCATTATCGGCCCCTACGACCCAACAACCATCGGCACGACGCTTACAGCGCTGGTCAAGCAGAACAAACCCGCCGGCTCACAGCTCTGGTGGCCCGTCATGATCGGCGGCGGCCTGCTCGCCATCGGCCTCGCGGTCTGGTGGCAGCGTCGGTTTTCCTGATCGCGCTGGCGTAAGCAGCTACGGAGCCTGAGTTAGTACTCGCCGCGTGCGGTTGTTCTCGCTACAGGATTCAGCGTGTCGCAGCCCCATGACTTTTCATAGTTGACGGCGCTACGTTGAGATGCACCAGCGCCGCGATAGCGTCCCCTCTCCTTGGGGAGGGAGAGGGATTAAGGGAGAGGGTGCGGCGCACCGTCTATGCCTGGAGTCGCTATGTGTAATTCACAAGGACGGCTGAGCGTCCCTTGCTCCGACGACTGGGAAATGGACTGAGGGATGGGGGTAAACAAGACGGCCCGTCTCCCTGAGACGGGCCGTCGTATCTCTCACGAGAGCGTTGCCGCTTCTAACGGCTGTCGGCAGTGGGCCTCGGGGCGCCGGCGGGGCGGCGTCGTCGCCGCTCGCTGACGCGCAGGCGGGCCTGGGCGCGCTCGAGTGCCGCCATGGCGCGTGCCATGTCTAGCTGGCCTTCGCGTGTCTGCAGGCGTTCCTGAGCTCGACGCCGCGCCTCTTCGGCCCGCTCTGCGTCGATCTCATCCGAGCGCTCGGCCGTGTCGGCGAGCACCGTGATCTGGTCGTCTCGTACCTCCAGGAAGCCGCCCGACAGCGCCAGGTCGGTCTCGACGCCGGAGCGACGGAACACGACCGGCCCGGGACGCAGCGCCGTCATCAGGGCCGCGTGGCGCGGTAGCACCGTCAACTCGCCGTCGGCGCCGGGCAGCGTCACGGAATCGACGCCGTCCTCCTCGAAGACGATGCGCTCCGGCGTAATGATTTTCAGGCTCAGCGGCATCGCCTTAGCCCTGTCGCGCCATCTGCTCGGCCTTTTCGGTGGCCTGCTCGATGGGGCCGATGTTGTAGAACGCACCCTCGGGCAGCGCGTCGTGCTTGCCCTCGAGGATTTCGAGGACGCCGCGGATGGTCTCCTTGACGGGTACGTACTGCCCCGGTGTACCGGTGAACACTTCGGCGACGAACATCGGCTGGGTCAGGAAGCGCTGCAGACGCCGCGCGCGTGCCACTGCCTGCTTGTCCTCGTCCGATAGCTCATCGACACCGAGGATGGCGATGATGTCCTGCAGGTCCTTGTAGCGCTGTAGCGTGTTCAGAACGCCCTGCGCCGCGGTGTAGTGGTCCTGACCGACGATCAGCGGGTCGAGCATGCGGGACGACGACGCCAGCGGGTCCATGGCCGGGAACAGCGCCTGCTCGAAGATCGAGCGGTCCAGCGTCACCGAGGCGTCGAGGTGACCGAACGTCGTCGCGACGCCCGGGTCGGTGTAGTCGTCGGCGGGCACGAAGATCGCCTGGAAGGACGTAATCGAGCCCTTGCGCGTCGAGGTGATGCGCTCCTCGAGGGCGCCGACCTCCGTCGCCAGCGTCGGCTGGTAACCGACTGCCGAAGGCATGCGCCCGAGCAGCGCCGAGACCTCCATACCGGCCAGCGTGTAGCGGTAAATGTTGTCGACGAAGAACAGCACGTCCTGACCTTCGACGTCGCGGAAGTACTCCGCCATCGTCAGGCCGGTCAGGGCGACGCGCAGGCGCACGCCCGGAGGCTCGTTCATCTGGCCGAAGACGAGCACCGTCTTTTCGTTGACCTCGGGCGACTCGAGCATCTCGACCCAGAGGTCGTTGCCCTCGCGGGAGCGCTCGCCGACACCGGCGAACACCGAGCGGCCACCGTGGGCGCGCGCGATGTTGTTGATCAGCTCTTTAATCAACACCGTCTTGCCGACGCCGGCGCCGCCGTAAAGGCCGACCTTACCGCCACGGGCAAGGGGCGCAATCAGGTCGACGATCTTGATACCGGTCTCGAGGACCTGCGGCTCCGTCTCCTGCTCCTCGAAGGTCGGAGCCAGGCGGTGAATCGGCATGCGGTCACCCACGACGGGGCCCATATTGTCCAGCGGCGTGCCGAGCACGTCGAACAGGCGGCCCAGCGTGCCGGGACCGACGGGCACTGCAATCGGCTGACCGGTGTCGACGGCTTCGG
Source organism: uncultured Chloroflexia bacterium (assembly GCA_963732945.1). GTDB lineage: Bacteria > Chloroflexota > Dehalococcoidia > DSTF01 > WHTK01 > WHTK01. Next base: position 65,724 of record CAVTBL010000002.1, read on the forward strand.
CGCCGCGGCGCATACCGTCGGTGCTGGTCATGGTCAGCGATCGCACCGCGTTGTTGCCGAGGTGCTGCTGCACTTCAGCGACGACCTTCTCGCCGTTGTTGTCGATCTCGATCGCGTTGTAGACGGACGGCAGCTGATCGGGCGGGAACTCTACGTCCACGACCGTGCCGATGACCTGAATCACCCTGCCCTTAGCGCCCTCTGCCATGAAATCCTCCCGTAGTGTTGCGGACTCGCCGTGTCTCAGCGCGTCCGTCGCATCAATTGTTAGAGTTCTGTCCCTGTCCGCTCGCCAGGTTCTCGCGCAGCGAGTCCGTTACCGACGCCAGAACGACCTCGAGTTCCTCGAGCTTCGTATCGACGTCGTCAGCCAGCTTCCCGTCGATCAGCCCCTGGCCCTTGAGGAAGCGAAAGCAGTAGCTGGCCACGACCAGCGAGTTGCGCGCCGCGCTCAGGCCCAGGATGTACTCGGCGAGGTAGTCGCTCTGCTGGCCCTCGATGATCGACTCCGGCAGCATGGTCGCGGCTTCGCGGATGACTTCCTTTATCCAGTCCTGGTCACGTCCGAGGCTCATCTCGTCGACGGTTGTGTTGAGCATCGTCGCTACGTTGTCGACGAGCTGCCACTCGAACGGGTTCTCGAAGTTGCCCTGGTTAGGCCAAGATCGCATATCTACTCTCCTCCACGGCTCCCACGCTACGCGTGAGACATCGCCTCGACGCCGCCGGTGATGTCGAGCAGCTCCTTCGTGATCTGCTCCTGGCGCACTTTGTTGCGCAGAAGCGTCAGCTGCTCGATCAGCTCCAGAGCGGCGTCCGTAGCGTTCCGCATCGCAACCATCTGTGCCGATTGGTAGCTTGCCGCGAGCTCCAGCGCCGTACGGTAGACCTGGATCTCGACATAGCGCGGCATCAGATCGGCGAGCACGGACGCTGCGTTCGGCTCGTAGATATACTCTACCTCTTTGATTTCCTCGTCTTCCGGAATCGCGACCGGCAGCAGCTCCAGGACTTCGGGGCGCTGGGTCACCGTGTTGATGAAGTCCGGGTAGACGATCGCGACGCTATCGACCTCGCCGGAGAGGTACGCGTCCATGACCAGGCGCGAGATCGGGCGCACGTCGTCGTAGGACGGGTAGTCGCCCAGGTGCGTGAACTGGCCCAGCATCTCGTTCTGGGTGCGACGGAAGAAGTCGTAGCCTTTGCGGCCCACGCAGACCAGCTTCGATTCCGGGTTGGCCGTCACGTAGCCGCCCGAGAGGCGCAGCAGGTTCGTGTTGAGGCCGCCGCAGAGACCGCGGTCCGGAGTCATGATCACGAGACCATGCGTGCCGCTCTCGCGACGCTCCAGCAGCGGGTGCAGCGTTGCACCTTCGGCCGCCGGACCGCTGAGGCTCTTGACCACGCGGCGGAGCAGCGACTGCAGCTGCGTCGCGTAGGGGCGGTGCGCCAGCGCCATCTGCTGGGCACGCCGCATCTTCGACCCGGCGACGAGCGACATTGCGCGCGTCGTCTTCGCGGTCGACTGAATCGAACGGATGCGGCGGTTGATCTGGCGTAGGGTTGCCATCTAGCGCTCTCTCTTTGGCTCTTTGATCTTTGCCTTTTGCTCGTTTGATCCCTAGAGCGGCACGGCCTGCTTGAACTCGCGAATCGCGGCGCTCATCTTCTCCTCCAGCTCGCCTGACAGGATCATCTTTTCGTTTATCTCATCGACGATCTCGGGGTGGTTGCTCTCCATGAAGTCGTAGAGCTGCGACTCGAATGCGCGGATCTTGTCGACCGGGACGTCGTCCAGCAGACCACGCGCCGCCGCGAAGAACGCCTCGACCTGGCGGTGGAACACGACAGGCGAGTACTGCGGCTGCTTCAGGAGCTCCGTGATACGACGGCCGCGCTCGATCTGGCGCACGGTCGAGGCGTCGAGGTCGGCGGTACCGAACTGCGCGAAAGCCTGCAGCTCGCGGAACTGCGCCAGCTCCAGCTTCAACGAACCGGCGACCTGGCGGATGGCGCGGCGCTGGGCCGAGCCCCCGACGCGTGACACCGAGAGGCCAACGTTAATCGCCGGGCGAATACCGGCGTTGAACAGGTCTGCCTCCAGGAAGATCTGGCCGTCCGTAATCGAAATCACGTTCGTCGGAATGTAGGCCGAGATGTCGTTGGCCTGCGTCTCGATGATCGGCAGCGCGGTCAGCGAGCCGGCGCCGTAAGCCTCCTCGAGTCGCGCCGAGCGCTCGAGCAGACGGCTGTGCAGGTAGAAGACGTCGCCGGGGTAAGCCTCGCGGCCGGGAGGGCGGCGCAGCAGCAGCGATACCTGGCGGTAGGCCCAGGCGTGCTTCGAGAGGTCGTCGTAGACGATCAGCGCGTCCTTGCCAGACTCCATGAACTCTTCGCCCATGGCGCAGCCGGCGTAAGGCGCCAGGTACTGCATCGGCGCCGGGTCCGAAGCCGAGGCCGCTACGACGATGGTGTGCTCCATGGCGCCGTAGCGCTCCAGCAGACCGACCGTCTGGGCCACCTTCGAGGCTTTCTGGCCGATGGCGACGTAGATGCAGACCAGGTCGCCGCCCTTCTGGTTGATGATCGTGTCGATGGCGATGGTCGACTTGCCGGTGTTGCGGTCGCCAATGATCAGCTCGCGCTGACCGCGGCCGACCGGAATCATCGAGTCGACTGCCTTGAGGCCGGTCTGCACCGGCACATTGACGCCTTTACGCGTCACAACGTTGGGGGCGATGCGCTCGATGGGGCGGCGCTTGGTCGTCGCGATCGGGCCCTTGCCGTCGATCGGGTTGCCCAGGGCGTCGACGACGCGGCCGAGCAGAGCCTCACCGACGGGCACGTCGGCGACGCGACCCGTGGTCTTGACCTGCATGCCCTCCGAGATGTGGATGTAGTCGCCGAGCACCAGGACGCCGACCGTTTCCTCTTCGAGGTTCATCGCGAGGCCGGTGACGCCGTTCTCGAACTCGACCAGCTCGCTGTACATGCACTCCGAGAGGCCGTGCACGCGCGCGATACCGTCACCGGCGTCGATTACGCTGCCGACGTTGACGGTACTGGTCTCGGCGCCGAACTGCTCGATCTGCGCCTTGAGGATTGCTGTGATTTCTTCCGGCCTTACTGGCATCGGCGTCCTCCGCTCGATTCTTGAAGCGTTGCGCCGGAGTCGCCCATCGCGGGCGTCTTCCGGCATGTCCCCTCTCCCACCGGGAGAAGGCTGGGGTTAAGGGTTATAGGGCTCCGACCAGGCTTTCTCGCATTGCTTGCAGGCGATGCCGAGTGCTGGCGTCGATCAGACGGTCGCCGATCTGCACCACGAGTCCGCCCAGCAGCGCCGGGTCGACCTCGATGTCGAGGATCACCCGGTGGCCCGTTTGCTCCTGCAGGCGCTGCTCCAACGCGACACGCTCTGCATCTGAGAGCGGCACCGCCGTCACCGCACGCGCGTGCTCGATGCCATTCTCGGCCTCGACCAGCTGGTCGAACTGTAACGAAATTTCCGCTGCCAGCGCCGTCCGATGCTTGCGCACCAGCAGTCGCGCCAGGTTCAGCGGCAACACCGGCAGGTCAGCCAGCGCCTGGTTCACCAGGTTCTGCTTCGGTCCCTGGCTCACACGGGTGTTCTCCAGGACGCGGCGCACCCCAGGGTCGGTCATGAACTCGCCGATCTGCGACAGAGAGTCGGCCCACTCGGCGATGGTGCCGTGCTCCTTCGCGATGTCGAGAGCGGCGAGGGCGTAGCGTTTCGCGGCCAGGCTATCGCCGGACGCGATGACGGCGGCTTTCGTCTCAACGCGAGGCGTGTCGTCGTTCGAGCCTGAGCCTGTGGGAAGATTCGTCACGCCTGCTTAATTCTCCCTGAAAGTAGATTCGGCCAGTGCCTGCTCGATCAGCCGCTGATGTGCGGTCCGGTCGAGGGACTGGCCGATAACCTTCTCTGCCGCCGTAATCGTGAGGTCGGCGAACTCGCGTCGCAGCTCCGCGATTGCCGAGTCGCGCTCGAGAGCGATCTCGCTACGAGCCCGCTCCAGCATCATTTCTTGCTGCGTCAGGGCTTGCTGCCGGGCCTCTTCCTGCAGACGCTGACCGATCTGCTGCGCCTGCGCGACGATCTGCTGACCCTCGCGCCGTGCCGCCTCGATCTGCTCCTGCGCGGCGCGCTCCGCCTCGACTGCCTCCTCGCGACCGCGGTCCGCGGCACTGAGGCCCTCGCGGATGCGCTCGCGACGCTCGTCCAGCATCTTGAGCACCGGGCCATAGACCGTCAGCTTCAGCGCCACGATCAGGAATGTGAAGCTGAGGATCTGGCCGATCAGTACCGGGATATTGATGCCGAGATCGGTTATGCCTAGAAATACCATCCGCTTAGACCTCTTCGGCCGCCTCTAGAAGACGAAGCCGATCATGATTGCGGTAACGAGAGCGTAAATTGCGATTGCCTCTGCGAAGGCGATTCCCAGAATCATGTTGGTCTGGATGACCGGCTGAGCCTCCGGGTTGCGCCCCAGCGCTTCCATTGCCTTGCCGACCAGGTTGCCGATGGCCAGACCAGGACCAAGCGCGCCCAGGCCGATGGCGATCGACGCGCCAATGTATTTCATGCCAGGGTCACCAATTGCCATCAGGGTATCGAACACTCGCTTCCTCCTCTTTTATCGATCCTTCTCCGGAAGGACCTATTCCTGGTTAGTGGTGGGCTGCCTCTTCGTCGTGCCCGTGGCTATCGTGGCTCGCGATCGCGCCCATCGCGAACACAAGCGTAAGCGCGCCGAACACGAAGGCCTGGATCGCACCCACGAACACCTCCAGGCCGTAGAAGATCACGAGAAATGGCGAGGCTACCGAGATCATGAATGTCATAACCAGAAGCAGAATCTCGCCGGCCAGCATGTTGCCGAAGAGTCGGAAGGAGAAGCTGATCACCTTGGCGAATTCGGCGACCGATTCCAAAATGCCCACGAAGAAGTTGATCGGACTGCTGAAGTTGATGAACTTGCCTATGTAGCGCAACGGCCCAAGGGTTGTCATACCCCAGTACTGGATTGCCAGCATCGCCACTAGCGCGAACGCCAGCGGCGTCATCAAGTCGGTGTTGATTCCACGCAGGAACGGAACCAGAACGCCAAGGTGCTGTCCGCCGCTCGTGTGCTCCTGCGTCGCTGTGTCGATGGCCTCCTGGCGACAGGCGTCGCCCGCGGAGCCGGTTGCGCAGTCTGCCGCGTCGATCGTGACGAAGGCCGCGCCCAGGTTGACCAGCTTGAGACCGCCGCCGTTGAACACGACAGCATGCTCGCTGAACTGAGTCTCCTGGGAACTGAGCGGCGCGTAGCCGCCGATCGTATTGAAGACCGGTACGAGCGATATCCAGTTCGCAAAGCCGATATAGATGAACAGGGTGGCGATGAGCGGGAAGAAGCGCCGGCCGTTCTTCTGGCCCGCGATTCCGGTCACAAAGTTATCGATCACTTCGATCAACGCTTCGAGGAAGTTGTACCAGCCGCTCGGGACCAGGGATTTGCGTCGCGTAATCACGAAGCAGATCACGAAAAGCAGGACCGCGACGATCCAGGCAGTGAGCAGAGTATTGGTGATACTGAAGTCCAGGATGCTACCGGACTTGCCGGCGATGTGGATCAGGGGTTCGCCGTGAATCTCGATGATCGGCTTTGGCGGCTTGATCACGAAGATCGAGATGCCAATCGATGCAACCAAGTACAGCAGTGCGCCAAAGATGACGAGCCGCTTCAATCCTCTGTCCCCCCTCGTCTCCGGTTGATGGCGTCCAGCACATCCATTAGCTGGCGCACCCCTCCATACAGCGCAGAGACCAGCCCCAAACCCAGTCCCAGCAGCGTGAACACGTTATGCGTGCCCACCAGCTTGTCGATTTCCCTGCCTCCCAGCGTCCCGAGGACGATGCATAGGGCGACGTAGAAACCGATACCGACAAGCTGGGCGCTCGGAGGTACTCCCTGCATCAGGCGGCCTCTGAGCCCACCGAGTTCGTGACGCAGGGAACAATATCACACGAACCCATAAGGAAAAAGGCAAATCCCCTTCGATTTCGTAGGCTCTTTACCGACGCCACGCGAGCCTAACAGAAACAACAAGGCCGCGTCTCGTAAACAGGCCCCTGCAGCCACGACGCCGCGTTGAGTTGATATGCTCGGCGCCATGCCAGATCAGCCTCCGCAAAGTCGCGTGCAGCACGTCTCGGCGCTCGAGGGTTACGACCTCTGGGCGGACGATTACGACACCGCGGCTAACCCGGTTGTAGCCATGGACCGTCGCTATTCCTTATCGATCCTCGCTCCCGCGGCCGGCGAGCGCATTCTCGATGCCGGCTGCGGCACCGGCGTCAACCTGGAGTCAATGCTGCAGAACGGCGCCCATCCCGTGGGCATCGACTTTTCATCCGGCATGCTGAGCGTGGCGCGGCGGCGTCTCCCGGGTGTGCCCCTCTTCGTCGCGGACCTGCAGCAGTCATTCCCGTTCGTCGATGCGAGCTTCGACGCGGCGCTCTGCACCCTGGTGGGCGAACACCTGGCGGACATCGGCGGCGTGCTGGTCGAGCTACGCCGGGTGCTGCGGCCGGGAGGACGGCTCGTGTTCTCGGTCTACCACCCCGAGATGGCTGCGGCGGGCATCGAGGCCAACTTCGAGCGCACGGGCGTCGAATATCGGCTTGGCGCGCATCAGCATACGGTCCGGGATTACCTGCAGGCGGTAGCGGAGGCCGGCTTCGATGGGCTGGCCTATCGCGAGTACGCCGGCGACACGGCGCTCGCGACGCAGATACCGTCCGCGAGCAAGTACGTGGGGCGGCCGATGTTGCTCGTTGTCGCAGCGGCTGTCGCGGACGAGGCCTAGGTCAGGACGGCGATGCGACCAGGAACGGCGGCAGGATGTGGCTGAACCAGCGCTGCGGGATCGCCAGCAGCGGTACGCAGGCCGCGACGACGGCTCCGGCCACGAAGCCCGCTGCCGCCGCGGCTGCAACGTCCTGCGGCCAGTGCACGCCGACGTAGATCCTCGAGATGCCGATCAGCAGCGCGAATCCCAGCAGCGTGAAGCCGAGCGATTTGCGCCACCAGACGATAGCGCCCGCCAGCGCGAAGGCGACCGTCGCGTGGTCGCTGGGGAAGGAGTTGTCCGGCGCGTGGGGGATCAACAGCTTCGTTGTCGTGTCGGAGATGAAGGGTCGCGCTTCGGCGTGCAGGCTGCCGAGCAGCGTCGCGAAGCCGAGACCGAGCAACACCGCGAAGAACGCGGCCGCCGCGACACGCTGGTTCAGGGCGCGCGCGCCGTTCGAGGCGGGCCAGAACCATAGCGCCAGCAATACCAGCGGCGCCAGGTAGATGACGTCACGAGCACTGGTCTTCATCGCGAAATCGATGAAGCCTACGTGTCCCGCGAGTCCGTTAATAGCGTCTTGTATGGAGTCGTCCACAATGCCTGCATGCATATCTTCTCATAACGCGGTTCGGCTGTGGACGTGTCTCAGGGGGAGAAATCAGCTTCCTGACCTAACAATTACATCGTCAGGAGGCGATAGGCCTGAAACAGATGAAGCGCCCTAAGGCGCTTCATCGATTCGTCATTCTGTGCGGCGGCTACTGCTTGCGCTTCTCGAAGTCGTCCAGGTCCAGGCTCTCGATGAAGTCCTTGAACGCCGACATCTTCTCGAGCTCTTCGGGAGCCACGCGCGAGGTGGGCTCTGAGCCGCCGAGGCTGCCTGCCGGCGTGACGACTTCTTCCTGCTCACGGTCGAGGAAAATGCCGGCGCGCTCGAGCACTGACTCGTCGGCGTAAATCGGCACCTGTGAGCGAACCGCCAGCGCGATCGCGTCGCTGGTGCGCGAATCGACCTCAACGGCGCGCCCGTTGGCGTCGAGCACGATGCGCGCGTAGAACGTGTCGTTGTTCAGGTCGTTCACGATGACGTAGGACACCTGCGCGTCGAGCGACTCGATGACGTTGCGCAGGAGGTCGTGCGTCTGGGGCCGTGGCGGTTGTACGTCACCGAGCCGCATCGCGATCGCCTCGGCCTCGGAGGGGCCGATCCAGATCAGTAGATACCGGTCGGACTCCTTCTCCTTGAGGATGACGACACGATTGTAGTTCTGCATGCTCACACGTACGAATTCAACACTCATCTCGATCATGTCATCCGCCTCCTGACGCCCAGTCGGTAGGTTCAGTCTAAGAGTCGGCTGATCGGGGTGTCAACGCAGATGCACCCGCCTCGAAGCTTCGAATGCAAAAGGTCACAGGCCCGCAATCCCGAAGCCGCGTTTCCTGCCAGTTCTGATCCTCAGGCCCTCCGGCGCGGTGCGTCGTCACCGGAGGTTGCAGGGAGGGCCTTGCTCAGGGACCGTGTTCGATGAGCTAGTGCGCAGGACGCTGGTGGCTTACGCGCGGGATGGCGCCACGCCGGTGGTCGGGACGATGCGGCTGCTGCGCGCCTGCGACCACGCTGCTGCCAGCAACGCCGCGATACCGGCGCAGATCAGCACCGGCGTTACGCCCACCGTATCGGCCAGGAAGCCCGCGAGCACGACCGGCACGATCGCCACCAGGTTCGCGAGGATCGACTGCGCCGCGAACACGCGACCCTGCATCGAGAGCGGGATGCGCTCGTTGATCAGCACTCGTCCCATGGTCAGCACCACGGTCAGCGCGAAGCCGTAGCAGTCGGCGTACACGATCGTCGCGAAGATGCGCGCGCCCTGGTCGCCCGCCAGGTTCGAATTGAAGACACCGACGGGGTCGATCGAGCGCAGCAGCTCGGCGCTGGCCGGCACGAGGCCGAGGGCAATCAGCGACGCCGCCATCAGCACGTAGGCGGCGCTGATCGTGACGAGCTTGTTGAACCGGCCCGCCAGGTACTCCACGCTGCGCAGTCCCAGGAACGTCGCGATGCCAACCGGCGCCAGCACGAAGACGATGTTCTCCGGCGCGATGTGCAGCACCTGCAACGAGAACTTCGGCAGCATCGTCGCGATGATCAGGGTGGAGATGCTGGTGACGACCAGCAGGATCAGCGCCAGAAACGCGGTGGAGTCGCGGCTCAGGTGTAGCCAGCTCGCGGCGAACTCGCGGCGCACCAGCTTCATCGACACGCGGTCGCTGCCCTCGGTCGACGCGAAGTGGAACTGCGGGATCACCGTAGTCAGCACGGCCGACACGGCAAACAACGACGCCAGCAGGAACAGCAGCGCGTCGCCGTTCGTCGTCTTGAGCAGCACCGGCGCCAGGATGAGCATGCCGACGACCTGCGACGCCAGAGTGCCGAGGTTGATGAAGGAGTTCGCCGCCATGAGGCTGCGGTTGCGCACCACGTACGGCACGACGGCCGCCTCGGCCGGCACCGCGAACTGCGTCACGATGCCGAAGCAGAACGACACGGCGTAGAGGCCCGGCAGCGTGTCCTTGGCGCTGACCAGCAGCACGCAGAACAGCGCCCGCAGCACGTTGCACACGAACATGATCAGCCCGCGCGGCATGCGGTCGACGACGACTCCGGCGATCGCGCCGAGCATCGCCGAGGGGATGATCAGGGTCAGCAGCAGGAAGCCCGTCGCGATGGCGCTGTCGGACTTGCGCACCGTCAGGACCAGCAGCGAGTAGGCCAGCGCGTTGGTCGCGCCGTGGCTCGCGAGGCGCATGAACCAGAAGCGCCGGAACGAGTCGTCCTCCATGAGGTCGACCCATTGCTTGAGCAGGAAGCGGTTGTGGCGCGCCGTTACGTCCGTCGCCCGCGTCACGACGGCTCACCTTCGCTCGGCGCCTCTGCGTGGCTGACGAACTGCTTCAGGCGCTTCTCGAGCTCGGCGCGCTCCAGCATCACGCGTCGCCCGCAGGTCAGGCAGCGCAGCCCGATGTCGGCGCCGAGTCGCGTGACCTGCCAGTCGTAGCCGCCACAGGGATGGCGCTTGCGCAGCCGCACGACATCGTCCAGCGCGATTTCGAGGACCGTGGCTAGGCCCCCGGGGAAGAGTTGCTGATTCCAGGCGGTTCGTTGCTCAGGGCGGCGCGCCGATTGCAGTAACGTGGCGAGCTCACGGCTCAGAACCTTTCGCTGATCAGGCCTGCGTCGCTGCCTTCCTCACGATAGCGGTTGACGTGCTCCCGCAGCTGCACCGTCGCCGAGCGCGCCGCCAGCGGATAGTCGTTGCCGCGCGAGGCGTAGAGTACGGAGCGCGACGCCGAGATGATTACGCCGGCGCGGTCGCTGTTCAGGCCGGCCTGCACGGAATCACGCAGCGCGCCTTCCTGCGCACCGATGCCCGGCACCAGGATCGGCATGTCGGGGCACAGCTTGCGCGCCTCCGAGAGCTGTCGCGGGTAAGTTGCGCCGACCACGAGGCCGGCGTTGCCATGCTTGCGGTTCCATTCTTGCGTCTTGAGCGCCACGACCTGCCACAGCGGCCGCTTCGTTCCCAGGTGGTTGACCTCGAGGTCCTGGAAGTCGACGGCGCTGGGGTTGGACGAGCGGCACAGCACGATGATGCCCTTGTCGGCGTACTCGAAGAACGGTTCGACCGCGTCGGTGCCGCAGTACGGGTTTACCGTCGTCGCGTCGGCGCCCAGCACCTCGAAGATCGCCCGCGCGTAGGCCGCCGCGGTGTTGCCGATGTCGCCGCGCTTGGCGTCGATGATGATCGGGATGTCGGGCGGGATGATCGACATCGTCTTGACCAGCGCCTCCCAGCCCGGCTCGGCCAGCGCCTCGAAGAAGGCGATGTTGGGCTTGTAGGCGCAGACCAGGTCGGAGGTGGCTTCAACGATGTTTCTGCAGAAGTCGGTCAGTTCTTCGACCGGCACCGGCATCATCATCGGGTCCGGGTCGATGCCGACGCACACCAGGCTGTTGTTGCGGCGTACGGCGTCGTCCAGCTTGGCGAGGAAGCTCTGGCTCACCCCGCCATTGTAGACGCAGCCGCACCTCCAGGCGTAGCGCCCGCAAGGGCACGCACGTTCGAACTGCGTTAAAGCTGTCGGCAGCCAGCATCAGCTGTCAGCAATTAGCAATCAGCTTCAGCTAAGGGCTACGAGCGCTCGACGTAGGCGAGGTGTCTCATCTTGGCGCGGAACAAGGCGGTGCGTGTCTACGTCGAACAATCTTCTAGCTGATAGCTCGTAGCTGATAGCTCGTAGCTACTTCGGCAACGCGTCCCACTCGACGCGCAGTCGCTGCACTTCGGCCTCGGTAGGCGACCTGGAGCCGTAGCGCACGTCGTCGAACATCTGCGTGATCTGCTCCGGTAGCTGCGCTCCGAAGGTGCGGCCCAGGCGCGGCGCCAGCTCCAGCGGCGTCTCCATCGGCCGCCGCTCGACGCCGCGGTTGGCGCCGGCCAGCAGCATATCGAAGTAGAGGCGTCGCACCGGCTCGAGCTGCGGCGACACGGGCCGGCCGCGGAAGCGCCCGAACACGGAGCCGAGCAGGTTGCCAAGGTCTGACGCCAGGCGCCCCTCCTGGTAAGTCGATTCCTTCATCTCGCCCGGCTTCTGCGTCTTCTTGAAGCGCACGAACAGCACGCCCAGCCCGATCACCACGACGCTCAGCAGCCCGCCCGCAACCAGCACGCGCACCATCAGCGCGACCCAGCCCGGTATGCCGCTGTGCCCCTGGTTCGGCTGCGGTTGCTGCTGGCCCTGGCTGAAGTCCTGCGGGTTCGTCTTCTGGCCGCCGTACAGCGACATCAGCCAGCGGACGGCTCCGAAGCCCAACTCCACCGCCTTCATCACCGGCCACAGCACTACGTAGAACACGCCGCCCACTACGAAGCCGACGCCGCGCAGCACGATGATCAGCACGTCTTTCGCCGTCCCGAAGTCGATCAGCACGAACATCAGCGCGAACAGCGCCAGCAGCACGACACCGCCGCCGACCAGCATCAGCCAGGTCGATGAGAAGTTGCGCTCGAACTCGTCCGAGGCGCGCGAGGCGTGCGCCAGCCCGATCGCCATGAGGCCGATAGCCAGGTAGGGCACCGCGAGGTAGCTGACGCCCTTCGGCAGGTCGCCGACGTGGCCCGCGAACAGCACGGCAAACGCGACGACGATGATGCCGACGGCGAAGCTGCGCACCACGTCTTCGAAGCCGATCGACTGCTGGCCGCGCAGCACACCGCGCATCCAGAACGCCCACAGCAACGGGATGCCCAGCACGCCGGTCGCGTCGTTGCGCAGGCTCGCTTCCGTGTGATTGAACAGGTTGTCGGCGAACGAGAAGTCCCACAAACGCAGGTCGTGATAGAAGTCGATGCGCACTATCGCGTAGAACACGAGCAGCGACAGCACCACGCCCCAGATGCGCACGACGCCGAGCGACATATCGCTGCTCTGCAGGGCGCGCGAGATGCCGTACGAGAAGAACACGACCGCCGCGGCCCCGAAGAACGAGGGCTTGCCGCCGCCGACCGTGATCGCGACGAACAGCGCCACGGCCGCGTAGACCCAGATCGACTCCATGAGCAGCAGCGAGCCGCGGACGATCAGTGGACGCCAGCGCTTCATGCGTGCGCTCCGTTGCCGCTACCGTCGGACTGAAACGAGCGGGCTTCCAGTGCTCGTAGCGCGCTGGCGATGTTGTAGACGCGGATGCGTCCCAGCTCCTGCTCCCAGTCGCCCTCGGACAACGCGATCACCGTGACGGAGTGCCCCGCGTTCGAGACGCGTCGCAGCGACGCCGCCAGGGCAGTCGCTCATGCGCACCGTGATGCAAACCAGCGTCGCGCCGAAGGGGAAGTTGAGCGCCTCGCGGTCGATCACCACGTCGAGCGACGTCGGCGTCATCGGTCCCACGACGGCCAGCGCCTCGAGCACGCGACCGAGCTGGTCGGCGCTGCGGCTCACCGGCACGCGCATCGGGCGGTCGGAGTCGCGGTAGGAGCCGTTGGCGACGAGGCCGATGGCGTAGCCCTGCTCGAAGGCGTGTTGCGCCACCGAGCCGGCGACCGAGAGCCCGTGCTCCAGCATCTCTGGCAGGAAGCCCTCCCAGGCGTGCTCCATCGTGTCGACGTTCAGCGCCACCAGCAGATGCATCGTCGCCGAGGGCTCGTAGACCCGCGACTGCAGCGCCTGCGCCCGTGCCGACGCCTTCCAGTCGATGCGGCGCATCGGGTCGCCGGGGCGATACTCCCGCAGCCCCGCGATACGGCTCGGGTCCTCGAAGATGCGCTCGCGGCCCTTGAGCTCGCCGAACGGCCGCTCTGCCGGCAGCCCCAGCTCGGGCAGGGTATAGATGCGTGGATAGATGATGAACGGTTCGTAGCTGTCGTCGTCGCGCTCGACCGGGAAGAAGCCGAAGATGTCGCCGGTGCGAATGCGTGCCGGTCCGATGCGGTAGTAGCCGCGCACCGGCGCCTTGATCTGCAGCGGCCAGCTGATGCGCTCGTACCAGCTCAGGTGCGTCGAGCGCGCCAGGTAGACGTAGCCCGGCGACGTCGAGGTGCTGACGTGGTCCTCGTCGATCAGCACGTCCTCCGGCACCGAGTCGCGTACCTCGACCCAGGGCAGCGGCAGCAGCTTGTCGTTGACCAGTCGCAGCGTCGCCGACATCGTTTCGCCCTCGAAGGCGCGATTCTCCGGGATGACGCGCTCGTAGCGCACATTGTCCAGCGCGTGTTTGGCCCAGAAGCGCGCCACCAGCGTCGCCGCCAGCAGAAACACCCCGAGGCCGATCAGCGGTCCGCTGGCAAACAGGATGCCGAAGAAGATGAATATGACGCTGAGCTGCAGCGCCGCCTTACTTACCCACACAGCGCGCCTCCCCTACCACCAGGCCCCGCCCACGGGCAAACGAGCAAACGAGCAAACGAACAAGGAGCCCGACGAGCCCTGCGCCTCCGTCGCCGGCGTGCATGCCGTCAGACTACGAGCGTCTGCATCGCTCCCCCTCTCCCGCGGGGAGAGGCGAGATACAGACGCCGTTGCGAGGTTCAGACAACGTGGGTGAGGGCTATCGCCCCGTGATTCAGAAACGGAAGACTCTGCGCCGGGCAGCAGCGGCCCAGACGTAGCCACCTTCGTTAGGTGAGGGGATAGATAACGCACCGTGGTGCCTCTACCCCTCGACGGGGACCGGCACGCTCTCGACGATCTCCTGTAGCACGCCCTCGGCGTCGCGGCCGCGCAGACGGCTCTGCGAGTTGAGGATCGCGCGGTGCGACAGGATGCTCGGCGCCAGGAACTTCACGTCGTCGGGCAGCACGTAGTCGCGGCCGCGAATCGCCGCCAGCGCTCGTGCGCCCTTGTATAGATTGAGGCTGCCTCGAGGGCTGGCGCCGAGCTCGTATGCGGCGTGCTTGCGCGTCGCCTGGACCAGCTGCACAACGTAGCGTCGCACCGACGGCTCGCAGTAGACCTGTGGGATGAGATGCCCGAGGTGCACGAGCTCTTCGTCCGTCGTCACGGGCTGCAGGTCGACCAGCGGACTGCCCTCCTCGAAGCGCAGCAGGATCGCCTCCTCGTCCGCCTCGTCCGGGTAGCCGAGGCGTATTTTCATGAAGAAGCGGTCGAGCTGCGCCTCCGGCAGCGGGAACGTGCCCTCGAGCTCGATCGGGTTCTGCGTCGCGATCACGAGAAACGGCGCCGGTAGCTGAATCGTCACGCCTTCGACCGTCACCTGGCGCTCCTCCATCGCCTCGAGCAGGGCGCTCTGAGTACGCGGCGTCGCGCGGTTGATCTCGTCCGCGAGCACGATGTTGGCGATGATCGGGCCGGGGCGAAACTCGAACTCGCCGGCCTTCTGGTTGTAGAAGTTGATGCCCGTCACGTCGGAGGGCATCACGTCCGGCGTGAACTGGATGCGCCGGAAGCTGCAGCCGATCGAGCGGGCGATCGATTTCGCCAGCGTCGTCTTGCCGATACCCGGTACGTCTTCGAACAGGATGTGCCCGTCCGAGAACATCGCCACGAGCACGAGGTCGATCACGTCTTCTTTGCCAACGATGACGCGGCCGATGTTTGCTTTGACCTTTTCGGCGACCTCGCGCACGGCGGTCGCGGCCGCGGTTGCGGCTTCGCGCTCCTGAGTCTCCCTCGTCATCCTGCTCCCCCGCTAGCCCCAGGCGCCCTTGTTGTCATAAGGAATGACGAGCCCGAAGTGCCTCAAGCATATATCAGTCGGGAGCTCATCGGCGGCGCTGGCAGACCGGACCCCTATCCCTCGGTCCCTTTCCCCGTCGACGGAGAAAGGGAAGCTTGGCCGCCGAGGTGCACTACGCGCTGACAGACGCAATGCTCCGCTCGTCCTGAGGCTCTCGAAGGATGAGCCAGCGGTGCAGTGTTTGAAGCGTTTCTTTCCAGCCTATGACGAGACGGCCTCGGTCACCCTTTCCGTAGGCGGGGAGGGAGATGCCGGCAGGCAGAGGGAGGGGTCCAGGCGCCAGCTCTGAATCACGGGTCGGTAGCCCTCACCCACGTTGTCTGAAGCGCACAGCCTTATCTGAATCTCGCCTCTCCCTGGGGAGAGGGGGAACGTCTGGTCTGCTCTCGTCATGTTGCATGGCCGATGGCGCCATATCCTGCCTCCGTCATCTAGGTCGCAGTCCTTGATCCGACGCACGTCTCGAAGGCTCTTGCGACAGCACGATCTGAAAACCTCTTGCGACAGCACGATCAACAAAGACTTGCGAGAGGACGAACAGAAGACGATGCTCGATTAGGGTCGCCCGATCTTGAGGGCGGACCGTAGCCAGGGAGCGCCGCATGACGTCCGACACCACTCTCACTCCGTCCGAGAGCGCCTACGCCACGGCGCAGAGCCAGCTGCGCAACGCCGGCGCCATGCTCGGCCTCGATGCCGGGCTGATCGAGGTGCTGGCGCATCCCAAGCGCGAGGTCGCCGTCAACTTCCCGGTGCGTATGGACGACGGCTCCACGCGCGTGTTCTCCGGCTTTCGCGTGCAGCACAACGAGGCCCGCGGTCCCTTCAAGGGCGGCATCCGTTACAGCTCCGCGGTCGACCTCGACGAGGTGCGGGCGCTGGCGATGTGGATGACCTGGAAGTGCGCCGTCGTCGACCTGCCCTACGGCGGCGCCAAGGGCGGCGTCGCGGTCGACCCCCGGTCGCTCTCGTCCGGCGAGCTCGAGCGGTTGACGCGCCGTTACGCCTCCGAGATCTCGCTGATCATCGGCCCAGCCGTCGACATCCCGGCGCCGGACGTCGGTACGGACGCGCGCATCATGGCCTGGATCA
The DNA here is from genome assembly GCA_963732945.1 of uncultured Chloroflexia bacterium. Taxonomy (GTDB): domain Bacteria; phylum Chloroflexota; class Dehalococcoidia; order DSTF01; family WHTK01; genus WHTK01. The sequence goes on from CAVTBL010000002.1 coordinate 81,937, forward strand.
TGGACACGTACTCGATGCAGCACGGCCACTCGATCCCCGGCGTCGTCACGGGCAAGCCGGTCGAGATCGGTGGCAGCCTCGGGCGCGTCGAAGCGACGGGTCGCGGCGTGCAGTTCATCGTGCAGGAGGCCTGCCGTGAGCGCGGCCTCGACCTCAACGGCGCCACGATCGCGATTCAGGGCTTCGGCAACGTCGGCGGTGTCGCGGCGCGCTTGCTCAAGCGTGCCGGCGCGAAGATCGTCGCCGTTAGCGACTCACGCAGCGGTGTCTACAGCGACGACGGCCTCGACGTCGATGCGCTGTACGAGCATCGCGCCGCTGGTGGCATTCTCGCCGAGCACCCTCTACGCCACCGCGACCTCACGAACGCCGAGCTGCTTGAGCTGCCGGTCGACATCCTCATCCCGGCCGCGCTCGAGGGCCAGATCACCGAGCACAACGCCGCAAACATCCGCGCGCCGATCGTCATCGAGGCCGCCAACGGCCCCACGACCAGCGCCGCCGACGCCATCCTGGCCCAGCGCGGCGTCTACCTGGTGCCGGACATCCTCGCCAACGCCGGCGGCGTCATCGTCTCCTACTTCGAGTGGGTGCAGGACCTGCAGTCCTTCTTCTGGGAGGAGAACGAGGTCAACGACCGCCTGCGCCGCATCATCGTCAAGGCGTTCGGCGAGGTGACGGCGCTGGCGAAGGAGCAGGACCTGCGCCTGCGCGAAGCCGCCTACGTGGTCGCGCTACGCCGCGTCGTCGCCGCGATCAACCTGCGCGGCATCCACCCGTAGGTAACAAGCGCCGACGTCCTAATACGGCCGTGCGCGTCGTCCGGCGCCGACGCCTCGCCTCTTCTCCGGGGAGAGGCGAGATTCAGATAGCGCTACGAGACTCAAATGACGTGGGTTAGGGCTATCGCAGCTTGATCCAGAAGTGCTGCCGACTCCTACGGACGGCAGCGAACCATGAGCAGCCCATCTATTTCAGAAAAACCGCTGGCTCTCCCTTCGAGAGCCTCAGGACGAGCGGGCATTCGCGCCAGCACGTCCAGGCGACTGAGTTCCCGTTTCTCCGTCAAGCCCAGGACGGGATGAGGGACAGGGGTCCACCTGCTGAATCGAAGTCCAGCCCGCCCCACTGAGCACGGCAGCCCTGCGCAGCCATGCCGATGGCTAGCGGCGCGGCTCCCAGCTGAACTTGCGCGCCGCCAGCGCGATGCCGAGCAGGCCCCAGGCGGCCATCACGATCAGGCTCTTGACCTCGAAGCCGCTGCCCGTGTTGAACGGGTTGAAGACCGCGAACAGCGAATCGGCGAAGTGACGCACCGGGAAGATCGACGCGAAGCTGTTGATCCAGCCCGGCGCGTTCTCGGTCGGCACGAACACGTTGGAGATGAACAGCAGCGGCAGGATCGAGGCGTTAATCACGGCCGGCGCCGCGTCCGCGTTGGGCACGAAACCGGTAATCGCCAGACCGAGGGCGCAGAAGCAGCCCGCCCCGACGATCAGCGACACGATAAGCGCCGGGATCTTGCTCGCGTCGAGGTGCACGCCGTAGGCCACGATGCCCGCGAACAGCACGATTACGACCAGCAGGAACGTCACGCCGACCGCCTGCATGATCCGCCCAAGGATGTAGGCCAGCGACGGCAGCGGCGTGCCGCGTACGCGCTTGAGCAGGCCGCGGTCGCGCGCGTAGGTCACGCTCATCGCGATGTTCGTGTAGGTCGCGCTGATCACCGCGAACGCGAGGATCGCCGGCACGTAGAACGTCGACGTGTCGACGCTGCCGCCTTTGACGTCGATGGTTCCCTGGCCGAACACCGTGTTGAAGATGACGAGGAACATCAGCGGAAACACGACCGTGAAGAACGCCGACGCCGGGTTGCGCCAGAACGAGATCGTCTCGTAGCGCGCCTGCCGTATCGCCATGCTCGCGAAGCTCATCAGGCCTCCACCTCCTCGCCGACCAGTCGTAGATAGGTCGTCTCCAGCGAGCCGTGCGACACCGACAGCTCCTCGAGCTCGATGCTCTGCTCCTGCGCCCGCGACGTCAGCATGTAGAGGATCGCCGTAGGCTTCGGCGTCAGGATCGAGACGTAGCCGGGTTGGCTGCGGTCGATGTTCTCGACGCCCAGGAGCAGCGTTGCGGCGCCGGCGGGCTCACGGAAGCGGATCGTGCTCTCTGGTTCGGCTTCGATCAGGCTGGCAGGCGTGCCCTCGGCGATGATCCGGCCGCGCTGGATGATCGCGACGCGGTCGGCCAGGATCTGCGCCTCTTCCATGTAGTGCGTCGTGAGGAAGATCGTCTTACCCAGCGACTGCAGACCGCGCACCATGTCCCAGGCGCCACGTCGCGCCGCGGGGTCGAATCCTGTCGTAGGTTCGTCCAGGAACAGCAGGTCGGGGTCGCCGGCGAGGCCGATGCCGACGTCGAGGCGCCGCTGCTGCCCGCCCGAGAGCTTCTTCACGCGAACGGCGCGCTGCTCCGTCAGCCCGACCAGCATGAGGACTTCGTCCAGCGGCCGCGGGTGTGGGTAGAAGGAGCGGAACATGTCGATCGTTTCTTCCACCGTCAGGTAGGGCTCGACACCGGTCTCCTGCAGCACGATGCCGATGCGCTGCTTGTACTCCGTGTCGCCGCGCTCGGGGTCGAAGCCCAGGACGCGCACGTCGCCGGAAGTGCGGTTGCGATGCCCCTCGAGGATCTCGGTCGTCGTGGTCTTGCCGGCGCCGTTAGGGCCGAGGAGCGCGAAGATCTCGCCGCGCTCAACGCGCAGGTCGACGCCGGCGACGGCCTCGAAATCGCCGTAGGTCTTACGCAGCCCGTGTACTTCGATTGCGGCTTCGCCGTCGCCGCCGCTCTTACTGGTCACGAGTCATAGGTTAGACCCTGTGCCGCGTAGCAGATAGGTTGGCGCGCATAAGAGAGTCGCGGCGAATCGACGCGGTGCGACGTTCACCTCTGCATGCGTCCGGTCGCGTAGCCGTAGGCCCAGGCCGACAGGTCGGGAGGCTCCAGGCCCTGCGAGGTCAGAACGCTGCACACCTGCTCGCGGTGCACGTTGCCGTGGTGCAGCGTCTGCGCCAGCACTATGCCCGCCGGCATCTGCGTTACGCTGCCGTCCCGGCGCCGCCGCGACAGCGCACGGTCCGCGTCCTGCGGCGCCGCTAGAACTTCTTCCCATGTCGCAGCCAGATCGACGGCCCAGCCCTGCATCACGGCAATCGTCACCGGCTCGGTGTCGTCCGACCGGCTCCAGGCCGGCGCGTCTTCGCGAAACATCGACACGTAGAACGCCTCGGCGCGCAGCAGGTGCTCGAGCGTCGCGATTGGCGAGCCGTAGACGCCCGCTGCGCCGGCGATGAGCTGCGATTCGTCTAGCGCGGCGCAGTGCTCCAGCAGCGCCTGCGTCGCCCAGCAGTTGAAGCGCATAACGTCGAGCATCGCGTCCACGCGCCGATTCTACCGCGAACCCTTTCCCCGTCGACGGAGAAAGGGAATGTCAGCGATTGAGAGGCATCGGTGCTGTTGAGGCGCCGCATCCTGACCATGCTATCTAGACTCGGCTCCCTGATCCGCCGCACGCCCCGTAGTCTCTTGCGAGAGCGCGTCAGGAAACGAGGGCGAGGAGGGAGAGCTGTTCGGCCGGCGGTGGTGGTGTGATCGGGCGCGGGCGGCGGTCACCGATGCCGTAGGCCTCACGCAGCTCGCGCAGACGGTTGAGCACCGGCGCCTTCGTCTCGTCCGGCAGATAGGCGTCGTGCCGGTAGAGCTCGCGATAGCGGTCCAGCAGCTCCGGCCAGTCGCGCGCCAGGTGGCCCATGAAGTGCTCGCGGGTACCGGCTCGCAGGTGTAGCAGGTTGGCCCAGACGTTCATCGCGCCGGCCTCGCGCGCCGCCTGAACCACGTCCTCCATCTGCTGCGGGCTGTCCGAGATGCCCGGCAGGATCGGCGCCATCGAAACGTTGACCTTGATCCCGGCCTCGAACAGGGCTCGAATTGCGCGTAGACGCTGTCGCGGCGGCGCCGTGCCCGGCTCCGTCTTGCGCCACACGTCGACGTCGACCGTCGGAATCGAGACGTTGATGCTCACGTCGGCGCGCCGCGACGCCTCCTGCAGCACGTCGACGTCGCGGATGATCATCGGTCCGCGTGTGATCATGCCGAACGGGTTGTGCGCCGCCGAAAGCACCTCGAGGCAGGCGCGCGTCAGCTTGTACTGGCCCTCGGCCGGCTGATACGGGTCCGTTGCGGCGCCAATCGCGACCGTCTCGTGGCGCCATGTGCGCTTGTGCAGCTCGTAGCGCAGCACAGCCGCGACGTTCGTCTTGATGCGAATCGAGGTGCCGTAGCGGTCGTCGAACGGCCGGTCGGCGCGACGTTCGTAAGCGCGCACGTAGCAGTAGGTGCAGCGGTGGACGCAGCCCATGTAGGGGTTGAGCGTCCAGCGGAAGGGCATGCCTTTCGTCTGGTTGAGCGCGGTCTTGCAGGGCTCTTCGCGGTACTGAGGCTGCATGCGCCGGAGTATAGCACAAACGTTCTCAGGACTTGTGGCTAAGACGAACTACAGGCGCTATGCGGTTCGCGGGAATTTTCTTCGCGAAGGTGATCCGAACCATATCTGTTGATGAATAATCGGTGGCAACCCGGAATATCCGGGTTGCGAGTATTCGAGAAAGGCGGAATAACCAGGTGGCAGTGGTAGTGGTGATGGAGTGGCCCGAAGTGACGCGCGCGCAGTACGAAGCCGTGCGCAAGGACATCGACTGGGTCGCGAACCCGCCCGAAGGGGGTCTAATGCACGTGGCCGGCTTCGGCGAGAGCGGCTTTCGAGTCGTCGACCTCTGGTCGGCGCCGGAGCACTTCCAGAAGTTCGTCGATACCAAGCTGACGCCCTCGGTAGCGAAGATCGGCATTACCAGTCAGCCCAACGTGAGCGTCTTCCCGGCGGACTACGTAGACGTGCTCGCCTTCAGTCACTAACGGCTCGACGATCCGTAACGCCCGGCTCGCGAAAGACGGGCCGGGCGTTACGATTCCACGCTGCCTATCGAGCCTTGGCGCCGGGAGCCGTAGACTCGTTATGTGCCCAAGATACCGAAGGTCCGTCTCGGTCTCGCAATCATCGCCCTGCTCGCCGTAATCGTCGCCGTGACGACGATCGGCACCTTCTTCAGCAGCATCAACGCGCCCAAGCTCACCGGACCGCAGCCCAAGTCCGAGGTGACGCTGACCAGCTTCGAGCTCGTGACGCCATCCCAGCCCGATCCTCTGGACGCGGGCCTGCTGCGCGTCTGCGACCCAGGACGTCACGGTCGAGGCCGCGGTTACGGGCGTGCGCGAGGTCATCGTGCTCTACGGGCTCGAGGGCGCTGCACCGGCGCGCATGACGGTCGAGCCGGACTCCTCCGGCCGCATCTCCGCGACGCTGCATCTGCCCCAGACCGGCGCCGTCTACGTTATCGACGCCTACGGCATCGTTGCCGACAAGCTGATCCCGAACTGGGCCGGCGGCTTCTTCGACGAGCGCCCCGCCATCGAGGCCCCTGCCATTTTGCGCGTCGAGGCCTCTTCCTGACTAAGCAAGCCTGCGATTGACCTGACGTCTGGCCGCCCGACCTTGCGTTCCTGGTGCCAGCGGCTCTTGCGGCGATTGCGGTTGCGTGGCGAACCGCGTTGCAGCCCTCCACGAGGCCTCCGGGTACGGCAGAATCGAGCTACGGCGCTCGAAAGGCAGAAAGGCGAGACATGAACGAGAGGTTCCGAAAGGCCGCGCGTTACACCTCGAACCTGGTCGGCTCGCCGCCGGCGTTTATGCTGGCGTTCGCCGTCGTGTTGATCTGGGCGGTCAGCGGACCCTTCTTCCGCTTCGCCGACACCTGGCAGTTAGTGATCAACACCGGCACGACTATCGTCACTTTCCTCATGGTCTTCCTGATTCAGAACACCCAGAACCGCGATAGTCGTGCCATGCACATGAAGCTCGACGAGCTGATCCTCTACACCAAGGGCGCCGACAACAACATGGTCCGGACCGAGGGGCTCAGCGACGAGCAGATGGACCGCCTGGAGCAGCACTATCACGCCCTCGCCCGCGCTCTCGGCAAAGACGAAGTCGCCGACCCAAAGGCCGAACGCGGCGTCTCGCCGGCGCGCCCCGAGCCTCGTCGCAAGCCTGCCTCCAAGACGAGAGCGACGGCGCGGCGTAAACCGGCTGCGAAAGGCAGCCACGCCTAGCTATGCGAGGTGTCAGGCATTCGTAACGCATGGAAAGCCGGTCTGCGCTCGCTCCTGGCCGTCGCACCGTAGACAATGCACACATCACACCATTCATGAGACGAAGCTTCTTACTGCTGGCGCTGGTCTTGCTGGCGACGGCGATTCTCAGGTTCCCAGCCTTCTTTCAGCCCGACTGGTACGGCGACGAGGGCATCTTCGCCATCGTCGGCGATGCGCTGCGTCATGGTCGCCTGCTCTACTCCGGTGCCTGGGACAACAAACCGCCCGGCATCTTCCTGGTCTACGCCGCCGGCCAGTTGACCGGCCTCGACATGATCGCGGTGCGCGTCATGGCGCTCGGGGCCACGTTCGCGGTCGAGATCCTCGTCTTCCTCACTGCGCGCCGTTTTGCCGGCGAGGTGGCGGGCGTCGCGGCCGCCGCCGTCTGCGCCGTGCTGCTCGGCACGCCGATCATCGAGGGCGAGCTCGCGAACACCGAGACGTTCATGATCGTGTTCACGACGCTGGGTATGTACCTGCTCGTCCGGCGCGCGGCAGGCGCCGAGGACGACCCGAGGCGTCTGCTGGTGCCCGGCTTCGTGTTCGGCGTGGCGCTGTTCTTCAAGCAGATCGCCGTGCTCGATGCCGCGGCTGCCGGCATCTTCATCGGCCTTTACTACCGCGGCAGCTGGCGCCAGGTCGCAGCCTACGCGGCCGGCGTCGCGATCGTGCCGCTGGTCACGGCCGCGTTCTTCGTGGTTGCGGGGGCGTTTTCACCGTTTTTTGCCGGCACCATCGGCTTCATGTTCACCTATCGCACCGCCTCGCCGACCCTGGCGCAGACCGCGGTGCAGCTCATCCCGCTCGCGCTGGCGCTGCCGTACGCGATCGCGCTGCAGCCGTGGCGAACGCGCAGCTTCGAGGCGCTGTGGCCGCTGTGGCTCGCCTTCGCCGCGATCGGCGTCAGCGCTAGCGGCAAGGCCTACCCGCATTACCTGATTCAGCTCGTGCCGCCGCTAGCGCTGGTGGTAGTGACCTGGGCGGCGCGACGCCCTGCACTGCCCAGGGTCAGCGTCGCGATGGGCATGGTGGTCGGCGTGCTGGCCGTGTACCAGATCTTCCTCGGGCCCTGGGGCTACGTCGGCTGGAACAAGGAGCCGCAGCACACGAGCGGCTACTACCGCAACTTCGTCGACTACATGGACGGCGACCGCTCGCGTCAAGACTACGAGGCGTTCTTCGACCCCAAGACGCCGGGCCGTCTACGCCTCGCCGATCAGGTGGCGAGCCTCGACCTGCAGCCGCGACAGCTGTTCGTCTGGGGCGACCTGCCGTGGCTCTACGTCCAGGCCGGACTGCAGCCTGTGAATCGCTTCCCGGTGCTGTTCACGGCCGTCGAACAGGAGGGCGGCTTCGATGGCGTGGCGCGCCTGCTCATGCGCCGGCCGGCGCCCTTTGTGCTCGTGCTCGACTCCGAGCTCGACAGCTGGTACGACGCGGCGCCGATGCTCGGCGACAGCTACCGTGCCGTGAAGCTGCTGGACAACGCCATCCTGTTCGAGCACGTCGCGACGCCCGGCACGCGCAGCGCGACTGCTCAGCAATCGCAATCCTGCTATGCTGAGGCCCAATGCGACAACTGATACCTCCGGAGAAAAGGGAAAGCCCCGGCTCATCACCGGGGCGGGCGATTAGAAGCTAATCGCTCTCAATTCCGCTCGTCCTCGACGAGAAGCCTCATGAGACCACCCGGAGGAGCCCTTTGAACCCCTTTCGATTCCACCATGCCCGCGCCGGCCGTTCGTCGCCGTTGACTGGACGTGGCCCGAAGCCGGCTCTATCGTCTCGTTCCTTGTTCCCTGCCCCGTGTTTCCGGGGCACGGTGGGGGGTGGTTCCCGTGGCGTTTAAGCCCGTTCCGACGCGCGTCGACTACGTCGAGCTCGAGCATGAGGTGCAGAGCCTGTGGGACGCGAACGACGTCATGCGCAAGTACCTGGCGCGCAACCAGGACTCGGACCTGCGCTGGTCGTTCATCGACGGGCCGATCACGGCCAACAACCCGATGGGCGTTCACCACGCCTGGGGCCGCTCCTACAAGGACCTCTACAACCGCTTCTGGACCATGCGCGGCCGCAAGCTGCGTTACCAGAACGGCTTCGACTGCCAGGGCCTCTGGATCGAGGTCGAGGTCGAGAAGGAGATGGGCTTCAAGTCGAAGCACGACATCGAGCGCCACGGCGTTGCCGACTTCGTCGAGGCGTGCAAGGCGCGCGTGCAGCGCTTCGCCTCGATCATGACTCAGCAGTCGCTCCGTCTCGGCTACTGGATGGACTGGGACCACAGCTACTTCACCAACTCGGACGAGAACAACTACTCGATCTGGGGCTTCCTCAAGAAGTGCTGGCAGAAGGGCTGGCTCTACAAGGGTCACGACACCATGCCCTGGTGCCCGCGCTGCGGCACCGGCATCTCGCAGCACGAGATCGTCACCGAGGGCTACCAGGAGATCACCCACCGCTCGGTCTACCTGAAGTTCCCGATCACGGGCAGGCTGGCAGACGGGCAAACCGGCAAAACAGCGTCATCGTCCGCTCGTCCTGAGGCTCTCGAAGGGCGAGGCCCCAACGCGGACGACATCGGCACGTCGCCGAACGAATCTCTGCTCGTCTGGACCACGACGCCCTGGACGCTCGCGGCCAACGTAGCGGCGGCGGTGCACCCCGACCTCACCTACCTGCGCGTCAAGCAGGGCGACGACGTGCTCTACGTCTCGAAGGGCGCCGTGGCAACGGCGATTCGCGGCGAGCACGAGGTGCTCGGCGAAGTCAAAGGCTCCGACCTCATCGGCCTGACCTACCGTGGCCCCTTCGACGAGCTGCCGGTGCAGGACGGCGTCGTGCATCGCGTCATCCGCTGGGACGAGGTCAGCGACGAGGAGGGTACCGGCATCGTGCACATCGCCCCGGGCGCCGGCGCCGAGGACTTCGCGCTGTCGAAGGAGTACGGCCTCGCGGTGATCGCGCCGCTGGACGAGGATGGCACCTACCTGCTGAACAGCGGCTTCGGCTTCCTCGAGGGTCGTTTCGCCGGCGACGTAGCCTCCGACGTGTTCGACAGCCTCAAGACGAAAGGGCTGCTCTACCGGGTGCAGGAGTACACGCACCGCTACCCGACCTGCTGGCGCTGCGGCTCCGAGCTCGTGTTCCGGCTGGTCGACGAGTGGTTCATCAACATGGACGGGACGATTGCCGACGGATCGAACGAGCGCCTGCGCGATCGCATGGCAGACATCACGCGCAAGGCGCGCTGGATCCCGGAGTTCGGCCTGGCGCGCGAGCTCGACTGGCTGCGCAACATGCACGACTGGATGATCTCGAAGAAGCGCTACTACGGCCTCGCCCTGCCGATCTACGAGTGCCAGGCCTGCAAGCACTTCGAAGTCATCGGCTCCGAGACCGAGCTGCAGGAGCGCGCCGTCTCCGGCTGGGACGAGTTCGAGGGCCACAGCCCGCACCGTCCCTGGGTCGACGCGGTGAAGATCCGCTGCAGCGCCTGCGGTGGGACGGTGGAGCGCATCAAGGATGTCGGCAACCCGTGGCTCGATGCCGGTATCGTGCCGTTCTCGACGCTCGATTTCCGCCACAACCGCGACTACTTCGCCGAGTGGTTCCCGGCGCAGTGGGTGTCCGAGAGCTTCCCGGGGCAGTTTCGCAACTGGTTCTACTCCCTGCTCGCACTCGGCACCGTCATGACGCTCGACACCGAGTTCGAGGGTCAGCCGCCGTTCGAGAGCCTGTTCTCCTATGCTCTGCTGCGCGACGAGACCGGCGCCGAGATGCACAAGTCGAAGGGCAACGCCATCGAGTTCATCGAGGCGGCGGAGCGCATGGGCGCCGACGTCATGCGCTGGATGTACCTGCGCGCCAACCCGGCGAACAACCTCAACTTCGGCTGGCACGGCGCCGACGAGCTCAAGCGCGGCTTCCTCTCGACCCTGTGGAACACCTACTCGTTCTTCGTCACCTACGCCAACATCGACGGTTGGGCGCCGGCCGATGGGCAAACGGGCAAACCGCCAAACGGGCAGGACCTTACGGAGCTCGACCGCTGGGCGCTGTCAGAGCTGAACCAGCTCGTCGCCACCTGCACCAACGCCCTCGAGAACTACGACTCGATGACGGCATGTCGCCAGATCGAGGACTTCGTCGAGGGGTTGTCGAACTGGTACGTGCGCCGCAGCCGGCGTCGTTTCTGGAAGTCGGAGTCGGACGCCGAGAAGCAGGCCGCGTACGAGACGCTGTGGACCTGCCTCACGACACTCAACCGTCTCATGGCGCCGATGGTGCCGTTCCTGGCGGAGGAGATGTACCAGAACCTCGTGCGGGCCGCGCTGCCGGACGCGCCCGAGAGCGTGCACCTCTGCGACTGGCCCGCCGTCAACGAAGCGCTGATCGACCGCGAGCTGTCGGCGTCGGTGCGACTCGTGCAGCGGCTCGTGTCGCTGGGGCGCGCCGCCCGTGCCAAGGCGAACCTCAAGGTGCGCCAGCCGCTCGCCGCGGTGTACGTCAAGCTCC
>CAVTBL010000003.1:0-605578 GCA_963732945.1 uncultured Chloroflexia bacterium
GGAGATGGAGCCGCCGACCAGCATCTCGGTGAGGACGATCGTAAAGGCGTGGGGCGAGTTGAGCAGCAGCGCCGCCAGCAGCGTATCGACCCAGGTCGCGATGTTGGCGCCCATGACGTAGGGAATGACGCGGTCGCGGCGGATGTAGCCCTTGAGCGCCAGCGGCACCAGGATCGTCACCGAGAGCGACACCGACATCGTCATCAGCGTGACCAGCGTACCGAAGGCGAACATGGCGTAGCGCTGCTGCAGGGCGCGCGACAGCGCCTCGAAGCGCGGGCCGGGACGCTCGAGGCTGGGCAGGGAGCGGTCGAACAGCGTGAACGCCCCGATCAGCGAGCCGAGGCCGCAGCCGAACACCGCCAGACGCGGCAATGCGTCGCTCAGCGGGTTGACCACCGGGTTCGAGATCGTCGTGACGAAGGACGAGAGCCCGCCGGGGCTGGAGACTCGCACGCCGTCGAGCCAGCCCTTGTCGAGGATCAGCAGGCCGAGCGGTACGGCGGGCGTCCACAGCGTGAGCGCGGTGAGCAGCGCCACGACGCCGATGTAGAGGCCGTCGGGGTTGCGCCGTCCCGTGACGTAGGAAATGAAGCCTACGACCAGGACAATCAGCGAGGCGCCGAGACGCGAGCCGTTGATCATGGCGAAGGTCTCGAGGTCGTTGGTGGCGCCGCCGGCATATAGGCTCATGGCGACGGAGGCGATCGGCGAGCCGCTCATCACGACGTAGGAGCCGAACCAGCCGAAGCCGAGGTGCCCGAGCACGCCGTCGGCGGAGACGCCGTCGAGCACTGGCTTGAGCCCCGACGCCCCGGTCTTGATCAGTTGCAGCGCGATAACGAACAGCCACAGCGCCGTGACGGCCAGCGCCGCGTGCAGGGCGATGCGCGGCAGGCGCAGCGTTCGCGCCGGGGCGTGTTCCTCTGCAGTGCCGACTTTCTCTATCGGAGAAGTCAACAATGGCAGAGGCAGCGACCCCTCCTGCGTCGACTCGGACATCGCGAAGACGCTGCCTTACTTGCTGCGGTAGGAGTCGATCAGGATCTGAGCGACCTCGGGGCGGCTGAACTCGATCGGCGGCATCTGGCCCTCGGAGAGCATCTGGCGCACCTTCGTGCCGGAGAGCGACACGTGGTCGTCGTCGCCGTGGGGGCAGGTCTTGGCCGTGCCCATGGCTTCGCAGGCGCGGCAGAAGAAGCTGTTCTCGAAGAACATCGGCGTGATGCCCAGCTCGCCCGGCGCGAACTCGCGGAAGATCTGCTGGGCGTCGTAGGTGCCGTAGTAGCTGCCGACGCCGGCGTGGTCGCGGCCGACGATGAAGTGCGAGCAGCCGTAGTTCTTGCGCACCAGGGCGTGGAAGATCGCCTCGCGCGGGCCGGCGTAGCGCATCGCCGCCGGGAAGACGGAGAGCAGGACGCGGTTGGCGGGGTAGTAGCCGGCCAGCAGCGCTTCGTAGCAGGCCATGCGCACCGGCGCCGGGATGTCGTCGTCCTTGGTGGCGCCGACCAGCGGGTGCAGCAGCAGCCCGTCGACGGTCTCGAGGGCGCACTTCTGGATGTACTCGTGGGCGCGGTGCACCGGGTTGCGGGTCTGGAAACCGACGATCGTCTTCCAGCCGCGCTCGGCGAAGGCGGCGCGCGTCGCCTTGGGGTCGCGGCGGTGCTCGAGGAACTCGGAATGCTGCTGGCGCTGGAACAGGCGGACCGGGCCGCCGAGCAGCATCTCGCCCTGGGCGTAGACGGCGGCGACGCCGGGGTGCGCCTCCTCGTCGGTCCTGTAAGCGAGGCGCGCTTCTTCCTGCTTGTCGTACTCGTAGGCCTGCTCGACGTCCATCACGGCGAGCCTGTTACCGGCCTCGTCGGTGAGGGCGATCTGCTTGCCCTCGAAGCGCTTGGCGTCTTCCTTCGACGCCGACAGGGTCACGGGCAGCGACCAGGGCACGCCGCCCGCGAGGTGCATGTCCTTGACGACGCCCTTGTAGTCGGCCTGGGTCATGAAGCCGGTGAGCGGGCTGAACGCCCCGACGGCGATCATCTCGAGGTCGGACAGCGGCCGCATGCCCAGCGTATGCGCCGGCAGTGACTTGGCAGCGTCGGCCAGCGAGCGCGCCTCGGCGCCCTCTACGACGCGATTGACCAGCGTGCCTCCGTGCGGGGCGATGAGTCCGTCGGACATGAGAGGAAGCTCTTGTCTCCTTCGAGGGGTCAGCGCCGGGGTCGACGCGTCGGTGTCCAGTCCGGTGGGCAAAGAGCTAAGAGCTAATGGCGGCCAAATGCCAACCGCCGCCTACTTGAATCCGATCGGGGCCAGGTAGCCGGCCGACTCGAGGTGGTCGATGATCTTGGCCAGGCTCTCTTCGATCGTCTCGAGCTCGGTGTCGACCACGACTTCGGGGTTCAGGGGCTCTTCGTAAGGGTCGGAGATGCCGGTGAAGTTCTTGATCTCGCCGCGCAGGGCCTTCTCGTACAGGCCCTTGACGTCGCGCCGCGTCAGCTCTTCGATGCTGCACTTGGCATACACCTCGACGAAGTCGCCGATCAGGGCGCGGTTCTGGTCCCTGATCTCGCGGTAGGGCGAGATCGCGGCCGTGATCACCGCGACGCCGTTGCGCGACAAGCAGGTGCGCCACGAAGCCGATGCGCAGGATGTTGATGTCGCGGTCCTCTTTGCTGAAGCCGAGGCCCTTGCTCAGGTTGGTGCGCACGATGTCGCCGTCGAGAATCTCGACGTTGTGACCGCGACCTCGCAGCGCCGGCAGCAGCGCCTCCGACAACGTCGACTTGCCGGCGCCCGATAGCCCCGTGAACCAGACCGTGAATCCTCTATCCGCCACTATGTGTAGTCCTCCGATTGAATCGTGATTTAGAGCTTGCCTTCGTGTTCGAGGATGGTCAGCGAGCCTTCCTGGATGCCGCACTCCAGCTTGTCGAAGCCCTGCCAGCGTCCGGAGCGAGGGTCCTCGCCCTGCTTGATGGGCTTCGTGCAGTGCGTGCAGCCGATGCTCGGGTAACCGACGTTGTGTAGCTGGTTGTAGGGGACGTCGTTCTCGAGGATGTAGGACCAGACGCGCTTCTCGTCCCAGGCTGCCATCGGGTTGAGCTTCACGAGTTCGAACTTGGCGTCCCATTCGACGATGCCGATGTCGGAGCGCGTCTTCGTCTGGTCGCGGCGCATGCCCGAGAGCCATGCCGTCTTGCCTTGGAGGGCGCGGTTGTTCGGCTCGACCTTGCGCAGGTTGCAGCAGGCGTCCGGGTCGCGCAGCCACAGCGCTTCGCCGTGCTGCTCCGCCTGTGCTTCGGGCGCGAGCAGCGACCTGTAGCCGATGGGCTTGAAGCCATAGCGCTGCTCGCAGATATCGCGCAGGGCGTAGGTCTCAGGGAAGAGGAAGTCGGTGTCGAGGTAGAAGACTTCGACGCCGGGGTCGATCTGCATAACCATGTCGAGCAGAGCCATGCCGGTCGGGCCGCCGAAGCTACAGGCCATCGTCAGGCCGGGCTGGAACTCATGCGCGGCCCATTCCAGGATCTGCTGCGGTTCCTTGCCCTCGAGCTCGCTGCTGAGGCGAATTAGCGTGGCTTCGTCGTAGGTGGTAGTAGCGCCCAAGACTCTTCTCCCTGGCTAAGTGGATAAAGTCGATCATGTTTATCAACAATAGACCGGTCAAGAGTATTATCGGCAGCTCGTAACGTCAAATTGTGGTTAACGGTTGTCTGGGGGCGCTACATCAACTCGATGGCGGTGCGCGTGCGAGCAGGGTAGTCGGTGATCACGCCGTCGAGGCCCAGCGACAGCTTTTCGAGCGTCAACGGCTGCTCCTTGTGCCAGGAGTAGACCCGCAGCCCGAGGTGATGCGCCGCCGCGAGCACCGACTCATCGAGGCCGCGCCAGTCCAGCGACACGGCGTGCGCGCCGATCGTGCGCGCCCTGGCGATGAAGTCGACGTTGCGCATTGGGTCGGCGAAGTCCTTGTAGTACGCGACCTCGCAGCCCCTGGCGCGCGAAACCGCGAGGCGCACGACCAGGGCACTCGAGCACCAGATCAGGGTGCGCGACTGCATGCGGCGCTGCTTCACGGCGCGAATCAGCGGCAGGATCGAGGTCGGTGTCTTGACGTCGGCGGCGAGCATGACGTGTGGCGGCAGGGCGTCGAGCGCGTCGCCGAGGCTGGGGACGGTCTCGTTGCCGGACTCGAGGTGTCGGCGCCGCGCGATGAGCGACGGCGTGAGCTCGAGCGGCAGCGGCCAGCCCGTCGTGCGATGCATCGTGTTGTCGTGCATCAAGTAGCACTGCTGGTCCAGCGTCATGCGCGTATCGATCTCGACGCCGTCGGCGCCTTGCTCGATAGCGACGCGGATGCCCTGCAGGCTGTTCTCCGGCGCGAACGGCGGTGCGGTGCGATGGGCGATGATTAGCGGTGGCTTCACGTTTCGGCCTTCACGTTTCGATTGTATCGGCGTCGCGGCTGCGGCTCGATAGGCCTGCAGTCTGTACTCGCAACGATTCCGTTACGAAACTGCCAGGCTTTCGAGAGACTTCCTTCACGGCGATGCGCAGATCATGGCCTCACCCACCCGCCGGGAACCTGTATTGCCCTGGAGGACATCATGTCCAATGGTGTTGGGTTGGTGCTGCTCGCGGTGGTAGTCGGAATGATCGCGGTGGGCTTCGAGACTTACGGCGTCGACATCAAGGTGATGGCTTTAACGCTGATGGCGATTGGTGCGAGCGGGCTGGTGCTCTGGCTGTTGCAGCCGGTGACGCGCTGGTCGATGCACCACCTCGGTCAGAGGAGCGGACAGCACGATACCGCCGATTCGCGATCCTGAATCAGGAATCCATGAATCGAGAATCATTGACACAAGCGTTACGAAACTAAACGTCACGTTTTCTTGACGGCCGTCGCCATAGACATAGAGGCGACCGATGCAGCCCGCGTGAAACCATGAGGCCGCTCATGAGCTACCACGGCGAAGTTCGCCGGTTGGGAGGTCATCATGGTAAGGAATCTAAGTCTGGCTTCGATCGTTCTCGGTGTGGTGCTGGCGGTATTCGCTTTTGGGCCACTCGGGGCGATTCTCATCGTCGGCGGCATCCTGGGCACGCTGGCATCGTTCATCGATACGAGCCCTGAGGCCGCTTCGAGGCAGCACGACATCGATTCGCAGGTCGACGACGTGCGTACTCAGGGGTCGTATCAGAACCACATCTAACAGGACTGTTTGAGGGAACCCAACTTCAGGCGGAGGATGCATCCTCCGCCTGAAAGCCCATGCTCTCGGCGATGAGGCGAAAGTCCGCCTCGGGAATCTCAAACAACCCTCGCCTGAACGGGAAGCCCCAGCGCTTCTTGTCCGGGATGAAGCTGAGCGCTTCGAGAAGCGGCTCGATCGGCGCCTCGTGGCAAGGGACGAAGTCGAGCTTGCGGCGCCAGGGGAAGAAGCTGGGCGTCATCTCGACCTGATACGGCTCGTCGTCGGCGACGCGACCGGCGGCGGTGAAGCAGCGCAACGGTTCGCCTTCCATGGCGACGCGCGGCGAGTAGAAGACGACGAAGTCGCCTCGATCCAGGCGTCGCATGCCGTGCGGTGCGCCGTGCTGCGCCTGCGTGAAGCCTCCCGCGACACCGAGCAGGACGTGCTCGCGCGACACCACGTTTATCCAGTACTTCATGGCAGCCAGTACTTCCCGACAGGATAGTAGTAGATTCGGGGGCGTGCCGATTGCCCGATGGCGCACTCGCCTCGTACGATCCGTCTACTCGACCCAATCAGCCTTAGGAGCCTGCCATGACCAACGATAACGACCTTCGCGGACCCAGCCATACTCTGCTCGACGGACCGGACCGTGCGCCCGCACGCGCCATGCTGCGCGCCACTGGTCTCACCGACGATGACCTCGCGAAGCCTCTGATCGGCGTCGCGAACACGTGGATCGAGATCGGGCCGTGTAACTTCCACCTGCGCCGGCTCTCGGCGCGCGTCAAGGACGGTATTCGCGCCGCCGGCGGTACGCCGCTCGAGTTCAACACGATCGCGGTGTCTGACGGCATCAGCATGGGCACCGAAGGCATGAAGGCGTCCCTGATCAGCCGTGAGGTCATCGCCGACTCGGTCGAGCTGGTGGCGCGCGGCCATCTGCTGGACGGAATCGTGGCAGTCGGCGCCTGCGACAAGACGGAGCCGGGCCTGATCATGGCTCTGGCGCGGCTCAACCTGCCCTCGCTTTACCTTTATGGCGGCTCGATTGCTCCCGGCGTGTTCGAAGGGCACGACGTTACCGTGCTCGACGTGTTCGAGGCGGTCGGTGCGCACGCGGCGGGCAAGATGTCGGACGAGCGTCTTCGCGCTCTCGAGGCGGTCGCCTGCCCCGGCGCCGGCGCCTGCGGTGGTCAGTACACGGCCAACACGATGGCGATGGCGGCCGAGATGATGGGCATCTCGCTGGTCGATAGCGCCTCGGTGCCGGCAATGGACCCGAAGAAGGACGACGTCGCTTACGAGGTCGGACGCGTGGCGGTCGACCTGCTGCGCAGCAACCTGCGACCGCGCGACATAATCACGAAGCCGGCGCTCGAGAACGCGATCGCCTCGGTGCTGGCGACCGGCGGCTCGACCAACGCGGTGCTGCACCTGCTGGCGATTGCGCGCGAGGCGGGCGTCGAGCTCAACATCGACGACTTCGACCGCATCAGCCGCACGACGCCGATCATCGCCGACCTCAAGCCGGGCGGCCGCTTCGTGGCCAACGACCTCTACGCGGCGGGCGGTGTGCGTCTGGTCGCGAACCGGCTGCTCGACGCCGGCATCCTCAACCCCGGGGCGATGACGGTAAGCGGCCGCACGATCGGCGAAGAAGTGAAGACGGCAGACGAAACTCCCGGGCAGCAGGTTGTCGTCAGCATCGACAAGCCGTTGAAGGCGACAGGCGGCCTCGTGATCCTCAAGGGTAACCTGGCGCCCGAAGGCTGCGTGCTCAAAGTCGCCGGCCACGAGCGCATGCTGCACCGCGGCCCGGCGCGCGTCTTCGACCGCGAGGAGGACGCCTTCGCCGCGGTTTCGTCACGCAAGATAAATGACGGCGACGTAGTCGTGATTCGCTACGAGGGTCCCAAGGGTGGTCCCGGCATGCGCGAGATGCTCGGCGTCACGGCGGCGCTGGTCGGCGAAGGCCTTGGCGACAGCGTGGCGCTGCTGACGGACGGACGCTTCTCCGGCGCCACGCACGGCCTCATGGCGGGCCACGTCGCGCCTGAGGCCGCGGTCGGCGGGCCGATTGCGGCGGTGCGTGAGGGCGACACGATCGTCTTCGACGTGGAGAACCGACGCCTCGACGTCGAGATCAGTGACGACGAGATGAAGAGCCGGCTCGCCGGCTGGAGCGCGCCCGCGACTCGCTACGCCACGGGTGTGTTCGCCAAGTACGCCAAGCTCGTCTCTTCTGCTTCGGAGGGCGCCGTTACTCGCTAGGAGTGGTTGGTCAGTGCAGGCTCATGACTGGCTGCAAAATCGGCGGCAGGGTGCGGCTGATTTCGACGGTGCCGCCGATCGGTGCGATTAGCTGCAGCGTCCAGCGCTGACCACCAGTCAGGGGCGTCGTGCCGTCTGTGGCCGGTAGCGCCGAGACGTCTATCGTCACGACCGCGAGTTCACCCGGATCCAAAGACGTATCGCCGTTGCCGCCGAGAAACTTCACGGTGTAAGGCACGTCGGCGACGTAGCTGGTGGCATCCGAGTAGTCGATCTCGAGACGCTGGTCGGCAGGCGCCGTAGCGTCCAGCAGGACGGGCGTGCCCTGGCCGAAGGTACCGAGCGTCATCTGAATCGATTCGACGGTGCGTCCATCGGCGGAGGAGTGCGCGATGATCGAGCCGCGTATCTCGAGCGAGGCGCCGATGCGGTCGACGCTCTGGTGTACCAGGGCATCGAGGTCGTCGAAGCTGAAGTCGTCGGAGGCAACGGTCACAGTGGCGACCGCGGTCGTGGTGCCGGCGACGGTCAGCATGACCAGAGACGCGGTCGCTACGCCGGCTTCGGCGCTGTTGAGGCTGCTCAGTCCGAGACATACGCCGGCGAACAACCGATAAAAGACACGTGATATGGCTTCGAGGATCGATAGCATCCTTGCTTACCTCGCACACAGAAACGGTGCGAGGTTGGAAGGCATTACACAGGCGAGATAAAGTTCAGGAATCGAGACTTCGTAGAACGAGAAGCAGTATTCGTTCTAATCTATAGGTGACCCCGTTGAGTGCAAGAAAGCGTTTATGACAACCGAAGCCGGTGAGCAGCAGGCGTTTATCGATCTGCTGCACAGGCATATCTTTAGTGACTACCTGCGTAAGTGGGTCTTCCTTGGTGCGCTAATCGGCGTCGCTGCTGGCGTCGGCGCCATCATGTTTTCGCTGCTGATCGAAGGCTCCACCTGGCTGTTTCTCAAGGAGATAGCGGGCGCCAATCCACCGCTTCCAGCCGGTGAGGGCGACGCAATTGTCCATCCGATAGCGCGTCGCTGGGCTCTGCCGCTAATCGTGGCGCTGGGCGGTCTGATCAGCGGCAGCTTCGTCTACTATTTCGCCCCGGAGGCGGCCGGTGACGGCCCGGCGATTAGCGCCTTCCACCAGCAGGGCGGTCGCATTCGGGCACGCCTGCCCTTCGTGAAAGTGATTGGCGCTGCGCTGTTGATTGGCTCCGGTAGTAGTACCGGTCCCGAGGGCCCCGCCGCGCAGATGGTCGCAGGCTTCGGATCCTGGGTCAGCGACGTGTTCCACCTCTCGCCCCAGGACCGCCGCACCGCTCTCGCTGTCGGCCTCGGCGCAGGTATCGGTGCCATATTCAAGGCGCCGCTCGGTGGCGCCATCCTCGGCGCCGAGCTGATCTACATCCGCGACTTCGAGATCGAGGCTCTCGTGCCGGGCTTCATCGCCTCCGTGCTGGGCTACACGATCTTCGGGGCCTACTCAGGCTGGGAGCCGATTTTCGGCTCGGGTAACGGCCTTCGCTTCAGCCAACCGGAGCAGCTGATCTGGTTCGGGCTGCTGGGCCTGGCTTGCGGCCTGGTCGGCATCTTGAACGTGCGCGTCTTCTTCGGTGTGGAGGAGTTCTTCCACCAGCGCGTCAAAGTGCCGCGGTACTTCCGCCCCGCCATCGGCGGTCTCATCGTCGGCTGCGTCGCGTATTTCTTCCCCGAAGTCATGTCTACCGGCTACGGCTGGCTGCAGTTCGCGATATCGGGCGACACGCAGGCGCTGGCACTCAAGACGATCGTGGCGCTGATGTTCGTCAAGATTGGAACCACGGCTTTTACCGTCGGTTCGGGCGGCGCCGGCGGTATCTTCGCGCCGGGCTTGTTCATCGGCGGAATGGTCGGCGCCGCGATGTGGGGACTGATGCACAACGTGGCGCCGGGGCTGCCCGCTACGCCGGCGCCATTTGTCATCGTTGGCATGGCGGCGCTGTTCGGCGGCATCGCCAAGGCTCCGATCGCCGTCATCCTGATGGTCGCCGAGATGACCAACGAGTTCTCGATGATCATCCCGGCGATGCTCGCGGTTACGGTCGCCTATCTGGTTACTCAGAACGTCCGTATCTACGCGGCGCAGGTCATGACCCGTGCCGATTCGCCCGCGCACCGAGCCGAGTACGTCGTTCCGCTGATTCAGACGGTTTCGGTTGCGGACGCGATGCGTAGCAACGTTTCGAGTGTCTCGCCCGCCGACGCGATCACCGAGGCGGACCAGCGCATGCTGCAGCAGGGCGCCCGCGGGCTTCCCGTGATCGAGAAGGGTGAGCTAGTGGGCGTGTTCACCGCGACGGACTCGCTAAAGGCGGGACGGTCCGGCGCACAGACGGTTGGGGAAGCGATGACCACAGAACTGTTCGTCGCCCATCCGGCGGACAGCATCCACACGGCTCTGCGCCGCATGACGCAGCACAGCATCTCACGCCTGCCGGTGGTCAACCGGGAGAATCCGACCCAGCTGATCGGCATGCTGACGATGCGCGACGTGGCCGCGGCGCTCGATACCCAGATGGCGGCGCTTAACGATCAGCAGCGGCCCGGCAGCTCTGCAGACTTCGACCCTTTCCGCTCGTTACCTGTAAGCGAGGCCATGACCCACGAGTTCGAAGCGTTCGAGGCAAGCACGCCGGCGCGTCAGGTCGTCGACCGGCTGGTCGCGATCGGCGGACATGCCGCGCTCGTGCTGGACGAGGATGGGTTCTTGATAGGTATCTCCACCCTCGGCGACCTCAACCGCTCGATGGACGGCGATCTCAAGCAGCCCGTGCTCGCGGCCACGACCAGGCCCGTGATTGTGGCCCGCCCCACCCAGTCGCTGGCAGAGGCGCTGGCTGAGCCGGGAGCCGAGACAGTACGGCAGATCGCGGTCGTCGAAGGACGGCCCGGCAGGCTGATCCCGGTCGGTATGTTGAGACGTTCCGATGTCGTCGGAGCGTTCCTGCGTGCCCGCGACCGTGACGCCACGATTTCTCGGCGCGTGCTGGCTCGCTCAGGCATGGAGGGCGACGACCTGACGACGATCGATGTCACGGTTCAGCCGGAGGACTGGCTTGCGGGACACACGCTGATGGAGCTGAACCTGCCGCAGGACGCCATCGTCACGTCACTAATCCGGCGCGGCAAACCGATGATCCCGCGTGGACGGGTGGTCTTGCAGTCGGGCGACCAGATTCGGATTACGACGACGCAGTCTTCACGCGACCTGGTCGTGTTCCAGGTGACCGCTGACCGCCGCGAAGGCGAGGGGCAGCACCCCGGCCTTAGTTCGGCCGAGTCGCCAGCGCCACAAACGCCGGCCACAGCGGGCCGCCCAGGCTCAGACGCTCCGTAATCTCCACCTCGAAGCCGGCGTCGCGTAACGACTGCTCCGTGTTGCGGTCGAGCCGGCAATCTCCCGCCATCCAGCCGTAGACCGGTTGCACCCAGCGCTGCAGCGTCGCCCAGAATCCCCGCGCTCTGACGTGCTCGATGAGGCGCAGTTCGCCGCCGGGCTTGAGAACGCGGCGCAGCTCGGCTATCGAGCGCGCGGGGTCGTAGACGGTGCAGAGCACGAGCGTGACGACGGCGACGTCGAACGAGGCATCGTCGAACGGCAGTTGCTCGGCCGGGACTTCCCGTGTGTGGACGCGAGCGCGTACTTCTGGAGGCAACTCCTCGAGCTTGCGCTGCAGGTGATCGAGCATGAAGGGGTCTGGCTCCGTAATCTCCAGCGATTCGACCTTCGACCAGTCGTAGTAGCGCAGGTTGGCGCCGGTGCCGGCACCGATCTCGAGCACGCGGCCCGCGGCACCGCCCACGACCGTACGTCGCATCGGCGCCAGCTTCTTGCGGTCCTGCGGCTCGATGAACCGAGCGTAGATGGCTGCGTGCCAACGTCGCCGCGGCTTCGGGAGCGTGATCGAAGACATGGCTCCGCCCCTCTGAATCAGATGCCGGGTTAGTTAGTGGTCGAGGACGCCGATGAGGCTGATGCCGCCGTCGAGGATGATCGTCTGGCCGATGATCATCTCGGCTTCAGGGCTGCAGAGGTAAGAGACGAGGTTGGCGACATCTTCGGGCGTGACGTGACGTCCGGCTGGGATGCTCTTGCGCAGGCTCTCGCCGAACTCCTCCGGCATGGCCGCGACGCCGCTGGTCTCCTGCACCCAACTTGGGCAGACGCCGTTGACGCGAATGCCCTTCGGGGCCAGCTCGACGGCGAGGTACATGGTCAGCGTATCGAGGGCGCCCTTGGTAACGCCGACGGCCGCGTAGTTCGGCGTGTAGCGCTGGGCGCCCAGGCTCGTCAGGTTGACGATGGCGCCGCCGCCGCGCGCCTCCATGAGCGGCATCGCTTCCTTGGCGGCGAACCAGGGGCCGAGCACATTGGTCTCGAAGGTCTGGCGCAGGTGATTCGGCAGAGACGCGATGGCGCTGCGAGGGCGTTCGAGGCCGCGCGCGGCGCTGTTGACCAGGAAGTCGAGGCCGCCGTAGCGCTCCTTGACCTCGACGAACAGGGCGTGAATCTCTTCGAGGTCGCCCAGGTTGGCCTTGATAGCGCAGGCGCGGATGCCGAGCTCGGTGAGCTCGGCGATGGCGCGTTCGGCGTCTGCTTCACGGCGGACGTAGTTGATAACGACTTCGGCACCGAGGCTCCCGAGGCGCTGGGCACAGGCGCGACCGATGCCACGAGAGCCTCCAGTGACGAGAGCGATCTTACCGGCGAAGGGTTTGACGGAGTTCACGGCCTTGATTATAGCCGCGACGTCACTTCAGGCGACTACGTCTCCGGTGTCGAAGCGTCTGCAGACTTTGCAGCCGCGACGGGCTCGGCGGCTGAGGTCACCGCGAGGGTCGTGCCACACTCGGCGCAGAAGCGGGCGCCGGCAGCGTTGGGCGTGCCGCACTTGCTGCAGAAGGAACCACCGGCCGGCAGACCAGCCGGCGCCGCCTTGGCTGTAGCGGCGGTAGTCGTGGTCTCAGCTGTGGTTGCGGGTGAGACTTCGTCTTCGTCGGTCATTGCCTTACGGAAGTCTTTGATGCCCTTGCCCAGCGAACCGCCGACTTCGGCAAGGCGGGAGCCGCCAAAGACGAGTACGACGATGGCAAGAACGATGAGTAGTTCGGCAGGACCTAGATCTGGCATGGCGGCATCTCCTCCAACGAGCGTACGCCACAAGGATATACGAAACTGCGTTTCTGTTTGTTAAATGCTGATTGTTTGATTGACTTCGCGAAGAATCGAGGTCAGAGGGCGGGGCTCGACTGGAGTCGTCAGCGGATGGAGGTGCGGATAAGCAGATGGGCGTTGTGTCGGACCGAGAGGCCAAAGCCTAAGCCGGCACCGCGACGCTTCGGATCGTTTCGATAGCGTCTGTGTCTTCCGGGACCGGCTTACCGTCCTCGGTCAGGGCCTCGATCATCAACTCGATGGACTCTCGCGTCATAGTCAGAGCTTCGTCGACCGATTCACCCTGAGACCCAGCCCCGGGTAGAGCGGGCACGGAGGTCCAGTAGCCTCCTTCTTCGGCCTTGTGAACGATCACCGTGTAAATGCGTTGTTTTGCGGTCATCTCTCAGAGTAGCTCCTCAAACTCTTCGATTGTAAGGCCTGACGCTTTCACCTGGTCTAAGAGGAGGCCTGTCTTCATTGGATCATGGCGCGGGATAATCACGGTTGGGCGCTCCAGGTGCTTTGGCACGAATGGCTTCCTGAGATGCGCGAAACAAAGTAGCCCGCCTTCTCGAAGGCACGAAGGCTCGCTCGCGCGCGGTATGCCGCGTAAACGGCGGCCGCCGCTAGTCTTACGCCTCTCTCGCTGCGACTTGAGTCTCCGGGCGAGGTCGGGTTCTTTGCCGAGGGGGCGTGGCACGTAGTATTTGCGGCCTTTGAGCCGGTCCGGCAGGTAGGTCTGGTCCGGCGCGACGCCGCCTTCGTAGTCGTGGGCGTACTGGTAGCCGCTGCCGTAGCCCATGCCGCGCATGAGGCCGGTGACGGCGTTGCGCAGGTGCAACGGGACGGGGTCGTTGCGGGTGCGCTCGACGTCGGCGAGGGCGCGGGTGTAGCTCTGTCCGACGCTGTTGCTCTTGGGTGCGAGGGCGAGGTAGAGGGCGGTCTCGGCCAGGGGGTAGAAGCCTTCGGGCATGCCGATGAAGTGCACGGCCTGCTGGCAGGCGCTGGCGACGACCATGGCCTGGGGGTCGGCGAGGCCGATGTCCTCGGAGGCGAGGATGACCATGCGGCGCACGATGAACAGCGGGTCTTCGCCGGCCTCGATCATGCGTGCGAGCCAGTAGAGCGCGGCGTCGGGGTCGGAGCCGCGCAGGCTCTTGATGAAGGCGCTGATCGTGTCGTAGTGGGCGTCGCCCTGACGGTCGTAGAGGTAGGTGCGGTGCTGCAGCGCCTCTTCGACGTCGGCGCGCGTGACGTGACGCTTGCCCTCGAGGACGCCGACCGGCGCGACCGACATGACGGCGGCTTCGAGGGCGTTGAGGGCGATACGGGCATCGCCGCCAACCGACGCCGCGAGCGCCTCGATGGCGTCGTCGTCCATCTCGACGTTGAGCCTGCCGAGGCCGCGTTCGGGATCGGCGAGGGCGCGGCGGATCAGCGTCTCGAGGGCGGCCTCGTCGAGCGCTTTGAGGGCGAAGACGCGGCTACGGGAGAGCAGCGGGCCGATGACCTCGAAGCTGGGGTTTTCAGTGGTGGCGCCGATCAGGGTGATCGTGCCGTCTTCGACGTAGGGCAGGACGGCATCCTGCTGGGCTTTGTTGAAGCGGTGGATCTCGTCGATGAAGAGGATTGTGCGAGGAGCGACCGCGGCACCCCGGGGCATCGGGGCGGTCTCGGTTGGGGCGTCGGTCTGCGAGTCTGGCCGCACTCGCCCTTCGAGAGCCTCAGGTCGAGCAGGGCCATTGACCGCTCCGGGTATTGGTGAAGTTTCGCGTGGCTCGACAGGCTCACCACGTACGGGTTCTGACTGCGCCACGGCGGTGGCGGCCAGCTTGTGGCGCTCGCGGGCTTCGGCGACGACGCGACGCAGGTCGGCGACGCCGGCGGAGACGGCCGAGATGGAGACAAAGGTGGCGTTGGCCTGCGAGGCGACGATACGCGCGAGGGTGGTCTTGCCGGAGCCGGGCGGTCCCCAGAGGATGATCGAGGGCAGTTGACCGGCTTCGAGCAGGCGGCGCAGCAGCTTGCCGGCGCCAACGATGTGCTCCTGCCCGACGTAATCGTCGAGGCTACGGGGTCGCATACGGGCGGCGAGCGGCGCGCCGGGGATGTCGTCATCGAGGCCGACGCTGGGGGCGCCGGAGTCGAAGAAGCCGGCCTGAGGCGATTCGGGGCGTCGGGCGCGAGGCATGGGGACATTGTAGTCAGAGTGCAGGATGCAGGCTCTGGCGGCGCGTGAACATAGGCATAGGCATAGCCATAGAGCCCGGCACTTGCCGACAAACTGAGCTCCATGCCTTATGGCTTTGCCTATGAATCGGCCCCTGAGGGCCGAGGCGGTATCATCCGGAGAGACGGGCTTCCAGATACGAAAGGGACGGCGTTGAACGCAGACTACTACCGCACGATCTTCGACTACGGCTACTGGGCTCGCGACCGACTGTACGCGGCGATGGACGGCATGACGGACGAGGAGTACTCGAGGCCGAACGGCTTCACGTACAACGGTCTGCGCTCGATCCTGACGCATACGCTGGGCGCAGAGCAGATCTGGCTGACGCGCTTCCTGGGCGAGGAGCCGGGACCGTTCCTCAACGAGGAGAGCCTGCCGGCGCTGGCCGACCTGAAGTCGACGTGGGAGAAAGAGGAGGCGCGTATGCGTCAGTTCCTCGCCTCGACGACAGATGCAGAGCTTGAGGCCGACGTCGTGACGCGCAGGCGGGACGGTGGCGAATTGCACCTGCCGTTGTGGGTGCTGCTGACCCAGGTTTCGAACCACGGGACGCAGCATCGCAGCGAGGCGGCGGAGGCTCTGACGCTGATCGGGCGCTCGCCGGGCAGCCTCGATTTCATGAACTACTTTCGCGAGCGCAACCCGTAAAGAGCGCGGCTCGAGCTTATATGGCGAAATAGCCATGACCGATTACTAATTAGGCCACGAAAGTCGTTGTAATCGTCGGAGCGACGTGCTATTTGTGTTGGCGAAATCGGCGTTGGATCATCCCGGGGAGGGACAGATGGACAAGGTCAACACGCTCAGCACGCCGGAGAAGGCGATAGCCGGTGGTGGCATCCTGATGTTCGTCGCTTCTTTCTTTAGCTGGTGGCACTTCAGCTCATCGAGCGTGAAGATCGACGGCAATACGATTCAGTTCGGCGGTAGCGTGAGCAGGAGCGGCTGGGGTGCACCCGGCGACATCTGGTCGATCCTCGCGATCCTGGTGGCGCTGGTGCTGGCAGGGCATCGTTATCGGTACGAAGCTGGGCAACATGCAGATGCCGGCGCTGCCTCAAGGGCTGACCTGGGGCCAGGTGTGGGGTGGCGGCGCTGCGCTGGTCGTGGTGCTGATGCTGCTCAAGGCGTGGCGTATCGAGGCGGCTCCCTACGGCGGCTTCGCGATCGGCTTCTTCATCGCGATCATTGCGACGGCGGCCATCGCTTACGGCGGCTACATGCTCTACATGGAGGAGCAGGGTAAGTCTGGATTCGGAATGCGGCACTGACAACGCCGCGCAATCGGAGACATCGAGCCGCCGGATAGGTCCGGCGGCTTTTGTTTGCCACCGGGCGTTTCGTCTTGATCGTGCCTGCTCTACACTCGCGTCATAGTTACACCGTTTTCTACCGAGCCGGAGGACCAAGATGAGTGAAAGCCCCGCACTTACCGCGACGTTCGTGAATGCTCGCTGTGAGCAGCGAGTCTACCCGCCGTATCACGCGCTGCACGGTACGCCGGACACGATGCTGTGGCGACGCGTGACGATTCAAACGCCGCGCGGCGAAGCAGCGTTCGAGCAGACGGACTACGGGCACCCGGGTCGATTGAACCCGTGGGAGACGCGCGGCGTCGCGAGCCTGCTGCTGCCGAAGCTGCCGGAGCTGAAGGTAATCGCCGAGACGCTGGGTACGCTGCAGGAACTCTAAGGCGCGGCGGCGTGCAAGAGATCGGGGCCGGGTCGCGGCGCTACACGATTCGGCGCTACGGTTGGCTGCAGCCGCTGCTGTTACTGGTTGGCGCGGCGCGAGACTCGAACAGCTTCGCCGCGATCGAGGACGATGCGCTGAGGGTGCGCTTCGGCTGGTGGTTCAACGAAACGTTCCCGTTGTCTGGCATCGAGTCCGTCGCGATGGGGCGTTGGCCGTGGTACTACGGCCTCGGCTGGCGTTCTAACCTCGTGGGGCTGGTAGGCATCGTCGGCAGCTACAGCGGCGTCGTCGAGATTCGCTTCAAGCAGCGCCAGCGGGTCAGCGGCATCCTGCCGTTCTTCAAGCTGGGCCGCGACAGGCTGATGGTCAGCCTGAATGAGCCGGACAACTTTATCGAAGCGCTGTCGAGGGCGATAAACTAACGAGCGGTACGCTTCCGGAGGCTTCTTGCGGCTCCGGTTGCCGCTGACGGAGCAGTGGCTTCGTCTCCCGGTTGTTGGGGAGCGCAAAGTCTGAGAGGTTTTCGTGCCTGAAGTGCCGGTTTCCGAGCTGCGGCCCGCCTGCGACCCTTCGTCGTTTACGTTCGAGACGACGGCTGAGCTTCAGCCTTACGTCGGGCTGATCGGGCAGGAACGTGCGGTCGAGGCGCTGAAGTTCGGGCTGTCGATGGAGAGTCAGGGCTTCAACATCATCGTCTCGGGCGAGCCGGGTACCGGGCGCACGACTGCGATTCGCGACTACCTCGAGGCAATCTCGGGCACGCGGCCGCCGTCCGACGAGTGGCTGTACGTAAACAACTTCGCCGACCCGTACCGGCCGCGGGCGCTGCGACTGCCGCCGGGCAAGGGCAGCGCCTTCGCCAAAGCGATGGGCTCAATGATCAGCGAGGCGCGCGAGGTGATCCCGCGCACGTTCTCATCCGACGACTACGTGAACCGTCGCGACCAGATCATCACCTCGGTGCAGCGGCAGCGAGAGGAGATGTTCGCGGGACTGGCCGACCAGGCGCGGAAGGCAGGCTTCCTGCTGCAGGGCAACCCGCAGGGCTTCTTCCTGGTGCCGATGGTCAACGACAAGCCGATGGACGATGAGGCTTTCTCTTCGATGCCGCAGGAGCAGCGATCGGCGCTGCTGACGCGCCGAGACGAGCTGATGGAGCAACTCAAGGGCGTCGCCAAGCAGGGAATGAGCGAGGAGATGGAGGCCGGTGCGCGCCTGTCCGAGTTGCAGCACACGGTTGCGACCAATGTGGTCGACACGCTGGTCGATCGTTTCCTCGAAGACTACGAGCCGTTCCCGGAGGTCGTGCAGTACATGCTGGAAGTACGCCGCGACATGATCGACAACATCACGGTGTTCCTGCCGGGGCCCCAGGATGTCGGTCCGGCGGCGGTGCCACTGGGACAGCGCGATCGGGAAGCGCCGTTCCGCAAGTACCAGGTCAACCTGCTGATCGACTGCGCCGCCGACGAGTGTGCTCGGGTGGTGTTCGAGTCGAACCCGACGCCGCAGCACCTGTTCGGACGCATCGAAAAGGAAGCAGTGTTCGGCGCCGTGACGACCGATTTCACGATGATCAAGCCCGGGACGTTGCACCGTGCCAACGGCGGCTACCTGGTGTTCGACTTCGACGACCTGCTGCTCTACCCGCTCTCGTGGAACGAGCTGAAGCGGACGATTCGTACGGCACAGATCACGATCGAGGAGCTGGGCGATCGCCTGGGGTACATCGAGACGAAGACGGTGCGGCCGGAGCCGATCCCGTGGACCGGCAAAATCGTGGCGGTTGCACGCGAGACGATCTATCGCACGCTGTACAACCTCGACCCGGATTTTCGCGAGCTGTTCAAAGTCAAAGCGAACTTCGACATGCGCATCGACCGTACGCCGAAGCACGAGCAGGAGTACGCGGGTCTGATCGCGGGCGTGACGCAGCGCGAGAACCTGCTGCCGCTGGACCGCGGCGCCGTCGCGAAGGTCATCGAGCACGGCATGCGCCTGGCCGATGACCACAACAAGCTCTCGATCATGTTCGGCGATATCGCCGACGTGGTGCGTGAGGCGTCGCACTGGGCCGGCCAGTCAGGCTCGAAGGTAGTGACTGCCGAGCACGTGAGCCACAGCATCCAGGCACGCAACGAGCGCGTAAATCTGTACGAGGAGAACCTGCACGAGGCAATCTCGAAGAAGATCATCGTGGTCGACACGTCCGGCGCCGCGGTGGGTCAGGTCAACGGCCTCTCGGTCATCGAGCTGGGCGACACGACCTTCGGGCAGCCGTCGCGTATCACTGCAACGATCGGTGTCGGACGCGAGGGCGTCGTCGACTTGCAGCGCGAGGCCAGGCTGAGCGGCCCGATCCACTCGAAGGCGGTGCTAACCATGCAGGGCTTCCTGGTCGACCGCTACGCCACCGAGACGCCGCTGACTCTGGCCGCCAGCCTGTCATTCGAGCAGAGCTACGGCATGATCGAGGGCGATAGCGCTACCTGCTCCGAGTCGTGCGCGCTGCTCTCGCGCCTGGCCGACGTGCCGATCAAGCAGTCGCTGGCGATTACGGGCTCGATGGACCAGCGCGGCGAGGTGCAGGCGATCGGCGGGGCGAACTACAAAATCGAGGGCTTCTTCGACGTGTGCAAGGAGCGAGGGCTGACGGGCGAGCAGGGCGTCATCGTGCCCGCGAGCAACGTGCAGCACCTGATGCTGCGCGAGGACGTGGTCGAGGCCGTGCGCCAGGGCCAGTTCCACGTGTATTCGATTTCGACGATCGATGAGGCGCTGGAGCTGCTGACCGGTGTCGAGGCCGGCGCCAGACAGCCCGACGGCAGCTACCCGCCGGAGTCGATCAATGGCCGCGTGCAGGCAACGCTGGTGCGCTTTGCCGAGCGTTTGCGGGAGTTCGTCGAGGAGCACGGCGACGGAATGCGGCCACGCCCGATAGCACGGGAGGCCGAGCAGGCCTAATCGAAAACGAGCCGCGGCCGAAACTAGACATGATGGTTTCGGTAGCGAGGCGACTGGCCCCTTGCTGAGCAAACGCTGGTGGCTGTTCTGGTGCACCCTGCTGGGCTCGCCGATGGCAGCTCTGCTGTTCCTGCTGTACGTCAAGCCCGAGTGGGACACGCGGATCGGGACGTATTCGTTCCACTTTTACGTTGTCTCGGGCACGGCGTTCGCAGCGTTGATCGCCTGCGGCGTAATCGTTGGGCTGATCCAGACGATGCGCGAGACGCGACTGCTGTTCCTCGGCATCGCGTTCATGAGCATCGCGGGCGTGTTCATGGTGCACGGACTCGGTACGCCGGGCCACTTCCATAGCGAGGTGTACTCGGAGCTTTCGGTGAGTAGCTGGCTCAGCGTCATGGCGGGAGCGCTGTTCATCGCGTTGAGCGTCGCGACGCTGCCTGAGAAAGATAGATGAGACGATCAAGCGCTTCGGCGGGCCGATCTTCGCCGCAATGGCGCTGGCGATCGGCGTTTACATAGGTCTGTCGTTCGCGGCGGAAAACTGGACGTCCTTCATTCCGGCGAACCAGCGCTGGGTACAGCTGCTGTCGACCAGCGTGACGCTGAGCCTGCTCGGCTTTGCGGCGTATCGCTACTTCCAGGCGTTCCTGTTTGCGCGACTGGCGTCACAGTGGGCGATGGTCTGCGTGCTCGTACTTTTGATGGAGGTTCAGGTCTCGATGACCTGGGGCCACTTCTGGCAGATCAGCTGGTGGCTGTACCACGGCATGTACGCGATGGCGTTCGTAATCCTGTTCGTCGCATGGGCGTACGAGGTGGTGCGCGCCGGCAACATCCGCGTGCTGGCCGAGGGCCTGGCGATGCGCGATGCCGTAGCGCAGCTGAACCACGGCTACTCGCAGCCGATCGCCGAGCTGGTGGACGCTATCGAGTGGAAGGACCTGTACACCCACGGCCACGTGCGGCGCGTCGCGAGCTACGCCGTGATGATCGGCAAGGAACTGGGCCTTTCGAGCACGGAGCTGCGTCGCCTGGCGCTCGGGGCGCAGATGCACGACGTGGGCAAGATCGGCGTGCCGGACCGCATCTTGAAGAAGGCGGGTCCGCTGACCGACGAGGAGTTCGCGACGATCAAGAAGCACGCGGCGCGTGGCTATGAGATTGCGCAGCAGGTGAAGGCGTTGCAGCCGGCTTCAGAGGCGATCTTCTTTCACCACGAGCGCGTCGACGGCCTCGGTTACCCGCATGGCCTGAGCGGCGAAGACATACCGATGCACGCGCGTATCGTCTCGGTCGCCGATGCGTTCGACGCAATGACGTCGGGTCGGGCGTATCAGCCCGCGGTGAACCACGACAAAGCGCTCGAGGAGCTGCGGCGCTGCGCAGGAACGCACTTCGATTCGCTGTGCGTGGAGGCGTTCGCGCTGGTGCTGAAGCGCCTCGACGAGATGAGTCTGGCGCCGGCAGAGGCGCAGCAGACGCCGGTGCCGTCGCCAGAGGCGTCGAGGCCGGAAACAGCGGTCGTGGGGCAGGCGGAGCAGCAAGCCGCCTGAATCCTTTTTGATCGTGCTGTCGCAAGAGACATCGGGGCGTGCGTCGAGACTCGAGGGCTGAGTCTCGTTTACAGACCAGAATTCAGGTTCGTCGGATGGTCGGGAGTCGTCAGGAGAGCTCCAGGGGGACCTCGGTGACTACGCCGGCGTGGATGGTGTAGGCGCGGACGCTGGGGTTGTCGCGGTCTTTGAGCGAGACGAGGACGTAGTGGGCGCCGGGATAGAGGTCGCTCGGTGGGTCGGTGCCGGGCCACTGCGACAGGCGCACGTCGGTGGGCGAGGGGTAGGCGTCGCTGGCGACGTGCGAGTGATAGATGACCAGCACCTGCCAGCCCTGGTCATCCATCTCCCGCTCGACTTTGAGGATGTCACGCGGGTCGATGTTGTAGCGAAACGGGCTCGCCTCCGCGTTGCGACAGCGGTAGAAGCGCGTCGCGGTGCCATCGCGTCCCGTGATGATGCCGCAGCACTCGTTCGGTAGATCTTCGATAGCGTGCTGCACCATCTCGTCGTGCATCGCGGCCGGCAGGCGCAGTGCTACCACTGGCGCAGCTCTCCGTCGTCGAAGCAGGAGCCGGGTGCGAGGCGCATCGAGAGGAACATGCGGCTGGCGGGTAGCGTCATGGCGTGCGACGCCCAGTGCTCGCGCTCGGCCTCTGGGAGGTTGAGCAGCGAGCCGGCCGGGACGTGGATCATGTCCTCGTCGGGCGAGATGCCGAAGTCGACCGACCAGCTGCCTTGCTTTCGCACGCGCCCCACGGTATCGGTACGGACGATTGACATGCCGGAGATGCCGCGATAGCGCTCGAGCACGGCGACCTCGAAGTACAGCTGCAGGGACGTAGCGTCGCCGGACATGAGGGCGCGCCGTATGCCGATGCGGTTGACGGCCTCGTATTCCTGGGTGTCAGCCATGACGAAGCCCGGTGAGTGACACCGGAGCGCCCACTCTCACCCTAACCCTCTCCCTCAAAGGGAGAGGGGACAGGATAGGTGAACGGCGCTGCCATGCGTTGGTCATGCGGGCTAGGGCTTTTCGACCGGGACGTCGATCATGCTGCCCCATTCGGTCCAGGAGCCGTCGTAGTTGCGAACGTTCTGGTAGCCGAGCAGGTGCTTGAGGACGAACCAGGTGTGCGAAGAGCGCTCGCCGATGCGGCAGTAGGCGATGACCGGCTTGTCGCCGCTGACGCCCTTGCCGCCGTACAGCGCCTTGAGGTCGTCGATCGACTTGAAGGTGCCGTCTTCCTTGACTGCCTGGCCCCAGGGCACGTTGGCGGCGCCGGGGATGTGGCCGCCGCGCTGAGCGGTCTCCTGCAGGCCGGGAGGAGCGAGGATCTCGCCGCTGAACTCGGCGGGCGAGCGAACGTCAACCATGGCTTCCTTGCCAAGTGCGGAAGCGACCTGAGCCTGCTTGGCTCGCAGGGCCACGTTGGGCTCGGCGGCCTTGTAGGTGGCCGGCGTGACGCTGGGCGCGTCCTTGGTGGTCGGGCGGTTCTCTTCGAGCCACTTCTTGCGGCCGCCGTCCATGAGCTTGAGCTTCTGGTGGCCGTACATCTCGAGCACCCAGAAGGCGTAGGCGGCGAACCAGTTGTTGTTGTCGCCGTAGAGGACGATCGTGTCGCCGTTGCCGACACCGGCGGTGCCGAGCAGCTTCTCGAGCTCGGCCTTGCTGATGATGTCGCGACGGGTCTGGTCCTGGAGCTGGCTGCTCCAGTTGAAGCCGATCGCGCCGGCGATGTGCCCCTCGTCGTAGGCGCTGGTGTCGACGTCGACCTCTACGAGCTTGACGCCGGCGTCCTTGCCGTGGTCGGCGACCCACTGTGTAGTTACGAGTACGTCTTCGGCTGCCATGTCTGTTCTCCTCCCTCGATGAATCTAGACGGCTCCGAGTAGTGACGGGAGTGTTACGGGACTTTAGTGTGCCACGAATGAGCATCAAGAAAGAAGTGCTCACCACTCAACAACTCAACTTTCTGATCGTGCTGGCGCGTAGACTCCCGAGGTGTGGTTGCTGCCGGGCTCATGGGTGGCAGCATCGTCATTCCGAGCAGACCTGAGGAATCGCCGCAGCATTGGTGCGCACACTACGCCTTGCCCGTTTGCGCGCGGAGTCGCGGGCCCGGTCATGACCTTCGGCAAGGTGAACCCTCAACCTCAGCTGTCTGCCGACAATCCGGCAACAGTCAATCGGCGCCGATACCCGGGCTACGAGCGGCGATTCCCCGGCTTCGCTCGGAATGACACTTCCCTTGCTTCGCTAAGGTTGCCCATTGATCGAGATACGGGCGGATGGGGCGACGTTGTTGTTTTCGCGATTCGCGTGCTGTAGGCGGACGCATGGGATAATGGAGGCGTCACCCCCTTCAGCTAGAACGGAGCCCATGGATGGCCATCAATATCGAGTATGAGAAGCACACGCTGAGCAACGGACTCGACGTGATCGTGCATGTCGACAAGACGATCCCCGTTGCAGCGGTGAACGTCTGGTACCACGTCGGATCGCAGAACGAGGAGCCGGACCGCACAGGGTTCGCGCACCTGTTCGAGCACATCATGTTCAAGGGCTCCAAGCACCACAACCGCGAGTACTTCCTGCCGCTGCAAGAGGTCGGCGCCAGCATCAACGGCTCGACGACGACGGACCGCACCAACTACTACGAAGACGTTCCGGCCGAGTACCTGGAGCTGGCGTTGTGGCTGGAGTCCGACCGCATGGGCTACCTGCTCGACGCGCTGGACCAGACGGGCTTCGACACGGAGCGCGAGGTCGTGAAGAACGAGCGGCGCCAGAGCTACGAGAATCGACCTTACGGTCTAGCGGGGCAGGAGATTCGCAAGGCGCTGTATCCGCCGAACCACCCCTACAACTGGCAGACCATCGGCTCGCAGGAGCACCTGGACGCGGCGACGCTGGACGACGTGAAGGCGTTCTTCCGGCGCTTCTACGCCCCGAACAACGCCAGCCTCTCGATCGCCGGCGACGTCGACCCGGAGGAGGCGGTGCGTCTGGCGGAGCGCTACTTCGGCGACCTGCCGCCGGCGCCACCGGTCGCGAGGCTGCAGCGCTGGCTGCCGCAGCTCGACGGCGAGGTGCGCATCGAGCTCGAGGACAGCGTGCAGCTGCCGCGCATCTACTTCGCATGGATGGGTCCGCCGCGCTTCGACCCGGATGAGCCGGCGCTCGACGTGCTGATGGCGACTCTCGGCGAAGGACGCAGCTCGCGCTTCTACCGCTCGCTGGTCTACGAGAAGCAGAACGCGCGTGCGGCCAGCGGCTACTACGCCGCGATGGAGATCGCCGGCGAGATTCGGGTCGACGCGACCCTGTCGCCCGGCGCAAAGCTCGACGACGTCGAGGAGTCGCTGTTCGAGGAGATCGACCGGCTGAAGGGCGAGCCGCCGAGCGCCGAAGAGGTGCAGCGCGCCGTCAACGCTCTCGAGGCGCACTACGTGCACCAACTCGAGTCGGTAGGTGGCTTCGGCGGACGCGCCGATCTGCTGAACTACTACAACGTGTTCACGGGCGACCCGGGACGGTTGAACACGGACCTCAACCGCTACGAGGTCGTGACGCCGGCCGACGTGCAGCGCGTGGCGCAGAAGTACCTCGGCGAGGCGCGCGTGCGCCTGGTCGTGAACCCGAAGGCGCAGGTCGCGGCGTCGGCGGTAACGATCGACCGCACCGTGGAGCCGAAGCCGGGCCGTACGCGCACCTTCGCGCCGCCGGTGCCTCAGCGCATGTCGTTCTCGGGCATGGACCTGCTCGTGGTCGAAAAGCACGAGGTGCCGATCGTGGCGGCGGGCATCTACATGCCGGGAGGCGCTGTGCTCGACCCGGCCTCGATGCCGGGCCTGAGCTCTTTCACAGGCCGTCTGATGACCGAGGGCACGAAGTCGCGCAGCAGCACTGAGATCGCCGAGGAGTCCGACTTCATCGCGGCGCATCCGAACGTCGGCGTTGACCGCGAGAACGTGATCGTCTCGACCGAGGCGCTGGTGCGGCACTGGCCGCGGGCGCTGGAGCTGGTCGCGGACGTGATGCTCAACCCGACGTTCCCCGAGCAGGAGGTCGAGCGCGTACGCCGCGAGCGAGTCACGGACCTGCGCCGCCTGCGCGACGACGCCAACGCGATCGCGGAGCGCGTGACGTCGGGGCTGCTGTTCGGGCGCGACACGCCGCACGGCCACCCGATCAGCGGTCGTGAGGGCTCGGTCGACGGCTTCGTGCGTGAGCTGACGGTGGGGCAGCACGAGCGCGTGTTCGCCGGCCCGAAGCCGACGTTCATCGTCGCGGGCGACATCGAGGCTGGGGCCGTGGCGAAGCAGCTCGAGTCGGCGTTCGGGGGGCGCGTGTCGAATAGCGAAGCGTCGCCGGTGTTCGACGCCGACGCCAAGCGCTCGCCGACCACGATCTACCTGGTCGACAAGCCCGGGGCGCCGCAGTCGGTAATCGCGGCGGGGCAGGTCGGCGTTCCGCGGAGCCATCCCGACTTCCTGCCGCTGGTCGTGATGAACATGGCGTTCGGCGGTCAGTTCACGGCGCGGCTGAACATGAACCTGCGCGAAGACAAGGGCTACACCTACGGCTATCGCTCTCGGTTCGATTGGCGGCGCTCGGCGTCGAGCCACGTGGTCGGCGGGTCGGTACACACGGCCGTGACCAAGGAAGCGCTGGTCGAGACGCTGAAAGAGTATCGAGACCTGCACGGGGCCCGGCCGCTGAAGGCGGACGAGTTCGAAAAGGCGCAGATGGGGTTGATCCGGGGCTTCCCGCCGACCTTCGAGACGCCGAGCAACATCCTGCGGCGCCTGCTGGACGTGGTGCACTTCGGGCTGCCGGACGATTACTACTCGAGCCAGGTCGAGCGGCTGCGCGCGGTGACGCTGGACGACGTGCAGCGCGTGTCACGCGCGCACGTCGACCCGGACGCGCTGAGCATCGTCGTAGTCGGCGATCGCGCGACGATCGAGGCGCCGCTACGCGAACTGGGCCTGCCGATCGTGCACCTGGACCACGAGGGAGAGCCGATCTAGGAGAGACATACTGCATAGGCATAGACATAAAGCCGGAAGAGCCGAACCCTCCATGCCTATGCCTATGCCTATGCCTATGCCTATGCCTATGCCTATGCCGTCGTCTTCGCCGGCAGGGTCTTGTGGAGCCAGACGACGAGGTCGGCGAGCTCGGGGCCGTTGATACTGTGCGCCATGTCGTACTCGTGGTACTCGACGGGGTAGCCCGCGGTCTCGAGGAACGACTTCGTCTCGTGGCCCTGCTCGAGGGCGATGACCTGATCTTTGCGGCCGTGGGCCAGGAAGACGGGCTGGTTGCGCTGTGGCGGCAGCTTAGGACGCAGCTCTTCGGCGGTGCGGAAGAAGCCGCTGAGCACGACGAGGCCTTTGAAGGTCTCGGGGCGCAGGAGGCCGTGAGTCAGCGTCATCCCGGCACCCTGCGAGAAGCCGCCGAGCACGATGTTGCCCGCGCGGGCGCCCGTCGTCGCCATGACCTCAGCCGTAAAGGCTTCGAGTCGCTCCTCGACGCCGGGTCCGGGATCTGCAGGCGCTTCGACACCGGGGCGGCCGAGCATCCAGCTGTAGCCGTTGCCGGCGAGGCCGCCTCCCAGCGGGTAGGGCGCGTTGGGGAAGGCGTACATGTAGCCGGCGCCGTCGGTTTCGCTGACCAGGCCCGCGAGGTCGTACATGTTGGCGCCGAAGCCGTGCATGAGGATGACGAGCGGCCATGAGCCGTCCGGCGCGAAGCCGTCCGGCGTTACGAGCACGTAGCTGAGCGCCTGGCTGTCGATGACTTTTGCGTCCATTTGAACCTCTTCTCGATCGGGGCGCCGGAGACAACGGGCGCCGTTTTGGTCGCGCTTCGGTTGTAAGCCAAGACTCTTCGCGTTGTCTACCGCTGGGTTCCGCTTTGCCCCAGGTAGACGCGTGAGGTTAATTCTACGTGGCGATGAGTCGCTGCGCCCGATAGTAAGGGCTTACGCCGATTGACAGGCCGGCGTGTGGCTGCGAATCTGCCCGCGTCGAGGAGACGAAAGGCAGGCAGAAATGACGGCGACGCGCATCTGGATTATGGCGCTGGCAGTGGCAATCGTCGGCTTTGTGGCGCTTGGATCGGCCGCGACGACCCAGGCGAGCGGTCTCGCAGGGCCGAGCAGCAATCACGTCGTGGCGAACACGATCACCCACAACTGCGGCATCCAGGGCGTGATCTGGGTACCGGACTCCGGTCCGTCGTTCAACTTCTCGCAGGCCTGCGCCAACCACGACGCCTGCTACACCGCGCACCACGGCGAGGGCGAGGCTGCTCGCGCCGCCTGCGACAGCGCTTTCATGCACGACATGACCTCGTCCTGCGACGACATGTGGTCGCGCTCCAACTCGCAGTTCGATCAGTGTCTCCGTGTTGCAAGGCTGTACTACGCGGGAGTGCGCATCGGCGGCTGGCTGTTCTTCTACGGCCCGCAGCATGTCTAACGGCCGCTGCTGAGGTCGATGGGGGCTACAGGCGCGATTCGATAGCGTTCTGTGATGGCGCTGCAATGCTTTGGCTTTCCCCAGGCCCGCGCGTCAATTATCTTGGCTAGGCATGCTTTCAGCTCTCCGCCGCGCCCGCTGGGTGGCGCTCCTGCTGACTCTCTCGATTGCCTCCGCGCTGGCGCTATCAGCGTGCGGCGGCTCGAATACGCCATCGCCGGTCAGCGCCGGTGATGGCGTTGCTGTCGCGACGCTGACGCCGCCGGCCGTGCAGAGCGGCGCCGTAGCCGCCACCGGACCTGCGACCGGCCCGATTTCGGTGAACGACCCGCCCGTCGGCGGCAAACCTTCGAGCCCGCCGACCGCCGACCCGGGTGCGCCGACGCCCATACCGACCGCGGTCGACCCGTCGCGCCCGACCTCGGGGCGCTGGATCGACGTCGACGTGACGAACTACCAGGTCAGGCTGATGGACGGCACGCAGGTAGTGCAAACGGTCGGTCCGGTCGCGGTGGGCGCGCAGATCAACACTGGCGCTTATGAGTCGACGCAGACGGGGCTGTTCCACGTCTACATCAAGACGCCGGGGCTACAGTTCGATCCGCCCTATAACACCTACATCAACAACTGGGTGGGCTTCGATCCGGATAAAGCGAACGGCTTCCACTCGTTCCTCGAAGACGCTCAGGGCAACGTGGTCGACCCGTCGACTGGCAAGGTGAGCAACGGCTGTATCCGCACCGGCGAGTCGAAAGCGATCTTCGACTTCGCCGAAGTCGGGATGCCGGTGTACGTGCACCTTTAAGGGGCGGCTTCTCGGCGGAGTTCTCAGGTTCTCGGGCGAATCATCTTCGTTAGGGTGAGATGTTTAGTTTGCGCATGACGCCGAGGTGAGGACACCTCGGCTACGTCGAAGACAGCCTCTGGTAAGAGCGGGCCTTAGCCGAAGTTGTGCACGCGGCGCTCGGCGTCCGAGATGATCGGCAGGCGCTCGAAGCGCTCGGCGATCACGTTGACGGAGCGTTCCTGGCGCTCGATGTGGCCGTGGACGATCAGCGCCGGCGCGCGCTCGATCAGGTCGCGGAACTTCGGGATCAGGCCCGGCTTCGTGATCACGTTGATCAGGCCGTGGTAGTCCTCCAGCGTGTGGAAGACGAAGCCCTTCGCCGTCTCCGGCGACTGGCGCACCGCGACCAGGCCGGCGACGGTGACACGCATGCCCTGCTTCAGGTCGTCGAGGCGGTGGCTGGGCGTGATGCCCTCGTGCAGGCCGGGACGCACGAGGTCCATCAAGCGGCCTCGCACCGCGATGCCGACGAGCAGGAAGTCGGCGACGATGCGGTCGGTGTGGCTCGGCTCCCGGAGGCTCGGCGTCGATTCCGCCGGCAGCATGGCGAGCGGCATCTGAGCGTTGAGCGGCTGATAGAAGGTGCCGAGCTGCCAGAGCAGCTCGCGCTCGTGCAGGCCGGTCCAGGCGAAGGCGCCGACGCGGATCAGGTTCTCGATTGCCTCGCGCGAGAGGTGGGTGCGGCGCCAGAAGTCCCACAGCGAGCCGTAAGGGCCGTTGGCGCGCTCGGCTTCGAGGCGCTTCCAGGACGCCTCGGCCAGGCCTTTGACGTAGCGGTAGCCGAGACGCACGGCGCCGCGCGAATCGCCCAGCGCGTCGTCCTCGATGAGGCACTCGACCCCGCTGCGGTTGACGTCGACGCCGCGGATCTCGATGTCGTGGCGCCGGGCGTCGTTGGCGATGACCTCGGGGCTGTAGAAGCCCATCGGCTGCTCGTTGAGCAGGGCGCAGTAGAACTCGGTCGGGTAGTAACGCTTGAGCCAGGCGACTTGGTAGGCGGTGACGGCCATGGCGGCGGCGTGCGACTTGGGGAAGCCGAAGGAGGCGAAGGCGAGGATCTTCTCGAACACGGTGGTGGCGATCTCGGCGCTGATGCCGTTCGCGGCGGCGCCTTCGATGAACTCGCTGCGATAGCGCTCCATGGCCTCGAGGGAGCGCTTGCGGCTCATGGCGCGGCGTAGCTGGTCGGCCTTGGCGCTCGAGAAGCCGGCGATGGCCATCGCAGCCTGGATGACCTGCTCCTGGAAGACAA
Source organism: uncultured Chloroflexia bacterium (assembly GCA_963732945.1). Lineage (GTDB taxonomy): Bacteria > Chloroflexota > Dehalococcoidia > DSTF01 > WHTK01 > WHTK01. The sequence goes on from CAVTBL010000003.1 coordinate 29,713, forward strand.
AGACGCCCTTGGTCTCGTCCAGCGCCGGCTCCAGCGAGGGGTGGTCGTAGGTGACCTCTTCCTGGCCGAGGCAGCGCGCGATGTAGGGATGGACGGCGCCGCCCTGAATCGGTCCCGGCCGGATCAGCGCGACCTGGATGATCAGGTCGTGGATGCAGGCGACCTTGATGCGCAGCAGCACCTGGATCTGGGCCCGGCTCTGGATCTGCACGACGCCGAGCACGTCGCCGCGCTGGATCATCGCGTAGACGTCCGGGTCGGCGAGGTCGATGTCGATGGGGCGGATGAACTTGCCGTAGCGCTCGTGCACGTAGCGCAGGCCGCGCTCTAGCTGGTCGAGGCTGGGGTAGCCGAGGAAGTCGAGCTTGATGAAGCCGGCGTCGGCGACGGAGTCTTTGTCCCACTGGCAGATGTAGCGGCCGTCCATGGCGGTGGCTTCGATCGGCACCTGCTCGTCCATGCGGTTGGTGGAGATGATGATGCCGCCGGAGTGCTGGCTCAGGTGCCGGGGCAGGCCGCGTATCTGCTCGACCAGGCTGACGAAGTCGCGCCAGATCGGGAACTGCAGGCGGTGGGCGAAGTCCGGCATCGCCTGCATCTCGTCGTAGAGACCGCCGGCGAAGCGGCTGTGCATGCGTTTGGCGATGCTGTCGATCTCGCCCTCGGGCAGGCCCAGCGCCTTGCCGACGTCGCGGATGGCGCTGGCGTAGCGGTACTCGATGAAGTTGCAGACCATGGCCGCGTGCTCGGTGGTGTAGGTCTCGAAGACGTGGCGGAACATGCGGTCGCGGGCGTCGCGGCCGAAGTCGAGGTCGACGTCGGGCACGTCGGAGAGGGGGCGGTCGGCGCTGAGGAAGCGCTCGACGGCAAGGTCGTACTTGATCGGGTCGATGCCGGAGAGGCCGAGCAGGAAGCAGACCAGCGAGCCGACAGAGGAGCCGCGGCCGCGCACCGGCAGGTGGTTGTCGTGGGCGTAGCGGAGGATGTCCCAGAGGCGCAGGAAGAAGCCGGCGCGACGGCTGGAGCGGATCAGCTCGAGCTCCTTCTCGATGCGCTCGACGACGTTGGCGGGGATCTGCTGCGCCGGGAACTTGCAGTAGTGCTCGCGGGCCAGGCGGTAGCAGGTGTCGCGCAGGAACTCGTCGGCGCTGCGGCCGTCGCCGGAGTCGTAGTCGGGGAACTCGTAGCTGAGGTCGCGGGTCAGGTCGAAGCTGCGACAGCGCTCGGCGATGCGCGCCGTGTTCTCGATCGCCTCGGGCAGATCGGCGAAGAGGCGCTCCATCTCGGCGGGCGGTTTGAGGTAGAACTCAGAGTTGGCGCGCAGGTAGGGTCGCGCCTCCTCGACGTTGGTGCGGTGCTGCACCGCGACCAGTACGTCGTGCAGACGATGGTGGGCGCGAACGTCGTAGTGCACGTTGTTGGTCGCGACGACGCCGAGACCGAGGTCGCGCGCGATGGCGACGAGGGCCTGGTTGCGCTCCTCGTCCTCGTAGACCAGGTTGTCCTGCAGCTCGATGAAGTAGCCGTCGCGGCCGAAGACGTCGCGGTAGCGGGCGGCGGCCTCGCGCGCCTCACGGATGTCGCCGCGTTCGACCAGCGCCGCGACCTCGCCCTTGCGACAGCCCGAGAGCGCGATCAGTCCCTCGGCGTGCTCCGCGAGCCACTCGAAGCGCACGCGCGGCTCGCCCCGGGGCGAGCTGAGGTTGGCGCGACTGAGCAGGCGCGAGAGGTTGGCGTAGCCGCGCGGCGTCTCGCAGAGCAGCGTGAGGTGAGAAAGAGTGCAGAGTGCAGAGTTCTGAGTTCCGGCAACTCGGTGCGTTAGCTCTGCACTCTGAACTCTGTCCTCTGTACCGGCTGCGAGCGTCACCTCGGCGCCGATGATGCCCTGCAGGTCCTCGGCGCTCGCGGCCTGGGCGAACTGCATGGCGCCGGCGAGGCTGTCGTGGTCGGTGAGGGCAAGGGCGCTGTAACCGAGCTCGCGGGCGCGCATGACGAGCTCGACGGGCAAGGATGGGCCTTCGTGCAGGGAGAAGGCGCTGTGGCAGTGCAGCTCGACGTAGCGACCTGGCGACGGCTCAGGCGCGGCCTCGCGGTCCGAGAGCTGTCGCGCCGGGGCGGGCAAGGGCCAGCGGCCGAGATGTCCGTCCGAGAGCGAGGCGCGGTAGGGCTTCACCGGTACTCCTGACGCGCCCATTCGCCGCTGACGAGGTCGTGGTAGACGGTGAGCGCGGGGCCGTCTGCGGGCGCGATACGGTAGTAGACGCGGCTGACGGGATCGGCGCGCCACCAGTGCTGATCGATGCGCCAGGGACTGCGCGTGAGCTCGACGTCCTGCCAGCCGGCGGCGAGACGTGCTCGCAGGGGCAGGCCGGACTCGTCCGCCTCGACCTCGATGTCGCGACGCGAGTTCAGGCGTCGGATTCGACGAGTATCTGTCGCTCTTCCGGGATTACCGACCATGGCTCCACATCCACGCAGCGATACACCGGCGAGTAGCCGTAGCGGGCCTTGAGCTGGCGAATCGCTTCTTCTAACTGTCGTTGCTGGCGGCCTCGCTGGCCCAGGGCGAGCTGCTTGCCGGTCTCGCCGGTGAGGCTGCTGAGGCGCAATGAGAGGCTGCGTATGGCTTGCGGCGGGGGGAAGTTGGTCAACGCCGACCGCAGCAGGAACGAGAGGCGCTCGTCCTCGCTGACCGGCTCGCGGAACACGAGATGATGCTGCCAGCCGCGCCCGGACGAGAGCTCGGCCTGCAGCGTGAGCTCTCGGGCGGCGCGACCCCGCAGCGAGAGTCGCAGGCGCGAGAGCAGCTGCCGCGCGATCGCGATCATCACGTCGATGCCCGCGACGGAGGCCTCGAGGCTGACGCCGGCCTGCAGCACCTCCGAGGCCTTGCGGGGCTTGAGCGGCGTCTCGTCGATGCCGTGCGCCAACTGCCAGAGGCGCTTGCCGGCGAAGCCGAACTGCGACTGCAGCTCCGGCAGCGTCAGCCGGGCGACGTCGCCGATCAGGTCGAGGCCGAGCAGTCGCAGCCGGAAGACGATCGCGGGCTCGACGGGCAGCAGCTCGACCTCGAGCGGGGCGAGGAAGGCGGCCTCGTCACCGGGTGCAACGACGCGGCTCTCGCGAGGCGGGCAGCAGGCGGCGGCCGCGAGGGCGGAGAACTTGCAGTTCGCGAGGCCGACGCTTGCCTCGAGGCCGCTGACGCCGAGCACGGCCTCGACGATGTGCGACGCGAGCGCAGCGTCGTCGCGGTAGTGGGTCTCGAGGCCGGTGACGTTGAGGTAGGCGCGCCCCGCTTCTTCGTCCTCGACCTCTGGAGCGACGCTGCTCAGCGCATCGAGGATCGATTCCCACTTCCCGAGGTAGAGCACGGGGTCCGGCGGCACGATGACGGCATCGGGGCAGTGACTGAGGGCCTGACGGATGGTCGCGCCGGGACGTACGCCGCGGGCGGCGGCCTCGGCGGAGCAATCGAGGACCCGACTGGGCTGCTCGGAGTCGCCGACGATCAGAGGCCGGCGGGCCAGGCGCGGATCGCGCGCGGTTTCCACGGCGCAGACAAAGCGATGCAGGGAGACGAAAGCGACGCGCATAAGCCAGTCCTTCGTCTCCGGGCGGGGTCGGAGCGAGGACATTGTAGCACGAACGTTCTAAACGAACGCAAAAGCAAACAAGCAAGGGACAAAGAGCGACGCTTGGCGGCAAGCGGCCAAAGCACGGGGCGAAGCGCGACTCAATCCAGCCGCAGGCGAACAGGAAGCCGTTTCACGAAAACAGACAGGCCGTCCCATTTCTGAGACGGCCTGCCTACATCTCGAAGGAAGGAATCCTCCGAAGCCTCTCTTATCCCACGGTTGCACACAGGACGGTCACGATGAGGGGACGTCCAGAGTCCTCGTTATTGAACGCGGTCGCCTGCCATCCGGTCGGTGTCCTAAACATGGACGATATGGGGTTTCCTGGTGATCCCCAAGTGTAGCCACCGCTGATCGGGCTCTTTCCTGCAGGGCAGTTCGCCTGTGTGAAACCTGAACTGTGTGGCGCAATCGTAGATTGGGCGGCAACGTCCTCAAGCCCGGAAAGCCCAGGACTGCCCGTGTCACCTTTCGGGCCAGGAGCCCCAGTTAATCCCTGATCTCCCTTGGGACCCTGAGCGCCCGTGTCACCTTTTGGCCCCTGAATGCCTTGGATGCCTTGGATGCCTTGGATACCCTGAATGCCCTGGACGTTCCAGTCGAGCGGAGTCTCCTGCGGCCGACAGAGCTCATTCGCGCCGACGATCCGCGGTTGGCCGGCAGGATTCAGGCATGAATGAATTTGACTAACGTCGCCTCCATGTGCGCTTGCCAGACTCAAGCCGCCAACCAGAAGACCGCCAAGCATCGCGCCTATCGTGAAGGTCAACAGTCGGGAGCGGCCGGCGCCACCTAGAACTTTTAGAGAATCTAATTTCCTCAAAATAACTTCCTCCATTTCGTAGTTGGCAGAGTCTGTATGGGAATGTTGTCTGTGTCAAATGGCAAAGGTAGTACAGCGGCGAAGCCAGGATCACAGCGTGGGAAGTCATCCCAACCGCCGAGCAGAGGATTTCTCTTCAGAGTTCTCACGCACCCCGGTGAACTTGAATGCTGGTCGAAGGCTCGGCGCAACACGCCAGACGGCGACGGTGGTTTGGTACCGCGTGCGAGGCGAACCGGTGTATTCTCGCCGTGTATTTCGAGCCCAGGAACCAGAGCACGGAGGATTAGATGCACGTAGCCAACACGGGTGACGCCAAATTCCAGCCTCGCACCGGCCAGGCGATGTTCACGGGCGAGGTCAACGCCGCCGGCCTGGTGGACGACACGATGACGGAGCAGACACGTCTGCTGCTGGTCAAGTTCAGCCCCGGCGCACGCACCAAGTGGCACACGCACACCTTCGAGCAGGCGCTGATCATCGTCGATGGCAAGGGCATCGTTGCCTCCGAGACGCAGGGCGAGCGCGTGGTGGAGCCGGGCGACGTGGTCGTGTTCTCGACGAAAGAGAAGCACTGGCACGGCGGCACCAGCCACACCGGCATGACGCACATCGCCGTCAACCTGGCCGGCAGCAGCGACGTGCTGGAGCCCGTCGAGAAGATCCAGACGCCCGGCGCCTAGGTAGACGACACACGCAGTGCACTCGCGTGCGCTGCGACAGAGCGAAACAGGCAGGTAGGCAACGATCAGCGATCTGAGTCGGCAAGACGGCAAGGAGGCGGCGCGTCCAGGCGCGGGACATGTCGGAGCCGGGGCCCTGTTCGCGGGGCTCAGCTTCGCCTATGCGCTGGTGGTGACGCTGGTGCTGCTGCTGACGACGGGCTTCTTCCAGGACGACGACAGCCCGGGCAGGGTGATGGCCTGGCTCACCGTGCCGGTAATCTTTGCCTTCATCTCGTGGGTCGGTGTGCTCGGCGGCAACAAGCTGATGCGGATCTTCATCTGGTTCGCGGTGCTGGCGTGCTTCTTCTTCTGCTGGATCGCAATCTTCTCGATCGGCGTCTATTACCTGCCGGTGCCGGTCCTGCTGATCATCGCGGTGCTGACGCCGTGGGACGGAGCGAGCAGCGGAGAAGGTTCGTCGTAGAACCAACGCTGTCGTCGGCGCGAGGTAGCGTATACTGACCCCGCCGGCTGAGGCCGGCGCTACAACCGAATAGCCACGGGTGTCCTGTGCGTAAGCGCAGGGTTAAATGCGAAGCCGGTCCAAGTCCGGCGCTGTCCCGCAACTGTAGGCCTCGATTCCGATCGAGGCGAGCCAGGCCGCCAGCCCGTGGCAGCGTCTCTCGAAGCCTCCGAGGCAGGGGCCGGGACCGTCGTCACGCTTATACCGTAGACGCTGCGACCCCGGTCTCGTGACCGGGGTCGTTTAATGCCCGGCGACTCGGATGCTTCAGACGTACTCAGGCCGTCTCGAGGTAAGGAGGAGTCTGGTGCACACACGAACACGTAGTTCCCGTTATCTGATCACGCTGCTGCTGCCGTTGTTGCTGCTGGCCGGGGCCTGTTCGAGCAGCAAGTCGAGCGCCTCGGGCGAGACGCCGTCGCCTGTCGCGACGATAGGCTCGGCGGTCATCGCACCGTCCGGTGGCAGCAGCGCCACGATCGTCGCGAGCGGCCCGGCGGCTGCCGTGGCAACGCTGCACGGCACAGTCGCGATCGACTTCACCGGGGCGCCGAAGCAGCACGACGCGACGCCACAGCCGTACGAGGTTGCGCCGGGGACGAAAGCTCTGGACGCGATCAAGGCGGCGCTGGGCGACGCGAACCTGTCGACGAAGGACTTCGGCGGCAGCCTGGGCGTGTACGTAACGGGGTTGTACGGCATCGAGCCGGAAGGCAACCACTTCTGGGAGTTCACGGTGAACGGCAAGTCGTCGGACGTCGGCGTCAGCACCTACGAGGTGAAGAACGGGGACGTCCTGGGGTTCAAATACAGCTCGTACTGACCCAATCCAACCACTCCACCCCAGGCAAACAAGCAAAGAGCAAAGAGCAAAGAGGAAGACAGCTGATTGCCAAATGCCAGCGGCCAAATGCTAGTATCGGAGGCGTTGTGAGCACTCGTCAGACAGTCGTTGCGTTTGTTCTGCTGATCGCCGTTGGTGTCGGTGGCGCGGCTGGTGCCGCATATCCCGAACTTCGCGCCGGTGACGGCGACGGCGCTGTTCTGCGGCGTCTACATGAATCGACGCCTGTCGCTGGTGGCGCCGGCGCTGGTCATGGCGCTGAGCGACTACGCACTACTTTACATAAACCCATACGGCCACACGAGCTTCAGCCATTTCTACGCGCCGTGGCTCCTGTGGCACAGCGCGCTGCCGTTCGTCTACCTCTCGTTCGGCATCTCGGCGCTGCTCGGGTGGTACGCGAAGTCGCATCGCAGCGGCGGGGTCGTCGTGACGGCGGCGCTGATCTGCTCACTGCAGTTCTTCCTGATCACGAACGCCGCGGTATGGATCGACGGGATGTATGCGCGCGGCATCGACGGATTGTGGCAGAGCTACGTGGCGGCGCTGCCGTTCTTGCGCGGCACCGCGTTGGGCGACCTGTTCTACACCTGCGTGTTCTTCGGCCTGGCCGAGTTCGTGCTGGGTGCGCTGAACGCGCATCGTGGCGAAGCTGCTGACGCTGCCGTCGTCACGGGTTAGCGCTGCACCACGGGCCTGAAGGCTTGGCATGCCAGGAGCAGTCATCTCCGGGCAGGGTCCTCCCGAACCGACGGTAACTCGGCCTCTCACCCGGCCTTCTTCTTGTAAGAAAGGGGGTCTGCCAGACGACTGCTTCGTTGGTGGGGGATGCCCGTGTGGACGCAGTAATGCTGCAGTCGCTAATCTGGTGACGTTATGCCAAAGACAGAATCCTTCGATATCAGTACGGGCGTCGACCTGCAGGAGGTCGACAACGCGCTCAACCAGGCGCGCAAGGAGATCGTCAACCGCTTCGACTTCAAAGGCGTGACGGTCGAGATCGACTACGACCGCAACGCGCCGAACATCCGTATCCATACATCGGACGACTTCAAGCTGGAGGCGATCTGGCAGGTGCTGGAGCAGCGCTTCCGTGCTCGCAGCGTGCCGTTGAAGAACATGAAGCGCGGCAACGTCGACCAGGCGTCAGGCGGCACCGTGCGGCAAGAAGTGAAGATCACGCAGTCGATCGACAGTGAGACGGCGCGCAAGATCGTCAAGGCGATCAAGGACAGCGGCTACAAGAAGGTGCAGACGCAGATCCAGGGCGACGAGGTGCGCGTTTCGGCGCCGAGCCGCGACGAGCTGCAGGCCGTGATCAAGGACCTCAAGGGCATGGACTGGGACATGGAGCTGAAGTTCGGGAATTATCGCTAGCGCGGCTGAGGGCAGTTGGCTCTTAGCTTTTAGCCGTCAGTTTTCAGTCTTCAGTTCTCAGAGTGCAGAAACAGACGGGCCGGAGATTTAAGTCTCCGGCCCGTTCTTAATTTTGCTCCAGAACTGAAAACTGAGAACTGAAAACTGTCTCTACTCGTCGGTGGCGGCTTTGACGCGGCGGGCTTCGACAGCCTCTGCGAGCTCGTCGAGGACGCCGGTGCTGTCTTCCCACGCGAGGCATGCGTCGGTGATGCTCTGGCCGTAGACCAGGGGCTGTCCGGGCACGAGGTCCTGGCGACCGCCCTTGAGGTGGCTCTCGATCATGACGCCGAAGATGCGCGAGTCGCCTTCAGCGATCTGGCGGGAGACATCGTGACTGACTTCGGCCTGGCGTTCGTGCTGCTTGAGGCTGTTGCTGTGACTGAAGTCGATCATGATGCGCGCCGGCAGACCGGAGTCGGCCAGCACCTTGGCTGCGGCTTCGACGCTCTCGCTGTCGTAGTTGGGCTGCTTGCCGCCACGCAGGATGACGTGACAGTCCTCGTTGCCCCGAGTCTCGACGATCGCTGAATGCCCTGCCTTGGTCACCGAGAGAAAATGGTGCGGCGACTGGGCCGCGCGCATGGCGTCGACGGCGATTTTGACGTTGCCGTCGGTGCCGTTCTTGAAGCCGACCGGGCACGAGAGGCCCGAGGCGAGCTCGCGGTGAATCTGGCTCTCGGTCGTGCGAGCGCCGACAGCACCCCACGAGACGAGGTCGGCGATGTACTGCGGCGTAATCATGTCGAGGAACTCGCAGCCGGCCGGCATGCCCTCGTCCGCGAGGTCGAGCAGGAGCTCGCGCGCGACACGCAGGCCCTCGTTGATCTGAAAGCTGCCGTCGAGGCGCGGGTCGTTGATCAGGCCCTTCCAACCGACGGTGGTGCGGGGCTTCTCGAAGTAGACGCGCATGACGATGAGCAGGTTCTCGGCGTGCTTCTCACGCAGGGCTGCGAGGCGGGAGGCGTACTCCTTCGCGGCCTTGACGTCGTGAATCGAGCAGGGGCCGATGACGACGAGGAGCCGGTCGTCGGCGCCGTGCAGGATGCGGTGAATGTCCTGCCGAGTCGTAAAGACGGTCTTAGCGGCTGCTTCGGTGATCGGAAACTCACGCAGCAGGTGCGCTGGCGGCGCGAGCTCGCGGATGCCGGCGATGCGCACGTCGTCTGTCTGGTACTGGTCCGTCTCGGTCTCGGGGGCATCGTATGTCTGCATAACAATCCAAGTCTGCGAGGTCTTGGCGCGGAAGGCAACAGCCGTAAGGCCCGCGCCTCTACGTAACGATATGGGACGCCACTGTACCAAGAACGAGCGCCAAGCAACAAGCAACAGGCGACATGGACCGAGGCACCGGAGACTCTGACGCGATGCGTATTTCGGTCACGTTGCCAGTTCGGGGCAGTAAGGGGACAATTGGGGCGATGAGCGACCTTGTCGTCGTGAAGATCGGCGGGAGTACCCTCGGTCAGCACGACACGGCCATGGAAGACATCGCGGCGCTGCAGCAGGCCGGCCGGCCGCTGGTGGTCGTGCACGGCGGCGGCAGTGCCGCTACCGAGTGGCTCAAGGTGCACGGCGTGACCAGCGAGTTCGTCGATGGGCTGCGCGTGACGGGCCCAGACGCAATCGATGTCGTGGTCGCGGTATTCGCTGGGCTGGTCAACAAGCAGATCGTCGCGGGGCTGGCGGCGCTGGGTGCGCGATCGTTCGGGTTGAGCGGTGTCGACGGCGGGCTGCTGTGCACGCGACAACTGGATGAGCGACTCGGCTTCGTCGGCGAGGTTACGCGAGTCGATTGCGCGCCGATCAATGCGCTGCTGTCGGCTGGCTACCTGCCGGTGATCTCGTCGGTCGGGTTCTGGGGCGATCAGCCATCGAAGCTGATGAACGTTAACGCGGATACTGTCGCGGGCGAAGTCGCGGCGGCGCTGGGAGCAAAAGACCTGGTGTTTCTCACAGACGTAGCGCACGTGCGCGGCGCGGAGGGGCAGGACCTGAACGAGCTACGGGCCGGCGAGGTCGAGGCGCTGATAGCGTCCGGCACCGCGTCCGGCGGCATGATCCCGAAGCTGCGAGCCGGCCTACGAGCGGCCGAAGCCGGCGCGCGCTGCCACATTGTCGACGGGCGCGAGGCGCACGCGTTACGAGCAGTGCTCGTGGGCGCCGGCGCCGGAACAAGGGTTACGGCCTGAGGGTGATCAGCGCTGCGAGGAGAGAGGGAACGATGAACCGAGAGCAAACGGTGCGTATCCCGGAACCCGCAGCAGAGGCCAGACTGAGGTCTAACGTGGGCTCGATGTTTATGGCATTGGGGCGTGGGTCTCGCGCCCTCACTGCGTCGTCGGTAGCGAAGGTCACGGTTTAGCGTGGGGTTTCAGGCTCTGACATGGGGGCATGGCCCCCAAGCCCCTGCGACGGCGCCGGTAGCGAAGGTCACGGTTTAACGTGGGGTTTCAGGCTCTGACATGGGGGCGTGGCCCCCAAGCCCCTGCGGCGGCGCCTGTAGCGAAGGTCACGGTCTAACGTGGGGTTTCAGTTTCCGCGACGCGAAGACGACGACCTGGGGCCGCCACCGCCGCCCTTCCGGATTCGACGGCGGCGCGTCGAGTTCCGCAGTTTTGGCGGCTACAACAAGTACATCATCTTCGCCGTCGCGATTCTGCTCCTCTACATCGTCCTGACGACGCTGAAGGGTATCTACGTCGACTGGATGTGGTTCGACGGTGCGGGCTACAAGTCGGTTTACAGCAAGGTTATCGAGACGCAGGCCTGGCTATTCGCGCTGGGCGGCGGCATCTTCATCGTGTTCTTCGGCATCAACGTCTACCTGGCCGCACGGCCGCAGATGCGCTCGCCCGGCCCCGGCTTCACCGAGAGCGAGGCGGCTTCTCTGCGCCGCGTCTACCTGCTGGCGATTATCGCCGGGACGTTGTTCTTCGGCGTCATCTTCGGCACGATCGCGGCTAGCCACTGGGACACAGTGCTCAGCTACATGTCGAAGCAGTCGTTCGGCATCAACGACCCGCAGTTCGGCAAGGACGTCGGCTTCTACGTGTTCGCGCTGCCGGCGCTGCGATTCGCTTACGGCTGGCTGATGGGCATGGCGATTCTGACGACGCTGGCGGCGGCGGGACTGTACCTGTTCCGGTACCTCAGCATCGGCAGCGACGTGGTGACGACGAAGCAGAGCCGCGTGCATCTATCGCTGCTGCTGCTCGTGGTCGTGGCGCTGTTCGTGTGGCGCTACTGGCTCAACCGCTACGAGCTCGACCTGTCGCAGACCGGCATCGTGTTCGGCGCCACCTACACCGACATTCACGCGCGCCTCCCGTTCATCTACACGGGCATGGCGTTGGCCGGCGCGACAGGGCTGGCCCTGCTGCTGACGGCGTTTGGACGGTCGATCATGCTGCCGATCGGCGCGGCGATTGCCTGGGTCGCCGTGACGGTGATCGGTGGTGTTGCGTATCCGGCGAGCGTCCAACGCTTCAACGTGCTGCCGAACGAGCTGCAGAAAGAGCGTCCGTACATCCAGCGCAACATCGATAGCACACGCGCCGCTTTCGGGCTGAACACGATCGACGAGCAGCAGTTCCCGGCCGCGCCGCAGGTTACCGAGCAGGAGATCAACGCTAACCCCACGACGATGTCGAACATCCGCCTGCTGGACGTGCGGCCGCTGCTGCAGACCTACACGCAGATTCAGACGATTCGTCCCCTGTACCAGTTCCTCGACGTCGACGTTGACCGCTACGTGATCGACGGGGTGACGCGTGAGGTGATGGTCTCGGCCCGCGAGCTGTCCTCGGCGCTGCTGCCGTCTTCGGCGCAGAGCTGGGTGAACAAGCGCCTGCAGTTCACGCACGGCTACGGTCTCGTGATGTCGCCGGTGAACGAGGTAGTGCAGGAAGGTCTGCCTAGCCTGATCGAGCAAGACATCCCGGTCACGGGCGCGCTCAAGGTGACCCAGCCGGAGATCTACTACGGCGAGGAGCCGGACCACTACGTCATCGTCAAGACGAAGGACAAGGAGTTCGACTACCCGGTCGGAGACGGTAGCCAGCAGACCGTGTTCCAGGGCGGCGGCGGTGTGAAGATCGGTAACATCTTCAATCGGATGCTGTTCGCCTGGCAGTTTGGCGATCTGAACATCCTGATCTCGGGCAGCCTCACGAGCGACAGCCGCATCTTGTTCCATCGCAACATTCAGGACCGGATCCACACGCTGGCGCCGTTCCTGACCCTGGACCAGGACCCGTACCTGGTGCTCTCGGACGGCAAGCTGTACTGGATGCAAGACGCCTATACGACCACGAGCCGCTACCCGTATTCACAGCCCGTCAACGGCATCAACTACATCCGTAACAGCGTCAAAGTCGTGGTCGATGCCTACGACGGGACGACGAAATTCTACATCGTCGATAACACCGACCCGATCATCGCGACGTACGCGAAGATCTTCCCGAAGATGTTCACGCCGCTGTCGCAGATGCCGGCCGACCTGCAGGCGCACATCCGCTATCCGGAGGACCTGTTCAAGGCGCAGGTGAACCAGTACCTCACGTACCACATCACCGACGCCAGCGTGCTCTACAACAAAGAGGACATCTGGACGCTCCCGTTCGAGAAGTACTACAACCAGGACGTTCAAGTTCAGCCGTACTACGTGATCATGCGCATCCCCGGCGAGACGTCGGAGGAGTTCGCGCTGATCATGCCGGTGACACCGCTACGGCGCGACAACACGATCGCGTGGATCGCGGCGCGGTCTGATGCGCCGAACTACGGCAAGCTGGTTTCGTTCCGCTTCCCGACCAACGCGTCCGTGTTCGGGCCTCGACAGATCGAATCGCGTATCGACCAGGACCCAACGATCTCGGCGCAGATCAGCCTGTGGAACCAGGCAGGTTCGCAGGTGATCCGCGGCAACTTGCTCATGATCCCGATCGGCACAGGAAACATCTTCGTCGAGCCGATCTACCTGCAATCGTCGTCGAGCCAGCTACCGGAGCTGAAACGCGTGATCGTGGTCAACGGCAACGACATCGCTATGGAGCCGACGCTCGACCGAGCGATCGAGGTGATCTTCGGCGAAGCGGCGCCGACCCAGCCGACCACGGGCACGCCTGTCGCTTCGCCGTCGGCGTCGCCGTCCGGGACGCCGTCGCCCGGGACTACGCCTCTCGCAACCGCGACACCCGTACCGCCCACCGCGACGACGGTTGCGGTGCCAACGCCGGCCGTTACGGCGCCGGCAGGCAGCGCTGCCGATCTGGCGCAGCAGGCGCAGGCCGCCTTCGAACGGGCGCAGGCCGCGCTCCAGAAAGGCGACTTCACGACCTACGGGCAGGAGATCGCGACAGTGCAGACGCTGATCCAGCAGCTCGTACAGGTGACGCAGGGGCGCTAGGTGCGTCGAGGGCAATCAAGCTAACACGCAAAGAGCCCGAAAAGCACCAGAGCGCGCGGGCAGTCGGCTGCTAACGATATGTTGACGATGCCGGGCTGACGAGGGGGCGGTCTTAACGGTAGCGGGCCGCTAAGATTGGCGTAATGCGTTTCTCTAGTCGTGGTTTCGGAGTCGCTCCTTTGCGTTGCGTAGGTGGCTGATATCGAGGCGCCCGCGGACGAGTCGTCTGGGGCGCCGGCGGCACGCGCTGCCGGACCGGCGCCGGGCTCGACGTTCTACGCGCTTGGTGCGCCGTCGTATCGCGTCCTGTGGCTGAACGCGACGCTGCTGCTCACCGCCGTGCACCTGTGCTTCACGGCGCACTCGGTGGTGGCATTCGACCTCACCGGCAAGAACAGCTCCGTGGGTCTGGTCTCGTTTGCCATCGGGGCGGCGTTGCTGTTGACGACGCCGGTCTCTGGCGCGATTGCGGACAGGATGTCGAAACGGCTGCTGCTGGCGCTGACGGAGTCGCTGTTCGTCGTCATGTCAGCGTCGATCGCTATCCTGCTGTTCGCGAACGCGCTGACAATCGGGCTGCTGGCGATCGGTGGGCTGCTGTTCGGTGCCAGCATCTCGTTCTTCTGGCCGGCGATTACGGCCTGCATGGGCGATGTAGTCGAGCCTGATCGGCAGGCTAACGGTGCGGCTCTGTTCCAGGTCTCGGTGAATTTCACGCGCTCTTTCGCGCCGTTCGTGGCGGGTGGTCTCCTGTCGTGGAGCCTGGTCGGCTTCGGCGGAACTTACGTGGTCGTGTCGCTGATCATGGGCGCGACGCTGGTGAGCATCGCGTTGATCCCCAAGTCGCCGCCGGCAGTGAATGCGCCGCCGCGGGGCAGCATGCTGCTCGAGATGAAGCTAGGCGTGCGACACGTGCTGGAGCGCCGGCCGCTCAAGGTCGCAATGTTCACGTTCATCGTCGTTATCCTGCTGGGCTACTCGATGATGGTGGTGCTGCCGGCCTATGCCAAGGACGTGCTCGGCGGCGGCGAAGCCGGCTTCGGCATCATGTTCGGAGTACACGCGATCGGCGGGCTGATCGCCGGCGTTACGGTCGCGGCGCGCTCGAACTCACCGAAGCTGCACGTCTACATGCTGGTGAGCAGCGTCGCTCTGGGCGCCAGCATCTGCGTCGCGGCGCTGATGCCGAGCTTCGCGACCGGGCTGGTGGCGATTCTTGTGGTCGGCGCGGCAGCGGGCGCGTTCCAGACGCTGGTCATGGCCGCGATCCTCAACGCCTCCGCGCCGGAGTACTACGGCCGCGTGATGGCCATAACCAACGTCGGCTGGGCGTTGAACAACCTGTTCGGCCTGGTGTTGGGTATCGCGGCCGACATGACGAACGAGCGCACGGCGCTGGTCGGGCTGGGGCTGCTACTGATCGGCGTCTCGGTCCTGCTCTCGATCTGGGGACGCCGCGGCGAGACGACAGGTGTCCTCGAGACGGCCACCGTCTGAGGGCCACGTTCCATGCCCAGTTCTCGGGATGCCTCTAACGTCGGGCGCCGCTTATCCTTCGAGAGCCTCAGGACGAGCGGCTGTGTCCACGATCCTTCTTTGCGCCTGGTTAGAGACGGCGCCCGTCTCTTTGACGTTTGGCCTTCGCCGCTAACGCTCGCCTAACGCAATGACGCGGCGAACTCGCGGGTACGACGCTGCTCCGGGTTGTCGGCTTCGGCTTCGGGCCAAAGGCTGGTGCTCTTGCTAACGCTGGCCAGCGCATCGTTCTGGCGGGCGAGGCCGTTCTGGGCTTCGGCGAGCCAGGCGAAGTCGCGGGGCGAGGCGCGACGGGCGAGGCGTTGGCGCAATAACGTCTCGGCCTTGTCGAAGTGGCCGCCGCGCAGGTAGGCGCCGAGCAGCGTGTCTTCGAAGACCTCGCGCTGGGCGTGGCTACCGCCGAGACGGATGATCTCGCCCGTGATCGGCTCGATCTGGCGAATCGTCTCGTCGTAATCAGCCGTTGCCGAAGGCTGCGATGCCGAGCACCAGCGGCAGAACGACGCTGCCGGCGATCGGGTGGCCGTTGGCGCCGAGGTCACGCAGGCCGTCGACCAGCTTTCCGAGCGTCGCTTCGTCCTGCGCGGCGGCGCAGAACAGCGCGGCGTGCGCGGCGAAGAAGCCCATCGCGGGCGCGGCGGCGGCAGCTTCGGCCAGCGGACGCAGCGTCTGCCAGTCGAGGCGGTCGGCGGCGCAGCCGTAGAGCTGTTCGCGCCAGAGGAAGGACGAGAGGTCGGCGAACTTCGTGGGCGAGTTTACGGCGGGAGCGATGTCGCGGTCGTAGACCTCGACGGCGCGGGAGTAGTGGCCCTGTGCCAGCTCGAACAGCGCCAGGTGCCAGCTCAGATGGCAGTAGAACGGCATCTCGCGGCTGTACTCCGAGAGCCAGTGCGTAAGGCGGTCGCTGCCGGAGCCGTGGCTGCTGGTCTCGTAGTTGATGTGCGCGACGACGTGGGTGGCGCCGGCGTAGCGCGGGTAGAGCTCGAGGGCGCGTTCGGCGCGGTCAGAGGCCTCGGGGTAGAAGCCGTGCTCCTCGAGCATGAAGGCGTGGCCGCCGAGGAAGGCCCAGTCGTCCGAGAGCTGCGGCGCCAGGCCGTCGAGGATTGTCTTGGCCTGCAGGCGGGCGTTGGGCAGGCCGCTGAAGAACAGGGTCTGCGTCAGGCGATTGACTGCGAGGAAGTCGCGCGGGAAGGCTTCGAGGTGCTGCTCGAGCAGCGGGATGGCGTCGAGGGCGCCGCCGCGAGCCGAGGTGCCGGGCGCGGCGGGCTTGGTGACGGCCTCGATCAGCGATCGTTCGCGCTCCGACGTGCCGGCAATGCGCTCGCGGGCTTTGGCGAACTGCTGCCCGGCCGCGGCCATGTCGGCGCGCTGCTGGTGATACAGCCCCAGCGCGACATACGCCATTGCGAAGCCGTCGTCCTCGGCGATGGCGCTGCCGAAGCGCTCGCCGGGGTCCGGGTTCTGCGACAGGAGGAGGTCGATGCCTTCGACGTAGGCGTCGGCGGCGGCCTGAGACGTGGTCGTGAGGGGCAAACCGTAGCGGTCTTTGAACATCGCGAACCTCCCGCAGCTTCGACCTGACGCATCGGACAGGTACCGGAAACGCGCCATGCCCATGCTACAATCGTCTCCCGATCGAAGTCTCGCTGCCCCGCGGGTTTGTGCCCGCGGTTTGTTTTCTTCCGGGTTAGCAGCCGGAGTATGCAGAAGGAGCCGTCCCATGCCTGATTGGAAGGAAATCGAGAGCCGCGTTTTCATGACCACCGGCCGTCGTGTGCCCGTCGTGTTCGTTAAAGGCGAGGGCTCGCGTCTATGGGACGATACCGGCAAGCAGTATCTCGATTTCTTCCAGGGCATCGCGGCGAACAGCCTGGGGCACTGTCACCCCGTCGTCGTCAAGGCGCTGGAGGAGCAGGGCCGCACCCTGATCCAGGTCTCGAACGTCTACTACACGATCCCGCAGCTTCAGCTGGCCGAGCTGCTGGTCGACAACTCGTGCTTCGACCGCGTCTACTTCCAGAACAGCGGCACCGAGGCCAACGAGGCGGCGATCAAGCTGGTGCGCAAGTGGGGCCGCGACCACAAGAAGGGCGCCTTCGAGATCGTCTCAGCGGTCGATTCGTTCCACGGGCGCACGCTGGCGGCGATAACGGCCACGGGCACGCCGCGCTACAGCGAGCCGTTCGGGCCGCTGCCGCCCGGGTTCCTGCACGTGCCGTACAACGACATCGAGGCGCTGCAGAACGCGACGACGCCGCAGACCTGCGCGATCTTCCTCGAGCCGATCCAGGGCGAGGGCGGTGTCAACGTGCCGAACCCGTCCTACATGCCGGCAGTACGCAAGTGGTGCGACGACAACAACATCCTGCTGGTGGCCGACGAGGTGCAGACGGGCATGTGCCGCACCGGCCCGCTGTTCGCCTACCAGGGCATGGACTTCGAGCCCGATATCATGACGCTGGCCAAGGGCATCGGTTCCGGCGTGCCGCTGGGCGCCATCATGGCGAAGGAGCATTGCTCCGTGTTCACGCCCGGCGACCACGGCTCGACGATCTCGGGCAACCCGCTGGCGACGGCCGTGGGCTACGCGATTACGAAGTACATGCTCGACAACGACCTGCCGACGCGGGTCGAGAAGGTCGGCAACTACATCATGGGCCGCCTCGACGCGCTGAAGACGAAGTACCCGGTGGTTAGCGGAGCGCGCGGTAAGGGCCTGCTGATCGCGCTGGCGTTGAACAGCGACGTCGCAGACAAGGTGACGTCGGACTGCATGGCGCACGGCCTCGTGGTGAACAACGTGCGGCCGAACGCGGTGCGCATGGCGCCGGCGCTGACCGTGACCAACGAAGAGGTGGACGAGGCGCTGCAGATCCTCGAGGGAGCGATCTCGAGGGTCGCGTAACGAACCGCCAGCGGATGGCGAGCGGCTAAACCGATGGCGTAATCAGCCGAGCGGCGCGTCTGTTAGCTAAGCCGAGAGGTCACGTCTCAGGACGCGGCCTCTCTCTGTGTGTAGGTTGGTTTTACTGGGAGGCGGGTGCTGACTTGGCGGCGGCTTCGGGCTTCTTGAGGCTCGCGAACATGATCGCGGCTGAGGCGACGGTTGCGATGGCGGCGCCGGCAATCGCCAGGTAGAGGCCGGATCCGACGTCGGCGACGGAGCCTGAGACGTCGAGCAGCTTGAGCAGCGTGAAGATCAGGGCCAGGGCTGCGGCTGAGGCGTTGATCAGCGCGGCGCGTGGCCGGCGGCCGAACACGGTCATCGCGATTCCCACAACGGCGATGACTAGCACCAGCACCCCATCGCTCTCGTTGAAGCCGTTCTTCGAGAACGGTGGGTTGTCCGACCAGGTCATGAAGACGGCGGCGGCGAGCAGGACGAAGCCGGCAAGCGAGACTATCTTGAGAACGGTTCGCAGCATCGGATCGAGCGTAGCCGTCGCTGCGTTGTTGGGCAAATCGGGCTCGAATCGGCCGCTCGTTGCGCAAACGTGATATGCACGAGCGGGTGTTTACGGAATCGATGCGTGCTTCGGTGCATACATGAAGGGTCAAGACCCCTGGCGACAGAGGAGGCCCTGCCAATCATGCCCGAAGCCTGGAGCGCCAAAGACGAGCGCCAGTACCAGCACGTAA
This sequence comes from uncultured Chloroflexia bacterium, assembly GCA_963732945.1. Taxonomy (GTDB): domain Bacteria; phylum Chloroflexota; class Dehalococcoidia; order DSTF01; family WHTK01; genus WHTK01. The sequence continues at coordinate 48,204 of CAVTBL010000003.1, forward strand.
AGCAATCGGAGAAGCAGCGCGGCGCCAGCACCGACCGCGCCGAAGAGATCGCTGCTCGCACCGTGAACAAACAGCGACGCGAGGATGGGCGGACGCCGAATCGACGCACGATGGGCACCGGTAACCCGCGGGCGCCGCTGGAAGAGCGCACCCGTGACGAGCTGTATAACCTGGCGGAGCAGAACGACATCCGCGGTCGTAGCCGGATGAACAAGACACAGCTGATCACCGCGATCCGACGCTCGAGAGGGTCGGAGGTCTAGGGAGCTCAGTCAAACCTAACCCTCGCTACCGCGCGTCCCTCTCCTTGCGAGGCGAGGGACTGAGGACGACGGGCAGTGTTGAATGAGCGCGTACTCGATGCGATTGGTGTTGGCTGAGTAGGAGTTCGTCGCTGGCGGCTATCGCTCTGGGGATCGCCCGGGCGCCTGATACCTCCTGATCGGGGCAGGAGCCTGTAAGCGGCGCTCGCGTTATCATCGCCACGTATGGCTAATCCGATTGCGGTGCTGGCGTTTAGCGGCGGGCTCGATACGACGGTGATCCTGCACTGGCTGCGGGAGAACGGCTGGGACGTCGCCACGTACACGGCGAACCTTGGGCAGCCCGACGCCGACCTCGAGGCCGCAGCGGACAAGGCGCGCTCGCTGGGCGCGGTCGACACGTTTGTCGACGACCTGCGCGGCGAGCTGGTAGACGAGTTCTTCCTGCCGATCCTTCAGATGCACGCCCGCTACGAGGGGCGATATCTGCTGGGCACCTCGATCGCGCGCATCCCGACGGCGCGAGGCCAGATGCGCTACGCCAGGCGCATCGGCGGCAACATCCTGGTGCACGGCTCGACCGGCAAGGGCAACGACCAGGTGCGCTTCGAGACGATCTACCGGGTGCTGCAGGAGGACCCGGATTTCACGCTGCAGGACTTCGGCATCTACGCACCCTGGAAAGAAGCAGACTTCCTGGCGCGCTTCGGCGACGGTGGTCGCAAAGTCATGACGGCGTACTCGCAGGAGCACGGCATCCCGTTACCCAGTGGCGGCACCGACGAAGGACCGCCCTACTCTCAGGACGCGAACGTACTTCACATAAGCTCAGAGGGCCGCGCGCTCGAGAAGCCGGAGGACGACCACCGCCAGGTGCTGTTCACTTACCTCGCGCGCTGGGACATGACGCCCGACCGGCCGGAGCGGCTGCGCATTCACTTCCTCAAGGGCAAGCCGGTTGCAGTCGAGCACATGGACGAGGACCGCAACACGCTGGGGCAGGGCGTCGAGATTCGGCGCCGCGGACTCGATTCTGCCGGTCGTCGAGTACCTGAACGCGGTCGGCGGACGCCACGGCGTCGGGCTGCTCGACATGGTCGAGTCGCGCTACGTGGGGCTGAAGTCGCGCGGCGTCTACGAGTCGCCTGCGCACGCGGTGCTGCTGGCTGCGCACGAAGACCTGGAGTCTCTGGTGCACGATCACCGCGTGCTGCACGACAAGGCAAAGCGCTCGCTGGACGTGGCCGAGGCCGTGTATCAGGGCCGCTGGTTCGTGCAGGAGATGCAGAGCTGGCTCGCGGCCAACGTCGTCGAGCAGCAGCGCGTCACGGGCTGGAGCGAGGTGCGTCTGTTCAAGGGGCACGTCCTGCCGGTCGCGCGCTCGAGCCCGCACTCGCTGTACAGCGAGGAACTCGTCTCGTTCGACACGGCGTCGGCGCAGTACGACCCGCAGAAGGCGCGCGGCTTCATCGACATCCAGGCCGTCGAGCAGCAGGCGCAGATGCGTCAGGCGCGCGACCTCTTCTGATCGCGCTGTCGCAAGAGGCTACGAGGCCTGGTAACGAGGCTACCTCTCCCTGGCTCCCGCGCGACCCTCTCCTTGCGACGCGAGGGACTGAAGACGACGTTGCCTGATCGCGGGGGGTTGCCGGCGTTATTTCTTTTCGTTCTGAGATGCGGCGACGCGAATCAGGTCCTGTAGGGCGGTCTCGTCGACTCTGTCGGACGCAGCGATGTCGATGGAGCGTGAGTCTTTGGCCTGGAGGCCGGCGTTGAACAGGCTCTTCGGGTCGTCGAGGCGGGCGCCTTTGAAGAAGTTGACCTTGACGTGGTCCTTGAAGGCGGCGATGGCGCAGACGTTGCCCTTGTAGGTCCAGACGGGCGTGCCCCACTTCCAGTCCTCGCTGAGCCGGGGATCGGCCTCGTTGATCAGCCTGCGCAGCGCGGCCATGCGCTCGCCGCGCCAGTCGGTGAGGTCTGCGATTGCCTTGTCGATGGTGTCGGAAGCGTCCATCGGCCCCTCCTCGAGTCAGTCTAGCGACTCTAGCATGCGCAGTGCGGCCGTCGCGGCGTCGTCACTCTGGTCGATGCCGAGGAGGCGTCCCGGCGGCGCGAATACCGCGACGCCGGCGTGCTTGTCGACATTCTCGAGGCCTAACGAAGCGATGGCGGCGCCGTCCCAGTCCGGCAGGACGATTGTGTAGTCAAAGGGCGCACTACCGTCGCCAAGAGCCGCGACTGCCTTGTCGTACTCGTTGCTCAAGATGCCCTCTGCGACGCCGCGGAACATCCTCGGCACGCCGCGCAGGTCGATAACGTGCGCAACCACGAGCCGCGTTGCATCAGGATAAGCATCTCGTAGCGCGATCTCGATCGCGTCGCCGTTAGCCTGCATCGCCTGCGCGTAGCAGATGAGCACGAGAGGCACATCGATTGCGTTGGGATCGATGATGCGGCCGGTACCGATGGCGGTGAGGGCGGGGTAGGTCATCGGACAGCAGTGTACACTGAGCTCGTGTACACTGCTGTCGTGTGGAGGCTGCGATGAAGAACATTACGCTGAGTGCGGATGAGAAGCTGATCGAGGAAGCAAGGGAGATCGCGAGCAAGAGGCACACGACCCTCAATGAGGAGTTTCGGCGCTGGCTGGCGGGATATGTCGATCGCGAGGCTGTTGCGGCGCGTGCCATCCAGACCATTCGGGAGCTACAGACGCGTCTGGATACCGGAGGCAAGCACTTCACCCGGGATGAATTGAATGAACGATGATTTCGTTGACTCGAATGTGTTCCTGTACGAATTCGACATAGCCAATCACCGAAAGCGCGAAATCGCGGTTGAACTGATCGGATCGCTCATTGATGAAAACCGTGGCTGCATTAGCTTTCAGGTGGTACAAGAAGTTCTCAACGGCATGACCAGAGGCTTCCGCCGGACGGCAACCTCGAGTGACGCAAAGCAGTTCCTGTCCGACGTCCTGGTACCACTGTGGATTGTGATGCCAGAGCAGCGTCTCTATGAACGGGCTGTTGATGTTCGCGAACGTTACGCGTACAGCTTCTACGACTCGCTGATCATCGCATCGGCCCTCGAAGCCGGTTGTACGCGACTTTTTAGCGAGGACATGCAGGACGGCCAGCGCATCGAGAGGCTGACCATCGTGAACCCGTTCGCGACTGCTTGAGACCTACAAACTCGAATCTGCTCCCAGGACGTCGCGGACGCGCAGGGCGGTCTCGAGCTCCTGGGCGGGCGTGGCGTCCGGTGCAGCGCCGATCGTCAGGTGGGTGGCGCCGACGTTCTTGAGTCGATGCGCTTCGGCGAGCCACTCGTCGGGGCCGCCGGTCGCGGCGCTGAGACGGCCCATCATCATGAAGGTCGACGGGTCGCGCCCGGCCTCGCGCAGATACTGGTGCAGGCGCGGCATGTGCTCCGTAGGGTCGCCGATGGGCAGCCAGCCGTCGGCGTGGCGTGCGACACGACGCAGGATCTTCTCCTCGGTGCCGGCGCCCATCCAGATCGGCACCGGCTTCGATGGCAGCTGGCCGAGGCCAATGTTCTCGAGCTTGTGGAAGCGTCCTTCGAAGGTGACGTAGTGCTCCGTCCAGAGGCGCTTGAGCAGGCCGAGCTGCTCGGCGATGCGAGCGCCGCGCGTGTGCACGTCCTGGCCCAGGGCTACGTACTCGTACTCGTTCCAGCTGATGCCGACGCCGAGGTTGAAGCGGTTGTCGCTGAAGAAAGCGAGCTCGGCGGCCTGCTTGGCGACGAGGGCGGTCGGCATCTCGGGCAGGATCATGATCGCGGTGAAGAACTCGAGGCGCTGCGTAATCGCTGCGAGGTGTGAGTAGAGGACGAAGGGCTCGCGGAAGGGTCCGACGTAAGTCTGGTTGGGGCGACCCGGGTAGCTGTCGACCGGGGCGCTGAGCAGGTGCCCGGCGATGCTCATGTAATCCATGCCGCCGGTATCGAGGCGCGTAGCGAAATCGCGGATGAACCCCGCGTCGAGCTTCATCGCGTTGAAAGAGAGGCCGGTACCGAACTTCATATCGAGGTGTCCCCTTTCGTCTCGCAGAGAGTAGAGGCTATCGGGCGAGGGGGCAATCGGTACGGGAGGCAAATTGCGCCGCGAGGTCCGAAGGCGGGGCGTCTGGTCGGATTCTCTCGATTACTCCTGGCATTGGAATGACGATGCTCGGAACCTCTTCGATAAGAGAACGGCCCGTCTTCAATCGACGGGCCGTCCGGCAGACCTGGTGGTCTGCAACTACATCGAGAAAGCTGCGACTACGTGCGGTAGTCGGCGTTGATGTGGACATACTCGGTGGTGAGATTGCAGCCCCAGGCGGTCGCGGCGCCATCGCCGAGACCGAGCTCGATCTGGATCACGACCTCGTCCTGCTTCATCAGCTCGTGCACGGCGTACTCGTCGAACGGCTTGACGACGCCGCGATCGAACAGCGTGACGCCCTGCAGCGTGACGACCGTCCTGGCGGCATCGAGCTGTACACCGGCGCGACCGGCCGCGACCAGGATGCGACCCCAGTTGGGGTCGTTGCCGGCGACCGCGGTCTTGACCAGGGACGAGAGCGCGATGGTGTGGGCGAGGTCGCGGGCTTCCTGTACCGATGCGGCGCCTGCGACCTCGACGGTGATCAGGTGCGAGGCGCCTTCGCCGTCGCGGGCGATCTCGCGGGCGAGCTGGGTGCAGAGGGCGAGTAGGGCTTCCTTGAACTGCGACGCTTCTTTCGTGCCGGCGCTGATGGGTCCCGCATCGGACGCGCCGTTGGCGAGCACGAGCAGCGTGTCGGAGCAGGAGGTGTCGCCGTCGACCGTGACCATGTTGAAGGTCGCGTCGGCCACTTCGCGCACGACGTCGCGCAGGCATTCGCGCTCGACGGCGGCGTCGGTGGTGACGAAGGCGAGCATCGTCGCCATGTTGGGATGAATCATGCCGGAGCCTTTGCAGCAGCCGCCGATCGTGTAGAGGACGTCGCCGCCGTCACGGACCTTTATTGCCGCCTGCTTGGCGCGTGTGTCGGTGGTCATGATCGCGTGGGCGAAGTCTGAGCCGCCGTAAGTCGTGAGGTCGACGCGCGGTACTCCGGCGCGAATCTTGTCCATCGGGATGACGACGCCGGTGACGCCGGTCGAGCAGACGCCGAACTTCTCGTCGGCGATGCCGAGCTTGCCGGCGGCTAGTGCTGCCATCTCCTCGGCCTCTTTGATGCCGGCGTCGGCGAAGGGAGCGTTGGCGTTGCCGGAGTTGACGATGACGCCGCGCAGGTCGCCGTTCGGGAAACGCTTCTCGTTGACGTAGACGGGGGCCGCTTTGACCTGGTTCTGGGTCAGCACGCCGGCCGAGGTGCTCTCACGCTCGGAGTAGAGGATGCCGAGGTCGAGCTGGCCCGCCTTGGGTCCGCCCGCATACATGCCGGCGCAGACCGCGCCCGCGATGAAGCCTTTCGGCGACGTGATGGTGCCGCCTTCGATTGTCTCAATCGTCATATCGAATCTCCTCAACACACGCCGGTAGCCGCGCCGGGAACGACGCGCTATCGGTCCGTGAACCGCACTACAGGAAGAATAGGATGATCGGAGTTAAGCGGCGATAAGCCGCGTCGCACGTGCGCGAACGGCGTCGGATGAGAGGCTGCGGGAGGTGCGCGCAAGCACGGAGCGTCAGGCCTGCTCGAGGCCGAGCATGAGCTCGAGGTTCTGCACGGCCTGACCGGCGGCGCCTTTGCCGAGGTTGTCGAGCACGGCGCAGACGACGGCCTGCTGTCGCGCCTCGTTGGCGAAGACGTGAATCGTCAGGCGGTCGGTGCCCGTGAGCGCCTCGCCGTCGAGGTGGGGCATGCCCGACAGATTGCGTGCAACGGCCTGCTCCGAAGCAGACTCCTCGAACGAGGCGACGTGGATGCCGCGCTCGCCGTCGCGTCTGGCGTAATGCTCGGACAGAGGCGTCATGCAGGTCCCTCGGCTTCGGCGCGCCGGGTAGTGCCCAGAGCTGCAGCGGCAGCGAGACGATCATGCCCTGCGCGAAGCGCCCGACGCTCGGTACGAACAGCGGCCGCCGGCTGAGCGAGCCGTGCAGCTCGATCTCGGGCACGTGCTTGTGCTCGAGGTCGAGGCTGTAGAGGTAGAAGTTGCTGTCGGTGGCGTCGGCCGAGTCGGGGTCTTCGAACGCCGCGATGAGCTTCTTGCCGCCGCCGCTGTAGCCGGAGATGGCGTTGATCGTTATCGGGTGGCCGGCCGGGATCAGCTCGGCGCGCACCAGCGGGTGCAGCATCGAGATGGCGCCGAGGGCGTAGCAGCCGGGGTTGGAGACGCGCTTCGATGCCGCGATCTCGGCCGGGCGCGTGGGCTCGTACTCGGGGAAGCCGTAGGTCCAGCCCGGGGCGGTGCGGTGCGCCGTGGATGCGTCGATGACGCGAGCGCCGGGCTCGAGCATCGAGACGGCCTCGCGGGCAGCTTCGTCGGGCAGGCAGAGGATGGAGACGTCGGCGCTGTTGAGCATCTCGGCTCGGCGCGCCGCGTCTTTGCGCTCCTCGGGCTCGAGGTGCAGCATCTCGATGTCGTCGCGCTCGCCCAGGCGTTGCGCAATCTGCAGGCCCGTGGTACCTGATTCGCCGTCGATGAAGACTCTGGGCATCGCTTTTTCTGTCCTGCGCGAAAGGGATTCGCCGAGTGGGAGCTCCTCGTGACCGTCCCTGGGGCGCTTCTTCGTTTGTGCGCTCGATTAGAGGCGCAAGTATAACAATGCGCCCGTTTAGCGCCAATCGGAGCGGACCTGATCTTTCGTCCCGGTTTCATGGTGCGACCGCGTTCTTTCGGTGCGAAGCGTAAGCGTGGTACGACGTCGATGAGGACGGATCGTGAGTGGGTTTCGCCAGATTGCTCCTGGCGTCGGAATGACCGGTCGAAGATTGGGATGCGCCGAGAGGCGCAGGTGACGGTAGGAATCAGCCGTTCGCCGCGGTGCCGTCGAGGTTGTGCGCCGCCTGGCGTGCCGACTTGAGGCCGCGGTGCCACCAGCGGATGCGTAGCAGGTTCCAGACTTCGAGGGCGCTGCGCAGGTTGAGGCGCAGGTGCGAGCCTTCGACGGCGTGCCAGACGACCGGCGTCTGGGCCACGCGCAGACCGAGGCGGTTGGCGATGTAGAGCAGCTCGGCGTCGAAGGCCCAGGTCTCGATGCGCTGCAGACCGAAGACCTGGCGCGCGGCGTTGCGACGAAACGCCTTGAGCGGGCACTGGCTGTCGCTGACGCCGGGCAGTAAGAGCGAGCGCATGACGAAAGAGTAGGCGTTGCCGGCCTGGCGTCGGGCAAGACCGCGACGGTTGCGCATGTCGCTGCCGTCGCTCTGGCGGCGCACGCCGATCGCGATGTCGGCGCCGGCGTCCAGCGCGTCGACGAGCTTCGAGAGCTCCTCGGGCGGCGTCGCGAGGTCGGCGTCGATGAAGGCTACGTAGTCGCCGCTGGCGATGAGGCAGCCGCTGCGCACGGCGGCGCCTTTGCCGCGATTGTGCTCGTGGCGCACGAAGTCGCGCTCGATCTCCGGTGGCAGCGTGATCAGAGCTTGCGTAACGGCCTTGCGCCCGGCGTCGGCGCTGCCGTCGTCGACGACGATGACCTCACAAGCAAAGGGCAGGCTGACGAGATACTCGCCGATCTGCTTCAGGGCGGCGCCGATGCGCAGCTCTTCGTTATAAGCGGGGACGACAAGAGAAAGGTGAACCGAGGCGGCGTCCTCGGATTGCGTCATGCGGGTCGCGGCGGTTCGGACGGACCATCTTTGGTGCGGATCACGTGGACCTTGGTGCCCGACATCTCGGCGATGATCGAGGCGACCTCACGGGCGCGGACCAGGGCGTCCTTGGCGTCGACGCGGGCCGTCGTGACGATGCCAACGTTGATCACCTTGCCGCTGAGCTTGAGGATGGCGATTTCGTACTGGACGAAGTCTTCGTGGTGGCCGCGATAGTCGTGCGGCGTGAGCTCCTCGACGGTGATCTTGTCGATCTTCCAGAACGGGATCAGCTCCTGCGTGCCGACGCCCATGCCCAGGTAGCCCTGCTGCAGCACTGCCGACTGCTTGTGGCGATCGACGACGAGGTGCGCCCCGGCGATGCTGTAAACGAGACCGATACCTGAGAAAGGCACGAGCACGATGGCCCCGAACGTGAGCAGCAAACGGATTGGAATCGAGAGGGAGCCGCCCCAGAACCCGATAACCGGGAAGGCGGCGAGTCCGATAAGCAGGGTGATCAGCGGCAGGAAGACGATGCTGCGCGCCGGGCGGATATCGATTCGGTCGGGAGTGATCTTAACGATGCGTCGATCGAGGTAGATCTCGCGCTGCTCGGTGGCGTTGGTAATCGTCTCTGTAGCCACGGTTTGATTATAAGAAGCGCCCACCGCGAACGCGAGCGGTTCACGAGTCGGCGATGCGACCGGGAGCAAAAGAGGGTTACAAGTGCGGCCGTTTGCGTAGATTTGGTTGACACCAGTCGCGTGCAGTCCATAGACTCACTGCGGCTAAACAGTCGGGGGCGGGCCGGCTGAGGGTAGAGGTGTCTACTACTGCACGGCATCGAGAACTCGCTGCTCGACTTCATCACGAGTGTCTACGACGCTATCCGCTGGCCGGGGGTCTTTGTACTCATGGCGCTGGAAAGCGCGTGCATCCCGATTCCCAGCGAATTGATCATGCCCCTGGCGGGCTGGAAGCTAGTCAAGGAGAAAGACCTCGGCTTCGAGTGGGTGGTATTCGCTGGGTTCGTCGGAGCGCTGGGCAACACCGCCGGGTCGCTGATAGCGTACTACGTGGGCTACTCGGGCGGGCGCCGTCTCGTCGAGCGCTACGGGCGCTACATACTGATCTCGCATCACGATCTCGATCTCGCAGATCGTTTCTTTTTGCGCTGGGGCATGAGTGCGGTGCTGATTGCGCGCGTCCTGCCGATCGTGCGGACCTTCGTGAGTCTGCCGGCCGGTATGTCGAGGATGAAGGTCGGGCAGTTCACAGTCCTGACGTTCGTGGGTTCGTTTGTCTGGTCGCTGGCGCTTGCCGCCGGGGGCTACTTTCTGGGCCAAAACTGGGAGCGGATACGCAACTGGATGCGCCCGGCGGATTACCCAATCGCATTCATTCTGTTAGTGCTGATCGCCTGGTACATCTGGCGACACGTCAGCCGGGCATGGGAGGAACCTAGACCATCCGGTCCTGAGGCCTGAAGTGCGCCAAATAGGCGGGGGTTTGGCCCGCTGCGTGGACCGGCTAGTCCACTCGGGCCCTGGCCGCAGGTTACAGATGCAAGCTAAAGCAACGTCTCCCCAGATCGGCAACATTGCCACCTGGCTGCTTGTCCTTGGCGCCGTGTGCCTTGGCGTAGTGCTCCTGCTCTCGTTCGCCGTGGACGGGCACACGCAGAAGACGGCGCCGCCGGCCAGCGTAGCGTCCAAGACCGGCGTGGCGTACTTCGTCTACGGCACGAGTGCCGACACGCTGTGGCGCAACCCAGCCGAGGACCTTTCGAAGCCGGTGCGACTGCTCACCGTGCCGCACGCTGCCGAATACGGCGTCGTGCCGAGCCTGGCGCCCGACGGCAAGCGCTTCGTGTTCACGGCGCTGCCACCAAACACCGCCGCTCCCGGCCGCGACACGCCGGCGACCCTCTGGCTGGCCTCCGCCGACTCGACGAAGGCGCCGGTGCAGGTCGCGACGGGCGTCGACCTGCTCGTGAAGCCGCTGTGGACGCCCGACGGCAGCGACGTCGTGGTGCGGCGCAGCACGAGCGATGCGTACAGCCTCGTGCTGCAGCCGGTCGCGGGCGGCGACTCGAAGCAGCTCGTTTCTTCGAACACTCAGGCGCTGTTCCCGGCCGGCTTCAGCGCCGACGGCAAGACGCTGTACTTCGTGGCGCTGGACCAGACCGCGGGTTCGATCCTGCGCTCCGTGAACCTCGCCACGAACGCTCAGCAGGACGTCGCGAAGCTGTCGGCCGGGCTGACGCGCGACTGGGCGCTGTCGCCGGCGCATGATCGGCTGGCGTACCTCGAGGTAGCGCTGGGCGGGGACGCTTCGGAGTCCCGCGCTTTCATGCTCGACCTCGCTTCGGGGGCTGTGACGCCGATAACAGATCAGAACCTTGCCGCCTTCGGTCCGGTCTGGAGCAGCGACGGTCGCCTGGCGATCGGCGTGCTGGACGAGGCGGCGGGCAAGGGCAACATCGAGGTGTGGCAGGACGGGAAGACGACACAAATCGCGGGGCCGCAGCGTGGCTTCGACGTACCGCTTTCATTCACGACGGACGGTTTCGTGGTGCGCGCTTTCGACGGTACGTCGGCGGCGGCGCCCGGACGTGCGAGCCTGGTAGTAGTCGGCGCTGACGGAACGCGCCAGAACATCGCTAACGGAGAGGTGACTTATCTTGGCTGGACCAATCCTTAGCCTTCGCAGGAGCCTGAACCGGGCTCTGGCGCTCAAGGTCGTTCTCGTTGTCGCGCTCGTAGGCGTGACGTTGACGCTGCCGCGCTCGCAGGGCGCGCACGCCGACGAGCCTGCTGCCAACACGAGCGTCCCGTGCGTCTTCCCGTTCACGCCGACCACTTACGAGGGGACGCGCGACCGCAAGATGTACCTCGATACGATCGACCTGGCGGCGTTCAACATGCTGTTCCCCGGCGACCCGTACTTCGGGCTGCCGGACATCGCGGTGGGGCCGCGCGACAACCGCTGGACGCAGCCCGGCCAGGTGCCGCCCGTCCTGCTGAAGTCGATCGCCTACGTCGAGAGCTCGATTGCGCAGGGCGACTCGAGCGTTGCGTGGGGCTCCATTGGCCCCGCGCTGGTGGCCTTCGACTGCGGCCACGGCATTTCGCAGGTTACGACCGACATGACGCTGCCGGAGGGCGAAGGCGGCCTCGGCTCGCCCAACCAGGCGCTGGTGGCGACGCACTTCGCCTACAACATCGCCCGTGGCGCCGCCGTGCTGGTCGAGAAGTGGAACAAAGCGCCGGATGAGCTGCCGATCGCGGGCAGCAACACGCAGGGCCACCCGTCGCTGCTCGAGAACTGGTACTACGCGGTGTGGGCGTACAACGGCTTCACCGGCCCCGGGTCCGGTCGCAGCAACCACCCGATGGACCCGATCTACGGCAACTGGCCGCGTACTCCGTACAGCTGCGGCCCCACGGACGACGGCCTCGGCCACAACCGCAGCAACTACCCCTACCAGGAGCTCGTGTTCGGTTGTGCGGCGCATCCGCCGGTGATCGACGGAGCGACGTTGTGGGACCCGCAGCCGATTAGCCTGCCGGACCTGAACAACAAGACGGTGAAGCAGGCGCTGGACCTGACGAACTTCGTGTTCCCGTACTCGAAGATGGACATTCCTACGCCGCCGCCGTTCCACATGGACTCGACGCCGTCGCCCGACCCGGCGCTGCGAGATCAGATCCTCGGTTCGCCGCAGATGGCGCTGAGCACGACGGAGGCAGAGGTCGACTTCGTGCCGGGTGAGCAGGCTTCGACGGCGGACATCGACGTGTTCAACACGGGGACGGGCGTGCTTGCCTGGTATGCGCTGGGGCCGGAGTCGTGGCTGAAGGTGACTCCGTACACGGGCGTGGCGGTCGGCCTCGACATGCCGTGTACGCCGGGCGCTCCGTGCGACCGCGCCGGGCACGTCAAGATCTCAGTCGATCCGCAGCTCGTGCCGCCGGGGACGAGCAGCGTACAGGTGGTGATCCAGGGCCTGGGCCTGCCGATAAACCAGATCGTCAACCTCACGGTGAAGCAGGTCGATAGCCTGGACAACGTGGCGTTGAGCGGCAACTGAGAGCCTGAGCACAGGCGCCCGATGCTATAATGGCCGCGAAATGATCACAAGCTTTATCGGTGACGTACGACGTAATCACGCGCTGGAGCACGCAACCGTGTCGCTGCTAATCGGCAGGATGGGTCCGGACCTGCGGGTCGTCGGGCGCGCTTCCGGCGACGGGTTCTTCCTGCTCGGCGACATGTCGGAGCCAATGCTGACGCAGTGCGTGCATGAGGCGCTCGATCGCCTGCAGCGCGGCGAGGCGTTCTGGGCCGTGACGCCGCACTGCGGCACGAATATCGCTACGGCCGGCACGCTGGCGGGCCTGGCTTCGATGGCGGTGCTGGGCAGCAGCGGCCAGCACAAGGACCGCCTCGGCATGACGATCATCGCCTGCATGGGCGCGGTGATCGCGTCGCAGCCCATCGGCCGGCTGATCCAGCGTTATCTGACCACGGACGCCGACCTCGCGGGGACGGAGATCGTGTCGATCGAGACGAAGAACGGTCACTTCTACAAGGTACGCACCAGACGTCAGGCCGCCTGACGGCCCGGCGTCAGCTTTTCGCGTCCCTGTAGCTCAGAGGATAGAGCGGCCGCCTTCTAAGCGGCGGGTCGCAGGTTCGAATCCTGCCAGGGACGCCACGCTTTCTCCACGTTGCCAGTCAAGACCTCACCTATCGACTCCGTTTCATGAGAGCGCCACCGGTCATTGGTTTGCAGAAGCCGCCGGCCACGCCGCGGAGCCGTCCGGCGTGGTAACGTCTCGTCCGCAAGACGCAGGCGACGAAGGGGGACGACGATGACGGATGCACGCGAAGACGCGGTGCGCGCGGCGACGCAGCGCTGGCTGGACGCGACCGTGGCGGCCGACACGCAGGCGCTCGACGGGATGCTGGAGCCGAGCTACACGTTCACGCACGCGACGACCTCGGTGATGGACTCGCGCGAGGAGTGGCTCGAGTTCTGCGCTCGGGGCGGCGGCGCTACAAGAGCTGGTCGGTCAGCGACCTCTCGGTGCGGCTGTTCGACTGCGCGGCGGTGATGACGGGCCGGGGCCGCCAGGAGATCGTGCGCGACGACGGCATCATCGAGCTGCTGACGACGTTCACGAACGTCTGGATCGAGCGCCCCGAGGGCTGGAAGCTCGCCGTGTGGCAGGCGACGGTGCTGCCGAAGGCGTAGGGTTCCCCCGAATCGTTCTGGCCGCTGTTTCGTCCCCTTTGCCCCGCGGGGCGTGGGTAGCTTCGGCGCGCATGTTTGAAAACCGCGCCGTGTTTGCTTGACAGGTGACCAAATGGGGTAACTATCCCTTGACTGCACAAGGAGTTTCCCATGGTCAACAATGAAAATCGCGATGCGAACGCAGTTTCATTCAGTTCCGTATTTGCGAAGGCTAAGGGGCAGGCGCGGAAAGAACTGCTCGAAGTCGGGAAGGATCGAATTTCGAGCGTGCTCGTAAATCAGGTCGAGGTTCTCCATAAAGACGTGCCCGCCGTACCGAGTTACCGGGAGCACTACCTTAGCGGTGACTCTTGGATAGAAATCTACTTCCGGATCGAGATCGGCGGACACCCACGCGATTATGTCGCCGTGACCCGCGCTCGCGGATTGCACGGTTCGGATTCCCGGCTTGAGTTTGGCAGTGTCAATGGTGAGATTGACAGGCAGCAGCTGAAAGACTCGATGCTTGTCAGTGTTTCCAAGTTCGTCTAGAGGGCCAAGGGATCGAGGCTTGCCGCGTCTGGATTCCCTCTTTGATAAGGTTGCTTGCTGTCCACGACTTGTCGAGCTGTGTTCCGAATCGTGCTCTTGACGTACTGCAGATAGGTTCCCATAACGCCTGCATTCCGCTCTAAGAGGATGGGAAAGGCCGGACTGCGAAGGGCACGGTCCATGTCCGCCGGAAAGATTTGCCGGAAATTCGGAGAGTGCAAAAACGACGTGGTCGAGGGCGGAGCGAATCTGATAACAGAACTCTCCGATCTCATAACCAAAGTCCACGAAGGGCGGGAATTTGGCATCGAGACGCACTTCCCAGAGTGTTTTGTCCGTATTGAGCTGACTAACGAGGCGGTGTGGGTTGAGGGACGCGAATTTGTCCAAGTGCGCGTCGATGGCTTTCAGGTGTTGTTTTGCCCGCCTGATCTTCCAAATAGACCCTTCGAGTGGGTGTTGGTTCCGCCAAGGCTCAAGGGGCATCAGGTATCCTCAGATTATGAGCGGCAACGACAAACCGGAACCGAAGCAGACCACGCGCAAGGGGTTGGAGATTCCGATCCCCCAAAGCGCAAGGGCCTCTTCGAGAACCCAAAAGGGTCTCGAGGAAGCCGGACGGATCAACGCCGATCGCACGAATCCAGCTTAATCGATCTCCCATTTTAGCCTGACCCTGCGAAACTTCCTGATCTTTTCCGATGTGCTTGACAGGTGACCGAATGGTCACATATGCTCACGGCGTGAACGATGACGAAGTGTTCAGGGCGCTCGCGGACCCGACGCGGCGCAGCCTGCTCGACGAGCTGTTCCGGCAGGACGGGCAGACGCTGGGCGAGCTGGCCGGCAACCTGCCGATGACGCGCTTCGGTGTGATGAAGCACCTGCGCGTGCTCGAAGACGCGGGCCTCGTGGTGACGCGACGGCAGGGTCGCGAGAAGCTGCACTTCCTCAACGCGGTGCCGATCCGGTTAGTGCACGACCGGTGGGTAAGCAAGTACGCGGAGGGCTGGGTCGCCGGACTCAGCGACCTCAAACACGATCTGGAGGACAAATCGATGGAGAAGGTATTCGAAATCTACATCAAGACAACGCCGGAACGTCTCTGGCAGGCGATTACGGACCCGGAGATGCGCGCCAGGTACAGCTTCGGCGCACGGGTCGAATCGGACTGGACGCCGGGCTCCTCCTACCGGGCGAGCAGTCCCGGCGGGCTGATCTTCGAGGGCGAGAACCTCGAGGTCGATCCGCCGCGCCGCCTCGTGCAGAGCTTTCGAGCTTTGTGGGGCGACGATGTCAAGGCAGAGGGGACGTCGCGCGTGACCTGGGAGATCACCCCGGTCGGCGACGACTCGTGTCAGCTCATCGTGGTTCACGACCAGCTGAGCAACGTCTCCGGCACGTCCGCCGGCGCGAACCCGCAGCTTTACGGCGGCTGGCCGATGGTGCTCTCGGGCCTCAAGACGCTGCTCGAGACTGGGGAGCTGCTGACGACGCCGGGATCGCTGCAGTACGTGCAGTCTCAGGGAGCCTGAAACGCGTCTCAGGTTGGCGGGGCGTTGACGAGCGCGTTTACGGCTCGCTAACATGCGTGCGAAATATCAGGAGGTAACGATGCCGCTCTACGAGTACTACTGCCCTCCCTGCGGATCCCAGTTCGAGGTTCTGCGCCCCTTAAGCCAGATGGACAAGCCGGCGGTTTGCCCGGATGGTCACACGACCAACAACCGGGTCCTGTCGCTGTTTGCGCCGCTGCCCAGGACGGCCGGCGTTGCGACGATGCCGATGGACAACGCTTCGGCGGGCGGCGACTCGTGCTGCTCGGGCGGTAGCTGCTGCTGCTAAGGCGGCGTCTCTAACCAAACGCAGAGAAGGCGGCCGAAAGGCCGCCTTCTCGTTTTCAGGCCTGGGGTCAGGCTCAGGCGTAGCGCGGCGCCAGGCGCTGGGCAGCCTGATGCCGGCTGGCCCCGAGATAGATGAACGAGCCGATGATCAGCAGGGCGCACTCGGCGGCGATCAGCAGGCCGACGAGGAAGACGATGTTCTCCCAAAATGGCGGTGGGAACATCTGAATCAGGTGGTCGGTCGCGGGATTGAGCAGATAGAAGTCGTTGTTGAAGGCCAGCTTGTGGAAGTCGAGCCAGGCGCTGTCGAAGCCGGTCACGGCGAAGGCGCCGATCACGCCGATCGTCGCCAGGCAGATCGCCGAGCCGCCGATCACGCGCATCGCGAGGGCGCGAGGCGTAATCTCGCGGGCCCAGAGCACAACGACGGCGATGTAGCAGAGGGCGTAGATGACGCTGAACTCCTGCGCCTTGTCCATCGCGCGCAGGAGGGTCTTGACGTCCTTCATGTGCGCCGTCTCGCGCGCATTGAATAGCAGCGAGTCGTGGCCGTTCTCCTGGACGTGGATGGTCAGTGTTTCCTGGTTGTTCTTGAAGTAATCGCGGATCTCGGCGCCGGCCTGCAGCAGCTGAGCGCGGTCGATGCCGGTGACGGCGACGCCGTTGAACTGGTCGATAGCGTACTCGTAGACGCGCGGTTCATTGGCGACGAAACGAATCGTCGTCGTGACCAGAGCAACCGGCACGGACAGAATGAAAATGATGGTCGCGGCGAGGCGAAAGACACCCACGGATAGCCCCCACCCGAGCCGCCCCGCCTCGTCTCGTTCGTCGGTTGCTGTATCGTAGGTTTCGGGTGGCTGGCCTGTCAACGAGATCACCGGTCACCGTTCGCAGCGTCAAAGCCGAGGTAGTCATGCTCAGCGATCAGGAGAAGGCCCAGTACGAAGAGCTGCGCGGCATCGTAGCGCGGCTGCGGGCGCCGGACGGCTGCCCGTGGGACCGTGAGCAGACGCACGCCAGCCTGCGCCCCTACGTGATCGAAGAGGCGTACGAGGTGCTGGCGGTGCTGGACGAGGGCGCGATCGAGCGGCTGCCGGAGGAGCTGGGGGACCTGCTGTTCCAGGTCGTGTTGCACGCGCAGCTGGCGGAAGAAGCCGGCGAGTTCGACATGACGGACGTGATGGCCGAACTCTCGGCGAAGCTGGTGCGCCGCCACCCACACGTATTCGGCGACGTAGAGCTCGAGACGTCAGACCAGGTCGTGACCCAGTGGGACGAGCTCAAGCGCCGCGAGCGTGAGCAGGACGCCTCGGCGCTGGTCAACGTGCCGGCGGCGATGCCGGCGCTGTCGTACGCGCAGACGCTGCTACGGCGTGCCGAGTCTGCCGGCTTCGCGTGGCCGCAGCGCGAGGACGTGCTCGAGAAGCTCAACGAGGAGCTGACCGAGCTGGCGCAGGCGCAGTCGAAGCAGGAGCAGGCTGAGGAGCTGGGCGACCTGCTGCTCAACCTCGCGAACTACGCGCGCTACCTCGGAATCGACGCGGAGGAAGCGCTACGTGGCGCCGGGCACAAGTTCCGGCGTCGATTCGGTGACGTGGAGACGCGGGCACGAGAGCGCGGCATCGACATGAAAGCGCAGTCGCGCGAGGCGCTGATGGCGCTGTGGGACGAAGCCAAGGCAGGAGAGCGCTCCGGCTCCTAGCTCCGGCTCCCAGAACAGACATCGCAACGCAATCTACACGCGAATCCATGCCTGAATCTGCCGCCATAAGCGACTACTTCGTTAGGCTAATGTAATGAGCCAACGACTAACTGCCGCGCTAACCCTTATCGTAGCCGCCGCCGTGCTCCTGGTAGCCTGCGGCGGCAGTAGCTCGTCATCGACGCCGACGCCGGCTGGCGACCTCGCCGGCCACGCCGACGCCCGCGCCCGCAGCGAGCCCAACCGTAACGCCTTCGCCGACGCCCTCCGTTCCGGTAGTCGGGCCCGATAACGTCCAGAGCTTGCACGCGGTGTCGACGGCGTCGCTGCAGAGCGTCCAGTTCCTGACGTGGCAGACGGGCTCCGGCAAGCTGATGATCGCGTCGCGCCACGTGGCCGACCTCGTGACACCCGGCTCCAACACTACGCAGAGCATCTACACGGCCCAGGACCCTGAGGGCATCGTCGCCATATCGAGCACGGGCGTTATCGCTTCGAGCTCCGACCAGAACACGATCAACTTGCACGACGCTCAAGGCGCATCGATGGGTAGCATCGCCGTTGGCGGGGCGTTTGGCAGCGTCGTGTTCTCGCCGGACGGCTCAACGGTGGCGATCGGCCGCCTCGACAAGATCGCCGTCGACCTGTGGGACGTCAAGCAGGACAAGCAGATCAAGGAGCTCACGGGCTTCAATACGGCCGCGCCGGTCTACAGCGCCTCGTTCTCGCCGGACGGCAAGACTTTGATCTGGCTGGCGCGAGCTACGGTGCAGCTCCAGGACATCGATTCAGGGCAGTTGGGCGCCGCGCTTCGAGCACGAAGACTTCATTTCGGGGCTGGCGCTGAGCTCAAACGCGAGGCTGATAACGGCCTCGGGCCAGATCGCGACGGTGTGGAACGCACAGACCGGCAACAAAGTCACAGAGCTGCAGCAGGACGATTTCACGCGCCAGATCGCGCTGCTGTCCAACCAGCAGTACCTGGCGATCGCAACCGGCACCGACCTGTCTGTTTGGGACCTCAACTCGCAGCAGCAGGTCGGCCAGGCGCAGCTGGTCGAGCGGCAGCTGGCGCTCTCGCCGGACGGCGCGCAACCTCGCGGTAGTTGACGACAACGCGAACGTGTCGATCCTGGCGCCCTAGGCAAGCAGGAAATCTGAGGGTAGCATTCGGAGTAAGGCACGGGATGTTATACTGTGCCTCGTCCATAAAGACGTTTGCGATGAATAGTGAGGAGAACCAATGACGGCTCAGAAGGAAAGCGTTGTAACGCCGGAGCGGCTGGCTCAGGGCATCTCGTACAAAGAGTGGATGGAGCAGATCGACCGCAACCAGGACAAGTTCGAGTCGAACTACGCGGGCATCCAGCTCAATGCCGATCACGTGGCGGCGATCAAGGCTCTGATTGCGAAGGACAACGGCCCGAAAACCTGCATGGCCATCGGCGAGCCGTGGTGCCCGGACGTGTTCCGCGGCATGCCGGTGATCGCAAAGCTGTGTGAGGCGACGGGTCTGGACCTGAAGATCTTCTTCCGCGACCAGAACGTCGACATCATGAACGAGTTCCTGTACAAGGGCGAGTTCCAGTCGATCCCGACGCTGGTGTTCTACGACAAAAACATGAAGAACCTGGGCGTCTGGCACGAGCGCGCGCAGAAGGCTCGCGACGAGATGCCGATCCTCAGCGAGATCACCGGCAAGATGCGCAACACGGAGCTTTCTGAGGACGAGCGCAACAAGTACATGAACGACTACGCCGAGTTTCAGAACGGCCCGATCTGGGGCGGCTGGCGCGAGGCAGAGGTCGCCGAAATCCGAGCCATGCTCGAGGCGGCCACCGCGTAGACGAAATCGCAACGAATCTGAGAGAGGGGGCCTCAACGGCCCCCTCTCTTTATGCCGAAAGTAATACAGACAGTTGCGCGTTTGACTGATTTGTAACGAGCGCACAGGTTTCGGGCCAATGACGACTTCAAGAGAGAGTGCTGACTTGTCTGGTACGTTCCGCATAGGACGCCTGTTCGGCTTCGAGATCAACGTCCACTGGAGCTGGCTGTTCATCTTCTTCCTGGTGACGTGGACGTTCGCGACCGGGGTGCTGCACGAGTTCTACCCTGACTGGACGGACGCCAGGCGCTGGACCGTCGGTAGTGCGATCTCGCTGATCTTCTTCATCTCGATCCTGCTGCATGAGATGTCGCACTCAGTGGTGGCGCGGCATTACGGCATCAGCGTCTCCAGCATTACGTTGTTCGTGTTCGGGGGCGTTTCCAACCTTACGAAAGAGCCGCAGAACGCCCGCGAGGAGTTCTGGATCGCGATCGTGGGCCCGCTGACCAGCATGGCGTTGAGCCTGATGTTCACTGCCGGCTATTTCATCCTGGGCCCGATCGACCAGGGCGCAGGCGGTGTGGCGGCAAACCTGGCACTGATCAACGTCGCAATCGGGGTTTTCAACCTCGTCCCGGGCTTTCCGCTGGACGGCGGCCGCGTCCTGCGCAGCGTGTTCTGGGCACGGCGGCGCAGCCTGTTGGGCGCGACCAGGACCGCCTCGAAGGTGGGGACGCTGGTCGCGTACCTGGTAATGGCTATCGGCGTTGCCTCGTTCTTCGTAGTCTCGCCGATAACCGGCATCTGGTTCTTCCTGATCGGTAACTTCCTGCGCATGGCCTCGACGGAGAGCTATCAGCAGGTGTTTCTGGACGAGGCATTGAAAGGCGTGCCGGCGAGCGCGGTGGCGCGACAGGACTACGTGACGGTGCCGCCGGACATGACGCTGGCAGATCTTGCCGAGGATCACGTGTTGGCGGGGCACGGCCGCTGCTTCCCGGTTGTGGTGGCGGACGATCTGATTGGACTCGTGTCGTTGGATGACTTGCGACGCGTACTGCGGGACGACTGGGACAAGACGACGGTATACCGCGCGATGACGCCGTTCGCGAAGCTACGTACCGTGAGCCTGAAAGACGACCTGCCACAGGTCCTGGCGGAGATGGCCACGGGTGACATCAACCAGGTGCCGCTGATAGAAGGCAAGCACCTGCTGGGGCTGATCCACCGCAGCGACGTGTTCCGATTCATCCAGGTTCGACAGGAAATCGGAAGCGGATCGCGGTCCTGACCAAGGTCGACGCCGCCACTCGAGGTCGCTATACTCGGCTTCGTGGAAGCTCTGAAGTGCAATCGCTGCGGTGCCCCCAGAGAGACGAATGACAATTTCTGCAGGCGCTGCGGTCATCAGCTGACCATCACACTTCCCGCCGTTTCAGAGTCGAATCTTCCCGCACGATCCCGGGCTTTGCCGCCGTCCCTGGTCGGCAGCATGGCGGTGCTTGCCGTCGGAACCGGCCTCGAGTGGCTGGCGCGCCGTATGGCGGGTACGGCCGCTAAGGCTGCAGGCCGAGCGCTAGTCGGCACCGACCGAGCCCAACCGCCGGTCACGAAGCGACCGGCGCCATCGGATGACACCGTCACGGTCGACGAAGTTCTCTACATTCGTAAGGTTCAACTCCGCCGCTAAGCCGCGACCCGTCCCTCCGCCACGGTCGTCTATTGATGGGGACGCATGTCCTTCGGGCGTTTGCCTGTGCTCCTGCTGGTCGCGGCCGCGATGGTCTGCGCGCTCCTGCTCGGCGTGCAAGGCGGTTCGGCGCAAGAACTGCTGGAGAACGGCGACTTCGAACATGGTGTAACCGGTTGGAGCCCGAGAGACATCTCAGCGACGGCCTGCACGCCACACAGCGGTAGCGGCGCGGCAGCCGTAAGTAAGAACGGGCTGCTGCAGCTGCAACAGACCGTCGAGGGACCGTTCGGTGGGGGCACGCATACACTCACCGGCTGGCTGAAGGTTGACGGCGGCTCGGCGACAGTGGCTGCTTCTCTGACCTGGTACAACCAGGACGGTGACAGCGTTGGTCGCAGCGAAGTTAGTCTCGCGCCCGGAGCCGACTACGAATCATTTTCGGTGGCGCTACCCTTCGACTCGCGAGCTGCAACGCTGCAGGTGCTGTTCAAGGTGACGTTGAGCGGCGACCGCGTTTGCTTCGACGACCTCAGCGTGGACGGACCACCACCGGCTACGGCGACGCCTCCAGCAACCGAAACGCCACCTCCGACGAACACGAGCGAGGCCGCCGCAACCGCCACCGGCACGTCGACGGCCACTGCGACGGCGACGCCGACCGTTCTCCCGAGCAGCACCGCCACGCCCAGGCCGACCGCGACCTCGGCGCCAACCGAGACGCCGTCGCCGGGTCTCGTGTTCGTCAACGGCGACTTCTCGGACGGGCTGTACGGCTGGCAGAAGTACGGCGGTTCGTTGAGCGCCTCGGGCGGGGCAGGCGTGCTGAGCAGCGAATCGGCGTCGACGAAGTGGGCCTACGAGACGGTGGCGGTAGATCCCGGCAGCTACTACGAGTTCAGCGCTTCGTTGAAGCCGGACGACGGCGTCGCGTCGGCGTACCTGCGCGTCTCCTGGTATGCGGCCGGCGACGGCAGCGGCTCGGCGCTGGACACGACGGATTCGACGGAGAAGATCGCGGGGCCCAGCGCGTCTTACCAGAGCGTGACGACAGGTGCGGTGGCGCCACCGAGCAGCGCGCACTCGGCACGACTGCGCGTCATGCTGTCGCCGGCCGGTGCGGGCTCCGCGACGCTCTACTTCGACGACGTGTCGTTCGGCGTTACGGCAGCGCCGACCGCGACGCCGCAACCAACCGCGACGCCAACGAGCACGAGCAAGGCAGCGACAGCGACGGCCACGCCGAAGCCGCCGACCAGGACACCGGCGGCTCGCAACAGCACGACGGCGCGGGTCGAGAAGACGCAGCAGGCCGTCGCTGCGGCAAAAGCGGTCGCTCAGCCCGACTCGTGGGACGTCACTGCGACACCCGAGGGCGCTATCAAGGTGAGCGCGGTCGAAGCGGAGAGACAGGCCGGCCCTCCTCAGGATGATGCCGCGCCGCTCGACGTGGTCCAGCCGGAGTCTGGCTCCGGCGGCGGTTCCAGCGTGCCGTTTGTCTGGCTGATCGGCGCCGGGATGCTGGTCGTGGGGCTGACCGGCGCCTATGTGCAGGAGAGGCGGCGTCGATGAGAGAGCGCAAGCGCCTGCGACCTTGTTCGGGGCACGAGGCGAACCTATAATCGGTCGAAGTTGAGCCCAGAGATATCTTCTCCGCCATCCGCGCCAAATGGCGCCTCGTATCTACCTGTTATCGCTATTGATGGACCCGTTGCCTCCGGCAAGTCGGCCGTGGGACTGATGCTGGCGCGTCTGCTGGGCTATCGCCTGGTCGATACCGGCATGATGTACCGCGCCATCACCTGGTTGGCGCTGCAGCGTAGCGTCTCGCTCGACGACGAGGCCGGCCTGGTGGCGCTTGCGGCGAGCGCGCGCATCGAGCTGGGGCAGCCGTCTGACAACGGCGGCGCGACTCTCCGCCTCAACGGCGAAGACGTGACGAACCGGCTGCGTGCTCCCGACGTCGACCGCAACGTCTCGCTGGTGTCGCGACTGCCGGGCGTACGGGCGGCGCTGGTACGCCTGCAGCGCGCCCTCGCGGCCGAGGGACGGCTCGTAATGCTGGGGCGCGACATCGGCAGCGTGGTGCTGACCGACGCACCGCTCAAGGTGTACCTGGATGCCTCGGCGGAAGTGCGCGCGCAGCGGCGTTACCGAGAGCTGGCAGACGCAGGACGCGAACGCCCGGAGGCCGAAATTCTCGAAGAGCTGCGGCAGCGCGACCGTATGGATAGCGAGCGCCACACCTCGCCGCTGCGTCCGGCGGACGACGCGTTGATCATCGACACCAGCGACCTGACGCTCGAGCAGGTCGTCGATCGCGTGCGTGAGGCCGCCCTGGTCCGTCCGTGAACTCAACTGTCTACGACACTGCAACCTGGGTCTCGAAGCACATTCTGCTGCCGATGTACACGCGCATCGAGGTGCGCGGCGTCGAGAACGTGCCGATGAGCGGGCCGCTGGTCATCGCCTCGAACCACCTCAACGACGCCGACCCAGGGATCATCTGCACGCGTATTCCTCGTCCGGTCGCGTTCATGGCGAAGGTTGAGCTGTTCCAGATACCTCTGCTCAAGCAGTTCCTGGTAAGCTTCGGTGCGTTCTCCGTGAAACGCGGCGAGGCCGATTTGGGAGCGCTACGACGCGCCAACGAGGAGCTCGCGCAGGGTCGAGCAGTCTGCATCTTCCCGGAAGGTACGCGCGAGAGTACGAAGGAGCAGCTGACCGAGGCGTGGCCTGGCGCGGCGTTGATCGCGCTGCGCAACGACGTGCCGGTGCTGCCGATCGCGATTACGGGCAGCGGCAGCATGAGCATCCCGAAGATGTTCTTGCGCCTCGACCGCCGACTCAAGGTAACGCTGACGATCGGCCAGCCGTTTCGGCTCGAGAAGCCGGCTCGACTCAATGCGGAAGCGGCGAAGGACGGGACGCGTCAGATCATGGAGCGCTTGGCCGCGCTGTTGCCGGAGAGGGCTCGCGGCTATTATGGATATATAGGCAGCCGGGACAATGCGTCCCAGCCAGATGGGGACGCTCCCGAGCAAGGCGGTACCTGATGCAGATCATACGCGCGGAAGAGATGGGCTTTTGCTTCGGTGTGCGACGCGCCGTCGAGATGATGGAGGCGTCCGTGCGGGAGCGCGGCCCGATGGTTAGCCTGGGCTCCGTGGTGCACAACCCGCAGGTCGTGCGGCGCCTGCACGACGAGGGTCTCGAGGTGATTACCGACGTCTCGCACGCCGGCGCGCGTCCCGTAGCGATCACGGCGCACGGCGTCAGCAAGCAGGTTATCGACGACATCGAAGCGAGCGGCGCCGAGATCATCGACACGACCTGCCCGATCGTGACGCGATCGCAACAGTGGGCGCATCGTCTCTCCGAGGAAGGTTTCGCCGTCGTGATCTTCGGCGACCCGAATCACAAAGAAGTGCGCGGCGTACTCGGATGGGCGCACGGCCACGTGCTGGTCGTCGCCTCCGAAGAAGAGGTAACGGCGCTGCCCGAAGGCTTCCCGTCGCGTGTCGGCGTGCTGTCACAGACCACGGAGACGGAGGCGCGATTCGCCTCGTTCGTGAAGAAGATGTTCGAGGTAAACCTCGACCGCATTTCGGAGCTACGAGTGCTGAACACGCTGTGCCACGCTACGACGGCTCAGCAGGCGGCGACGATGCACCTGGCGGAAAGCGTGACGCTGATGATCGTGGTGGGCGGACGCGAGAGCGCCAACACGCGGCACCTGGCGGTCGTCGCGGGTGAGCGCGGTGTCGCGACGCACCACATCGAGACGGCGGAGGAAATCGACCCGTCCTGGCTCGAGGGCCACGAGCGCGTCGGCGTAACGGCGGGCGCATCGACGCCAGACTTCATCATCGACGAGGTGGTCGAGCGCCTCGAAGCGCTTTCCTGATCGCGCTGTCGCAAGAGGTCTCGGCGCGCCGCCCTATCTCGCAGCATCGTTAGATACACAGAGCAGGATCTGACGCCCCCGGCGGGGGAAGAGCCTTTGCGTCAGGCCGCGTCGCTCGCCTTTAAGGCTACGACGCGATGTCGCGCGTGAGGAAGCGGGCGTAGGCGAGCGAGACGAAGCCGGCGATGTAGGCGCCGAGGACGCCGGCGGCCTGAAGCCGGTCGGGCAACTGGCTCTTGTCGAGGATGGTGTCCGAGCCGAGGAGCGAACTGACGTTGGCGCTATAAATCAACGCGTTGGGCAGCCACTTGAGCGAGTCGATTGAAGTAAAGGCCGGAGTCAGTAGTACTTCGGCGTAGAAGACGACGATGGGTACGGCGATGCCGGCGGCGCTCGAGCGCGACCAGAGCGCAACCAGGAAGGCCATGCTGGCGTAGGGTAGGCAGACGTAGCCGGTCTCGACCAGCGCTACCAGCAATCTGCCGGCGAAGTTCGGTCCAAGGTTGCTGTCGAGGTTGCGGGCCTCGGTGACAATCAGGCTGCCACAGAGTGCCGCGAGGAAGCCTATGACCACGGCAACGCCAACGAACAGAAATACGGTTGCGAGCTTTGCGGTCAGCAGAGGCGAACGGCCGGCGCTGCGAGGCAGCAACGTGCGAATCGTGCCCCAGGAGAACTCGCTCGCGATTGTGCTGGCGGCGAGGACGACTGCCGTTACGACGGTGAGCTGATAGATGATGAAACTGCCGTTGTCGTGCACGGACGCGAGGCGCATATCCTGTACGACGCCGCCTTCATCTGTGTTGCCCGTGAGGCCGAGCAGCAGGTAGGCGCCGATCGGCATGGCGAGGACGATGAGCAGCAGGACGCGCGTCATCATGCGATGTCGCAGCTTGAACAGCTCGCCGCGCAGGAGCGCCAGCATCTAGTGCACCTCCGCGGGCGGGTTTTCGTCTTCGGTCAGCTCGAGGAAGACCTCCTCGAGCGAGTGGCGGCGCCGGGTCATGGATGAGACGTAGAGTTTCGCGTCGCTGAGGGCGCGCGTGACGTCCGGGCCGCGCTCCTCGGGTGCGTACACCGCGATGGAGCCGCCGTCCCGCAGGTCGACGCGTTCGACGAA
Organism: uncultured Chloroflexia bacterium; assembly: GCA_963732945.1. Classification (GTDB taxonomy): domain Bacteria; phylum Chloroflexota; class Dehalococcoidia; order DSTF01; family WHTK01; genus WHTK01. Next base: position 74,103 of record CAVTBL010000003.1, read on the forward strand.
GGCAAGGGCGCGCAGGATTTGAGCCGCGCGCTCGGGCTCCGGCACGTTGACCTCGAGAAAGCTGCCCTGCCCGACGATCTCGTGCACGCTGCCGGCCTGAATCAGTCTGCCGTGACGCACGATGGCTACGCGGTCGCAGACCTGCTCGACCTCGTGCAGGAGGTGACTGGCAAGCAACACGCTACGACCCTCGCGTGCGAGCTGGGGAATCAGGCTGCGGATCTCGCGCTGCCCGGCGGGGTCGAGACCGTTGGTAGGCTCATCGAGGATGACGAGCGCAGGGTCGAGCAGCAGGGTCGAGGCAATGCCCAGGCGCTGCTTCATCCCCAGCGAGTAGGTGCGGTAAGGACTGCGCGGCCGGTCGGCGAGGCCAACGTAGTCAAGCAGCTCGTCGATGCGCCGCGATGGGACACCGCCGGCGGCAAGCGCCAGGGCCTGCAGGTTATCGCGGCCCGAAAGGTACGGGTAGAAGGCCGGGGCCTCGATGATGGCGCCGATCTGTCGCAACGACAGGCCGTTGTACTCGATGCGGCCCGAGCTTGGCTTGATCAGATCGAGGATCATGCCGACGGTGGTCGACTTGCCGGCGCCGTTGGGCCCGAGGAAGCCGAGCACCTCGCCGCGCCGCACCTCGAGATCGAGGTTGTCGACGGCGATGAACGAGCCGAAGCGCTTCGTGAGACCGACGGTGCGGAGGATCACGTCGCTGGTCGATGAGGGTGGGGGCGCCGTCTCTAGCTGGACCATGTCTGGTTCCTACGCTAGCGGCTGCGATACGACGCGGTCAGGGCCAGACGGCCCGATAGTCACGGCAAGACGGACCCAAACACATGGCCGGGAGGGAAGCTTCGGGCTAGTCGTCGGGTCCGGGCTCTAACTCCGGGCCACCGAAGGACGTGCCCATGTCGCCGAGGCGGCGCTTGATCTCTTCCTCAATGTCCTTCATCTGCTCCGGCGTGATGCCGAGCTTCGACATTGTGGCCTGCAGGAGGCGCTGCACTTCTTCCATATCGTGCTGAATCAGCGCGTCGGCCAGCTCCATCTGAGTCTCGACGGCGACGAAGGCTTCGCGGCGGTCGGTCTCGCTGGGCATCGAGAGGATAGTCGACATAAGACGCGCGAACAGGTTGGTGGTGCGCGCGATGCGGATGCGGTCCTGCGGGTGGTCGGGGAAGGTGCCGGTGACGGCTACTTCGAGGCCGGTTCGCTTGTCTGTGGCTACGTACTGCTCTGGCATCTTTCTGTCCTCACGCGGGAGGCCGTGTGCCGTCGAATGAAATCTGGAACCGACCGGCGGAGCGCCTCTTAGTCTCGATCTTACGACCGTTAGCCGGACGAGGCGAGTCCGCGGTTACAAGCTCGGGTAGATCGGGCTCAGGCGCCGGACGTCGCGGACCAGGCGACGTGGTCGTGGACCTCGATGCGGATGATCGGCGCGGCGTCGATGGGCATCGAGACGTACTGGGGGTACTTGGCGCGCAGGCCTGTCAGCGCTTCGAGGTGTTCGGGGCCGGTCTCGATGATCGAAGCGGTGCCGCGTAGCTGGACGTAGCGCAGGTGCGACCAGTCCTCGTCGTAGAGGTCGACGAGCAGCTGGACGCGCGAGTTGGCGAGCAGGTTGCGCACACGTCGCAGCTCTGTGACGGGCACGCGCTTCGGTTTGGCGTCCAGGACGATATAGGCGAGGCCGTCGGTATAGACGAAGCAGACGGGGACGGCGTGGGGACGGCCGCGCTGGTCGACGGTCGCGAGATGACCTATACGGGCGTCGCGGAGGAAGGCGGCGAGGTCAGGAGAGAGCGAGGTCATTAGCGTAGGTTACGTTGTCGCGATGACGGAGCGTCTGGCGGACGGAGCTGAAGCTTCGTCCCTGCATTCAGTTGTTGTCTGTACGGCGATGGCGCGGCGTCCGTACGGCGTCCGTACATGGACGCGACACCTTCTCGGTGGCGAGGGGCCGGGAGTGCCGGGGTTGCTTCGCCTCTGCGATGGCTCGCAACGACGGCTGACGCGTCAGGGCATGAGGGACTGGAGCTGGCGCAGGAGCTCTTCGGGGTCGGTGGTGGGGGCCTGGCAGACGTAGCGCTCGCAGACGTAGGCGGTCGGGAGGCCGTTGAGGGCCGGGCGGTCCTGCAGCAATGGTGAGGCGCCGGCGCCTTCGCCCTCGGCCGCGCCGACCAGCAGCAGGTTCGGGGCGTAGAGCAGTCGCACGGGGTCGATGAGGGCGCGCGCTTCCAGAGGGTTGTTGGGATGAATCACGGCCAGCTCCTGCGAGCGCGCCAGGTAGAACTCGAGCGCCGCGAGCAGGCGTCCGAAGGCGGTCGGCGCGTCTTCGACGAAGGGTGCGAGGGTGCGCAGGCAGGTCGTGGCGCGCTCCTCGTAGTCGTTGTTGCCGGTGATGGCGGCGAGGCGCAGGAGCACGTCGATTGCGACCGAGGCGCCGGACGGCGTGGCGTTGTCGAAGAAGTCACGCGGACGGACGATGAGTGATTCATGGTCGCTGCCGGTGTCGAAGAAACCCTGGACCTTCTCGTCCCAGAACAGCGCGATCATCTCGTCCGCTAGCTCGACTGCGTTGCGCAGGTACCGCGGCTCGGAGGTCGCGGCGTGCACTGCGATGAGGCCGTCGACCAGCAGGGCGTAGTCCTCGAGGTAACCGTTGAGGCGCGCTTCGCCCTGCTTCCAGGTGCGCAGCAGTCGCGAGGCTCGCCGCATCTGGCCGAGCAGGAACTCGGCGTTGTGCACGGCGGCATCGCGGTAGGCGTCGGAGTCGAATGCGAGCGCGGCTTCGGCGAAGGCGCGCAGCATGAGGCCGTTCCAGGCCGTAAGCACCTTCTCGTCGCGCGCAGGGTGGATGCGCTGCTCACGGGCGTCGTAGAGGCGGGCGCGAGCGTCATCGAGGAAGGACTCGAAGGCTTCGGTGTCCGAGGCGCCGGCTGGGGCGTGAGCCCTCACCCTAACCCTCTCCCAGAGGGCGAGGGGATCCGTCTGGGTTGATTCGGTTCGCGATTGGCCTGCGGTGGGAGGCTTTTCTCCCCTGAGGAAGGCCTCGGTCGATACTGGGATATTGAGGATGTTCGAGCCCTCGAAGTTGCCGGAGTTGCTGACGCCGTAGTAGGCGCCGACGAGCGCGGCGTCGTCCGGTCCCAGCATCTGATCGAGCTCGGCGGGAGTCCAGAGGAAGAACTTGCCCTCCTCGCCTTCGGAGTCGGCGTCCTGGGTGGAGTAGAAGCCGCCGGACGGGTCCGTCATTTCGCGCAGGACGTAGTCGAGCGTCTGCGTAGCGATGCGCTTGTAGAACGGTTCGCCGGTGAGCTTGAATGCGTCGAGATAGTTGCGCGCCAGCAGGGCGTTGTCGTAGAGCATCTTCTCGAAGTGGGGTACGAGCCAAACGCTGTCAGTCGAATAGCGGTGGAAGCCGCCGCCGACCTGGTCGTACATGCCGCCCTGGGCCATGGCGCGTAGCGTCTTGTGGACGACCTCGAGGACTTCTGCTTTCCTCGTGCTGTGGTAGTAGCGCATCAGGAAGTCAAGCGTCATGGGCTGCGGGAACTTGGGTGCGTGTCCGAAGCCGCCGAACTCGTGGTCGTGGGCCTGCAGGATGGCCTCGGCGGCCTGATCGAGGACCGTCTCGGTGAGGGCGCTGTCGGAGGACTGCAGCCGAGAGGGCGCACCGATGCGCTGCAACAGGTCGTGCCCCGCGATCTCGATCTGCTGGCGCTTGGTCTTGTAGGCATCGGCGACGGCGGTGAGCACGCGCGGGAAGCCGGGCATGCCCTGGCGGTCCTCGGGCGGGAAGTAGGTACCGCCGTAGAACGGTACGCCGTCGGGTGTGAGGAAGACGGTCATAGGCCAGCCGCCACGCCCGGTGAGCGACTGCACTGCCTGCATATAGATGTTGTCGACGTCCGGGCGCTCCTCGCGGTCGACCTTGATGTTGACGAACTCACGGTTCATGAGGCCGGCGATACGGGGGTCCTCGAAGCTCTCGTGGGCCATGACGTGGCACCAATGACAGGCCGAATAGCCGACCGAGAGCAGGATGGGCTTGTCGGCGCTGCGGGCCTGCTCGAAGGCGGCATCGCCCCAGGCGAACCAGTCGACGGGGTTGTCTTTGTGCTGCAGGAGGTAGGGGCTGGTCTCGTTGGCGAGTCGGTTGGGCATGGGGTTAGTGTAAACCTGAGGGCAAAGGCGGGAAGGGCAAACGGGCAAATGAGTAGAGCGCACGAAGCCCCGCCGGCAGTTGGGCAGTCGGACCACGACTGCGCTGGGCTCACGCAGTTTTCGCGCCGTTGGTTCTGCTATCATGGACAGGCAAAACCGAAGACGTAACGTTGCTGACCAGCGGCCGGTAGGCTGTTCGTAATCTGGTTGACACACAGGGGAGCCGTCTGTAAGCTTCCCTTTTGGTACGTCCCCGTGACCACCGGTCGTTGGGTCGAAGGACCTGAAAGTGACCACGGCCGGCCGTTCTCCTGTTTTTCAGGAGACTCCCTTTGGAGAGGCCGGTTGGTTCAGCAATAAGGCTTTCGGCCTTTATGCGTGCCAAAAGATGATTTTGGAGAAGGATTAGGCTGTGCCGACAATTAACCAGCTTGTGCGCAAACCGCGGAAGATGCCGGAGAACAAGACCAAGGCACCGGCTCTGCGCTGGCGCTATAACGCTCTGCACAACAAGACGACGTGGACCAAGGGCTCGCCTCAGAAGCGCGGCGTCTGCGTTCAGGTGAAGACGGTTACGCCCCGTAAGCCGAACTCGGCGCTGCGCAAGGTGGCGCGCGTGCGGCTGACCAACGGTATGGAGGTCACGGCCTACATCCCGGGCGAGGGCCACAGCCTGCAGGAGCACTCCGTGGTGCTGATCCGCGGCGGTCGCGTCAAGGACCTCGGTGGCGTGCGTTACCACATCATCCGTGGCGCGCTCGACTCCTCGGGTGTCGCGAACCGCAAGCGTGGCCGCAGCAAGTACGGCGCAAGGAAGGCTGGCTAACCATGGCACGACGCGGACGAGCCGGCCGGCGCGAGATTGCGCCAGACGGCAAGTATCACAGCAAGTCGCTGCAGATGTTCATCAACAAGCTGATGATCGACGGCAAGAAGAGCATCGCCGAGCGCATCACCTATCAGGCGCTCGCGCGCATGGAGGAGCAGGCAGGCAGGCCTGCGATCGACATCTTCGACCAGGCGCTGCGCAACGCGACGCCGGCCGTCGAGGTCAAGCCGAGGCGTGTCGGTGGCGCCACGTACCAGGTGCCCGTCGACATTCGGGCTGAACGTCGTATTTCACTGGCCATGCGCTGGCTGGTGCGCTCCGCAAGAGCGCGCCGCGGCCGCTCGATGGCTGAGAAGCTCGCCGGCGAACTCATGGACGCCGCGAGCGGTCAGGGCGCTACCGTAAAGCGTCGCGAGGACACTCACAGAATGGCCGAAGCCAACCGCGCATTCGTCCATTACCGTTGGTAGAAGGTCATGCCCCGTCAAGGAAACATCGAAAACTTACGCAATATCGGCATCATTGCTCACATCGATGCCGGCAAGACGACCGTAACCGAACGCGTCCTGTATTACACGGGACGTACATACAAGATCGGTGAGGTGCACGAAGGCACCGCGGTCATGGACTGGATGGCGCAGGAGCGCGAACGCGGCATCACGATTACGGCCGCCGCGACCACTGCCGAGTGGCAGGGCCACCAGATCAACATCATCGATACGCCCGGGCACGTCGACTTCACGGTTGAGGTCGAGCGCTCGTTGCGCGTGCTGGACGGCGGCGTCGTGGTTTTCGACGCCGTAGCGGGCGTGGAGCCGCAGTCCGAGACTGTCTGGCGCCAGGCAGACCGCTACAACGTGCCGCGCATCTGCTTCGTGAACAAGATGGACCGCACCGGCGCCGACTTCTGGCGCACGGTCGACATGATCGCGGAGCGCCTCGAAGCGCGTCCGGTGCCGATCCAGATACCGTGGGGCAACGAAGCCGACTTCCAGGGCGTTATCGACCTGGTCGAGCAGCACGCGGTCGTCTTCACCGGCGAGCGCAACGACCCGCCGCAGATCGTGCCGATTCCGGCAGAAATGCAGGACGCGTTCGAGCGGGCGCGCGACCGTCTACTCGAGAAGGTCGGCGAGCTCGATGAGCAGCTGATGATCTCCTACATCGAAGGCCACGAGGTCACGGTGATGGAGCTCAAGAAGGCGCTGCGCCGCGCGACCCTGCAAGGCGCGATTACGCCGGTCCTCTGCGGCTCGGCGCTGCGCAACAAGGGCGTGCGTCCGATGCTCGACGCGGTCATCGACTATCTGCCTTCGCCGGAGGACGTTCCGCCGGTGCACGGTACCAACCCCAAGACGGGTGAGGAAGAAGAGCGCCTGCCCAACTCGGAGCAGCCGTTTACGGCGCTCGTGTTCAAGATCGTCACCGACCCCTACGTCGGGCGACTCGCGTACATGCGCGTCTACTCCGGCAGCGCTGCCAACAGCACCGCCGTAATGAACACGTCGCGCGAGAAGTCGGAGCGCTTCGGGCGTCTGCTGCGTATGCACGCCAACCAGCGCGAAGAAATCAGTGAAGTGCACGCCGGCGACATCGTTGCGGCTGTGGGCCTCAAGAATACGTTCACGGGCGACACGCTTTCGGACACGCAGAAGCAGTTGCTGCTCGAAGCGATCAAATTCCCGGAGCCGGTGATCTCGATCGCCATCGAGCCGAAGTCGAAGTCTGACCAGGACAAGATGGGCGAGGCGCTGGGCAAGCTGGCGGAAGAGGACCCGACCTTCCGCATCCGCTTCGAAGAAGAGACGGGCCAGACGCTGATCTCCGGCATGGGCGAGCTGCACCTCGAGGTGCTGGTCGACCGTCTGCTGCGCGAGTTCAGCGTCAACGCCAACGTGGGCCGGCCGCAGGTCGCCTACCGCGAGGCGCTGACGCGCGCCGTGCGCGCCGAAGGCCGTCACGTACGCCAGACCGGTGGTCACGGCCAGTACGGTGTTGTCGTCCTGGAGGTCGAGCCGCTGGAGCGCGGCTCCGGCTTCGTGTTCGAGAACAAGACAATCGGCGGCTCGGTGCCGAAGGAGTACGTCGGTCCGACGGAAGCCGGCGTCAAGGACGCGATGGAGACGGGCCCCTTGATGGGTTACCCGCTGGTCGACGTCAAAGTGATGCTGGTCGACGGTTCGACCCACCCGGTCGACTCGTCTGAAATGGCGTTCCGCATGGCCGGCATCGAGGGCATGCGCAAGGCGATGGACCACGCCGAACCGGTGCTGCTGGAGCCGATCATGAAGGTCGAGGTCCGGACTCCGGAGCAGTTCTTCGGCGACGTGCTGGGTGACATCAATGCGCGGCGCGGTCACGTCCTCGACGTCGAGGCGTTCGGTTCGCTGCAGATCATCCGCTCCCAGATCCCGCTGGCTGAGACGTTTGGCTATACGACGGAGCTGCGTTCGATGACGCAGGGCCGCGCAACACACACGATGGAATTCGACCGCTACGACCCGGTCCCGGCGCACGTCGCGGAGAAGCTGGGCGCGCGCTCGAAGGTCCGTCGTTAACAAGGACCTCGAAAAGAAGATGCGAGAGGGAAGAGAGTAACAGAGCACGATGCCACGTCAGAAGATCCGAATCAGGCTCAAGGCTTTCGACCATCGCATCCTCGACCAGTCGGCGGAGCAGATTGTCGAAGCCGCGGAACGTACGGGCGTCACGGTCGCAGGACCGGTGCCGCTGCCGACCGAGATCAAGAAGTTCACGGTTAACAAGTCGCCGTTCGTCGACAAGGACTCGCGCGAGCAGTTCGAGATTCGTACGCACAAGCGGCTTATCGACATAATCGAGCCGTCTTCGCGGACGGTGGACACGCTGATGCGGCTGCAGCTACCGGCCGGCGTAGACATCGAGATCAAGCTATAGCTGGGCTGGAACAAGAATAACGGGGCAAGCGGGCCGGTAGGGCCCACAGCAACATAAACGGAAGAAGCAGGACGGAGGCCCGGCGGCGGGTTAGTAGCCGCGCCGGCAGGGTGAGAGATGGCTGAGGCGATTTTCGGACGCAAGGTAGGCATGACGCAGGTGTTTTCGTCTGCCGGTGAAGTACGCGGTGTAACCGTCGTCGAAGCCGGTCCCTGCGTCGTCGTACAGATCAAGACGAAAGAAAACGACGGCTACGACGCGATCCAGGTCGGCTTCGGCCAGCGCAAGCGGATCAACCAGCCGATGCGCGGCCATCTCAAGCGCCTGGGCGAGTTCCGCTACCTGCGCGAGATCCGCGTCGAGGACCCGAACCAGTACACGCTGGGTCAGAACATCGGCGCCGACCTGTTCGAAGAGGGCGACATCGTCAACGTGGTCGGTAAGTCGAAGGGACGCGGCTTCGCGGGTGGCGTCAAGCGACACCACTTCGCGGGTGGTCCGAAGACGCACGGCCAATCGGACCGGCACCGCGCACCCGGGTCCATCGGCTCCGGCACGACGCCGGGACGTGTACGCAAGGGCCTGCGCATGGCGGGCCACATGGGCGACGAGAAGGTCACCGTGAAGAACCTGCGTGTGTTCCAGTCGAACCCGGAGCGCAACGTGCTGCTGATCGAAGGCTCGGTCCCCGGTGGCTTCGACGGCGTGGTGCGCATCACCAAGACGGGCAGGAAGGGCGGCCAGGCGTGACCAAGCTGACTGTTTACGACATGCAGGGCGCCGAGGTCGGTAGCCTGGAGGCAGACGACCTCGTATTCGGCATCGAGCCGCACAAGGCAGCAATCCGGCAGACGCTGCTGGCCCAGTTGGCCAACCGGCGCGCCGGCAGCGCCAAGACGAAGACTCGCGGCGAGGTTGCCGGTTCGACCAGGAAGATCAGGCGGCAGAAGGGCCTCGGCGCCGCGCGCCAGGGTGCGATTCGGGCGCCACACCACCGCCACGGCGGTATTTCCTTCGGCCCCAAGCCTCGCTCCTACAAGCAGGCGCTGCCGAAGCGCGTGAAACGCCTGGCGATCCGCTCGATGCTCTCGGCGAAGGTTGGGGACGGCGAGATTCGCGTCGTGCGCGGCCTCGGCCTCGATGCGCCGAAGACGCGTGCGATAGCCGACCTGCTGGCGGCGTTCGAGATGACGCGATCGGCGCTGCTGGTGACCGCGACGGCGGACCGCACGCTGCTGCTGAGCTCGCGCAACCTGCCGGGTACGCGGATGCTGCCGGCCGACTACCTGAACGTGGCCGACCTGCTATCGCACCACGGACTCGTGATTTCAGAAGACGCAGTGCGTCGCGCCGAAGCGTTGTGGGGCGGCGAACGCGCCTCCAAGCGCATCGCGCCGGTGCCGGAGGTGACGCATGGATAAGCAAATGAGTCCGTACTCGGTGATCAAGCGTCCGCTGGTCACCGAGAAGAGCACGGCGCTGTCCGGCGCTAACAAGTACATCTTCGAGGTCGATCCGCGAGCTAACAAGCCGCAGATCAAGGAAGCAGTCGAGAAGGCATTCGAGGTTACGGTGACGGGCGTCAACGTGATGGTCATGAAGGGGAAGAGCCGTGGCGGCCGCCGCTACGGACGCAAGGTGACGCACGCGCCGGACTGGAAGAAGGCCGTCGTTACGCTGGCGCCTGAAGACCACATCGAGCTGTTCGAAGGCATCTAGGGGAGGACGCAATGCCGATCAAGCAATTCAAGCCGACCTCCCCCGGTATGCGGGGGGCCAGCGGCTACAAGTTCACCGAGATCACGAAGTCGACGCCTGAGAAGTCGCTGCTCCTCACCAAGAAGCGCGCCTCCGGTCGTAACAACCAGGGCAAGATCACGGTGCGACACCGTGGCGGCGGCTCGGCGCGCAAGATTCGCATCGTCGACTTCAAGCGCGACAAGACCGGCGTGCCGGGCAAGGTCGCTGCGATCGAGTACGACCCCGGCAGGACGGCGCGTATCGCGCTGATTCACTACCGCGACGGCGAGAAGCGCTACATCCTGGCGCCCACCGGCCTCGAGGTCGGGGCGATGATCCAGGCGGGGCCGACGGCGGAGATTCGCATCGGTAACGCACTGCCGCTGCGCAACATGCCCTCCGGCACGGTGGTGCACAACGTCGAGCTGCTCGTCGGACGTGGCGGGCAGATCGTGCGCAGCGCCGGCGCCTCGGCACAGCTCATGGCGAAAGAAGACAAGTTCTGCCTGCTGCGTCTGCCCTCGGGTGAGATGCGGCGCGTTCCGGCGGATTGCATGGCGACCGTGGGCCAGGTAAGCAACTCGGAGCACGCGCTGGTGAAGCTCGGCAAGGCCGGGCGTACCCGCTGGCAGGGCCGCCGACCCCAGGTGCGTGGCTCCGCGATGAACCCGGTTGACCACCCACACGGTGGTGGTGAGGGCAAGGCGCCGATCGGCCACCCGAGCCCGAAGACGCCGTGGGGCAAGCCAACGCTCGGCTACCGCACGCGCGGCAAGAAGCAGAGCGACAAGCTAATCGTGCGACGGCGGTACAACACGTGATGCGCGATATGCGAAAAGCAGCCAGCAACAAGCAGCAAGGACTTGAGATGCGCTTTGCCCGATTGCCAGAATGCCGGATTGCCAGCCCAGCGAAAGGGGTGGCTTAGGTGTCGCGTTCAACCAAGAAGGGTCCGTACATCGACGCGAAGCTGCTGAAGAAGGTCGAGACGATCCAGCGGTCCGGTGCGCGCACCGTGATCCGGACCTGGTCTCGCGCTTCGACAATCATGCCGGAGATGGTCGGTCTGACGATCGCGGTGCACGACGGCCGGCGCCACGTGCCGGTGTTCGTTACCGAGAACATGGTGGGGCACCGCCTGGGCGAGTTCGCGATTACGCGCACGTTCCGGGGTCACGCCGGCCGCTCCGAACGCACAACGCAGGTCCGGAGGCGGTAGGTGGAAGTACAGGCGAAGGGCAAGAACGTTCGCATCTCGCCGCGCAAGGTGCGTCTGGTGCTGAACACGATCAAGGGTCGCAGCATCGACGAGGCAGTCGCTATCCTGCGTAACCTGCCGATGCCGGTAGCGCGCAAGGTCGAGAAGCTCGTCAAGTCGGCAGCGGCGAACGCTGAGAACAACTACCAGCTCGACGTCGACAGCCTGCGCGTCAAGGCTGCCTACGCCAACGAAGGCACGCGACTGCACCGCTTCCGGGCGGGACCTCGCGGGCGTGCCAAGCCGTGGACGCGGCGCTACGCGCACATAACGATAGTCGTGGAAGACAGGGTATAAGCATGGGTCACAAAGTCCACCCGATTGGCTTCCGCCTGGGCATCATCTACTCGTGGCAGAGCACGTGGTACGCCGGCAGAAACTACACGGAGCTGCTGCACGAAGACCTGAGCGTGCGCAAGCACATCCTCAAGAGACTCTCCGACGCCGCTGTGTCGCGTGTCGAACTGGAGCGTAATGCCAACCAGGTGATCGTGACGATTCACACGGCGAAGCCGGGTATCGTCATCGGTCGCGGCGGCCAGAAGGTCGATGAGCTGCGCACCGCGCTCGAGAAGATGACCGGCAAGCGCGTCCGAGTGAACATCGTGGAGATCCGGCAGCCGGAGCTCGACGCCTACCTGGTCGCACGCAGCGTTGCCGACCAGCTCGAGCGCCGTGTGGCGTTCCGCCGTGCGATGAAGCAGGCCGTGACGCGCACCATGCAGCGCGGGGCCCGAGGCGTAAAGATTCAGGTCGGCGGCAGGCTCGGCGGTTCGGAGATGTCCCGACGTGAGACTGAGAAGGAAGGGCGAGTGCCGCTGCACACCCTGCGCGCCGACGTCGACTTCGGTCAGGCCGAAGCAGCAACCACGTTCGGACGCATCGGCGTGAAGGCGTGGATCTATCGCGGCGACGTGCTGCCGGAGGTGTCGCAGCGCGCTCAAGACGGCGAAACCGCCAATCCTGGTGCGACGCCCGGGGTCGCGGGGGAGGTCTAGAGATGCTGCAACCGAAGCGAGTCAAGTACCGCAAGCATCATCGCGGGCACCGGCGGGGCATTGCCCAGGCCGGCAACGAGGTGTCGTTCGGCGAGATCGGCATGCAGGCTACGTCCGCGTGCTGGATCGACAGCCGGCAGATCGAGGCTGCCCGACGCGCCATCGTGCACCACCTGCGCCGCGGCGGCAAAGTCTGGATCCGGATCTTCCCGGACAAGCCCGTTACGAAGAAGCCAGCCGAGGTGCGCATGGGTTCCGGTAAAGGCCCCGTCGACCGCTGGGTTGCGGTGGTGAAGCCGGGTCGCATGCTGTTCGAAATCGCTGGTGTGCGCGAGGACGTGGCGCGTGAGGCGATGCGTCTGGCATCGCACAAGCTGCCGTGCTCGACGCGCGTGCTCGAGCGAATCGTCGAGGGCGTGTAATGGCAAGAAACCCTGCATACGACGAACTGACTCAAATGGACGCGGTGCGTCTGCTGCGCGAGCTGGAGGAGACGTACCGTCAGCTGTTCACGCTGCGCCTGCAAGTCTCGACGCGGCAGTTGACCAATGTGAAAGAGATTCGCAAGACGAAGCATAAGATCGCGCGCATCAAGACGCTGCAGCGCCAGAGGGAGCTCGTGGCCATGGGAGGTGTCGCGTGAGTGAACGCGGCCGTCGTAAGAGCATGATCGGCACCGTGGTCAGCGTGAAGATGGAGAAGACGGCCGTCGTCTCTGTCGAGCGTCGCTACCCCCACCCGCTGTATCACAAGATCATCCGCCTGACCAAGAAGTACAAGGCGCACGACCCGCGCAACGAGGCGGTCCTGGGCGACGTGGTGCGCATCGAAGAGACGCGCCCGTTGTCCAAGGAGAAGCGTTGGCGCATCGCGGCGACGCTAACTCGCGGCAACGTGGCCGACATCGCGCCGCGCGAGATCGGCATGCCCGAGGAGGCTTCGGCTCCGGCGCCGGTAGCGCAGGCTGCCGTGCCGCGGACGCCAGCGGAGGCGCAGGACGAGACCGTGACTTCGATGCAGTCCGAGACCCTGAACGCGGCCGCGGACGACATGGACGCTACGGACTACACGCACCCGGCGGGCGAGACGCGAATCGTCGAGTCCGAAGGCGCGGACGAAGCGCCGAGCCTATCGCCGGAAGCGACGGCGCCGGCTCGCACCGAGGCAGCTCATACACCCGCCGAGGCTGCTGCCGACGAAACGCCAATGTCCACCGACTCGGAGGTGCTGGAGGCAGCGTCCGACGACATGGACGAAACAGACTACGAAGAATCGGAAGGGCCAAAGGCGTGATCCAGAAGTTCAGCAGACTCAAGGTCGCGGACAACTCCGGCGCGCGAGAGATCATGTGCATCCAGGTGCTCGGTGGCACCGGCAGGCGTTACGCGCGCGTCGGCGACACGATCGTGGCGTCGGTGAAGATGGCGCAGCCGGCCGCGGCGGTAAAGAAGGGCGACGTCGTCAAGGCGGTCGTCGTGCGTACGGCGAAGAGCTACGGCCGGCCGGACGGCTCCTACATCCGCTTCGACGACAACGCGGCGGTGATCCTGTCCGACAAGCAGAACCCGCGCGGCACGCGCATCTTCGGGCCGGTGGCGCGTGAGCTACGAGAGCGCAACTTCATGAAGATCGTCTCTCTGGCCCCGGAGGTGATCTAATGGCGAACATTCGACGCAATGACACCGTGCTGGTGCTGAACGGCAAAGACCGTGGTAAGACCGGCGTGGTGCGAACCGTGATCACGAAGCAAGAACGCGTCATTGTCGACGGCATCAACATGATCAAGAAGCACCAGCGACCGTCCCAGCAAGGTGGCGTGGCGGTGCCGGGCGGCGTGGTGACACGCGAAGGGCCGCTGCACGTCTCGAACGTGATGGTGGTCTGCAAGGAGTGCAACAAGGCGACGCGCACCGGTGTCCGTATCCGTCAGGACGGTATCAAGGTGCGCGTATGCAAGCGCTGTGGAGCCGACGTTGACTAGCACATACGCCACATCCAGAGTCGAAGAGCTGTACAAGGATCAGGTGGTCCCGGCGTTGCAGCGCGAGTTCAGCTACGCGAACGTGATGCAGATCCCGCGCCTGACCAAGATCACGCTGAACATCGGCCTCGGCGAGGCCCGCGAGAACGCACGCGCGCTCGATGCCGCCTCGGCCGACATCGCGACGATTACCGGGCAGAAGCCGGTGATCACGCGCGCCACGAAATCGATCGCGAACTTCCGTTTGCGCGAAGGCATGCCGATCGGCGTCATGGTGACGCTGCGCGGCCAGCGCATGTACGAGTTCTTCGACCGGCTGGTCAACGCGGCGCTGCCCCGCATCCGCGACTTCCGCGGGCTGCCGACCAAGGCATTCGATGGGCGCGGCAACTACAGCCTGGGAGTACGCGAGCAGCTGATCTTCCCGGAGATCGACTACGACAGAATCGACCGCATTCGCGGCATGCAGATCAACATCAACACGACGGCGCGAAACGACGAAGAAGGCCGGCGGCTCCTGGAGCTGCTCGGCATGCCGTTCGCGAAGGCTTAGGGCCGCGGGCAGGGGACGAGGGAGACAACGTGGCAAAGGTATCGAGCATCGTAAGGGCGAATCGACCGCCGAAGTTCCCGGCGCGCAAGCGCAACCGCTGCCGTCTGTGCGGCCGGCCGCGCGGCTACATTCGTATGTTCGCGATGTGCCGTATCTGCTTCCGGCGCCTGGCGCTGGAGGGGCAGATCCCCGGCGTGACGAAGTCGAGCTGGTAGGAGGGCTATCGTGACGATGACCGACCCCATCGCCGACATGCTGACCAGGATCCGTAATGGGGTCTCGGCGAAGCATGACACGGTGCGCATGCCGTCCTCCAAGATCAAGGTCGCAATCGCGAAGGTCCTCAAAGAAGAGGGCTTCATCCGCGACTTCGAGATCGGAGCCGAAGGCCCGCGCTCGATGTTGAAGATCGACCTGAGCTACACGGGACGCAAGGAGCCGGTGCTCTCCGGCATCAAGCGCGTGAGCAAGCCCGGTCTGCGGGTATACGTGCAGAAACGCGAGATTCCGCGTGTGCTGGGCGGCCTGGGCGTGGCGATCCTTTCGACGCCTGAAGGCGTCATGACCGGACAGAATGCGCGCCAAAAGAGCATTGGCGGCGAAGTACTTTGCTATGTGTGGTAAGCCATGTCGAGAATAGGTAAGCTGCCAATCCCGGTGCCGTCCTCGGTGAAAGTCGAGATCGATGGCCAGAACGTTAGCGTGACGGGGCCCAGGGGCTCCTTGAAGCGCGAAGTGGTGCGCGAGGTGCGTCTGCACCTCGACGAGGGCCAACTGATCGTGACGCGTCCCGGCGACGCGCCGCGCGAGCGAGCGATGCACGGCCTGACGCGAGCTTTGCTGGCCAACATGGTCACAGGCGTCGATGCGGGCTTCCGCCGCACGCTGGAGCTGGTTGGCGTCGGCTACAGGGCGCAGATGCAGGGCCCGAAGCTGGTGCTGGCGCTGGGCTTCTCGCACCCGGTCGAAATCGACCCGCCGGAAGGCATCTCGTTCACGGTCGAGGGGCCTCGTATTCACATCGACGGCATCGACAAGGAAGCAGTGGGCCAGGTGGCCGCGAATATCCGCAAGCTGCGCCCGCCGGAGCCGTATCTCGGTAAGGGCGTGCGGTATCAGGGCGAGATAGTGCGGCGCAAGGCCGGCAAGTCAGGTAAGGGCCGCTAAGCATGAAGAGAACAGCAACGCCGCGAGCCGCGCGCGTCCGGCGCCACGCCAGGGTGCGCCGCCGCGTCAGTGGTACCGAATCGAAGCCGCGACTGTGCGTGTTCCGCAGCCTGTCGCACATCTACGCGCAGGTCATCGACGACGTTGCGCGCGTCACGGTGGTCTCGGCGTCTGACGTCGAGGCGGCAGTAAAGGCGCAATCGAACGGCAAGAAGAAAGCAGACGTAGCCAGCCTGGTGGGCAACCTGGTGGCGGAGCGGGCCAAGGAGAAGGGCATCTCGCAGGTGGTCTTCGACCGCGGCGGTTACCCGTTCCACGGCCGCATCAAGGCGCTGGCCGAAGCGGCGCGCGCTGCCGGGCTGGACTTCTAGGTGAGCGAAGGTAGGGGCTGATGGTGACAACCGCGAACCAGCACGTAGATGCTGCCGGCCTGGAGCTACAAGAGAAGGTCGTGTTCATCAACCGCGTTGCGAAGGTCGTTAAGGGCGGCCGTCGCTTCAGCTTCACGGCCGTCGTGGTCGTGGGCGACCGGCAGGGACACGTCGGCGCGGGCATGGGCAAGGCGAACGAGGTTCCGGACGCGATTCGCAAAGGCGCCTACATCGCGCGTAAGAACCTGGTGCGTGTGCCGATGCAGGGTGCGACCCTGCCCCACGCCGTGACGATCAAGTTCAAGGCGGCCGAGGTGCTGATGAAGCCGGCTGCGCCCGGTACCGGCATGATCGCCGGTGGTGGCGTGCGCGCCGTCATGGAAATGGCGGGTGTCAAGGACGTGCTGGCGAAGTCGCTGGGCAGCTCGAACATCATGAACGTGGTGCAGGCAACGATTAACGGCCTGCTGCAGCTACGCGACCCGAAGGCAGAGCGCTCTCGGCGTCTGGCGGCGGCGGGACGATAGGTATTCGAACATGGCACGACTGAAGATAACGTTGAAGAAGAGCCCGATAAGCCAGAAGCAGAACCAGCAACTGACCGTCAAGTCGCTGGGGCTGCGCCGCGTGCGCCAGACGGTGACCGTGGAAGACAATCGCACCAACCGCGGCATGGTCCACACGGTGCGCCACCTGGTCGAGGTCGAAGAAGAAGCAGACTAGGCCGCGGTCCGGTGCGTCCGAGGGCGTTAGCCTTCAGGCGCCGGTTGCGGTTGAAGCAACAAGCATCCGGAAGTAACCCTACCGAGCATATCGCCGGCAGGAGGGCAAAACAGTGAGAGCAAACGAACTGCCGCCGGTCCCCGGGTCGGTACACAAGAAGAAGCGCATCGGCCGCGGTAACTCGAGCGGCCACGGCACGTATTCGGGCCGGGGTATCAAGGGCCAAAAGTCGCGGTCGGGTCCCGACCTGCGTATCGGCTTCGAGGGCGGCCAGATCCCGCTGGTGCGCGCGCTGTCGCGCAAGCGTGGTTTCAGCAACAGCCGCTTCCGCATCGAGTACGAGCCGGTGAACGTGTCGCAGTTGAACAAGCTGCCGGCGGGTTCGACCGTGACGTCCGAGAGCCTGCGCGAAGCCGGCATCGTGAAGTCGCGCCTGCTGCCCGTGAAGGTGCTGGGCGACGGCGAGCTGACGGTTAAGTTGACCATCGACGTCGACAAGGTCTCGGCCAGCGCGAGGGCGAAGATCGAGGCTGCCGGCGGCACCGCCACGGCGCGCATCGCTTCGAAGCGGAATGCGGTCGCAGAAGAGATGGCGGCGCCTGCTGCCGACGAAGAGCCGGCTGAGGATGAGCCGAAGGCTCGGCCCCGACGCGGTCGGAGCGCCGAGGCGTCGAACGAGGGCGAGGAGCCGGAGGCCTAACTCATGACACTGGCAGCCCGCGGCCAGCAACCGAACCGCCCCCGCCTGCTACAAGCGATGATCGACTCCTGGGCACAGGAGGACGTGCGCCTCAAGCTGGCGTACGTCTTTGCCATGCTCATCGTTTTCCGCTTCGTGGCTCACATCCCGATCCCGGGTGTCAACGCGGCTCTGTTGAAGCAGGCGTTCGATAGCAACACGAGCACCGGGGCCTTCCTCGGCACGCTGAACATCTTCAGCGGCGGCGCGCTGCGACGTTTGAGCGTCGCGGCGCTCGGCGTCTATCCGTACATCACGGCATCGATCGTCATGCAGATCCTGACGCCGATGATCCCAAGCTTCCAGGCGCTGTCCCGGGAGGGCGAGCAGGGTCGCAACAAGCTGAACCTGTACACGAACTGGATGACCGTGCCGATGGCCATCGTCCAGGGGTACAGCCAGCTGCTGATTCTCCAGCAGGCCGGCGCGGTCCAGGGCATCGGCTTCACGGGCGCGAACGCCCTGCCGACGCTCTCGGCGGTGATCTCGATGACGGCTGGCACGATGTTCCTCGTGTGGCTCGGCGAGCTGATTACGGAGAAGGGCATCGGCAACGGCGTGTCGTTGATCATCTTTGGCGGCATCGTGGCGGGAATTCCGTCGCTGCTGCCAAGCGTGTTCAACTCCAGCGTTTCGTTCTTCGGCATCCTGCTGCTTGCGATTATCGTGCTGGTTGCGGTGTCGTCGATCGTGTTCTTCCAGGAGGCGCAGCGCCGTGTGCCGGTGCAGTACTCGCGCACGCAGTTCCGCGGCGGGCGCCAGTACCGGCAGCAAGGATCGACGCATATCCCGCTGCGCATCCTCTCGGCGGGCATGATCCCGATCATTTTCGCGTATTCGATCATGCTGGTGCCGTCGTTCATCGGGCAGACGCTGATCACGTCGAACAGCAACTTCTGGCACGACGTGGGGAGATATCTGAACGATGTCTTCGGACAACGCAACGTGCCGTACTACATTGTCGTGTTCTTGTTTACGGCGTTGTTCACCTACTTCTATACGTTGGTGACTTATACCCAGCAGAACCTGGCCGAGAACCTGCAAAAACAGGGCGGCTTCATCCCGGGCATCCGTCCGGGGAAGCCGACGCACGACTACATCACGCGCGTGCTGGTGCGGATTACTGCAGCCGGAGCGCTGTTCCTAGGGCTGATCGCGGTGATGCCGTACTTCGCAACGGTGCTCACCAACGTGCAGGCGCTGACGATCAGCGGTACTGGTCTTCTGATCGTCGTGGGCGTTGTGCTGGACACGATGAAACAGTTGGAAGCTCAGCTGCAGATGCGCAATTACTCAGGGTTCATACGATGACGGCGGGCGGTCGTTTTCCACGAATCTCGAGGGGAGCTAACGGATGTATCTAATCCTGCTGGGTGCTCCGGGCACCGGTAAAGGCACCCAGGCGAAGCTGCTGGCCGAGAGCAAGGGCTGGCTGCACATCTCGACCGGCGACATGCTGCGCGAAGCGGTCTCTAACAAGACGATGCTCGGCGAGGCGGCGAAGAAGTTCATGGACCAGGGCGCGCTAGTGCCGGACGAGCTCGTTATCGACATGCTGGTCGAGCGCATCGGGCGCCCGGACGCGGCCGCCGGCTTCGTGCTCGACGGCTTCCCGCGTAACCTGCCCCAGGCCGAAGCGCTGGACAAGGCTCTGACGAAGGCCGGCAAGTCGATCGATGCGGCAGTGCACATCGCGGTGCCGGATGAGGAGTTGGTGCGCCGGCTGGCCTCACGCTACATCTGTCGCAACTGCGGATCGATTTACAGCGAGCCCCTGGACAAGTGCCTGCGCTGCGGCGGTGAGCTGTACCAGCGTACCGACGACAAGGCGGAGACAGTGCGCGCGCGCCTGGAGCAGCAGAAGCCGCCGTCCGATATGCTGGACCACTACTGCAAGGCAAAAAAGCTGATCGATATCGATGGCACGCTGCCGATCGACAAGGTGACCGGCGCGTTGCTGGCATCGTTGAAGGTTGCGTGACGTGATCACGATCAAGTCTGACGAGGAGATCAAGATCATGCGGGAGGCCGGCCGCGTGGTCGGTCAGACGCTGCAGATCCTCGTCGAAGCCACGAAGCCTGGCGTTGTGGTCAAGGAGCTCGACAAGATCGTGCGCAAGGAGTACGCAAAGCGCGGCGTCGTACCGACGTTCCTCGGCTACGCCCAGCCACCGTATCCGGCGACTGTGTGCATCTCGATCAACGAAGAGCTGGTGCACGGCATTCCCGGTAACCGCGTGATCAAAGAAGGCGACCTGGTCAGCATCGACCTCGGTGCGACGTACAAGGGCTTCGTCGGCGATAGCGCGCTCACGTTTACGGTCGGTGAGCCGACCGAAGAGCAGCAGCGCCTGATGGACGTGACGCGTGAGTCTCTTTGGCGCGGCATTCGCGCGGCGAAGGCCGGCGTGCGGCTCGGCGTCGTGTCCAACACGATCGGCGAGTATATCGAAAGCCAGGGCTACGGAGTCGTGCGCGAGTACGTCGGCCACGGTGTCGGCCGGGCGATGCACGAGGACCCTCAGGTGCCGAACTACGGTCCGCCTGAGCGCGGGCCGGTGCTCCGCAAGGGCATGGTGCTGGCGCTGGAGCCGATGGTCACGGTGGGCGACTGGCACACGAAGAAGCACGACGACGGCTGGACAGTGAGCACGGCGGATGGTAGCCTTTGCGCCCACTTCGAGCACACGATCGCGATAACCGACGGTGAGGCGGAGGTTCTGACTCTGCCCTGAGCGAATAGCCACTTGCTCGATACCGATGGGTTCGGGCTACAATGGTAGGAAACGTCTATACGACAGCGAAAGGAGCTGCCAGGTCCTTCTCACGAGGGACCGCTATGCCAAAGAAAGAGTCAATCGAAGTAGAGGGTGTTGTCAAGGAGCCGTTGCCCAACGCCATGTTCGGCGTTGAGTTGGCGAACGGCCATCGGGTGCTTGCGCATCTGTCAGGCAAGATGCGGATTAACTACATCCGGATCACCCCCGGCGATCGGGTTTTGGTGGAGTTGTCTCCCTACGACCTGACCCGGGGTCGTATCACGTACCGGCTTCGGTAGCTCTTCAGGCGCTAGGGGAAAAATATGAAGGTCAGGGCCTCAGTTAAGCCACGCTGCGAAAAGTGCAAGATTATCCGCCGCCACGGCGTGGTGCGAATCATCTGCGAGATCAAGCGCCACAAGCAGCGCCAGGGTTAGGAGAACAGGCATGGCACGCATTTCCGGCGTAGACATACCGAACGAGAAGCGCGTCGACATTTCGCTGCGCTACATCTTCGGCATCGGGCCCAAGAGCGCCGCGACGATCTGCGAGAAGACCGGCATCGAGCCGGCGACGAAGACGCGCGACCTGACGGACGCGGAGTTGAGCCGGATTCGCGAGCTGCTCGAGAAAGAGTTCATCGTCGAAGGTGACCTGCGCCGTGAGGTTCGCCAGAACATCCAGCGCCTCATCGAGATCAACTGCTACCGGGGCATTCGCCACCGTCGTGGTCTGCCGGTACGTGGTCAGAGGACGAAGACGAATGCGCGCACCAAGCGCGGTGCCCGCCGCACCGTGGCCGGCAAGCGCAAGGCCGCAGCGAAGAAGTAAGGGAGCAATCTGAGTATGACGACGAGGCGAGGTCAGCGTACGCGTCGGCGGGAACGCAAGTCGGTCCCACGAGGCAAGGCTTACATCAAGTCTACGTTCAACAACACGATCATCACGCTGACCGACCCCAACGGAAACGTCCTGAGCTGGGGCAGCGCCGGTACGGCCAACTTCAAGGGCTCGCGCAAGAGCACGCCTTTCGCCGCTCAGATGGCGGCCGAGGGCGCTGCACGCCGGGCAATGGAACACGGTCTGCGTCAGGTAGAGGTTCTGGTCAAGGGACCGGGCAGCGGTCGCGAGGCTGCGATCCGCGCTCTGCAGGCCTCAGGCCTCAACGTGCTTAGCATCCGGGACGTTACACCGATCCCCCACAACGGCTGTCGCGCGCCAAAGCGACGCCGGGTCTAGAGAAAAGCAGGTAAAGAATGGCTCGCTACACAGGTGCTGTCTGCCGCCTTTGCCGGCGCTACGGAGAGAAGCTCTACCTCAAGGGGGACCGTTGCTTCGGGCCGAAGTGCGCGTTCCAGAAGCGGCCCACGCCGCCCGGAAACGCCAGTCAGCGGCGTCGCAAGGTTTCTGACCGCGGTCTACAGCTGCGCGAGAAGCAGCGTGCCCGCGTAGCCTACGGTCTGCTGGAGAAGCAGTTCCGCGGCTACTACGACGAGGCGCTGCGCAAGACGGGCGTCACGGGTGATATTCTGGTGCGCTCGCTGGAGTCGCGGCTTGACAATATCGTCTACCGCCTCGGCTTCGCGGATTCGCGCAAGCAGGCGCGTCAGCTGGTGCGCCACGGCCACATCAGCCTGAACGAACGCAAGACGGACATCCCTTCGGCGCAATGCAAGGTGGGTGACAGCGTCGCTTTCACTGCCCGCGGCGCCAAGACGGAGTATGCGAAGACGGTGCAGGAGACGCTGCGATCCAAGCAGGCGCCCTCATGGCTGTCGCTGGACATGGCGGCGATGCGCGGCCGGGTAATCGGAGAGCCAACGCTGGAGCAGGCGGAGGCCTTCTTCGACCCCAACGTAATCGTGGAGTACTACTCCCGCTAACGCAGTAAGTCTCGCTCCGCCGAGCAGCGCGGGGTGGGACAGGCAGGCCGACCCGCGCCGGCCCTTCAGGGAAGGGCCACTTACCTGCCCCAGGAGGTGTTCTTTAGTGACGATGGTTGCTTACGAAGGTGACGAGCGACCTGAACTGAACCTCGAAGAAGAGGAGTCAGATGAGACGTTCGGGCGTGTCGTGGCGGAGCCGCTTGAGGCCGGCTTCGGCATCACGATCGGCAACGCCCTGAGGCGGACGCTACTTAGCGCCCTGCCCGGTACGGCGATAACGGCCGTGCGCATCGACGGCGTCGAGCACGAGTTTACGACGGTCCCCAACATGAAGGAGGACATCGTCGAGTTCCTGCTCAATGTCAAGGACATACGTATACGTTCGCTGACGGACCGCTCCGGGAAGATGTACCTGGAGGCGTCCGGCGAAGGCGAAGTGACGGCGGCTCAGGTTCAGGAGACCGCCGACTACGAGATCGTCAACCCGGAGCTGCACCTGGCGACGCTCGAGTCGCCGGCGGCGCGGCTATCGGTGGAGTTCACGGTTGAGCCGGGGCGCGGTTATGTACCCGCAGGCAGCAGCGAGGGTCTTGCGATCGGTGTGATCCCGGTCGACGCGATCTTCTCGCCGGTGCGGCGCGTCAACTACCGCGTCGAGCACACGCGCGTCGGTCAGGTGACGAACTACGACCGCCTGGTGCTCGAAGTGTGGACCGACGGCACGATGAACCCGACGGACGCGGTGAGCAACGCTGCCGAAGTGCTGGCGGACCAGTTCGGGGTGTTCTCGCGACTCGGACGGCCGCAGCCGACTATGGTCGGACGCGGGCTCGGCTCGGGTGCGGCGCTGCCGCCGGACCGCTACAACACGCCGATCGAAGACCTCAACCTTTCGGTTCGCGCCTACAACTGCCTCAAGCGCAGCGGCCTGATGACCGTAGGCGCGGTGCTCGAGAAGAGCGAGGACGAGCTGCTGGCGCTACGCAACTTCGGCCGTAAGTCTTACGACGAGCTGCGGGAGAAGCTGGTGAGCATGGGCTTCCTGCAGGAAGGCGAGATGGGCGACGGCACGCTGGGCGGCATGCGCCCGGACGGCGGTGGTCCTTCGCGCACGGTCGGTACCATGACACCGGACAACGATGAAGAGCTTGGCCCCGTCGCCAAGGCGCTGCTCGAAGCGCTTAAGGAATCGGGCCGTGAGGGTCTTGGCCTCGGTGGCGAAGACGACGACGGCGACGAAGGCGAGGAGGAAGCGTGAGACACCAGGTTGTAAGCCGCAGGTTCGACCGGCCGAGCGACGCGCGTCTGGCGCTGTTCCGCGGTCTCGTGACGGACCTGCTGCGCTACGAGCAGATCAGGACGACCGAGGCGAAGGCCAAGGCCGTTCGAGGCCTGGCGGAGAAGATGATTACGCTGGGCAAGGGCGGCACGCTGGCCAACCGGCGCCGCGTGCTGGGATACGTTTACGACAAGGATGTTGCGGGCAAGGTGTTCGAAGAGTTGGCTCCGCGCTACTCAAGCCGTCCGGGGGGTTACACCCGCATCATCAAGCTAGGGCCTCGGCTCGGCGACGGCGCGCCCCAGGTAATCCTGGAGCTCGTCTAGCCACTGGCGTGGCGGCGGAGCGCTGCCGCGTTTGCAAACGATGGCTCTGTCTGATTTCGGGAAGGCGGTCCTCGGGGCCGCTTTTCTATTGCTCGTCGCGTGCGGTGGCGGCGATTCGTTCAAGGCAGACCCGAACGCGGTGGTCGGTGCCAGCCAGCTCGGCGACATGATCGCCGCGGCAGCCCAGCCTCAGGGGCTGACGCAGGTGAGTCGCAGACGCTGCCAATGCCCGGGGACACGGCACGATCGTGCAACGAAGCAAGGCATGGGTGTAACCCCGACGGGTCGCCGACAGGGCTCGACGTTATCTACAGGGGCAGCGACGGCAGCAACGTGATCGTCGAGGTGTTGATCGAGCCGGAGGCGCAGGACGCGGTGCGGGCCGTCGACAGCCGGAGCCTGGGCCTGACGACGATTTCGGTGGGCGCGCTGCGAGGGCCGCCACCAACACTCGGCGGTTCGGGTGCTATCGCGATGGGGCCCTGCGATACCAAGGCTGCGTTCAACGCGACCAATGCCTGCGCTTACACGAAATACGGCGCGCCTCATGCCGGAGACCACGCCCTCGCCTACACGAGCGATGCGGTCACGGGGCACAGTTCCGCTGGTGTGTTCTTCGCGCGCGACTTCCTGATGGGGCGGGTTGAGGTTTCGGCGATGGACGCGAAGGCGGCGAAGAGCCTCGCGAACAAGCTGGCGGTGGCGCTGGACGCGCAGATGAAGCAGGCGTTGAGCCGGTGACGCGCCGCATCGCGCTGCTGCTGGAGTACGACGGTACGCGCTTCGCCGGGTCGCAGCTACAGAGCAATGCCGAAACCGTGCAGGGCGTGCTCGAGGCGGCGATTGGACGCACCACGCGCGAGGAGACGCGGGTGGCGTTCGCGGGCCGTACGGACGCCGGTGTGCACGCGCTGGGGCAGGTGGCGTCGTTCGTGACGCAGAGCGCGCTCGACGTGGAGACGCTGCGGCGAGCGCTGAACGCCTGGCTGCCTGAGGACGTGGTCGTGCGCGAGGCGTCGGAGGTCGATCAGGGCTTCGACCCGCGGCGGCAGGCGCTAAGACGCCACTATCGTTACGTGATCGACAACCGGCCCGTACGGCCGGCGCTGGACCGGGGTCGCGCCTGGCACGTCGCAACGCCGCTCGACGTCGATGCGATGGCGGCGGCGGCGCAAGGTATCGTCGGCGCGCACGACTTCGCGGCGTTTGCGTCGCGTCTCGAGGACGCGGGCGCGAGCACAGTGCGAGAGCTGCAATGCTTCGAGGTGCGCAGGCGGGGCGAGAACGTGATTTGCGACGTGGTGGCGAACGCGTTCTTGCCGCACCAGGTGCGGCGCATGATCGGGGCGCTGGTGGAGGTTGGTAAGGGCAATCTGGGCGTCGAAGCGTACTCCGCACTGCTCGAGGGACCACCTGCGAGCGCAGGTCCGGCGGCGCCTTCACAGGGCCTCTACCTGGTAGAGGTGACGTATCCGGAGGCAATTTTCGCGGTCCAGAAGGCGAAAGCCGGTACCTTGGGGATGGATTCAGGGGAGGGAGTCTGGTAGACTCAATTTTCGTGAAAACTTACACGTTAAGAGCGAAAGACATCGACAAGCGCTGGCGCGTCGTCGACGCGGAGGGCAGGCCGCTGGGTCGCGTGGCGACCGAAGTAGCCGATGCGCTGCGTGGTAAAGACAAGCCAACTTTCACGCCTCACCTGGACATGGGTGACTTCGTCATCGTGACGAACGCCTCGAAGGTGAAGCTAACGGGCCAGAAGGCGCAGCAGAAGCTGTACCGTCACCACACCGGCTTCCTGGGTGGGCTCAAGGAGATTCGCCTGGACGCACAGCTCGAACGGCACCCCGAGCGCGTGATCCGCGCAGCGGTGTGGGGCATGATGCCGAAGGGCCGCCTGGGCCGGGTCCAGATCAAGCACCTGAAGGTCTACGCCGGTCCCGATCATCCGCACGAGGCCCAGGTACGCGCCGGCGAAGGCAAGCGCCACCGGCCCGAGGAGGCTAGCAACACTTGACGACTCAGCAGTATTTCGCGGGCACGGGACGTCGAAAGACCTCTGTCGCCCGTGTGCGCTTGTACCCTGGCGCGCAGGAAGTCATCGTCAACGGCCGCACTTTGCAGGACGCTCTGCCGCGCATCCTCCTGCAGGAGATGGCGGTGCGCCCACTGACGGCGCTCGGCCAGACGGGCAAGTTCGGTGTGCAGGTTAAGGTGGAGGGTGGCGGCATCACCGGTTGGGCCGGCGCGATCTCGCACGGCATCGCCCGCGCGCTGGTCGAGTTCGACGAGAACCTGAAGCCGCAATTGCGCCGCTACGGTCTCCTGACGCGCGACCCACGTATGAAGGAGCGCAAGAAGTACGGCCTGAAGCGCGCTCGCAAAGCCGCTCAGTACACGAAGCGCTAACCAGAATTCAACCGAACAGCTACCACTTCGATAGCGCCTGGCATTGCCTCAGGCGCTATCGTTTTGAAGGCCTGTCGTGCAGTCCGGCAGGCGCGGAGTCGATAATAGTAGCGTGAATAGTCCTACGCCGTGGTTCGACAGGTCCGGTTTCGACAACGCGCCCCACATGAAGCGTGTCGAGAAGCCGTGGGGCTGGGAGCTGCACTGGACGCCCGACGACCTGCCGTACATGGGTAAGCTGCTGCACATCAACGCCGGTGCGCGTCTGTCGCTGCAGCTGCACGATACGAAGAGCGAGAGCTGGCTGCTGGTCAGCGGCCGCTGCAAGGTCGTGCTCGAAGATGCGCGGGGCGATCTGGTCGAGACAGAGCTCGAGCCGGGCCGTGGCTACACATGCGCCGTCGGGCAGAAGCACCGCCTGATCGGCATCACGGACTGCGAGGTCATCGAGGTGTCGACACCGGAGATCGGTACGACCTGGCGCCTCGAGGACGATTTCGAGCGTCCGCACGAGACGCCGTCACAGCGCGCGATGGAGCGCGGCGAAGCGACGCGGGCGGCTCCGAAGCCGAAGCGCGTTTCCTAGCTACAAGCTGCAAGCATCAAGCTGAAGTCTCAACCCCAGGGGGTATATCTACGTCAGCCAGGATAGTGGGGCGAAGCACCTCTGCCGGGCCGTTCGTCCTAGACGCCCGCTAGCTCGCGGCCGGCCTGGAGGACGGGCTGAACGAGGGCCTTGTCCGTGACCTCGGTGTAGATGCGCAGCAGCGGCTCGGTGCCGGAAGGACGTACGAGCAGCCAGCCACCTTCGAACTCGAAGCGATAACCGTCCATGTGGTCGTGCTTGGTCACGTGCTGCCCGGCGATGCTGTCGGGCGTGGCAGTGGCGACGCGCGCGATGGCGCCTTCGCGCTGCTCGGGCTGCAGGTGTACGTCGATGCGGTCGTAGTGGTGCTCGCCCACCTTCGCGAGCAGCTCGGCGACGAGCTGTGAGGGCGTCTTGCCGGCGCGGGCCAGCAGGTCGAGCAGTAGCAAGCCGGCGAAGGCGCCGTCGCGCTCGGGCAGGTGCTGGGCGAAGGCGTAACCGCCGCTCTCTTCGCCGGCCGCCATGGCGCCGATCTCCATCATCTTCGGGCCGAGGTACTTGAAACCCACGGGTGTCTCAAGCACCGGCACGCCGTAGATCTGACCGAGGCGGTCGATCATGCGGGTGCTGGTCAGCGAGCGTACGATGGGGCCGCGCATGCCGCGATACTCGAGCAGGTAGTAGCAGAGCAGCGCGAAGGTCTGTAGCTGGTCGACGAAGTGGCCCTTCTCGTCGACGACGCCGAGGCGGTCGGCGTCACCATCGGTGGCGAGGCCGATGTCGGCGCCGGTGTTGACGACGGCTTCCATGAGGCCGGTGAGGTTACGCGTGATGGGCTCGGGCGCGACCATGCCGGGGAAGGCCGGGTTGCGCTCGGCGCGCAGCTCGTTGACGCGCGTGGCGCCGCCGGAGAGCAGGCGCTTGAGGACGCCTGAGCCGGTGGCGTGCATTGCGTCGAACACGACGTTGAGGCCGGCGGAGCGCAGCCTGTCCATGTCCACGAGGCTCGAGACGTGGGCGTCGTAGGCGGGTCGCGGGTCGATGCGCTCGATCAGGCCGGACGAGACGCCGTCGTCGAAGGCGATGCGCAGCGGACCGCCGGCGCTACGTCCCGTTTCGATCGCGGCTTCGAGGGCGTCGACGACCTCTGGCGGGGCGCTGCCGGCGTATTCCGGCTTGTACTTGAAGCCGTTGTAGGCCCCGGGGTTGTGCGACGCGGTGATGACGATGGCGCCGCCTGCGTGCTTGTCGAGGATGGCATGGCAGGCTACCGGCGTCGCGGCGGCGGAGTCGAAGATGAAGGCCTTGATGCCGTGCGCGGCTACGACCTCGGCGCTGGCGGCGGCGAAGTTCTCGGAGGCGAAGCGCGTGTCGAAGCCGATAACGACGCCTCGCTCGGCGAGGCCGGCGTCTTTGAGGTAGCGCGCGACGCCCTCGGCGCAATCGCGCACATTGTCGAAGGTGTAGTCTTCGGCGATGATCGCGCGCCAGCCGTCTGTGCCGAACTTGATCGGGGTAGTGGTCATACGGATTCCTCCGGGAAATCTGGTTGGTTAGCCGGCAACTTCGTCGGGTTCCAGGCGGGCGCCGCGACTGAGCTGAATGCCGCGCTTGACGCGCGCACCGTTGGCGAGCACGGCGCCTTCGACGATGGCATCGTCGCCGATCCAGACGTCGTTGCCCAGGATGCTATCGCGGATCAGGGCTCCGGAGCCGATCTTGCAGCCGGACCAGAACACCGAGTTTTCGATGCGTGCTTTGTCGCGCACGTCGCAGCGGGCGCCCATCACGGTGGGGCCTTCGATCGTGACGAGGCCTCCTATGCGGCAATGGCGCCCCATGAGGACGTTGTCCGCGACGTGAGCGTCGGGCCAGACCTGCGAACCGTCGCCGATAACGGGACCGGTTGCGTGCTCGGCGTCGCGCAACTCGAGGAATGCAGGGTCGAGCAGGCCTTTGAGGATGTCGGCGTGCAACTGCAGGTAACGCTCGCAGGTGCCGACGTCCATCCAGTAGGCAGGCGAAGTGAAGCCCTGCACGATGAAGCCATCGGCGATCAGGGAAGGGAAGACGAGGCGCTCCAGCGAGCCGTCCATGCGTTCGTCGGAGATGTGCTGCAGGACCTCGGGCTCGAAGATCCAGGTACCGGCGTTGGCCCAGGAGCTCGGTGCCTCACCGGGCGCCGGCTTTTCGACGAAGCGCACGATGCGATCGCGGTCGCCGAGCTCGACTACGCCGAAGCCGCTGGGGTCTTCGACGGACGAGAGCGAGATGCTCAACGTGGCGCCGCTATCGTGGTGCAACCGCGCCATGGCCGAGAGGTCGAGGTCGGTGATAACGTCGCCGTTGCAGACGAAAAAGGGGCCATCGAAGTCGCGCGCCGCCTGCTTGACGGCGAGGCCGGAGCCGAGGGGCTGCGATTCGTAGGAGTAGGAGAGCTCGACGCCGAGCGTGGAGCCATCGCCGAGCAACTCTTCGATGCGCCGTTCGTTTATCGAGGCGGCGAGTACGGCATGCGTGACGCCGTGGCGCTGAAGGTTGGCGATGAGATGAGTGATGAGGGGTTTGTTGAGGACAGGGATGAGCGGCTTGGGAACCGCGTAGGTGAGAGGGCGGAGCCTGGTGCCACCGCCGCCGACCAGGATGACCGCGTTCATCATCCGGCCCAAACTAGCGGATGCTTACGTTTCATACCGGCGCCGGTGTCTCCTGATCCTGCTGGAATATAAGGAAGCGTACACCCTGAACCGGGGATCGGTACACCCGGTGCACGACCGGCGCGGCTATAGCTCTACGAGACCGGCGCCGGGAGTTTCTGAGCGGTGGCGTGCCAGCAGGCGACGCATGATCGGCAGGGGCGAAAAGGCGCCGCGTCGCGTGGCCATCGCCTCGATGAGACGGCCGGTCTGCTTGAAGCCCATCTGCTCGTAGATGTGACGCGCCGTGCGGTTGGCGGGATCGACGTTGAGCACGATAAGGTCGCAACTGCGCATGAGGTGCGATACGACGGCCGCGGTAACCGCGGTGCCGAGCCCGTGGTTGCGGAAGTCGGGGTGGGTGTAAACGTTACCGACGACGGCCGAGCCTTCTTCGCGAGAGTAGATGTGGGTGCCGGCAGCGGCGACAAGCCAGCTGCGATGGTAGGAACCGAAGTAGACGCCTTCTTCAATCTGACGGCCCGTGTGTCGCGTGCCCTCCTCGTTGTAGAGGCGGTTGAGCTCGACGGCGTCGGCGGCCGTGAGGCGTCGCGCGACAGCGAGGTCGGCCGGCGGGTTGAACTCAGCCTTGTCGAGCTGCATGCGCAACATGGTCTGCGGGCGCCAGAGGTTGTGGCTGGAGAGTATCCGTTCGACGTGCTCGACCTCGCAGGTGAAGAACGCCTGCTGCGGTCCCGCGTGCAGGCCGAGCAGCGTCTGAACCAGGGCCGGGTCGCCCATCGTCAGCGTCGAAGGGCCGAGACCGCCGCGGGCGTGCATGACGAGCGCGCGATGATCGCCGGAGACGGCTTCGTGAAACTCGGCGAGGTGGAAGAGCCGCTGGTCGAGATAGGCGAGGGCGTAGGCTGCGTATGCACGCGCGCTCTCGAGCTGCTCGCGTACCTCGTCGACGTCACGCAGGCGCCGCACGAGAGCGGTGCGCCGTACGCCGACACGCCGGTTGGCGGCAGCACGGGCCGTCATGAGGTGAGCCTCTGGGGAAGCGCAACCCCGGCCGGCAGGCCGGGGTCAGGTTCGGATGTTATGACCACGATTTCGGTACGGAGCCTCGATTTCGCTCAGCTTTACTTAATAACGTATCGTAGGTTCGCTTAACGCATACGTCAAGAATGCGAACGTCAGACCGTCTTCCTGTAATACGTCGGCGATGCCAGGATGGTTCCAGAGGCTCGGCGGGGTGGGCGCGGTCGTTGACACTAAAACTGCCGCTTATATGATGGCAACGAGAGGAATCGGAGGCCCTATGCCAAGGCTCGACAACGCCATCGATATCAAAGCGCCGGTAGACAAGGTGTTCGCTTACGTGGCGGACATTACGTCGCATCCAGAGTGGGTGAAGTGGACCAAGCGTGCTGAGGTCACTTCGATCGAGCACAAGGGCGTCGGTTCGACGTCGGCAGGGTTGATGCAGGTCGGTCCGCGCAAGGAGAAGGTCGAGGACATCGTCACCGAATACAAGGAAGGCGAGTTCGTGACACGGCGGACCACGGTTGGCATGGAGATGACGGACCGTCTCTCCGTGCTGAACATGGGCGATACGACGAAGGTCGCCTGGAGCGTCGACTACAACCCGCCGATGGGCGGGATGGGCAAGCTGGTGGACAAACTATTCATGGAGCGCCTGTTCGACCAGCTGATGAAGGATTCGCTGACGAACCTGAAAGAGCGGCTGGAGACAGCCCGCTAGATGGCGGCTGTAACCCAGATGCAGGAGCTGGACGAAGAGCGACTCGAACCGATGTCGCTGGATGGTATCACGGTCCCGATGATCCGCATGGTCGAGGAGGACCGTCCGCCGTACTTCGAGGTGAAGGTCGGCGATCAGGGCTATCGCTACGAGCGCAGTTACCCGCTGAAGGGCTTCTCGGCCCTGATGCCGAAGTACATCCAGGAGCAGATGGCGGCTGGCAAGAAGCCGCTGATCATCGAGCGCCCCCAGCGCTTCCTCGTCTACCTGGACATATAGTTCTACCCTACGGCGTGCTGAAGGCAGTTGTGGCGCCTGTTGGGCTGCCAGTGGCTCCTCTGTTGAAGCGGTTCTCACTACGCGTGCTGCGGTAGCTCATCGTTGTGTGCACCAATAGTGCCAGCCAGCGAATTCTGAACATCACGGTCGCGGTTCGAGCGTAGCCTTTCGAGTGAGGAGCGACGGCGTTCCCTCTCCCGGGGAGAGGGCAAGGGTGAGGGGATTCGACGAGCTCTCAGCTAAGACCGAGGATCCGTCTGCCCAAGACGCTTCGTCTCAGTCCTGCGCGTTCCAGCGACGCTCGCGCAGGTCGCGCAGGTAGTCGAGGTGCTCGCGGTAGGGGTCGGACTGAATCGGGGGCGTGGTCATGATGATCGCGTCTTCGTGGTTGTCGGAGTAGTAGCGCTTGCGGACGCCAACTTTGAGGAAGCGGTACTTCTCGTAGAGGTTCTGCGCCAGCGTATTGCTCTTGCGCACCTCGAGGGTGACGCTCTCCTGGTGGTTCGCCATGGCAAGGTCGATCGATTCGGCAAGAAGCAGCTCGCCGAGGCCTTTGCCGCGGTAGGACTCGCGCACGGCGATGGCGACTATGTGCGCTTCATCGACCATGAGCCACAGACCGACGTAACCGACGATGTAGTCGGTCGTCAGGGTGGCGGGGTCCTTCTTGAGGAAGTGGCCCAGGAAGCCTTTGCGCTTCTTGTTCGTGAAGTTGTTGACCGGCGCGTGCGAGCGGTCGACGAGGACGAGATAGCGCGCCAGGTTGTTCGAGAGCTCGCGGCGGTAGGCGGTCTGGGGCCAGGTCGTAGGGAACGACTCGTGCTCGATCTCTGCGACCTGCACGATGTCGGCGTCGGTCATGGCCCGAATCTGATAGCGCGTGACTACGACCACTGAGAACCGCTCCCGTTCCGCTGTGTTGAGGTC
Source organism: uncultured Chloroflexia bacterium (assembly GCA_963732945.1). Lineage (GTDB taxonomy): Bacteria > Chloroflexota > Dehalococcoidia > DSTF01 > WHTK01 > WHTK01. The sequence continues at coordinate 106,397 of CAVTBL010000003.1, forward strand.
TAGCGTCGACGATGGCTCCGCGCACCGTCAAGAGCAGACTATATATACATGGAGATGCGCCGATTGTCGCGCTGAATCAGGTCGCGATCAGACTGTCGCGCTTACTCGATGACGGCATCGGCCTCGATCTCGACCAGCATCTCTGGCGATGCGAGGCGGCTGACCTCGACCAGCGTGGCGGCCGGCATGATGGCGCCAAAGGCCTCGCGGTGGGCGCGCGAGGCGTCGTTCTGGGTGTGGATGTCGACGAGGTAGATGCGGGTGCGAACGACGTGCTCAAGGGAGGCGCCGGCTTTGACGAGAGCGGTTTCGATGTTGCGGATGCACTGCGCGGCCTGCTCGTAGGCGCCGCCTGGCACCATCTTGCCGTCGGCGCCCCAGGCCGCGGTGCCGGAGACGAAGACGCTGCCGCCGACCCGAACAGCGCGACTAAAACCAACGACGGGCTCGTAGGGCGAATTAGAGGAGACGTTCTGGCGCATAACGGTACCTCGTTTTTCAGGGTGAATGGTCCTCGAGCCAGGCCCAGTCGCGCTCGTAAGCAGAGTCAGGCATCGCGTCGGGGTTCTCGTGGTCGAGGCGCCATTGTAGCGGGTTGTTGATGATTTATTCACGGATGCGGTTGAGTTCGCCTTCGTTGCGCACGATGCGTTCGTAGTAGTTGCGTTGCCAGATGCGCCCGTCGGCGTATGGTCGATTTGTCTTCAGCCATCGGAGCCACTTCACGGCAACAAGGGACTTGTATGCACCGACGACAGCGCCCACCGTAGTGGCTTCTTTTGTGGGAGCCTCGTGGGCAGGGGCAAGCCCTGCCGCTACGTCATTCATGATCAGAACAAAGTGGACGTGGTTGGGCATCACAACGAAGGCATCGAGTTCCTCGGTAGGGAAGCGTTTGGGAAGTTCGTTCCACTCCTGCACGAGGAGGCTGGCGAGGTATTCGTCCTCAAACAGCAGTTGTCGCTTGAAGGCGCAGATCGTTACGAAGCAGGCGCCAGCGGCGGTGTAGTCGTAGCCGGGGAGGCGCAGGGAGCGGCGATTACGCTCGTCGCGCATCTCTACAGCAGCGGGCGTTGCGAGTCCGTACCAGCGGTTGGCGGGACGATGCGCAGGTGCTCGTAGGCGCGCCGGGTGGCGCGACGGCCCTGCGGCGTGCGCTCCAGGAAGCCGAGTTGCAGCAGGTAGGGCTCGTAGACGTCCATGACGGTGTCGGACTCTTCGGAGATAGAGGCGGCGATGGTCTCGAGGCCGACGGGGCCGCCGCGGAACTTCTCGATGATGGCGCGCAGGATCTTGTGGTCGACCTCGTCGAGGCCGAGATCATCGATGTCGAGGCGGCCCAGCGCCTCGCGGGCGGCCTCGCCGGTGATCACGCCTCCGGCCATGACCTCGGCGTAATCGCGGACGCGTCGCAGCAGGCGGTTGGCGACGCGGGGCGTGCCGCGCGAGCGTCGCGCGATCTCGTCGACGCCTGGCTCTTCGATACGCACGCCCAGCACGCCGGCGGAACGGCGCACGATGTCGCTCAGGGCTACGAGGTCGTAATAGTCGAGGCGGTAGACGGCGCCGAATCGGTCGCGCAAGGGCGGGCTGATCATCGCGTAGCGCGTCGTGGCGCCGACCAGCGTGAAGCGCGGCATGTTGAGCCGCACGCTGCGGGCGCCGACGCCCTTGCCGAGCACGAGGTCGATGGCGAAGTCCTCCATCGCGGGGTAGAGCACCTCCTCGACGGCCTTCGAGAGGCGGTGCACCTCGTCGATGAACAGGACGTCGCCGGCTTCGAGGTTGGTGAGGATGGCCGCGAGGTCGCCGGCGCGCTCGATGGCGGGCCCAGAGGTGACGCGCGCCTGCACGCCCATCTCGTTGGCGAGCACGGTCGCGAGCGTGGTCTTGCCGAGGCCGGGCGGGCCGTAGAGCAGCACATGATCGAGGGGCTCGCCGCGCTTCTTGGCGGCGGCGATGGCGATGCGCAGGTTGTCTTTGATGCGGTCCTGGCCGATGTACTCGTCGAGCAGGCGCGGCCGCAGCGACGCTTCGATGCTGACGTCTTCGTCGCGGGCCTCGCCGGATAGAATGCGTTCGTCGTCTTCGGGGTCGGGAATCGGCTTATCCGCCATCGCGGGTTCATTATAGCGGGCGGGTTCTACCAGACGGCAGCGACGACGGCGTCGTCCGGGTTCGATGCGTCGAAAAACAGGATGGCGACGCTGCGTCCAGTGACGAGCTCGGCGGAATCGATGGCGCGCGAGACCGCGACCGTGACGTAGCTCGAGATCGAGCCCACGACCTGTACGGAGGCGGTCCAGGTGCCGGAATCGAAGCTCTTGAGGATGCCGCGTTTGATGATCATCGGGTCAGATGCCTTTCTAGATAGCCGGCCAAGCTCGCGCGCCCTTCGAAAGCCTCAGGGTGAGCGGCTAAGGGGCGTCCGGCTGGGTCTGTGAAATAGCGGAACGACCGGCACCTAGCGCCGGTCGCAAGGGCCTGCGCTACTAGACCGCCCCGAGCGTCAGCGTCATGTCGTACCGTGGACGCCTCAGCGTTTCGTAGCGCCAGCTGAAGCCGAGCACGCGGCGCAGCGCCGAGCTCAGCCCCGCCTGCGCGTCCGTCACGTCGACGACGTCGTACACCTCGACGCCGCAATGCACCCCGAACAGCGTCACCTGATCGTTATGTGACTCGAGCGCGGCGTCCCGCAGCACCGCCGTCGCACGCGTCGCCGCATCGCCCGAATCGTCCAGGTTGCGGTCCACCACCTGCGCCAGGACCTCGCCCACCGCTTCGAGCTCGCCGAAGTCGAAGGCCTCGGCGTACACGCCGTTGCCGAAGATGCGGGCCTGGTTCGCGTCCGGCCCGACGTCGCGATAGACGCCCTCGACGATCGTGTGATCGTCGCCGCCCAGGCTGTACGTCGACGTGTCGTCGTCCGCCGCCTCCACCACCCGCAGCCGGTAGTCCGTCGCGAAGCCCACGTCCGGCACCATCGCCAGCAGCCGCCGCACCGCCGTCGCTGCCGTCTCGCCAGGCTGCACCGTGAACGCCGGCGACAGGCCCGACATCGAGGCGCTGACGTTGTTCGGCGCGTAGTCCAGCCCTACGCGGTAGACCAGGATGCTCAGAATCGTCGTCAGCGCCCGCTCTGCCGCCGCCCACGCGAACTGTCGCCGCGCCCGCCACCGCTCCAGCAGCCACCAGCCGTCGCGCGCGTGCACCACCAGCCGCGGCGCCGCACCCGTCACCCGCTCGATCGTCTCGATCCAGTACATCGTCTGCAGCGGCACCTCGTTGCCCGCGCTCGTCGTGTACCCAGGCGTCAGCTGCAGCCGCCCGCCGCGCTGCAGCGCGCCCAGGGCGCCGCTGCCGTACGCGTCGTACGTGCCGCCACTGTTGTCCAGCTCCAGCTGCACCCGCGCCCCGCGGCCGTCCTGGTCGACGCGGGCGCTCACCACGTTCGCCGTCACGTCCAGCTCGGCGTAGGCCGGAACGCCGGAATACCACACACCGTCGCTGGACGCGAGCCACAGCGCCGCGCTGCCGTCGTACGCCGCCGCGACGCCGTAGACGTTGCCCTCGTAGTCGAACGGGACCGGCTCGCGCCACTGCTTCGTCGTTGAAGTCGGCGAACTTGTTCAGCGTCGCGTACTGCAGCTGATCGTGCGCCGCGTCGCCCCCGTAGGACTCCACGAAGAACAGCCGGAAGCCCTCGGCCAGCGCCACCGCGGGCGCGACGTAGGTCACGTCGCTGTCGGCCTCGGCCGCCATGACCTCCCGCAGCGTCCCCCACGTGTTCGAGGCCTGGTTGACGCCGTCGCCGTAGCGCAGCGAGTACACCCGCGGGTCCAGCGTCGTGACCTCGGTGCCCGTCACGATCACGTCCCAGTCCAGCCGGTAGCTCACCGCCAGGCCGGTGACCGAGCCCACGGACCGCGTCCAGGCCGTGCGCGAGCCCCACGCGCTCGGTGTGTACCTGGAGCGGTACACAGTCGCGCCCTCGGACCACACCAGCAGCAGGTCGCCCGCGCCGTTGCCGCACGCGGCGATCGCGCCCACCGCGCCGCCCGCCGTCGCCACCGCCGCCGCAGCCGCCCAGGTCGCGCCGTTGTCGCTGCTGGTGCGCACCTTGATCGAGACGTCGTCCGTGTCCACGTAGACCAGGTACAACGTCGAGCCCTCGAGGCACAGCGCGAGCCCCGCCTGGTCGCTCACCGTCGCCACCAGCGACGTCCAGCTGCTGTAAGGTCGAGCCGGAGCCCGGCGACGTCACCCTGGACACGTAGAGCACCGACGTCGCGCCCGTGTCCTCGAGTCGCGCCCGGACCAGCGAGCCGTCCGGCGCCACCGCCGCGGCAATCCAGCCTGCAGCCTCGGCGCCGCTGTAGTAACGCGTCTGCCTCAGACGCGGCACCTGGCCCCAGTAGTCGTCGACCTTCGCCTCGACGTACGGGACAGAGCTCTCAGACAGCTGCGCCGCCAGCAGCGTAGAAGTCAGCGTCCTCATCGCGTTACTGCCAGCGCACGACGTCGCGACTGGAGGCGTCGCGGGCCGGCGTGAACAGAGAGGCGCTGCGTACACGTGCTCGCTGACCGAGCTCGTCGAGGCGGGCACGGAAGCGCGCGAGCTGCGCCTCGCCCCAGTCGCGGTACTGCTGCACGGCAGCGGTACCGGCGACGTTGGCGCGGTTGGTGGCGAAGCTGGCCCACTCGACGGCCGCGTAGCCGGCGGCGCCGGTCACGACCGCGTCTTCGGCCATGGTCGGCAGCGTCGAGGTCGAGGCGTCGAGTGTGTGCAACTTGCCCCAGTAGACCGCGACGTCCTCGGCGTCTGCCGGCGCGCCGTCCACGAGAAGCGTTAGCGTTCCGGCGAAGCTCGAGAACTGGACGTAGACCGGCGGATACTCGCCGGCCGGGTACTCGACCGCCTCGATGCGCACGAGGTCGCTCAGGGTCGCGAGGCTGAGGTCGCGCGAGCCGTCCGTTGTCGAGAGCGTGGTCTTGTGCTCGTCGGGCCAGACGAAGCTCAGCTCGCGCGCCGCCCGCGTCAGATGGCGGTCGAGCACGGCGTCGGTCCAGCGATAGGCGCCGGAGTCTTCGTCGTGCAGCTCCTGTCGCAGTCGGTCTCTCAGGTCATCGATGTCAGGCATGGCAGCACCTCTCGTTTCGCTTCATGGCGGTGGAGTCTGAGCGAGAGGTTGGGAAGCGCCAAGGGCATCGTGGCACAGAGTGGAGTAGGTGCGCATGGGTGGAGAGCGGACGACGAGGGCTGGTCTATCCCCTCACCCTGGCCCTCTCCCGGGGGAGAGGGGACACGTCGGCGATGGTTAGGGGTGCCGGTGAGACCCTGTGGGCTTTCGGTGTTGCTAGGTCAGGGCGTCGTGGCGGAAGCAGGTGACGAGGTGGTCGTTGACGAGCCCGGCCGACTGCATGAAGGCGTAGCAGATGGTGGGGCCGACGAAGCGAAAGCCCAGCTTGAGCAGCGCCTTGCTCATCGCCTCGGACTCCGGCGTCTTGGCCGGCACGTCGGCCAGCGTCTGGCAGAAATGGTCCACCGTCCTGCCGTCGACGAACGACCAGACGTAGGCGTCGAATGAGCCGCCCTCGCGCTGCAGCTCGAGCATGGCGCGCGCGTTGCCGATGGTGGCCGCGATCTTGGCGCGATTGCGGATGATACCGCTGTCGCCGAGCAGGCGCGCGACGTCGTCGTCTCCGTAGGCGGCGATGCGGGCGATGTCGAAGCCGTCGAAGGCGCGGCGATAGCCATCGCGGCGGCGCAGGATCGTCTCCCAGCTGAGGCCGGCCTGCGCGCCCTCCAGGGTCAGCAGCTCGAACAGCCGCTCGGCGTCATGCAGAGGCACGCCCCAGTCTTCGTCGTGGTAGCGCACCATGAGGTCGTCCTCGGGGCGGTTGGCGACCCAGCCGCAGCGAGTGCGCGGCGCTGTGTCAGACACCGACCTTGGCGTGACCGTTGGAGCGCGGGCAGACGTGACCTTCGGGGTCGATCGGCATCTCGCACAGGGGACAGATCGGGCGGCCACCGGCGATGACCTCGGCGATCTTGCGGTAGAGGACGCGGCACTGACCGCGCGTCAGGTGGCACTGAAACGCCGGCAGATCGCGCGTGGACTCGGCGTCGAAGACCTGCAGGGCGAAGCGACTCTCCTCCTCGGCGTAACCGAGACCGATCTGGGTTGCCTGCAGCTCGACGTCGAAGATGGCGCCGAACGGGGCCGGTGCTTCGTTGGGCGAAGCGTCGGGTGCGTCCTTGTCGAGGCGCTCGACCATCTCTTCGAACCAGTCGCCGATGCCCTCGAGCTGCTGCTTCTCCATCCAGATCACGGCGTTCCGGCCGAGAGAGCCGACCATGAGCCGGAAGCGCCGCTGGCCGGGGCGGCCAATCGATTCCGCATCGATGGATACGGCGTCGCCGAAGTCGTGTCGTGCTCTTTCCATAGCGCGAATTATAGGCAGCGCGTCTATTTAGAGTCACGGTCGAGCCGGTGTTACTTCCTGTGACAGTCCGAAGTTTGAGATTAGAACAAACATCCTAAGATGCCTCAAAACAACGGAGGTGATGGGAGTGGACGAAGAGGTGGTCATGCTCGAGGAGCAGCTTGCGGCGGCGCAGGCAGACATCGAGCGCCTGCAGGCCCGGCTGGCGGACAGCGAGGCGTTGGCGGTGCAGCGTGCCGAAGAGACGGCAGCGCTCCAGCTACAGGTCTCGGAGCAAGGGCTGGCGCTGGCCCAGCGCGGTGGTGAGGTCGATGAGCTGAGTACGGCGCTGGGCGGCGCACGGGCCGAGGTGCAACAGGCGGCGCAGAGCTATCGCGAGCTCGTCCTGCAGCGCGAGCCTGAGCTGCCGGCCGACCTGATCGGCGGCGACAGCGTCGCGGAGGTCGACGCGTCGGTGGCGCGGGCGCGGCAGACCGTGGCGCAGGTGCGGCAGCACATCGAGCAGCAGGCACAGGCGCTGCGAGTGCCGGCCGGTGCGCCGGTGCGCAGCGGTCCCGACGTATCCGGTCTGACGCCGGGGGAGAAGATCCGCCTCGGCATGCGCCAGACATAACGATGCGTCGAAGTGCCGCTCGTCCTGCGGGAGCCTCGGGACGAGCGGGCGCAGTGGAGGCTCGAAGAGCAACTGGGATGAGGAGGTAGGAAGCGATGGCTCTTACATTGACCGAGGGCGCCAAGCTCTCGAACGACGTGGTGCTGCAGGGCGTAATCGAGACCGTGGTCAAGGAATCGCGCGTGCTCGAGGTGCTGCCGTTCATCGAGATGGTCGGTAATGCCCTGACCTACAACCGCGAGAACGCGATGGCTTCGGCAGCGTTCTTCGACGTCGGCGACACCTGGTCCGAGGACACGCCGACCTTCACGCAGGTGCAGGCGACGCTGAAGATCCTCGGCGGTGACGCGGACGTGGACCAGTACATCGCCACGACGCGCAGCAACGTCCAGGACATCGAGGCGGCGGTGCTCGAGCTCAAGGCGAAGGCGGTAGCCCACGAGTTCGAGGACGAGTTCGTCTACGGCGACACGGCCGTCGACTCCAAGGGCTTCGACGGGCTGCACAAGCTGGTCGGGGCGCTCTCGGGGCAGCAGGTGCACCTCGGCTCCGGCACCACGCCGGCCGCGCTGTCGCTGAAGAAGCTCGACGAGATGATCGACGCCGTGAAGCCCGGTAAGCCAGACTTCCTGTTGATGACGCGCCGGACGCGTCGCGGCATCTCGGCCTACGCGCGGGCACTGACCTCGCCGGTGCAGTTCGAGTCGGCCGGATTCGGCCAGCGCGTCATGTTCTACGACGGCATCCCGGTGCTGGAGTCCGACTTCATGGTCGACACCGAGGCGCTGAGCTCCGGCGCGTTCTCGGCCAAGACAGGCGGCGCCTCGAGCAGCGTGTTCGCGGTGCAGGGCCGGCGAAGGACGCCTCGCGGGCCTGACGAACGGCGGGCTGCAGGTCGAGGATGTCGGTGCGCTGGAGACCAAGGATGCGCGACGCTGGCGCTGCAAGTGGTACGTCTCGCTGGCCCTGTTCTCGACGCTGGCGCTGTCCCGCCTCGACGGCATCTCCAGCGCAGACGTAGTCGCCTAGCGAGCTGCGAGCAGTTAGCTACGAGCGGAGAGCTCGAAGAACAAGAGGCGCTCCGGAAACGGGGCGCTTCTTCTTCGTTGAGAACTTGCGTTCCGCTAGGGTAATTCGTGAGCAACTGATTTAGTCTGAGGCCATGAGACGAGGACGTCCGCCTCATCCCGATGTGCTCACGCCTCGCGAGCAAGAGGTCATCGCCCTGATACGCGAGGGCCTGACGAACGAGCAGATCGCTCAACGCCTCGGCATAACCGAGAGCGGCGCTCGCTATCACGTCTCGCAGATCCTCTCGAAGCTCGGGGTTTCGAGCCGTGCGGAAGCGGCGGCCTGGCCGAAGGAGCGAAGCCCCGGGGCGCTTGGCATTTTCATGGCGAGAGTGCGGGCCGCGGCCGGGGTTGCTGGTCCCCGCCTGGCGCTGGTAGCGGTCGTTTCAGGAGTCGCCCTGGTCGCGGCGATTACGTTGGGCGTTGCGATCATGACCTCGCGAGGAGGTGCGCAGCAGCCTAACGCACAGGCTGATGCGACGCCGCCCGGCCCCGAGCTGCAGGATTTCCTCGCGGTTGCTGCGCAGGCCGAGGCCGTAGCGAAGGCGCAGATGTCGGGGGCGCAGCTGTATACCGCCTTCGTCCGTCCAAATGACATCTTCACGTTTCATTACACCAATACGGCGCGCGACCTCGACGTCGCCATTGATGGCCCGCACGTGAACGACCCGTCGATGCCGTTGTGGCGTGTGGCGAGCGTCCGCATTGGACCCGATCAGGTATCCGGCTTGGATGACCTCGACTTAGCGAAGCTACAGAATGCGCCGGCGCTCGTCCTCGCGGCGGCACAGCCGGACCTCGAAGGGCTGGCCGCGCCGTTCGGCGCCTGTACCGATCATCAGCTGATAGCAGCCGTGGGGTCTCAGAACGGCGAGCTGCGCTGGACGGTCAACCTGGGTTGCGGCCGCTTCGTCGGCTCCACGACTCCGCCCGTGTTCACCTGCGAGATGCCGGACGCCGACTTGGCGCAACGCTTGTGCCAGAAGAGCGCCGGCGGGCAGCCGTGGTCGCCGCCGGCATGGTCCGGCTGTGCGACGCCGGACGTCGTGCCTTCGCCTCAGACCTGCCCACCCTGACAGGTTCGACGGCGTTGCTCCAGACGCGGCGCTCACCTACGCTGCGTCTGATGCAGGAACCCGAGGACCGCTATTTCGAGTCGAGCCGCCTGAGGCTGCACTACGTCGTCTGGGGCGACGAGTCGAAGCCACCGCTGGTGCTGGTGCATGGCGGTCGCGACCACGCCCGTAGCTGGGACTTCGTGGCCGAGCGCATGATCGACCGCTACTGCGTCTATGCCGTCGACCTGCGCGGCCACGGCGACAGCGAGTGGGTCCGCGGCGGCGCCTATCCGGTCAGCACCCACACCGGCGACATGCACGCCCTGCTCAAGGCGATCGACCGTCCCGTAGTTGCAGATCGTAGGGCACTCGCTGGGCGGACGGGTCGTGCTCGACTTCTCGTCGGCGTTTCCGGACCGCGTCTCGAAGATCGTTGCGATCGAGGGCTTCGGGCGCGTCGGCTCGGACCGGCCGCCGATCGAGCGCCTGCGTCTTTACGTCGACCTGCTGCGCGACCTGGAGCCGAAGCGCCAGCGACCCTACGCGACGCTGGAAGAAGCGCAGAAGCGCATGCAGGAGGAGAACCCGCGTCTGACGCCCGAGATGGTGCGCCACCTCACGGAGCACGCGGTACGCCGTCGCGAGGACGGCAGCTACGTCTGGAAATTCGACAACTTCGTGAGGCTGTCGCCGGCGCCGGAGTGGACGCGCGCCGAGACGGCGGAGCTTTGGAGCAACATCACGGCCCCGACCGTCCACGTCGGTGGCTCCGATAGCTGGGGTAAGCGTTTCCCGGACAACCGCCACGAGCTCGCCGACGCGGTGCCTAACTCACGCATCGTGATCTTCGACGAGGCGGGGCACTGGGTGCATCACGACCAGCTGGACGGCTTCGTCAAACTGATCCGCGACTTCTTCGACTAACGCTTGGCCTTGGAGCGAGAGGCTTCGTCGGGCAGGGGCGCAATCTCGTCCAGCTCGGCAGTCGCGTCGGGTAGCGAATTCCAGAGTTCCTCGCTGAGTTCGTGTTCGGCCCACCAGTCTCGTTCCTCATCTTCCGTAGAGAAGTCGGGAATTTCGCCTAACGAGCGAACGACTTTGAGCTCGTAATGAATCTTCTTTTTCATCTCGAATACAAGGACCGTTGGGCTGCAGTCATCCTCATCGCGCTTATAGGCCGAATGAGCGATCGCCCCTCAATCACCCTTACAGTGTAGACGATTCTCAGGTATTGGCCTGAAGTCGTGCTTCTAGCGAGCATCGTCCGCCTTGTCTCTGCCGGGGCCCGATGGGCAAAGGTCGCCTTCCTTCGAGGATCCTCAAAGGCTTCTTCGATCTCCCAGTCGTGGACGCCGTGCTTGAGGTTCTTGTCGCGGTTGCCGTCATCCCAATCGAACTGCATGCGCTCTCGACGTTAGCCTAGCTTCGCCTCCAGCTTTTCGAGGCGTTCCTTGAGGCCGCGGTTCTCGTCCGTGAGCTTATCGACCTCCTCGCGCAGCTTCTTCATCTCGTCGCCCTTGTCGGCGCCTTCACGGATCGACTTGATCGCGAGACGCGCGGTGCGAATCGTGCGGCCGTCGAGGGCGCTCTGGGCGGCGCGTTCGAGGTGCGGCAGTGCCTGACGCGCCTTGAGCTCGTCGAGCGCGTCGATAGCCGAGATCGAGGCGCGGAACCAGGGGTCGTCGATTAACGTGATCAGGTGGTCGACGATCTCTCCTTTGCGGTGCTCCGGCACGACCTCGCCGAGCTTGGCGAGCGCACCGACCGCGGCGCCGCGCACGTTGGCGGGCTTGCCGTAGCGTGACCACTCGATCGCGATGGCGACGCCGCGCTCGTCTTTGAGGTCGCCGAGACCCTGGAAGACGGCGCTGCGGATCACGTCGTTCTGTGAGTCCTTGCCGAGGCTGCGCTCTAGCGCTTCGAAGGCCCGTGGCGAGCGCGTCTTGCCCAGCGCGGCCGTGGCCCAGGCCTCGGCGTAGTAGCTGCCGTCGCCGTCGTTGACTACCTTGAGCAGGGCGTCGGCGGCGCGCTCCTCGCGAAACTCGCCCAACGAGCGCATGACCTGGCGTCGCGCTTTCGATGGCGTCACGCCGGTCGAGGCCAGCAATGCGTCCAGCGCGGCGTTGGAGCGAATCGCGCCGAGCGCCTTCGCGGCCTCGGCCTGCACGCCCCAGAAGCCGTCCTCACGCAGCGCCTTGCTCAGCGCCTCGATGGCGTCTTTGTCGCCCTTCTTGCCCAGCGCCCGTGCTGCCTCCACGCGGCCCATGACGTCGGGGTCTTCAGCGAGCTGCGCCGCGAGCATCTCGGTCGGGCGCTCGAGCTCCAGCGTCTTGAGAACGCGGCCGTCGACGTTGACGTACTTGGGCTTGGCGGCGAGCGGCACGTAGAAGGTCTGCTCACGCTCCGTCATCTCGATGCTGGTCGTGTGCTCGGACCCGTCCTCGAGCTTGAACACGAGACGCAGCGGCAGGCGAAACACCTCCGCGACCTTGTCGCCGGTCTGCGTCTGCTTCAGCGACAGCTTGGCGGCCTTGGCCTTGTCGTCCCAGGCGTAGCTGCCGGTGAGCGTTGGGTGGCCCGCGCCGTAGACCCACTGGTCGAAGAACCAGTCGAGGTTGCGGCCGGTTGCGTCCTCGATGGCGCGTTGCAGGTCGGCTGTTACGACGTTGTGGCCGCGACGCGTCGAGACGTAGCGACGGATCGACTTCCAGAACAGCTCATCTCCGAGGTAGAAGCGGATCATGTTCAGCACGATGCCGCCCTTCTCGTAGAGGTGGCGGTCGAAGAGGTCGATCGGGGTGTTGTAGACGTTGGTGACGATGGGGCGCTGATAACGGCCGGACTCGCCGAGGTATCCGTCCATCTCGCTGCGCAGGCCGTAGACGAACTCGTCCCAGCTCTTGCCGTGCTCCATCCATAGCAACTCCATGAATGTCGCGAAGCCCTCGTTGAGCCAGCCGTGAGACCAGTCGCGACAGGTGAGCAGGTCGCCGAACCACTGGTGGGCCAGCTCGTGCGCGACCAGGTACTCGCCGTCGGCGTCCTGGCGGGCCTTTTCGTCGTACAGCACCATGTCGGTGACGGTGGTGGCGCTTACATTCTCCATGCCGCCGAAGATGAAGTCCTGCACCACGGTCTGCGAGTACTTGGCGTACGGGTAGCGCACGCCGGTGAGCTCGGAGAACAGGCGCATGAGCTCGGGCGTGCGGTGGAAAACGGCGCGTCCTTCTTCCTCCTTGCCCGCCGGGACGTAGTAGAGCACCGGTATGTGGTCCCACTCGTCGCGCATCTCGACGTATTCGCCGGCGATGACGCTGGTCAGGTAGGTGACGTGCGGTTGGTCCTGGTGGAAGTGGTACGTCCGTGTGCCAGGCTGCGGCCCCGGCTCGACGCCGCGTAGCTCGCCGTTGGCGATGACGATGAACGGCTCGCGCACCGTAACGTGCATCTCGCTGGTCGACATCTCGTTGGGGTAGTCGTAGCAGGGGAACCAGTGACGCGTGTCTTCGTCCTCGCCCTGGGTCCAGGCTTCGAGGCGCTTGTTCGGGTAGGCTTCGTCCGGCGCGATGAAGTAGAGGCCACGTCGCGGGCGACCCGAGAACTCGACGCGCGTCGACTCCTCGTCGCCGGCCGTGAGCTGCCTTCCGAGGTCGATGTGCAAACGCCCGCCCTCGACGCTGAACGACAGCTCGGCGCCGCTGGCGGAGCGCACCGACGCGATGTCAAGCTCGACGGCATCGAGCTCGATGGCGTCGAGGCCGTCGTTTAGCGCGCTGAACTGTGCGTGACGGCGCCGGCGACGCTCCTGGCGTCGAGGTCGAGCGTGATGTCGAGGCGTACGTGCTTGATGTCGGCGACGCGGTCGCGCGGGTACTGAGGCTTGTCGCCGGGCAGCGCGAACGGCCCTGCGAACAGCGCCGAGTTGCCGTGATCGCGACAGCCGATCAGCGTTTCGAGGAGGTAGTCAAACTGACCCATTTCGTCCCTTTCGTCATGAGGCGGTATCGCCGTTCAGGTAATTATCGGCGGCGCGAGCGATGACGGGGAAGGTTTAGCGGGTCTATTCGACGAGACGCCTCAGAGCCTCGCGCAGGCGCGGCGTCTGCTCCAGGGCGCTTCGCAGGTCGTCGAGGTCGCCTTCGTTGATCATCAGCGGGCTGCGCTGGAACATGCCGCGGTGGTTGAAGCTGCAGAAGCGGATGCTGAAGCTGCCGGCTGCCTCGCCCTCGGTGTACTGCAGCAGCTGAATCGTGGGCTCGTGATACTCGTTGCTGCTGGTCGCCTCTTCGACGATCTCGCCGCGCCCCCAGTGCATCTCGAAGGGCCTCGGCAGTTTTCTTGCCCTGCGCGGGCTTAAGTCATCCTTCGGGCTCATGGTTGTGACCGCCCTTCAACTCGATCAGACGACGATTCGCACTGTGTTGCCGGTATTTAGCGCTAGCGCTTCGCCAGACCGACTTTCTCGAGGATCGCCGGGATGCGCGATTCCCAGCCGATCGCCATGATGTGCACGCCCTGGCACATCGGTTTGACGTCGGAGATGATGCGCGCCGCGATCTCGATCGACCTGGCGCTCTTGTCTTCGGCCGCGTCCATCTCCTCGATCAGCGCCTCGGGCACGTGCACGCCGGGCAGCGTTTCGTTGAGGCGCTTCGCCATGTTGCCGGACTTGAGGATGATGAAGCCGGCGATCACCGGCACATTGAACTGCTTGGCGCGCTCCATGAACTTCGCAAACACGGCCGGCTCGTACACGGCCTGGGTCTGGAAGAACGTCGCGCCCTCATCGACCTTCTCCTTCATGCGCGCGATCTCTTTGTCGAGGTCACTCGCACCGGGGTTGCAGACGGCGCCGAGGCAGAAGTCAGTCGCGCCTTTGAGCGCGTTGCCCATGTAGTCCTTGCCGGAGTTGAGCGAAGTCACGGCCTTGAGCAGCGCGATCGTGTCGAGGTCGAAGACGCCCTTGGCGTCGGGGTGGTCGCCGGCGCCGGGCGGGTCGCCACCCATCGCGACGATCGTGCTGAGGCCGAGCGCCGAGCCCGCAAGCAGGTCGCCCTGCACCGCGATGCGGTTGCGGTCGCGGCTTGTGACCTGGACGATGGGCTCGAAGCCGGCTTCCTTGAGCTTCGCGGCGGCGGCAAGCGGCGCCATGGTCATGATTGCGCTGGCGGAGTCGGTCAGGTTGAACGCATCGACCCAGCCACGCAGCGATTCGGCCTTGCGCATCATCTCGCTCAGGTCGGTGCCCTTCGGCGGGTTCAGCTCCGCGGTGACGATGAAGCGACCGCTCTTGATGGTCTCGGCGAAGCTGGGCATGGTCTACTCCTGCTAGATGGTCGCGAGGCGACGCGTTCTGAAAATCGGGTTACGCGATACCGCTGGATCATAGCGAGCGCCTCGTGGACGGGCAATCGCGCTGCAGTGTTTCGCCTTTGCCCTGTGTCGAGACGCATGCTACATTTGATCGGCCTGATCGATTCGCTCCCGCCACTGCGGCGGGAGTTTTGTTCGGGTAGCGTGGTGGGCGTCGCCTAGCGGTTAAGGCGCCAGGTTGTGGCCCTGGAGATCGAGGGTTCGAATCCCTCCGTCCACCCCAAGACAAAATCGTTCCCATTGGCGGCCATTTATGACACAGGAAGAGCGGCCCTCGGAACCCGAGACTCAGCCCGCACCGCCTATCGGCGAGCCGGGAACGGGTGCAGAACCGGTTACGCCGGCACCGGCAGCGTCGCCCTGGGCGCCGCCGACTGCAACAGCATCAACAGAGACGCCTGTGGCTTCGGCCGGCTGGGGACCTGAATATGACCCAGCAGCGCACTCCATGACCGAAGAAGGCTCCGAACCGCCGCCACCAGACGATATGCCCCCTCCGGTAGCACGACGCGGATTGCCGCCCTGGGTGCCCTTTTTGCTGATCGCGATCATCCCGGCCGCGATCGTCGGTATCATCGTCTTCGTTCTCGCCGGCAACGGTGGCAGCACCAGCAGTAGCGGGGGCGCCGCCGGCATCGTCGATGGCCTGATCCGCCTCGGTCCGTCCGACCAGGGCTCGGTGACCTCGTACAAGGACCAGCTACCGCCCGGCTTCTCGACCGACTTCCCGGTCTACGCGGGCGCCCAGGTCGTCGTCTCGGAGTCGATCGGGTCGGCTCAGGGGACGAGCTACTTCATCGTGCTGAGCACTCCGGATGCGGCGACGAAGGTGTACGACTTACTACCTCAACGCGCTCGACAAGGACCCGTGGCAGGTCGAGATCGGCCGCGCCAGCAGCGACTTCACGGGCCTGCGCTTCTCGCGCCCCGATAATGCCGACGTGACAGGTGACATAACGCTGTACCAGTCGAAGCTCGACAACAAAACGGCGGTGTTCCTCTCTTATCAGGACGTCTCGCAGTCCGGTACTCCCGGCTCTCTCGCGACGTCCGCTCCCTTCGTCCCCGGCGCCTCGCGGCCGCTGCCCACCGGCTTCCCGAAGGATGTGCCAATCTACGCCGGCGCCAGCGGTCCCTCGACGGTGATCGATACCTACTTCGAGCGTCAGCCGGGCGGGCAGGCCTTCGTTGTCTCGTTCGTTACCAAGGACTCGACCGACGACGTCATTGCCTACTACCGCAAGGCGTTCGGCGACAAGGGCTGGGAAGTGACCGACGAGGACACGAGTTCGGCGGGGCAATTCGCTGTCGGCATCAACTTCTCGGACGGCAACGCCCAGAGCATCCAGGGCTCCGTCACGGCCGACGCCTACCCGACCGATTCGTCGTACAACAAGGTCGATCTGCTGGTACAGGTAACGTCGGCGCACTCGAACGGCAACTAGCGCCGGAGCTACGCAGCGTATCTGTTAGACTCGAAACGGCGAGCGCTCGTAGCTCAGCGGATAGAGCACTGGTCTTCGGAACCAGGTGTCGGGGGTTCGAATCCCTCCGAGCGCGCCACTTTTCAGATTCATTTCGCTTCCGACGGCAACCTTCCTGGGCCTTAGGCAGCGTGTTTGACAGCAACCGTGACAGCAACCGGTAGAACCTAGGCCCCCAGAATCTCATCCATTGCTAACGCAGCGGCATGCTGCATAGTTGGGGTTACGTGACTGTATAAATCCAAGGTCATGCTGATCTTGCTGTGGCCAAGCATCTCACTGACAATCTTGGGGTGAATGCCCTTTTCGAGAAGGAGTGTGGCAGCGGTGTGCCGCAAGTCGTGAAAGCGCATTCTGGGTAGTCCAACTCGTTTCAAGAGTGGATAAAATGATCTTCGACGTAGATTTCCAGCGTCGATGGGCCCCCCTACCTCATTCGCGAATACGAGATCATTGCCTTCCCAAGAGGAACCTCGGGCGAGCCGCTCAGCGTTCTGATTGACCTTGTGGCGCTTCAATGCATTGACAGCCTTGTCACTCAGATCAATCCTTCTGCGGCCCTGCGCGGTTTTTGGTTCCGCGAAAGTTAGGCCGTGTGGTTCACGCTGTAGAGTTGCGGTCACCCTTAAGGACTTACCTTCAAGGTCTACGCTGCGCCACCGAAGAGCCAAGAGTTCGCCTAGCCTCATGCCAGTGGTTAGGGCAAGCACGTACAGGGCTTCGAGCCGTTCCCCGCCAGCCCCCACTAGCAGGATGTTGGCCTGGTCGGCGGTGAGGGCGTGAACGTCGTATCGAGCAACTCTCGGCGGCGAAGTCAGGTCTGCCACGTTCCGAGCAGTCATTCCCCATTTGGTGGCTTGTGCAAGGAGTTTGTGCAACACAGCATGGAGATGGCGCACGGTGGTTGGAGATTGCCCTTCGGAGAGTTTGCGCGCATACAGCGCACCCACGGAGCCGTCAGCGCATGAGTCGCGTCGATGGGCGCTCACACCTGCATCAACGAAAAGACGCAGGCTGAGGCCATGTAGGGTGCCGTACTCTTCGATTGCGCGCTGCTGGGCTGCCAGTGAGTGGCCGTCTACTTGTTCTTTGCTCGAAACCCGGATGTAGCCTAATGCTCTGTGTAATCAGTATTGCAGTTCAGGTTTCACCACTGCAGTACGTTAACGTCCGACACCCTGGAGCGTTCTTATCGTAAAGACCACAACCCCAGGCAGGCATGTGATGCAAGATAGATCGACCTCGGTGTTACTTCGCGAAGGTGTCAAGAGCAAAGTTTACGCCGCAGAAGTTACTAACCCGATAGGCAATCCACTCAAGGGCGTTGAAGTCACGTTTTTGCTCAATGGTGACGGCAGCTTGGCCGCAGGGGACCCGGTCTCATCGATTGTGACACGGACGGACGGCCTTGGCTCCGCGTTCATATCATTCAATCGTCCCTACGGTGTTGGCGGGTGCATCGGTGCCTCTCTCACTGCCCACTGTCAGACCGGTGTTGGTGACATTCGTCTCCGTCTGGTTGCTATAAAGGCCGCATCCACAAAGGGCAGGCGGATCTAAAAACCGGGCTTTAGCCTAACTGACTTCTTCGTGTGGCTAGTGTCCGAAAAGGCACGATGCCGTCATACCGTCGCCTAGTGTGCCTTCTATTCCGTTCGCCGGCCATGTAGCGCGGCCAGGCGTCGGTGAACATCTAGCGCGTGTTCACGGTCCGGCTCTGGCGGTCTTAACCGGACTGCTAGGCCGCGACGGCCGCCTCGATACTCGATTTCCCGCTTCTTGTAGTACCAGCCGCCCGTCTTACTGAGCCGTCTTGCCGCCCTCTGGAGGGAGACCCATTCGCTACGAGTGTGCGGAACCGCCAGGAGAGTCCCCAGGTCGACCCACCAGTAGGAGCTGTCGTTCGGATAGAGCTCCGACTCGAGCACACACGCTTGGAGAATGTCCCACTGCTTCGCTCCGAGACCTCTACTCACCTGTGCAACATAAGTGTTGTCGAAAGTGCATGTCAACAACACTTAAGCTGGAACAGCCATTCTTCGCCTGACTGGTTTGACTTTCGCCGTGTAACGCAAGGAGCACGAACCAGCTGAGGTTGCCGCCAATTGCCGGCGCCTCCCGTGACATTTACTCTGGCGTCCTTGTGTTCAACGTGCTTAGACGGCCGGCGAAGCTCGTAGCCGCGCTCTAAGAGCGAAATCTGGGCGTTTTTCGACGCCTAGCCATACCTGGGGTGGCAGCGGCTGAGGTGGTGGAGGAGGCGGGCGTGGGGCTCAGCGCGGGTTATCGCCATCGTCGACGTGTCCGCAAGGGCGTCGAAGTTCAACCTGTGCGAGATGTCACTGCGTTAGGACTCGGCATTATGGCGCTGGTCGGGGTCGTGGTGATTGCTCTTCGCGGTCGTCCGCGTGCTCGCCTGCTACGAGCGCTGACACGTTAGCCTTGACTACGATAGAGGCCGCAGGAAGTGAGCCCGTTCATGGCCTTGCTAGGCTGGCTTAGAATCTCCGCGTGATACAAACCAACCGGGTTGGTGTGCAGGGTGTTGGGCTAGAGGTCCTCCGCGGTGGTGATGGCGAGCAGATTCTGCTGCTACACGACATAGAGTACCTCAACGAGCCTCAGCAGTTCCTTGAAATGCTTGCCGAGGACTTCGCCGTCCTCGTACCGTCTCATCCTGGCTTTGGCACTTCCGACCTGCCCAAGAGCTTCGATAGCGTCGACGACATTGCCTATCTCTACCTGGACCTACTCAGGGAAATCGGACCCGTGCATGTGATTGGCCTGGGCTTCGGCGGCTGGATTGCGGCAGAGATGGCAGTGCGCTGTCCGCACGACCTCAAGAGCCTGGTGTTGGTCGATGCTGCAGGCATCAAGCCCAGTGGCCGCGAGACGGTGGACATCGCGGACACGTTCGTCATGGACCCACGGGAGCTCCTTCGGCGCGCCTGGTATGACCCATCGCTGGGAGAAGTGAGCATGAAACTGCCGGGCTTTAGCCAACTTAGTGAGGAAGATCTGACGACTCTGCTGCGTAACCGGGAGTCTGCTGCCCTGTTCGGCTGGAACCCATTCATGCACAATCCCAAGCTCCTGAGCCGTCTTCATCGTGTCGCCGTCCCGACTCTCGTCCTCTGGGGCGAGTCTGACGGGATAGTGAGCACCGACTACGGGCGCGCCTTCGCCGGTGCGATCAACGGAGCCTCTTTTCAAACGCTTCAGGCCGCCGGCCACTATCCTTACCTCGAACAGCCCGAGCGCTTCGTCCAAGCCGTGACGGCCTTCATCAAGACGAAAGGCTGACAGGAGGCCATCTCATGCTCGCCTACCACTTCACGGAGATGCCTTATCCCTACGTTCCAGAAGAGGTTGAGAAGTCCTATGGCTCCTCGCGTGTAATTCTGCCCAACAGCTACTGCGACCCCAAGGTTGCAGCCGATCTCTACAACCGCTACCTCGACGAGTACATGTACGCAGACGACCTCGGCCTTGAGATCATGCTGAACGAGCATCACCAGACGATGACTTGCCTCGATTCTGTGGCACCGGTGTCTGCCGGTGTCCTGGCGCGTCAGACCAAGCGGGCGAAGATTGCCATCCTAGGCTCGCCGATCGTCCACCGCGACAATCCGGTGCGCGTTGCCGAGGAGATTGCGATGCTGGACTGCATCTCCCGCGGACGGATCATCTCAGGATTTGTCCGCGGCGTAGGCTCTGAGATTCATCCTGCGAACACGAATCCCGCCCTCCAACGAGAGCGCATGGACGAGGCCCACGACCTGATTATTAAGGCATGGACCGAACGCGAGCCGTTCAACTTTGAGGGACGCTTCTGGAATTACCGCTACGTGAACATCTGGCCGCGACCCTACCAGGAACCTCATCCTCCAATCTGGTTCACGGGCTCCCATGTCGACAGTGCCGAGTGGGTGGCAGAGCGGGGCTACACTTTCGCCACCTTCCTCAATCCGTACGACTTGGTCGAGACACTCGTGGCAGCCTACAAGCGACGCACAGCCGAGCGTGGCCTTCCGGAGCCCGGTCCCGAGCGCTTCGCGTATTTGGCGCTCTGTTATACCGCGGAGACTGAGGAAGACGCCGAGCGCGGCGGTAAGGAACTGCTCTGGTATTTGCAGCGCGAACGCCATCCATACTTCTTCAACCCGCCTGGCTACACGCCCTACCAAGCTCTGGCTCGCCAGATGACATCGGGTGAACGACGCGCCTATGGCGACACCTACGAGACGCTTGCCGAGAAGGGCATCTTGATGGCTGGAACACCGGTTCAGATGATCGAGAAGATCACGTACCTGCATGAGCGCTGCTCAACAGGCCATCTGCTGATGATGAACCAGGCTGGCTTCATGTCCGCCGAGCGCACTCGCCGGAGCATGGAGCTGTTCGCGCGCGAGGTTTACCCCGCGATTCGGAGCCTGGGGGAGACGCCTTCCGGATCGGTGGCGAGCTAGGTTAGCGGCACCGTGACCGAGATGCGCGGCTCGTCGCCAAGGACTCTGACGGTGTGACGCCCGCCCATGTCCTCAGCTAGCAGGACATCACCAGCGCGAAAGACTCTGGTTGTGCCGTCCCAGACCGCGACTTCTACTTCCCCGGCGAGAAAGATGACGTACTGCCGGCGCGGTGCCGGATGCCAGTCCATGTAGTAGCCGGGCAGGTGACGCGCGAAGTGGATCGACTCCGCTGCCTCGAGCGGGGCACGTTCGCTTAACGGAAGATGCGGTCCATAAGTAGGGTGCACTTCCTCAAAGTGGGACTCGCCATCAGGCCCGGTATAGATGCGGGAGATCAACGTCCGCCTCCACCGATCTTGTCCTGGTAGGACTTCGCTCGGATGGTTATTCACGTGCCCATGCGTACATTACCAGTGAAGTCTTCGGTTGAGCTCATGATCGACGGTTTTTGGGATTCTCTCCCGGGATGTTCTCGATGTGGACTTTGAGTTCCCCGAACTCTCCCGCCACATCGATGTCATGGCAGTTTCGTTCGAGGTCTGGGTCGGCCAAGATTGCGACTTCGGTGGGGCCAGGGCCGATCCCTGCCAGACTAAGTGCCGCCGACACATTCAGGTTGTCGGGAAACCCCCGAACGGCCTGGCTCGCTGGTCCCTTGAGCAACACCTTACTCCTTCGAGAGAAACGTTGTGCTGGTAGGGGCGGTCACCTCCGAGCGCATAGCGGCTTACGTGATCCGGCAACAAAGTCTCTGAGATGAATTCTTCAAACATTACTCAAACCCAACCCTGACGCTGCGTGGACTAAGCGCAACCTGCGAGGGGCTACGGTTAGCTAGGATCGATACCGATCTCTGGCGACTTATCGTCTTTCAGAGTGAAGGCCTCGCTAGGTGGTTCGAGGTCGGCGTCACGGTCTTTGGAGACGCTGGCAAGGATGCTAATGACAAACGTGCAATGAGGCAGGACTTGTCCACAAAGACATTAACGGTAATCGCGGTGTTTCTCGGCTCACTATTCCTTGGTGTAACGGCGGCGTTTTCTGCGACAGTGTCCGCGAAGCAAGCGACCCTCGAGCAGCAAACCTCCTGTACTGATTCAGGCGGCACGATCACCGCCTGGCACTTCGTCATTAACCAGATCGATTCGCAGGCCGACGCGCCGTCTTACATCACAGTGAACTGGAGCAACGGCGATAGCGAGCAGGTCGACATGGCGAAGTTTACCGGCAAGGTTGCTCATTACGACGTGTCAGGCACGAGCGACCACACACTCATCACCAGCGCAACCGCGGACATCTACGACGGCTGGTCTGGGCAATTCAATCTAAGCGACGTCACCTGTGGCCCCGGCACGCCACCGGCCGACGCCTGCACCCCGTACCCGAACCGCATAATCGTCAACTTCAATAACGTCTTCCTCGGCGATCCCGCCTTATTCCCCATCGTCACCGACCAGAGTCAGCCCTTCCCCATAAACGTTGCTCCTGGGACATACGCGATAACGCTGAAGTCCTATGACGACCATTCGGTCAAGGGTGGGCAGGGCCAGATGGAGGAGCAGTGGTACGCCCGATTCACCACTGGACTGGGAACAGTTGACTCCTCGCCTATCGCCGACTTGCCCGATAACCAGGATTACATCAACCAGCAGGTGGGAGATGTAACGTTCCTCGCTCCAGCTACTCAGGTGGTGGCCAGACACCTGCTGGCCGGCGGGACTTTCCCGACGCCGGACAGCATTCACGCCGTCTGCGTGGCGTTGGACCCGGTCTCACCGTTGAACGGAATCTTGGATCATGGTCACGACTGATGCTCAATGCTGATTTGGCTTGAACCGCTGAAAAGAGGGGTGGGGCCACATTGCCTCACCCCTTGTGTCTTCTTCGTGTCCAAACTGCCGCTCAGTTCAGACGCACGGCCTAGATGTTTCTCGCAGAGATTACGAGACACTGAGTCGGTCGTTAGCCGAGGCGAGGGGGCCTTCTCATCCCATCTCATCGTGTGATGAATGTTATGGGTCTAAAAGATCAAACAGTGGCCGTTCGATTCCTCCTTGCCACGCGTTGATGCTAACGCGGACTAGCTGACCTAAGTTGAGTACTAGCATGGGCGAGCCCACTTGGAAGGTCTTATTGATAGGCGGCGGGACGGCACCGGTAAGTCCTCTCTGGCGTCTGAACTTGGTCAGCTCTTTCGTGTCCCCGTGATGGATGGCGATGATCTACGGCACGCGATTGAGTCGGCCGTGCAGCCAGGGACGGGATCCGGACCTTCACATCTTTCGTTCGCCCGGAATCTGGAGTCTTCCGCTCGAAGAAAACATCGAGCGCACTTTGGACTGGTCAAAGCGCCTCTGCAAGATTAGTGAGACAATTCTTGCAAGACGTCATTTCGTCAGGCGACCTGTCATCATCGAAGGCGTCTGGCTACTCCCGGAGTTTGCGTGCCAGTCGAGTTTCAACGGCGTGCCTATGGAAGATGAAGTGAAGTCGCTATTTCTCTTCGAGAACGACAAGGAGCTACTGCGAGAACGGCTGCTCGATCGAGATGGTTCGGAGGGCCTGCCAGCGGATCAGCCCCTTCCGAATCGATGCGTTCGCTTACTTTGGTGACGTGATTACCGAGCGCGCCCGTGAGTGTGGCCTTCCGGTCGTGGAATCTTTGCCGTTTGGCACGCTCCAGCAACGAGCGTTAGAGGCTCTGTCCAGCAACTGAACAGCCACCAGTCTTCCCGTCTTCTTCACGATCGGCTCATAGAGTCGTTCGTTTTATGGCCTTGGAGGTTGGTCGGCACCTCGACGAACAACCATTGACCTCAGACAGACACGCGCTGAATGTTCTCACAGACGATTGTCACCGTCTCCATTAGAACTTCGGAACTTCCGGCTTTTAGAGCGCCGACTTCTACTTTGGACGGCCAGGCATTTTCCAGATGGTAACGTGCGACAGGCTTGCCGTTCTGGTCGTCCATGTCCAGAGTGCAGGTCTTCAGCGCGCTTGCGATGTCGCCAAACAGCACGGCTTCATGCCAGGACCAGATTTCCGTGGAGCTGTTTAAGCCCCGCTTCAGTGTCACGGTGGGCGGAATGCGCTTTCCAGGCAGCTTCTTGAGTGCGCCCCTGTCGATTGATGTGAGGAAGTCCGTCGTGTCCACCTCGCTCACGAGAGCATCCAACTCGGTAAAGCTTTCTACGGCTCCGCCGTCGATGCTGATCTCGAAGCGCGCGGCGCTGATGGCGTCTTCAGCCAGCGCCCGACTTGGACTCATTCCTGCGGCCACGAGAGCCGCTGCACCAGCCGCGGCTCCGGTGAGAAGGGTTCGTCTGGTAACCCCGCTTGCTCTTTTGGACTCGGGTGTCAACGGCACAGTCTTGGCCTCCAATCGCTAACGAGCGGAATCGAACCGGCCGTCTGACGCCCGAAGGCGGCGCGGAGTCTGGCTCCTTCCGTGAACTCCCGCGACTCAACAGAGACGCCGGAAATGCGGTTGAAATCTAATTCGTGGACGCTGTCTTTGCAATGAAAGCCAATTTCATGATCGTCCATTTCGCTGGGACGCGGAGCTGAAAGCCTTGGCACATCTGTCGCTTAGCGGAGCGTTCCACTACGTGGTCATAGTGGTGGCCGGCTCCTCTGGAAGAGAAGACTAGAACCAGATGCGAGAGGCCGGGCGCTGCGCCCGGCCTCTCGCAATTACCTGCAAGTAGGCTAGTGCACGAGGCCTCCGTCTCCTGTCGAGGGAGGCGTGATGATGCCAGCATGCGAAGGCGTGATCTCGCTAAGCTTCGAGACGTCTTCGATTTTCCAAACTTGGCCAGCAAGAGTGGTCACGAATGCCGTGTCGCCTACGAACTCCAGCGACGTCGGCCTGTCGAGATTGCCTACCAACGGGGCCAATGTGCCGCCGTCCCTTGCGATTAAGAGAGCACCAGTTCCGGGTTGCGACGGGGAACCTGCCGGCGCACCGGGTACGCCGGGACCCTGGGAGAGGGCGTAGAGCCCGCCCGGGCCCTGCTCCACGTCGACAAGCAGGCTGGCTCCAGAAGCAACGGAAGAAGCCGTGGTCGGCAACGACGGCGCGAAAGTCACGATCTTGCCGTCGCTCGGCTCGTGTGGAACCGGCCCTGCCTCTGACATGTACACCTTGCCGCCAGTGATCTCCAGGCCGGTCGGCACCACATTGTTAAACGGGAGAAGTTCGGTAATCTCCCCATCGAGGCCGACTTTGAGGACGCGGTTGTGGTGTCCATCGGTTACAAGGAACTTCTCGCCGTAAACCTCCATCGCATACTGAAGGCCTGTCGGCACGAAGAATTCAGGCGTGGGCGGATGCTCCAGCGAGTACTTCCCGATGTCGGCGACGACGGTGAACTTGTTCGGCCCGTCTATCCTGTAGAGGCCGTCTATGTCTTTGCCGCCGACATCTGAGCTGACGAGGGTTACGAGCGCATAGGCGGTGTTTCCCATGAACGCAACGTCCATCACGCCGCCGATACCTACGTCCGGATTCATCTTCGGGAGGCCACTAGCGAACGTGGTGACGTTTCCGGATTGGGTTTCTATGCGCGAAATCCGGCCGGCAGGCCCTTCTGCAACGTAGAGGGCTCCGTCCGGACCGATCGTGCTGCCTACTGGTCCCTGCAGTCCTGACACTAGCAGGGTGCCGCTCGTCGGTTGTGCGACCTGAGAGCTGGCAGAGGGTGCGTTACTAACGGCTAGCGAGCCGACAATCGCGAGACCGGCGATAATTTTGAACAGCCTGGTCACATCTTTCTCCTTTGCTAGTCCTGGCTGGAGCGCACCAGCCTTCACCCACGGTCTTATTCATCCCGAGTTGCGGCCGGCGCTGACCCGAGGACGCGCCGACCATCGTCGGAACAAGTCGACGATGGCCGGCTTCGTCGCGGGCGGCTCCAGTTCTTCAACCGGGACACCGCGAGGTGAATTTAGGTCAACGAATCAGAGTTGCCTTCAGCCGAATTGCCCAAAAGAAGACTGGGCATTACTCAGCAGTTTTTGGGCACTAATGCCCAGATCCGCCATCCGTGGCCACGGCTTGAAGGTTTGGGCTATCGACGGCGGAGGGGAGGTTCAGCGCATAGGACATCGCTTCGGAACGGTTACGCACGCTAATCTTGGTGTAGAGGTCCGCGATGTGGCGTTGGACAAGCGCTCGCTAAGCACCAGCAGCTCTGCGGCCTCCCGGTTGGTTTTGCCTTCGGCAATCAGCCGGAGTACTTGGGCCTGACGAGCAGATAGGCGAACAGCAGAGTCCGGGCGTGCAGCCTCCGAGCGTGTCCCCGGTTTGCGAGGCTTGCGCTGAAACGCCCAATTAGAGGCAAAGCTGGCCGCCGATGGTTTGGGCAAGTATGCCCAATCGGACTCCTAGAGAAGGTTCTTCAAAGCGTAAGATGTGGCCTCGGCACGGTTGCGAGCTTCGATCTTTGCGTAGAGGTCAGCGATGTGGCGTTGAACTGTGCGTTCACTAAGCACAAGTTCTTTTGCTATCTCGCGATTCGTCTTTCGTTGAGCGATAAGCCGCAATACCTCAACCTGACGCTTGGAAACTTGAACGCTGACTGGCCTCGCAGGTTGTGCAGCGGAACCGTCTACGTCAGCCTCAGTACGTCCGCAAGCCTCAGTACGTCCGCAAGCCTCTCGGACAAACTCATATATGAGAGGAATTGCCGGCGGTAGCTCGGGCTGACGGGAGAACAATCCGCCGCCGACCGCTCGTGCTCCTCCGGATCCCAGGGCAGCTCAAGCATAGGCAGCACCTCGTGGTGCAAACCTTCTCGGCGCGTCTACGCTTGCCTGCCGGCACAAGCGCAGCAAAGTCCCAGAAGGCGTTGCCGAACTCCGACATTTACGAAAAGGTGCCTGGTTGGCTGAGCTACCTCTTCTGAGCGACCGTTTCGTCATGCCGCCCGGCAGGTTCCTTCATCGATGACGCTGCCGCCAAACCGTGACTATCTGGCGATCGTGTCAGTTCAGAAGTGGGGCCTGTGTGGCTGCAGGTCGTAGTTGAGCGCCTTGATCAAGGCGAAGACATTGCGGCGTCAAGAGGGCGAAGCGAAGGGCAGCGACAACGACCGCGTGAGGCCGGTTTATCAGAAGCGAGACTGGTAGGCGTCAGGTGCCTCCCGCAGAGTCCTGATCAGCTCGAGGATCTTGGCTTCGAGGAACGCGTCCTGGTCCTCGATCTGCAAGACCGGGATGTTCCACCAGCCGCCCAGGGCGTGTTCCAGGTTGCCGCCGTCGTGCAGCTGCCACTGAGTCTGAAGGTGCGTCGTGTCGACGCGGATGAATAGGCCCGTCTTGGTGTAAGCGTCTCGCTGGAGCGAGAGGCCGTAGATCATCGCCACACCGTTTGCGTCACGCTTCTGGTGGTAGCGCAGGAAGCCGTCAGAGGCTGACACGCGGCCTCGAAGACTGCAACGACGCGCGCGGCCAAGTTCTCGCATATGCGGCGATGCTTGATCTCAGGTAGCTGACGGAGACGGGCGGCGTGATCTCTCGCCGCGGCGATGGAGCTGCGGACGCTGGCAGGGAAGTCTTCGGTCATGGCCGGAGCTTAGCCTCGGCCATCTTTGAGCTCGAAAGGCGGTGACGCTGCCCGTCAGACCCTAACAGCAGAGCCTCATGCCTGGCGCCACAGTTTTTTGGCAGCGAGGAAGTGTAGCGGCGGCCGAAACCGCACTCGAGCCGCCGCTACATACCATCAGGCGCTCGCGGGAACTGCGCAGACCATGCCTTCGCTGAAGCCGGCCGCACCAACGCCTAGTGCCAGATTGAAGCGGCCGCGCATGTTTTCAAGAGCGATGATGTGCGTCAGTTCCACGACTTGAGCCTCGTCGAAGTGCTGCTTAAGGGCTTCGACGAGGGCGTCGGAGACGTCAACAGGCGTGCGGCTCATTCCGACGGCATAATCGAGCACCAACTTCTCGACGTCGGAAAAGAGGTCGTTAGTGCGGTAGAACGGCAGAGCGAGCATCTCATCGTCGGAGAGTCCCCACTGGCGCGAGATATTCGAGCCGAGGTCGATGCAGTACTCGCAGTTCGTGAGGGTCGCGGCCTTGAGTTCAGCTAGGGCTCGAATACGCCTGTCCAAGTGCTGAAGCTCACCGGTCGCCTGCTCGAATCCTGCGTAGGCGCGAAGTAGGCCAGGCAGGTGGGCGTAGAGCTCGAGCGGCTCGACGCTACGGTCGGTCTCCCGGCCGGTCATCTGGGCGATACCGCCACGGGCATAGCCGAGGATCGTGGCAACGTCCTGGTCCTCGGGCTTCGATACTGTGTTGATCCGTGCCATGTTATTCCTCCTGTACCGCATCGGGCCGTTGAGGCCGTCATTCATATGACGAAGCGAATCGAAGAGGTGTGACCGAAACGAGAGCTCTCGCAGCGATAGGAGCTCAAGCCGAAGGATGGCACCGCCTAGCTCAGCTCGGGACGCTAAGTCCCACATGCCTCCAGGCGTTAGGTCGCAGTAGCCAAACGCCTACGCGACATAGATAATCAGCACGTGGCCAAGAATGACGCCATAGTCGCCGTTACTGATCAGCGCTGGTTCGACTACCTGCGCTCCATCTCCACCAATGGCGTCTTAGATGAGGTGACCCGAGCCAGTGACTAAACTCGCGTCATTATGAGCGACACGATCATCCTCTACACCACTCCAGGTTGCGACGTCTGCGATACGGCTAGAGCTGGGCTCCGGAGCGAGGGCATTGCTTTCGAAGAGCGGAATGTGATGAAGGAGAAGGCCTGGTTCGACGAGGGCATAAAGGCACTCCATCTTCGTTCCGATCGTCATATGGCCGGGTCGAGTCGAGATCGGCTGGAAGGGTATCGGGGAACTTCGGCGATTCTATTTCCAATCACCCGGAGCCTGTAGGCTGTCCATCGGACGCTTGAGTCCGCCGGACTGTCCGGTAATAGTGCGGGCTTGCACTGCGCGACGCCCGCAGAGGTAGGATCAGGTAATGAGACCGGCAGCCTGGAGGGACGAACCGTGACCCAGCATAAACAAATGTCTACTGCGGAGCGCATGCCGGCTGTGTTCGTTGGTGTCGGCAGCCCGAGGCAGATGTGGGACGAGCAATGGTGCGCAGAACTCAAGACGTGGGCCGAAAGCATGCCTCGCCCCAAAGCAATCCTGCTGTTCTCGGCACACTGGCTGCACTATCCGGTGCAATTGGGAGCTACTCAGCCGGTGCCTCTGACTTATGACTATTACAACTTCCCGCCGCACTTCTACGAAGTGCAGTACCCGGCTCCGCCGGCGCCTGAGCTCGCGCAGCGGTTCACAGACCTGCTGGGCGACAAGTTAGAAATCGAGCCTTCCGACCGAGGTTTGGACCATGGCGCCTTTGTCGGCTTGATGGGAATGTACCCGGAAGCTGACGTGCCGGTCCTGGAGGTGTCGATTCCCACCTTCGACCCAGAGTCGCTGTTCGCGATCGGCGCCTGCCTGGCCCCTCTTCGCGACGAAGGTGTCATGGTGATGGGATGCGGCCTCCTCAACCACAGCGCCAAGAGCCCCGAGGCCAACCGCGCTTTCGATGCCTGGGTCATGGAAGTGCTCGATCGGCGTGACGTCGAATCGCTTCTGCGTTACCAGGACATCGCACCAGGGGTTCATGAGGCTCTGCCGACGCCGGAGCACTTTGTGCCGCTGCTCGTGGCCTACGGCGCGGCGTACGAGAGCGGCGGCGAGGTCCTCACCGGCGTCGGAGGCTTCTCCCCGGGTGGCGGCAGCAAGCGGTCTCTACAGTTTACGTAGCACCGCCAACGCAAATCTTCAGCTTGCTGCGCATCTCGTCCGGCTCTTCGCCGAAGCGCGTGCGTGGAGCGTTGTAAGTCGCCTGGTTCCTAATCGACGAGGCGTGCCGTTGCCAGGCGTTCTGCATACTGCCGCTGGTAATACGCCGCGTATTCGCCCGACCTGATGCGCTCCCACCAGTCGCGATGCTGCCTGTACCAGTCGACGGTGCGCCGCATCGCCGTCTCATACTCGGTACGCGGCTCCCAGCCGAGGGCGCGCAGCTTCGATGTGTCCATCGCGTAGTAGGCATCGTGGGCGGCGCGGTCCGCGACGAAGCGGATCAGCGAGTGCGGTTTTTCGAGCAGCGTCAGCACCGTCTCGGCCACCTCGATGTTGGTGCGGTGGTTGCCGGCGCCGACGTTATACGCCTCGCCCGGCTCGCCCTTGTGTAGCAGCAGGTCGAGCGCCTCGCAGTTGTCCTCGACGAACAGCCGGTCCCGCACCTGAAGGCCCTCGCCGTATACCGGCAGCGGTTTGTCGTCGAGCGCGTTGGTCACGAACAGTGGCACCATCTTTTCGGGATGCTGCCACGGGCCGATGTTGTTCGCCCCTCTCGAGACCACGACCGGCAGCCCGAAGGCGCGGTAGTAGGCCAGGCACTGCTGCTCGCCGCCTGCCTTGCTTGCCGCGTACGGGTTCGCAGGCGTCAGTGCATCGGTTTCGCGCGCCGGGTTGTCTGGGAAGCGCGGACCGTAGACTTCATCGGTCGAGATGTGCAGGAAGCGCTCGACGCCTGCCCGTCGCGCCGCCTCCAGCACCACGAAGGCGCCATGGATGTCGGTCTCGATGAACGGGCGCACGTCGATCAGCGATCGGTCGACGTGCGTCTCCGCCGCCAGGTTGACGACGCCCCAAGCGCCCTCGATCGCCTGCGCGACCACCTTGTCGTCGCAGATGTCGCCGTGCACGAAGCGATAGCGCTTGTCGTTCTCGACGTCGCGCAGGTTCTCGAGGTTGCCGGCGTAAGTAAGCTTGTCGAGGTTAACGATCTCGTAGTCGTAGTGCGACAGAAGGTGCCGGATGAAGTTGGCGCCGATGAAGCCCGCGCCGCCGGTGACGAGGATGCGTCTCACAGGAAGGTGTCAAGCGGCCGTAGCGCCGCGCGCGTTGAGTTGGGGGACCGGCGCAAGATGCCGGTGCCATGGTTCGGGGTCGGATTCTGGCGCGACTGCTCTTGCCCCACTGGTGCGGGAATTGTAGCGTGCGGAGTATCGAAGGCAAACCCACCGCGCATAGCCTGACTCAATCAGCGGAAACGCATTGCTGTCTTCGGAAAGGCCTCGCGAACGCTTGATCGCTCCGCACCATCTCAAGGCGTGGCTGAAGATCGGCGTCACGTTCGCGTTCAGCGCCGCCTTCGCCTACCTGTTTCTGCGCGACCTCGACTTTCGCCAGGTCGGCAACGACCTCCTTGACGCCAACTACGCACTGGTGCCGCCCGCTCTGGCGCTGTTCGCGCTGTCGCTGGTCGTGCGCGCCTACCGCTGGCGCTGCTTCTACGAGCCCGGCGCGCCGCCGCCCGGACTGCTCTTGCGCGTCCTGCTGATCGACTACGCCGGCAACAGCCTCCTACCTCTGCGCGGCGGCGAGGTCCTGCGATTGCAGCTACTCTTCGATCGCGCCGGTGTCTCCCGCATGCGGACTATCGGCACCGCTATTGCCGAGCGGCTGTTTGACATGCTGATCCTCGGCGTCTTTGTCGTGCTCGGTCGATTCGTCGTCGATACCGGCCCTGCGTTTCTTGGCACCGGCTTGCTGCTTTGCGGTGGTTCGTTGTTCGGGTTCGCGGTGGCGCTGATCGTCGTGCGCAACCCGCACCTGACGCATCGGGTTCTCGGCTGGCGCTGGCCGTTGCTCAACGAGCGCTGGCGGGCACGGCTGCTCGGTTGGTCCGAGTCCATCGTCATAGGCCTCTCGGTGCTCACGTCGGGCTCGCGGTTCCGCTTCGCCACGCTGCTGACGATTAGCGCCTGGCTGCTGGAATTCGGCATGTACTGGCTGATCGCCGAGGCGTTTAGTATCCATGAAGGCTTCATTGCGATCGCCTTTGCCGGGGCCGCGGCCAACCTGGCCCTATCGCTACCATCAGCGCAGGGCGGAGTCGGCGCCTTCCAGCTCGTTGCCAAGGAGGCCTTGCTGAGGGTTGGCCTGCCGGTCAGTACCGTTGCGGCCTACGCCGTGGCGCTCCACGTTTTGCTAGTGGCGCCCGTGACGCTGGTGGGGCTTGGAGTGTTCTGGGTCATGGTCCCGGCTCGCCGCCGCACCGAGCTGCTGGAATCGACCCTCGAGGCCTGATCGAGGGAGCTGGCTCGCGAGCCGGTCCATTAGTTCTTCTCGAAGGCTCGCAGCGCGTCGCAGATCGTTGCCACGTCGGCATCCGAGAGGTACGGGTGCATCGGCAGGCTGACAATCTCGGCGCAAACCGCCTCGGTTACCGGCAGTCCTCCCGGCGCGAGCCGAATGCGGTCGCGATAGGCGGGCTGCAGGTGCACGGGCAGAGGATAATGCACCGCCGTCGGGATGCCCCGACCGGTGAGGAAGGCTCGCAGTGCGTCGCGCCGCGCCGATCGAATTACGTACTGGTGGTAGACGTGCAGGCTGCTGCCAGGCGGCGACGGCAGGACGAGAGATGTTCCGGCCAGTGCTCTGTCGTACTCGGCTGCGATCTGGCGGCGCCTCTGGTTGTCGGAGTCGAGGTAGCGCAGCTTGACGCGCAGGATCGCAGCCTGCAGCTCGTCCAGGCGGGAGTTGAGGCCGGGCTCGTCGCTGATGTAGCGTTCATGCCAGCCGTACTCCCGCAGCGCGCGCAGTCGTTCGGCGATCGCAGCATCGGCCGTGATTACGGCCCCGCCGTCGCCGAACGCGCCGAGGTTCTTGGTGGGGTAGAAGCTGAACGCAGCCACATCGCCCCAGGTACCGGCCTTGCGTCCCTGTAGCTCGGCGCCGTGAGCCTGGGCGCAGTCCTCCAGCACGAGCAGGTTTCGCGATGCGGCGATCTGACCTATCGCGGCCATGTCGGCGGGCTGACCGTAGAGGTGCACGGGCACGACCGACTTGAAGCGAAACTCGTTGCCCAGTGCGTCGAGCGTCGCCTGCAGGCTCGACGGCGACATCGTGTAGCTGCTCGCTTCGATGTCGACCAGCACCGGCGTTGCTCCGACGAGCTCGATGGCGGCGACCGTTGCGACGGCGGTGTGCGAGACGGTCAGTACGGCATCGCCGGGGCCGACGCCGAGCGCCCGTAGCGCAAGCTGGAGCGCATCGGTGCCGCTGGCCACGCCGACCGCGTGAGCAGCGCCCGCCCAGGCTGCGAACTCGTTTTCGAAGGCACGGGTCTCCTCGCCGAGGATGTACCAGCCGCTCTCCAGGACGCGGCGCACGGCCTCGAGGATCTCGTCACGATGGGCTACGTAGCTGCCTTTGGGATCGGCCGGAAGGATTGGCATAGGGATTGCGAGCGTCAATCTACCGCAAAGAGCAGATTACGCATAGAATCCCAGCAGATTGGAAGACGCTCCTCACTTGCAGGCGCGCACTCGCTACTCGCTGGCCGAAGGACTCTTCCTTACCGGGGCCATCGCGGCCTTTTTGGTATTTACGCTCCCGAATCTCGCGAACTACCCAGCGCCCACCGACGACGAGATCTGGATTCTTTCCTCCTCCTACAAGCTCGCAACCCAGGGCGTCTTCGGCACCGACCTGTTCAAGGGATTCTGGGACGCCGACAAGTACTACCTGTGGAACATGCCGCTGCATCATCTCGTGCTGGCGGGCGTGTTCAAGCTGTTCGGGACGAGCATCTTCACCGGGCGGCTCGTTGGTATCGTCTACGGCCTGGCGACGATTGTGCTGGTCTACGTCCTGGCGCGCCGCATAGGGGGCGTCGCGGTCGCCGTGCTCTCGGTCGTGCTGCTGCTGTTCTTGCGCCTGCACGTCGGATTCGACACGGGCCTGCCACTGCAGGAGACGGCTCGCTCGTTGCGCTACGACCTGGCGCCGGTGCCTTTCATGCTCGCGGCGACGCTGATCCTGCTACGTCCGACCCCGCGGCGCGCCGCGATTGCCGGCGCAATCTTGTCCATCGCGACGCTGATGCAGTTCTACGCCGCGTTCTTGCTGCCGATCGTGGCACTGTACCTCCTGCTCGAGTCTGGAACGCTGCGCTATCGCCTGACGATGATCGCCACGGCGGCGCTGGCGTCGATTCTGCTGTTCATCCCTTACGGCGTGTACGTCGTGGCTCACTACCAGGACTTCAAGGGCCAGACGAGCACGCTCTACCGGAGAACCTCTATCGATCAGCCGTCGTTCTACATCGAAAGCGTCAAACGCGAGTACAAGCGCTACCACCTGGACTTCGAAACGCTGTCCACGGCCCTTACGAAGCGTCCTTCCGAGAAGGCGGCGTTGTTCGTCGCCTTCCCCGCGAGCCTGATCTACCTGGCGTGGCGCACCAGACGATTCGGGCGTCGCGGCGACCGGCTCCTGTTCCTGTGCGTTCTCGGCCTGCCGCTGGAGTTTGCGCTCCTGGAATACGAGAAGGTGACCTACTACCTCATCGCCATCTTCCCGTTCGCGGTGATCGCACTCGCTATGACGGCGACGGCTGCGTTTATGGCGCTGAAGCCGTATCTGCGAACCCCGCTGCGGGCCGGACCGCTACGTCTCGCTGCGGCCGGTCTCGCCGCGATCCTGCTGCTCGGCTTCCTCGGCGAAGGCATCGAAGCCCAGCGCGTCGGTCTAATCGATACGAAGAACGCAACGAACTATCTCAGCCTCCGAGCCGACCTGGCGAGCTTCGTTCCGCCTGGCTCGAAGGTGCTCGGTTCGACTCAGCTCTGGTGGGCGATGCCGCAGACGGACTACCGGAGCTACTACATGCTCTACTACCGCACCAACCCGCTCACGACGCAGCACGTCACCGACGTCGCCGGCTACCTCGACGAGTTCGGTGCGCAGTACGTCGTGCTCGATGCGGTCGCGCGTCAGTTCCTCGGACCCGTCAACCCGAGCCTCGATCGCTACCTGCACGACCGGGCCGACCGCATCGAGTTTCGGCGCGACAAATCGTTCATTTTCATCGAGATCTGGAAGATTCGCCGCTGAGTCGGGCCTGAAATATATTGCTATGAAAGTATTAACCGTGGAAGAATTGCCCAGTATTCGCTGAGCGACAGAGAGGCGGCTGCCGTGCTATCCAGCGTTAGTGCTTTCTTCCCCTGTTACAACGATGCCGGGACGATCCGTGGCCTCGTGCTGCGTGTCCAGGAGTCGTTGCGCAGGATCACCGACGACTACGAGATCATCGTTGTCGATGACGGCAGCTCGGATTCGAGCGTCGAGGTTCTCAGGCAACTGAGAGCCGAAGTGCCGCGACTGCGCATCGTCGAGCACGAACACAACCGTGGCTACGGCGCTGCTCTGATCAGCGGCTTCGATGCTGCAACCAGGGACTACGTTTTCTATACCGACGGTGACGGCCAGTACGACCCGGCGGAGATCGAGCTGCTGGCGGCCGAGATGAAGCCCGGCATCGACGTGGTCAACGGCTACAAGCGGTCGCGAGAAGACGCGTGGTACCGCAAGCTGGTCGGCAGCATCTATCAGTCCTCGGCCCGGATCATGTTCTCGCTGCCGATTCACGACGTCGACTGCGACTTTCGGCTGTTGCGTCGCGAAGCGCTGCGCGACATCGAGCTCGAGTCGAACGATGGCGCGATCTGCGTCGAGATGGTGCGCAAGCTGCGCGACTCCGGCCAGGTCATGACCGAAGTGCCGGTGACGCACTTCCCGCGCGCTTACGGCAGCTCTCAGTTCTTCAAGCCGGCTCGCATCGGCCGGGCCGTCGCCGGCGTGCTGCGCTGGTATGTGCGCCTGGTGCTGTTGCGAGGACAGAAGCGGCGACGCGCGGCCTGCGAGAGGCAGAGACTGCAGCTTGGCAACCAGGCACAACCGCGCGCGGGGGCCGACTGAGCCATTGGAGCCGCAGGAATATGACGCCATGTACCAGCTGGAGGACTCCCTCTGGTGGTACCGGGGCCAGCGCGCGATCGCGCGACGCCTGCTGAATCGCTTCCTGCCGGCTCGCACACAGCGCTCGATCCTCGATTGCGGCAGCGGCACCGGCGGCTCGCTGGCGTTTCTACGCGGCTTCGGTGAGGTCACGAGCCTGGAGGCGTCATCGCAGGCGATCGCACTGCAGGCGCGTCGCGGCAGCAGCCGCCTCGTCCAGGCGTCCGCCACCACGATGCCGTTCGATGACGCCAGCTTCGACCTCGTCACGGTGTTCGACGTGTTCTACAGCCTCGACGACGGTGAGGAGAGCCAGGCACTGAGTGAGGTTGCGCGCGTGCTCAAGCCGGGCGGTCAGCTACTGTGGCGTGAACCCGCCCTCATGCTCCTCTACGGCCCGCACGATGTGGCGACACATGGCAAACGGCGCTACACCGCCAGCACGCTGCGCGACCGTCTGCACCGCGTTGGGCTGCGACCGCTGAGGCTCTCGTATGCGAACTCGCTGCTTCTTCCCGTAGCCATCGCGCGCCGCATGCTGGCGAAGCTGCGTCCCGAAGGCGGCTCGCATCGCTCCGACGTGCGGCCGCTGCCCGAACCGCTGAACGGCGTTCTCGCCAGGCTTCTTTCATGGGAAGCGCCGCTGGTCGAACGGTTCGGCTTGCCGGTTGGACTGTCAGCGCTGGCTTTGGCCGAGAAGGTTCGATGAATCAGCCTGCCCAGACAGACTTCGCGGCCTACGCCGGCACGGCTTGCCTGGTGACCGGCGGGCTCGGCTTCATCGGCAGCAACCTTGCGCGCAGGCTTGTCGAGCTCGGCGCCGTCGTGACGGTTGTCGACAACCGTTTCCCCGGCCAGGGCGCCAACTCCTTCAACCTCGACGGCGTCTCAGGCGTTTCGATTCGTGAGCACGACATCGGCGATGCCGACGCGATCGCCGCAGCGGTGCGGGGCCAGGACTATATCTTCAACCTGGCGGGCAAGAGCAGCCATGTCGACGTGCTGGAGTCGCCTTTCGCCGACATGGAGACCAACGTTCGTGCTCAGCTCGTGCTGCTGGAGGCGATTCGTCGCGAAGCCTCCGACGCGCGAGTCGTCTATGCGAGCACGCGCAGCGTCTACGGCGCCATTCAGACGCGACCGGTCTCGGAGGACCATCCGTTTCTGCCGACGGAGTCGAACAGCGTCGACAAAGCTGCCGCAGACCTCTATCACATCGCCTACAGCCACTCCCATGGACTGAGCACGATCTGCCTGAGGCTCACCAATGTCTACGGCCCACGCATGCTCATGTCTCACAGCAGACAGGGCTTCATCAACTGGTTTGTCCGGTTGGCCGTGGAAGGGAAGGCGATCAGGCTGTTCGGCGACGGGCTGCAGCAACGCGACCTGATCTACGTGGACGACGCTGTCGATGCGTTTCTGGTTGCAGGACTGACCCGGCAGCATACGGGCACGGCCCTCAATATCGGGAGCGGCGTCGGCGTGTCGCTGCGGGAAATCGCCGAACGACTCATCGCAATTGGTGGCCGCGGTCAACTTGTATACGCGCCCTTCCCAGAATCGATGCAGAAGATCGAAATCGGCGACTACGTCACCGATACCCGCAAGACGCAGCGGCTGCTGCACTGGCAGGCGCGCACGAGCCTCGAGTGCGGCCTGAAGCAGACCTGCGAGTTCTACGAGGCTCACCTCGACCGCTATCTCTGACCCACCGGTAAGAGGTAGCCGCGGCCATGCAATGGCCACCTGTCGGCTGGTAAGCGGCAAATAGCATCGCTTCTACTTCGGACTGTCCTGATCGTGCTGGTCGGGGGTGTGATTTCAGCGGCGGTGATATGCCAGAGGCGAATTGCTTACGCCTTGACGAAAGACACGATTACGCGCAGTTTTTGTGACGGGTTCTCGAAAAGAGTCGATTCTATTACCCGTTCGAGAATTAGGATGTGACGATAGATGGCCTCCGAACCTGTCCGAGGCGGCCTCACGGAGTCGCGAGCGCGGGCCACCGTTAGGGAGTAATCGAAATGCTGAGTGTCGACGACAACAAGACGCTGATTCAGATCGGTCCCGGTCAGCCGATGGGGGAGATGTTCCGTCGATTCTGGCTACCGGCGCTGCTTTCGGAGGAAGTGGCGCTGGCCGACGGCGCCCCGGTGCGGGTGCGACTGCTGGGCGAGGACCTCGTGGCGTTTCGTGACACAAACGGTAACGTCGGCATCTTCGACGCGTACTGTCCTCATCGCAACGCACCGCTGTTCTTCGGCCGCAACGAGGAAGAAGGCCTGCGCTGTATCTACCACGGCTGGAAGTTCGACGTGACCGGCGCTTGCGTCGACATGCCGAACTGCCTCGAAGGCGATAGCTTCAAGGAGCGCGTTCGCGTTCGCGCCTACCCGACCTTCGAGGGCGGCAACATGATCTGGGTCTACATGGGCCCGGCCGAGCGGGTTCCGCCGCATCCCGGCTTCGAATGGCTCGATCTGCCGCCGGACCACGTCTACGTGACCAAGTACTTCGTGTCCTGCAACTACCTGCAGACCCTGGAGAACGAGTTCGACATCGGCCACTCGGCCTTCCTGCACAGCACCCTGAACCCGGCCTCGAGCCAGTCCTACCAGATCATCGGGCGCAACCCGCTGATCGGCAACAGCCGCATCGCCAACACCGAGGTCTACGACACTGCTTACGGATCGGCGTCCGGGCGGCGGACCGAGGACGGACGCCTGGTCCTGAGCTCGCACTTCATCATGCCGAGCTTCTCGTCGGCCGGCGCCGTAAGTGCGCCGAACACCAACCCGCTCAACCTGAAAGTGCCTGTCGACGACGAGAACACCGTGTTCTTCCGCATGAAGTGGA
Source organism: uncultured Chloroflexia bacterium (assembly GCA_963732945.1). GTDB lineage: Bacteria > Chloroflexota > Dehalococcoidia > DSTF01 > WHTK01 > WHTK01. The sequence continues at coordinate 144,610 of CAVTBL010000003.1, forward strand.
GCCCGGAGCCGCTGAAGGCCGAGGTGCTCAACACCTACCTGCACGGCAAGCACGAGTTTCCGGAGCGTATTCCCGGCACCTACGTCACGAAAGCGAACAAGAGCAACGACTACCTGCAGGACCGGGCGCTGCAGCGCAACTTCAACTTCAGCGGCATGAACCCGTATCCGGTGCAGGACTTTGCGATGGTCGAAGACCAGCGCGGACCCAGAGCAGACCGTTCGCGCGAGACGCTGGTCAGCTCCGACACGTACATCATCCACGTGCGGCGCAGGCTGCTGGAGGCTTGCAAGCGAGTGGCAGCAGGCGAAGACGTCGAGCAAGCGTGGCGGCCGCAGGCATATCACGGCATCCGAAACCTCCGCATTCTTAGTGCCGAAGAGGAAGCTGAAGACGTGAGGTTGGTGCGTGCTGCCCGCAAGGTGACGGTCTAGCGAGTCTCGGCGCGGAGGCGCGTATGGGCGCGCGATAGGCGATCTGTGCAGCAGTGAAACGTGAGATTCTGGTCTGAGATGGCGGAGTTCGCCGACTCTCAAAGGACGCCGGCAGCAAGAGAAGGGGCACGCAGATGCTGAGTCAAGAAGACAACGAGCTGCTTTGTCACGTAGGGCCAGGAACGCGAATGGGCGATTTAATGCGGCAGTACTGGATTCCCGCGCTACAAACAGACGAGATGGCGACACCCGATTCCCCGCCGCTGCGTCTGCGCCTGCTGGGCGAAGACTTGATCGTCTTCCGGGCCAGCTCGGGCAAGGTTGGCATCGTTGCTAACGCCTGTCCGCATCGCGGCGCATCGTTGTTCTTCGGCCGCAACGAGGATGACGGCCTGCGCTGCGTGTACCACGGCTGGAAGTTTGACACGACCGGTGCCTGCGTCGACATGCCGTCCGAACCCGCCGAGAGCAACTTCAAGAGCAAGGTTCGGGTCCGCGCCTACGCCTGCGAAGAGCGCAACGGCATCGTCTGGACATACATGGGGCCGCGACAGGTGCCGCCGCCTCTGCCCGACATCGAGGCAAACCTGACGCCGTCGGGAACGATCCGCCGGCGCGTAATCGAGTGCAACTACATGCAGGCGCTCGAGGGCGATATCGACACGATCCACGCCGGCTTCTTGCACTATGGCCACGTGAACATCGCGGAGCTGACTCCGCGTAGCTGCTACTACTACACGCTGAAGGAGAAGACCGCGACCTTCGTCACCCAGGACAGCGAGATCGGCGCTACCTACGGCGCCTATCGCACGGCCGAGGAAGGCACCGACTACTGGCGGGTGGCGCATTTCCTGTTCCCGTTCTACACGATGAACCCCAGCGATTTGCTGGGTCAGCGCATCGCCGCGTTTGCGTGGGTGCCTATCGATGACGAGTACTGCATGAGCTGGGCGATCATCCTCCAGCCCGCAAATCGCGACGTTAACGCGACAGGTATCGGTGGTCTGGTGCGCGGGCTGCAGACGCTGCGCGGACCGCGAGGCGAAGTGCCGATCATCGGCGGCCTGCGCGAGGCGATGTCCGCCTGGAACGGCCGCTTCCGGCCGGTTGCCAATCTCGCCAACGACTTCCTGATCGACCGCGAGGCTCAGCGGACGATGACCACCTACAGCGGCATCCCGTCCGATGCCCAGGACCCGGCGGTCCAGGAAAGCATGGGGCCAATCTACGACCGAACCGCGGAGCATCTGGCGACCACCGACTCGATGATCATCCGCTCGCGACGCCGGCTAATCGACGCTGCGATGGCCCTGCGAGACTCCGGGACGGTGCCTCCCGGCGTAGATCAGCCGGCGTTGTATCGAATGCGGTCGGGCGGCGCGATCTTGCCCAAGGGCGTCAACGGACTCGAGGTGCTGCGCGACGTAATCCACGGCCGCAGCGAGACGCTCGCGACGCCGGCGGTGGCACAGGCAGGTTAGCGGCACGTAAGGCTGCCGGGTTGCCGCCGAAGAGGCGGCGTTCGACGGCATACAGCAGGCTCCCTTGCGGGGGGTCTGATTCGTCAGACCGATCTAATCGACATAACGACTAACAGATTGGCTGCTGCTGCGTGCCGAATGTCAGGCCACGCTCGCCTGGCGCCGGACCAGATGAGGCGAGGGCAGTTCCACCGCCATGGCTCGAGGCGTCCAAACGGCTCTAGAGTCGCGGGAAGTAGTCGGCCGATGATGATGCGGTGGGAGAGCAGAGTTGTCCGACGCCCGGGCGCACCGGCGTTGGCTAGAATCGAGCAAAGAGAACATGTACGACCGAATCCTGGTTCCCCTCGATGGCTCCAAGCTTGCGGAGGTTGCGCTCGATCATGCGTCGGAGCTGGCGAGGCGCTTCAAGTCTCGTCTCGTCGTGCTCCGCGTTGTGTCGCCCGTCGAACCGGGGTCGAGTTTGGGCGCCGCGCTACTCGACTCCGAAGGTGAGGAGCCTCCGGTCCGCATCGATCTTGGGCAAAGCGATACAGAAGTGAAGGTAGCGGCCGAGTACCTTGAAACGCTGCGAGGGAATCTTGAAGCCGACGGAATCAGCACCACTGCCCGGGTCCTCGAAGGCGAGGCGGTCGCGGCGATCCTTCAGGAGGCCGAGGCTGCGGGCGTCTCGCTCATCGTCATGTCGACTCACGGGCACGGAGGCTTCAAGCACGCCGAGGTGGGCAGCGTCGCCGGCAAAGTCTTGCAGGGCTCCAGGGTTCCGCTGCACATCGTGCCTTATCGCTGAATGGCGGCGGCTCAAGACGAGTTGGCCATGGCGCCAAGTCGGGCGTTCGCGTCGGCGTTGACGCTACGCAAGCTCCCTCGCGATTCGGGTCACGGCCAGAGCTGAGACGAGGCGATGCGGGCGCCCTCGACCAGGGCCTCGTACTTGGCCCACATCACGGATGGGTGGACGCGCTGCGTAAAAGCGCCCTGCGCGAAGCCGCAGTCCGTGCCCGCGATCACGTTCTCGCGGCCGACGAGGTTCGCGAACCGCACGATGCGCTGGGCAACGAGCTCGGGGTGCTCGACGACCGTCGTGTGGTGGGTGACGACGCCCGGGATGATGCTCTTGCCTTCGGCGAGCTTGTGGTCCTGCCACAGCGTCCACTCGTGCTCGTGACGCGGGTTGGCGGCCTCGAAGGAGTAGGCGCCCGCCTTGACCTGCAGCACGAGGTCGATAATCGCGGGTAGGGGCGCGTCGGCGACGTGGGGGACGTGCCAGCTACCGAAGCAGATGTGATAGCGCACGCGGTCCTCGGGGATGTTCTGCAGGGCGTGGTTTAGGGCATCGATGCGCAGTTGGGCCCATTCTCGGTAACGCTCAGGGCTCTGCGAGACGAGGTAGTCGTACATGTTCGCGAGCACGGCGTCGTCGACCTGCAGTAGCAGCCCGGACTTGTAGACGGTCTCGTACTCCTCCTTGAGCGCGTCGGCGATGGCGTAGACGTACTCCTTGTCGGAGGGGTAGTACTCGTTGACGCCGTTGTAGGCGGTGCTCGCCGGCGCGACGGCCGTGATGAAGGCCTCGAGCGGCTGGCTGTGCTTCAGGGCCGCCTGGAAGTTGTCGATGTCGCGCGCGAGGCTGTGGTGGTCCGTCAGTGTGATCGGGGCGACGCAGACCTCGGTGGCGGCGCCGCGCAGCATCGAGCCGCCGGTTTCCTCTTCGAAGAAATCGTGGAAGCGCTCGAGGTCTCGGCCGAGCCAGTGCAACGGGATGATCTGGTCGCGCCGCAGCTCGAAGCCCGACAGGCGCTCCAGGACGTAGGCGGCCCAGCTCGACTTGCCGAACTCACCGTCGCTTATGACGTCGAGGCCGGCCTCGGTCTGCTTGCGCACCACATCGTCGACGGCCTCTCGCAGGCACTTCTCGAACGCCTGCTGATCGATAGCGCGTCCTTCGCGCTGCGCCGTGGCGAACTCGAGGAGCTGCGGCGGCCGGATCAGGCTGCCTACGTGAGTCGTGAGGATCCGATCGGTGCTGCGCTTCATGCTGCTCCTCAGATACGTGTGCGGTTGATCGTTGTTACGCCCAGAGCTCTTTCGTCGCGATGCGAGCGCCCTCGGCCAGCGCTTCGAACTTGGCCCACATGATCGACGGGTGCACGCGCTCGATGCCCTGGCCCTGCTGGAAGCCGCAGTCCGTGCCCGCGATAACGTTCTCGCGGCCGACGATCTTGGCGTAGCGCAAGATGCGGTCGGCTACGAGGCGTGGATGCTCGACGCTCATCGTGTGGTGCGTGACGACACCGGGGATCAGCAGCTTGCCTTCCGGCAGCTTGACCTGCTCCCAGACGCGCCACTCGTGCTCGTGGCGCACGTTGGCGGCCTCAATCGAGTAAGCGCCCGCGTTCACAGTAAGAATGAGGTCGATGATATCCTCCAGCGGCGCGTCGGCGACGTGCGGTGCGTGCCAGCTGCCGTAGCAGAGGTGGTAGCGCACACGGTCCGGCGGGATGCCGCGCAGGGCATGGTTCAGCGCTTCGATGCGCAGCTCTGCCCAGCGGCGGTAGGTCTGGGGACTGCGCGCCATGAGGTCGTCGTAGGCGTTAGCGAGCACGGCGTCGTCGACCTGCAGCAGCAGGCCGGACTCGTAGATCGCCAGGTACTCGTTGCGCAGCGCTTCCGCCAGGGCGTAGACGTAGGCCTCGTCCGACTTGTAGTAGTCGTCGACGCCGTTGAACGCGGCGCTGGCCGGCGCGACGACCGGCAGGAACGCCTCCGTCACGTGAGTTGCCGACGTCGCAACCTTGAGGTTGGTGATGTCGCGCTGCATCGAGTGGTTGTCGACGTACACGATGGGCTCGACGCAAACGTCGGCGCCGCGCCACATGCGCCTGCCGCCACTCTGCCCTGAGAAGAAATCGGGGAAGCGCTCGGCGTCGCGACCCGTGTAGTTGATCGCCATGTCGCGTTCGGGGTCGAACTTGAAGCCGGAGACGCGCAGGTTGATGTAGGTGCCCCAGCTCGACTTCGAGAACTCGCCGTCGTCCACGACGTCGACACCAGCGGCGGCCTGGTGCTGCACGACCTCGTTGACGGCAGACCGCAGCTCGGCCTCGTATGCCTCTTCGTCGACTGCCTCGCCTTTACGCCGCGCCTGGTCGAAGGCGACGAGGTTCTGAGGCCGGATCAGGCTGCCGGCGTGGGTGGTGAGGATCCTGTCTTCGCTGCGTTTCATGGCGCTCCGTTCTCCTGCTCCGTATCGTGCCGCACCTGAGCCTGGCGGGCCAGCCACTTGCTCGTGGCGGCAATCGGGGGCACCCGGCAGACCAGCGACCGGTCCTCGCGCTGCGGCAAGTCCAGACGCCTGTTTTAAGAGTTGAACGCATGATTGACATGCGGCTGGGCGGTAGCCTAAGCGTCGCAGACGGCAGTGTCAACAAGACGCATCCATCTCAAGAGGCCTTTGCCGTCCGGGCTCAGATCGACGCCTGGTGCGGGTTTTTGAAGGCTCGATATCTTCTGCGGTCTCAAAGCAAGCTGCTTCCCTTGCGTCTCCTCGCGAAACATCGTTCTGGTCCCAGATCGGCAAGATCCTCTGGCGACTATCGGATGACTTGAAAGAAGCCACAAAGCAGGCCCATAAGTGACCTTTGTAACAAACGTCTGAAATACTTGACTATCAATCAAATGGATGCAATATTCGCGCAAATCGATAGGAATACTGACTCTCGAGGCAAAGGAAGCCGATGAAAGCGTACCTGATGCGCCGCGTCATAGGCCTCGCTTTGAACATGGTTCTCGTCTCCATGTTCGTGTTCACGATGCTGCGCCTGGTGCCGGGAGACGCTGCGGCGGCCATCCTCGGCGTCAACGCGACACCACAAAACGTCACGGCGTTTCGAGAGCGTAACGGCCTCACTGGCTCGTTGTTCGACCAGTATGTTCGCTGGTCTACCGGTGTTCTGACCGGCAACTTCGGCAAGTCGCTGAGGGGAGGCACGCAGGTCACGGACGACTTCAAGACGCGGCTGCCGGTGACGCTCGAGATCGTGGTCCTGAGCTTCGTGTTCACCATGATCATAGGAATCCTTACCGGCGTCTATTCGGCGCTGAAACAGAATTCGTGGCTCGACGTCGTGATCCGGTTCTTCGCGACCCTGGGCCTAGCGGTGCCGAACTTCCTGCTGCTGTCGCTGCTGCTGGTAGTGCCGGCGCGGCTCTTCCGTTACGCGCCGCCGTTTGGCGCCACGGTGTTCTTCAGCCACCCGCTGGACAATCTGCGTCTATTCGTTCCGCCGACGCTGTTGCTCTCGATCGGAGCGTCGTCCGTGTTGATGCGCTTCACGCGCTCCGGGTTCCTCGAAGTCATGCGCCAGGACTACATACGCACGGCGCGCTCGAAGGGCCTGTCGGAGAACTCGGTCACGCTTAAGCACGCATTCAAAAACGCGTTGCCACCGGTGCTAACGCTGGCCGGCCTACAGCTCGGGGGACTGCTTGGCGGCTCGATCATCCTCGAGCAGGTCATGGGACTGCCGGGGCTCGGCGCCTGGACGCTCGAGGCGATCCAGCTCAAGGACTACCCGATCGTGATGATCGTGGCGATGTTCAGCGCCTCGATGCTGATGTTGATAAGTCTCGTCATCGACATTTCATACGCGTGGCTTGATCCTCGCGTGCGCTATTCCTGAAAGGCGAACTCGAGGGAGTCACGATGGCAACGCAATGGAGCCTGGGCGAGCTTGACGATCTGGAGCACGGCGGCGACAAGCTGGCCAGGGCGAGGACGCGTCGCGAGTCGCTGAGTCTCGCCCTCAACCCATGGCTGCAGCGGCCGCTGGGCATTCTTGGACTGCTGATCGTGATTGCAGCGGCGATCCTCGCCATCGGCGCGCCGTACATCGCGCCGCACAGCCCGACGGCGTTTGTCGGTTCCCGGCTCGAGTCGCCGAACAGCGAGTTTCTCCTAGGCACGAACAGCCTGGGCCAGGACGTGCTGTCGAGGACGATCTACGGCGCCCAGGTGTCGATGGCTGTAGCCTTCTCGGCGACCTTCCTTGGCGTTGCGCTGGGCACACTGCTCGGCATCTTCAGCGGATATTTCGGCGGCTGGGTGGACCTCGTGACGCAGCGCTTGATGGAGGTTCTGGCGTCCATGCCGGGATTGATGCTGGTGCTGATCGTGGTCGCAGCACTGGGACGACCTCACGAAGGTGGCTCGAACGTCGTCTTGCTCACCTGGCAGCTGCGCTCGCTGTCGATCGCGATCTGCCTGGGCTTCATCTTCGGGGTGATGCGTGTCATACGTTCGGCCGTGCTCAAGGAGCGGGGCCTACCATACGTCGAAGCGGCGGTGACGATTGGGGCGAGCGCGCCGAGAGTGATGCTGCGCCACATCCTGCCAAACGTATTTCCGTTCGTGATCGTCACGTTCACCACGATCTTCGGTGCAGTGATCTTGATCGAGGCCGGCGTCTCGTTCCTGGGCTACGGCGTCTCGATCCTGACGCCCTCGTGGGGGTTAGACCTCTCGGGCACCAATCGCCAGTACTTCATTACGGACCCCTGGATCATGCTCGGGCCGGGCGTGGCGCTTACCCTGACCGTGCTCGGCTTTAACTTCCTCGGCGACGTCCTGCGCGACGTGCTCGACCCGCGGTTACGAGGTTCGAAGTGACACGACGATGCGGCCCCGCGATGGGGCACGCGGGAGCCCGCCGGCCGCGAGAGACGGCGACGGCGCGACGGCCTCGTGGCGCCGTCGGTGACGAGGAAGGGTCCAAACGGGGCGGTTCTGCCAGCCAGCAGGCTGGCTACATTTGGGGCAGGGCTTTCCCCGCCAACTAGTCGACAAGAGGCCTTGACAGCTTTGAAGAGCACAGCTTAGCTTACGAATCGCGTCTGACTAATCATTTGTTCGATAGGTCTGACAAATGTTTAATTGGAACGCATCGCACTCGTAGCATAGATCTGCCGGATGGCGGCGGAGGGCAGCGGATGAATGCCTAAACGACACCCCAACCCGAGCGAAGGGATCCAGGGGGAGCAGATTCCCCGAGAGAGAGGCCAACATGCAGAGCTATTGGGAGCAATTCAGAAGGCAGCGCGTCGCACGGCGGCGGCTGCTTGCTACTGGCGCCGGCCTATCACTGGGAGCTGTTGCTATGGCGGCCCTGGGATGCAGCAGCGGCGGGAACAACAACAACAGTTCGTCGTCCGGTTCCAGTGCCGCTTCGGGCAGCGCTAGCGGCGCAGCCTCCGGAGCGACAGCCGCTTCATCGAGCGGCAGCGGTGCCAGTGGCGCCAGCGGTGCAGCGCCGGCAGCTCTTTACGGAGACTCGGCGTCATCCGACTCGCCGAAGACGGGCGGCACTTACGGTGACACATACACGTCGTCGAACAACCTGAACATTCTCACCAACGCTTCCGAGTACGCGGCGTTCGGCGGTCAGTACGTCTACGACCACATGATCACGACGCGCACCAACCCCAACGCGCCCTACGTCCTGGAAGCCGCCGAGTCGTTCGAGCAGTCGGCCGACGGCCTGTCGCTGACCTTCAAGCTGCGCCCAGGCATGAAGTACCACAACTTCCCGCCGGTCAACGGCCGCGAAGTCGTCGCCGAAGACGTCGTCAAGATGCAGCAGTTCGTCACTCCCCAGGACAATATCGAGAACAACTTCGAGAAGAACTACCTCGACCACGCCGAGGCGCCCGACAAGTACACCGTCGTCTACAAGCTCAAAGGCCCGCGCGCCTACCTCTTCGACTCGCGCATCCTCGGTCACCCCGGCCCGCAGGCGATCATTCCGTACGAGACGTTCGACCACCTCGACTCCGAGCGTCAGATCGGTAGCGGCCCGTTTATCCTCGACAACTGGGTGATCAGCACGCGTTACCACTACGTGCGCAACCCCGAGTATCACGGCCGCGGCCAGAAGGGCCTACCCTATCGCGACGCCACGGACGTATTCGTGCTGTCGGACAACTCGGCGATCGAGGCGGCAATGCGCAGCGGCCAGGTGAGCGAGTGGATCCCGCCGCCAACCCAGTTCGATGACCTGAAGAAGTCGATGGGCAAGCAGGTCCAGACGCAGCAATACCTGGGCCTCAACCCGTTCACCTGGAACATGAACATCGACAAGGCGCCGTTCAACGACGTGCGTTTCCGGCAGGCGATGTACCGGGCCACGAACCGCCAGCAGTTCATCGACCTCGTGTACAACGGTCAGGCCAAGGCGCCTACCGGCTTCCTGGCAGTCTCGATGCTCCAGTACCAGCTCGACGCGAGTCAGACAGACCAGTATTTCAAGTTCGATCCGGCCGAGGGTAAGAAGCTGCTGTCGGCCATGAATTACGACACCAGCCACGAGGTCGAGCTGTTCTACATCGGCCCGTCGTCCACTGGCGACACGGCGTCGCAGGTGTTGTCGCAGCAGGCCGCGGCGATCGGCGTCAAGATGCGCATCGTCACCTTCGGTCTGGCAGAGGCACTGCCGAAGACGCAGCGTGGCGACTGGGAGATGTTCGTCGGTGGCCACCCCGGCTACGACACGCCCAGCGTGCCAATGCGACATAACTCGAGCCAGCCGAATCACCAGTTCTTCGTCAAGGGACTCGAAGACCCGGCTTACGATGCCATGGTGGTGAAGGCCGAGCAGACGCCAGACCTGCAGCAGAACATCGAGATCGTGAAGCAGGCGCAGCTCTACGCCATATCTCACTACACCAGCTACTACGACATCCTGACGCCGATCAATCAGCGCCTGCTCGACGCACGAATCCGTAACTACGAAATCGAGGCGTCGAACACCTCGATGCACCAGGCGCAGATGTGGTTCGCGAGCTAAGTGGACGTAACGAGGAATAATCGATGGCAACACAGAGTATTCGTGGTAGCCGCGCGGGTGTGACCGTCCGACAGCCGGAGCCACCGGCGCCGGGAGAGCTGCAGCAGACGCCGCGCGAGATCGAGGGCCCGTACTTCCGCCTCGGCGCGCCGGAGCGCTCGAACCTGCTCGAGCCCGGCGACAAGCCTGAGCTGGTGCTCACCGGCCGGGTGCTGAACGAGAAGGGCACGCCGATCCCCGGCGCCGTCGTCAACCTCTGGTCCTCCGACGCGGCGGGCAACTACGACATGATCGGCTACCGCTACCACGGCTATCAAGTTACGGACGCGCAGGGCCGCTACGAGTTCACGACGATCGTCCCCGGCTGCTACCAGCCGCGCGACGCCAAGCACCTGCACGTCAAGGTCCAGGGCAACAGCAGCCCGATCACGACGCAGCTCTACGTCGCCGGCGAGCCTGGCAACGAGGAGGACGACTTCTACTCCTCCGACCTGCTGGTCGAGTGCACCGTCGACGCCAACGGCACGAAGCACGGCAGCTACGACTTCGTGGTCAAGCAGGTAACGGAGAAGGAAAACGTGACGCCGGAGAGCCTGACGGCGCGCGTGTAGCGATCCCGTGTAGCGATCCGGTGTCAGGCCCCGGTTGTCAGTTTCGGTCCCCAGGCTGGCGTGGCCTCCCCGGCGCGCCAGCCTGGGGATTCACTCTTCTGCAATCAAGTTGATCGGCGGGCCATCTCAAAGAAGTGTCTGGCTCTGCTTGAGACCTAATGTCGCGCTAATCGTTTCATAGCAACTCTCGCGATCCGCGGCGATACCATGGGATCGAAGCTGCGAGCCTCAAGGCGCGCTTCGGGGAGCCCAGGATGCGGACGGCACTGCGACGGGCGGGACGAATTGCTGTCAGGGTGCCCTTCGGCGGCACGAAGCTGGTGCTCGGACCGATCTGGCCGCTGAGCTTCGGTGTCGCGATCTGGGCCGTGCGTACTTACTACGTTCCCGTGCTCGGAGCCTCGCTCAGCGCCTCGCAGGCCTGGATCGCGACCGTCGTGATCATCGTTGCGGGCGTGCTCAGCTTGCTGGTGCACTGCGCCGGGCATCTCGTCGCTGCGCGCCTGCTGCACGCCGAACCGCCGGCCCGGCTGCCGCTCTATCCCTCCGGCGATTGCCGCGCAGGCCTGGTCCACCAGCGTCAGTCCATCCGCCGAGACATGGATCGGGCTGGCGGGGCCGTTTGCCAACCTTGCAGTCGCCGGCATCGGCTACCTCGCCTGGGGAACGCAGACCGGCACGGCCGTCAACGCGATCATCCTGTTCATCGTGCTTCTGAACGTCGGCCTGGCCGGCATCAACCTGGCGCCGGCGTTTCCGCTGGACGGCGGGCGCCTGATTCGCGCCCAGGCGTGGCAGTCGTTCGGCAGCGCCGACCTCGGGACGAGGCTTGCGATCAGGCTGGGTTGGGGTCTCTGTCTGCTGCTCGGCGGCTGGGCTGCGTTCCTGTACCTGCAGCACCTGAGGTTCAGCACCGAAACGAGCGCCATCACGCTGGCCGTGGCGCTTCTGCTCGCGCTCGAGCTGCTGGTCGAACAGGCTCGATACGGCGGATCGGGTGTCGAACCACGGGCGAAGCCTGCGTTGCGAGCTCGATTGCTGCATCTCGGCGAGATCGGCGGCGCTGTCGTCCTGCTCAGCCTCGCGCCGATCATGTTGCTGCCGACCAACCTCGGCATGGAGGCGCCGGGCCCTACCGCCTCGGTTGAGCCGATGGTGCACGTGCCGCCCGACCAGGCCCATCCCGTAAAGGGCACGTTCATCCTCACGACGGTCGTGCCGCAGGCGCCGATCGTGGTCGCCGAGTGGCTCTACGCCCAGTACGATCACGCGATTCGCATAACGCCCGCGAAGGAAATCGTCTCTTCGAACACGTCGCCGCAACAGGTCGCTATCCAGGGCTTCCGGGACCTGCAGGAGAGCGAGAAGACGGCGATCGTTGTCGGTCTCAAGCAGGCGGGCTACCAGGCGAGCCTCGACTACACCGGCGCTCGCATCGTTTCGATCCAGACCGATAGCAAGGCGAACGGCGTGCTCATGCTGGGCGACGAGATTGCGTCGGTGAACGGACAGTCGGTTAGCCAGCCGTCCGATGTCTCCCGCATCCTCGGCGCGAGCCCGGCGGCTGATTCAGCGCAAATCGATGTGCTGCGCGGCGATCAGCAGGTCAGCCTCTCGGTACCGTTGATGCACGATTCGTCCGGTACGCCGCGCATCGGGATCAGCGTCGAACCTACGGGCGACAAGCTCAACCTGCCGTTCCCTGTGAGCATCACGCCGGAAAAGGTCGATGGCGGGCCCTCGGCAGGGCTGATGTTCACGTTGACTGTCGACAACGCGCTCACACCGGACGACCTGACGAAGGGCCATCGCATCGCCGGTACCGGCACGATCGACCTCGACGGCAAAGTGGGCGCGATAGGCGGCGTTCAGCAGAAGGTCGCGGCGGCAGAGCGCGCCGGCGCCGAGTACTTCCTCGTACCCGTCGACAACTACGCCGACGCCGTGGCCGCGGCGTCGCACATCAAGGTCGTGAAGGTCGCGACGGTCGAGGATGCACTCGCGTTCTTGCAGACGCTGTCGCAGCGGGTCAACTCATAGGTCCGGCGTCAGCCCGGGGGCGTTGCCGTGACGAACAGCAGCAGGTACTTGCATGGATCGCTGAGGTCGCCCTTGACGACGTTGGTGGCCTTGGCGAGCAGCTTGTTCTGGTCGAGTAGCCACTGGGCGCCGGCGCCGCGCTCGCGGACGCTGGTTTGGAGCACCAGGGTGGTCTTGGCGGGGATGTCGTCCGGACCGCTAGAGTTCAGCAGGCTGTCGCCGGAGTCGGTGTCGGCCAGGTAGATGCCGGTGACGTCGAACTCCTCGTGCGTAATCTGCTGGTTCGTCGTGCGATCGACGCCGTCGACGTAGATCTTGTCGCCGGGGCTGAGGTCCTGGAGGCCGTAGAACAGGCCCGGCGTGCCCTGCCAGCGGCTGTGACCGAAGATCCAGATCTTGTTCTCGAGTCCGTCCAGGGCGTCGGCCGGCGTGGCGATGCCGCTGGTGGGGACAGTCAGGGTGGTCGTGTCCTCGAACTCGCCTGGGCAGCCGGGAGGAGGCGTGTAAGTGTAGGGGACGGTCTCGCTCTTCTGCACCGCCGAGTCCAGATTGAGCGACGGGATGACGAGGTGGTCGGCAAGCACGTCCTCGATCACCGGCGTCGGCGTTGGGGCAGGCGTAGACGTGGCGGTTGGGCTGGGCACCGGCGTGCGTGTGGCCGTTGCGGTGGACGTGGCTTCGGGCGAGGGCGTCGGCGGCGATGCGCTGCTCGAACCGCAGCTCAGTGCGAAGCCGGCAATCGCGATAACAGCACATAAGGCAACGAGGCGGAGTAGCTGGCCGTCGCGGATACCGCGCCGTATCGAATGCGCTTCGGCCTCGCTCATCCGTGGCAGGTCGCGGGGAGGTTCGCGAAGGCCCAGTCGAAGAGGGCCGCGGCATCGCCATACCGGTCCGAGCTGCCGAAGACAGACAGGATGAGATGGCGTCCGTTCTGCTCGGCCGCCGCTACGATGGTTTGAGCGGCGTTGTCGTCGTAGCCGATCTTGACGCCGTAAGCGCCGGGGTAGGTAGCGAGCAGCTGATTGTCGTTGGTCAGCGCACCGTTGGTCCAGTCGGGTGAATCGGGCATGTAAGAGATGGTATCAACGATACGTGCAAGAGTGGGGTTCGCGAGTAGCGCCATACCGGCCTCTGCCATGTCGTAGGCGGAGGAGTACAGGTTCGGGTCGTCGAGGCCGGAAGGGTTGGCAAAGTGAGTGTCCGAGAGGCCAAGCTGCGCTGCCTCCTGGTTCATCAGGCCGACGAAGGCAGAGACGCTGCCGCCGCCGACGTAGTTCGCGAGCGTCTCCGCGGCGTCGTTGCCGGAGGGCAGCAGCAGACCGTAGAGCAGGTCCTTGACGCTGACCTTCATGCCGGGCTCGAGTCCCATTACCGAGTAATCCTTTTGCGCCATCTCGGTAGCGCTGACATCCGCCGTGACCTGATCGCCGAAACCGGCGTGCTGCATGGTCACGATGGCAGTGATGATCTTCGTCAGGCTGGCGGGCGCCAGGCGCTCGTGGGCGTTGTCGCCGTAGACCAGAGCGCCGCAGTCGCCATCGATAACCGCTGCTGAGTTGCCGGTGATCGCTGGAGCCGCAGTGCCGATTAGCGCGGTCGTCGTTGCCGCGCTGACGTCGGACACGGCCTGCGTCGTCGACTCCGGCGTTGCGGTAGCCGTAGACGTGGACGTAGACGACGCGGAAGCGTTGGTCCCGCTCGGGAGGGTCAGCGTTTGGCCGGCTTCGACGTGGTCCGCCTCGTCGATTCCGTTCAGCTGCAGGACCTGCTGCGTCCATGCGCCCTGACTGGCCGCGCTGATACCGAGCGAGTCGGCAATGCTCGAAAGTGTGTCGCCGGGCTGGACCACATAGGTCTGGGCGACGCTGACTGGCTCCAGCTTCTGCACGCCCGGCGTTGCTGTGGCCGTCGGCGTAGGCGTCGTCGCCGGTGCCGGCGTATCGGTTGGTGTGGGCGTGTCGATGGGTGTCGGAGTGCTCGTCGGTGTCAACGCCTCGGCCGTGGCCGATGCGATGGCGTCGTCGAGGGAGGGCAGGACGAGCGACTGACCGACCTCGACGTGGTTGGCGTCGGCCAGTGAGTTCACTTCGAGCACGTTCTGAATCCACAGGCCTCGGTCGGACTCAGGAATACTGAGACGCGCCGCGAGGCTCGCCAGCGTGTCGCCGGGCTGCACCGTGTACGGGCTCGTGGGCGGCGTTGGTGTCGCGGTGGCCTCAGGGGTTGCGGTGGCGGTTGGAATCGTGGTGTCGGTGAGTGCAGGCGCCGTAGCCGTGAGCGTCGGCGAGGCGACCTCCAGCGTCGGTGTCAGCGTGGCTTCGTCGGTACTGACAACGGCCGCGGCGGCGGACGGGACGTTAGGCGAAGATGCGCCCGAGCGATCGGCCAGGATGGCCCAGCAGCTCAGAGCCCCAAGCAGGAAGATAAACGGGAGACCGGCGAAGCGACTCATTGAGGGCCGCCGGGCTGTTCGTAATCAGGGAGTGATGATGATCGTACGGGTGTCATTAGACGGGCTCCGCGTCTAATGTCGCAGGAGCCGCCAGAGTTACGGTATAGGTGCATCCCCCTACTTCCGACCCGCCGTTCGCGGATTCTAGCAGGAAGGAAGCCTGATTTCTGCACATAATCGCGAGAAGTTGTGATTATGTGCAGAAATTAGGCAGGAAACCTGCCGCCGTTTAACTCACGAGGTAGAGGGCAGGGTAGAAGAACACCCAGACAACGTCGACGAAATGCCAGTACTTGATCGCGGCCTCGACGCCCCAGTGCTCTTCGGTCGAGTACTTACCGCGCATCATCTGCAGCGTGATCAGCCCGAGGATGCCGACGCCGCTGACGACGTGTGAGGCGTGCAGGCCGGTCATCGAGAAGAAGGCGGTGCCGAAGGGCGTGCTCTGGCTGAACTCCGCCGTCGACCACTCGATGACGACGCCGGCGAAGAACACGATGCCGAGCGCCATGGTCAGCAGCAGGAACAGCTTGCACCAGCCGCGATAGCCGCGCGAGATCGCGTACTCGGCCGTGTAGGCGGTCGCGCTGCTCAGCAGCAGGATCGACGTTATCGCGAGGCCGAGGTGCTGATTCATGCCTTCAGGGCGATCCGTTCTCGCGAGGTAGAAGCGCGCCGCCAGCAGCGCGGCGAACAGGAACGTCTCCGAGAGGAAGAACAGCCAGAGGCCTACCGTGTTCATGGCGACGCGGTCGTGCGTCGGGTGGGCGGCGTGCGGTGCTGCTGCGATTGCCATCGGTTAGTGTCCTTGTCTCTGCGAAATCCAGGCGCGCGCGATGTGCATGAAGTACCAGAGGATCAGCACGGCCTTGACCTGCGCCATCAGGATCAACGGGATGATGTTCTGATGCACCTGCGTCGCAACGGCGTACTCAACGCCGGTCAGAACGGCGAGAACCAGGAAGACGATTGTGCCCAGCTTCACTCGCGTGTCCCTTTCGGTTCGATTCGGATCATGCTCACGAGCCCGCAACTTCTGCCGCGACACCCGCGGTGCCGAACGTCGCGTGCGGTCGCGGTGTATCGCTACCGTAGTCGTAAGGGCCTGAGACGACGACGGGGGGCGTCGCGAAGTTCTCGAGAGGTGGAGGCGACGTCGTCTGCCACTCGAGGGTGCGAGCGTGCCACGGGTCCGCTTCCGCCACTTCGCTGCGGACCAGCGAGATAACCATGTTCGCAATGAACAGCAGGAAGCTCGAGCCGAGCACGAAGGCGGCGATACTGATGAAGGCGTTGAGATCAGCGAGGTTGTGAGTGTAGGTGGCCACGCGGCGGTTCATGCCGTCGAAGCCGGCCCAGAACATCGGCAGGAACGTCAGGTTGAAGCCGATGAACATCAACCAGAAGTGCGCATAGGCCAGGCCCTCGTCGTACTTCTTGCCGGTCATCTTGGGGAACCAGTAGTAGATCGCCCCGAACAGTGCAAAGATCTCGGCTCCGATAATCGTGTAGTGGAAGTGAGCCACGACGAAGTAGGTGTCCGAGAGGCTGATGTCGGTCGGGACGTCGGCCAGGTGGATGCCCGTGATTCCGCCGATCAGGAAGTTGAACTCGACCGCCAGCGCGAACAGCATCGGCGGCTTCATCCAGAGGTGGCCCATCCAGATCGTGCCGAGTGCTGCCAGGAAGATGAACCCGGTCGGGACAGAGATGATCTCGGTCGTGACCAGGAACGGCGCCAGCAGGTTGTTCGAGATGCCGGCGACGAACATGTGGTGCATCCATACCGCGCCGCTGACCACGACGATGCCCATGAGACCTGCAACCGCCCACTTGTAGGCAAACAGCGGTTTGCGCGAGAAGTGCGCCAGGATCTCCAGCGTGATGCCGAAGCCGGGCAGCACGAAGATGTACACCGCCGGGTGCGAATAGAACCAGAAGATGTGCTGATACAGCAGCGGGTCGCCGCCCAGCGCCGCCTGGAAGAAGGCGGTGTGCGCCACACGGTCGAGCGTGATCATCAGCATCGCGGCCGCGAAGAACTGCGTGAACGTGAGGGCGATGCAGCTCGCGGCGAAGATCGACCAGACGAAGATCGGCATGCGCATCAACGACATACCTTTGGCGCGCATGAACATGATCGTGACCAGGAAGTTCAGCCCGCCAAGGATAGATGAGAGGCCGAAAGTGATTATCGCGAGCGCGAAGAACAACTGCCCAGTCGCGTTCGAAGTGCTGAGCGGTGGGTACGAGGTCCAGCCGGAGTCCCAGCCGCCGAACGCCTGCGACGACAGCAACAGCACAGCCACGGGCGGCACCAACCAGAACGAGAGCGCGTTGAGCCGGGGGAACGCCATGTCTTCGGCGCCGATCAGCAGCGGCACGAAATAGTTGCCGAAGCCGCCCATCACGCTCGCCACGGCCACCGCCACCATGATGATGCCGTGCATGCTCATGACGCGGTTGTACTGGCCGTTGCTGAGCAGGGCGCCGTCCGGCGAAATCAGATGGATGCGTATCACCATCGCCAGCGCTCCGGCAAGGAGGAACAGCAGCATGAACGTGATGAGGTACTGGATGCCGATGACCTTGTGGTCGGTCGTGAAGCCGAAGTAGCGCGCCACGCCCTTCGCGTCGGGCGTCGTCTCCATGCCGAGCCACTCTTTGGCCAGACGGCTCCAGAGCCCGACGCCGAGCAGCCAGCCGCACAGGGCGGGTATGTAACTGATGACCAGGACCTGATCGAAGTTCCAGCCCTGGTGTCCGGAGATCCAGCGCACCGTTAGGACGCCGAGCATCCCGACTACGAAGCCGATGAAGGCCCCGAGTAAGCCGCGGAAGACGGAGGCGAAGGCACTCAGCCCGAACGTCTCCTGGCGCTGCATCGCGATCGTTGCGACTGCCAAGTCAAGCTCCCTTCGCTACTGAGCCGACGCGTTTTTCTGGGCCGCCCAGTCGTCGAACTCCTGCTGCGTTACTACACGCACCGGGATTCGCATCGTGGCGTGGCTCAGACCGCACAGCTCGGCGCATTGCACTCTGAACAGGGGTTGATCGGAGTAGTCGCCCAACTCGGTAGGAATGAGCGAATACGTTGTCGTGTGGCCGGGGATGGCGTCGACCTTCATGAGGAAGGCAGGCACCCAGAACGAGTGCACGACGTCGCGGCTCGTGATGTTAAACACGACCTTGCGGTCCTTCGGCAGGACGAGCTCGAACTGGTTATCGATGTGCTGGTCCGGGTAAGCAATGAGCCAGGTCCACTGCATCGCGGTCACGTTGACCACGACGTCCGGGTTCTTCTCCTGGCCGATGACCTTGTTGAGGGTGACGAGGCCGGGGTAGATGATGATCAGCAGGGTCAGGCCAGCCGTGACCGCCAGCCACGCCTTGGGGAACGGCCCGCGACCGTGGTAGGCCGGTCCGTCCTCCGGCGGCAGGTCGCCCGTGCTGCGGCGCAACACCGAGTAGAGCATCACGGCGATCACCATGGCTGCGACCGGCACCGCAACGGCCGTCAGGAAGCGGAAGGCTGTGTTGATGTGCTCGCCGCGGTCAGAGCCGACCACCGCGAAGAAGTGCGTCTCGATAACGGCAACGACACCGGCAACCGTCAGCACGGCCCAGACGATAAGCGTGATGACCAACGCCCTGGCCGGCGAATCCTCCTTCGCGGCCTCCTTCGGCCGAGGCGGTCTCAGCGGCCTCTCAGTGAGGTACATGATGCCGGCAGTGAGCAAGGGTATGCCGAGCAGGGTAAGTGTGGCCAGAACGATCAACACAGGTGTTACCCTCCGCTGGCAAAATTAGGGAAATGAACTTCTTGTGGGAGGGGCCATTTGGCCTCAGGTTGTTCGGGACTTTTGGCCCGTCGTTCGGGCGACATTGTGCTGCGATCCGAGTAGGCACCGATCCGCCGCGGGTAAATGGGCGTGGCGGCGCCCGCGGTCACTGTTTGAGGTTGGCCCAGTGACCGCGGGACGCCTTCTGGATATGCGGAGCCGTTTCCGGCGGCTCGATTAGCCCAGCGCCGGGACGGCCTCTTCCGCCACTGCGACGGGCCGAGTCAGGCTCTGCTTGGCGCGCTCGATCGCCTTCGCGACGGCGCCGTCGAAGTCGCCGTTTTCGACGATGGCGGAGGCGCTGTGGTAGTGGTAGGTGTGCGGCAGGAACGGCTCGACCGGCTCGATGCCGTCTCGCATCGCCCTGGCCGCGGCGATCAGCTTTCGGCGCAGGTAGATCATGTGGTAGTCCATCGCCACCAGGTGCTCGAGCTCGCGCTTGGCGATCGGGCCCCACTGGTTCTCCATCATCGCGATGTCCTGTAGAGGGAACGTCTTGATGCCGGAGTAGAGGTGGTTCTTCTGACCCAGGCGGTCGACCTCGTAGTCGTTGAAGACGTTGGCCCTGGTCTTGAAGCTGCCGGGGATCATCTCCGGGTAGGCGTAACCGCCCTGCTTGTAGTAGACGATGTCGTCCGAGCGTCATGGGTGTCTTCGCCCAGCGCAGACGGAAGAACATCATCTTCTCGTTGTCGATCGGCACGCGGTAGTTGCCGGCGAAGTGGTTGGGCCGGACGATGCCGGGCGGGCAGAACACCGGCATGAGGAAGCGCAGGATGACATTGGCCTGCTCCTGGCCGTCGGGTCGGGTGATGCGCGAGATCGCATACATGGCGCCGTCGATATCGGTGAGCGTGTCCTTCGCGCGGCGGTCGTCCTTTTTGAAGCGGCGGTTGCCCACCGCGAACGGGAACGGCTCGCGTCAGGAATCGGACCCTCCAGCGTGTTAGTAGATCGCGTGCCGGTCAGCGGGCTGCGCGCGTTGAACTGGAACTGCGGGTTGCTGGCGTTGTTGTCCAGCGTGCTGTGCAGGAACGGCACATGGCTGGGGTCGAAGTCGCCCTCGGTGGCCTGGAGCCAGTTGCACTCGAGCTGGAACTTGGTGACGTAGATGTTCTCCATCGGCACCCTGGCGAAGTCGAAGTCGGGGAAGGGCGGCTGCTTTTCACGCGGTCCCATGTAGGCGAAGACCAGGCCGGCGGCCTCCTGGCAGGGGTAGCGCCGTGATGCGCACCTTGTTCGCGTAGGTGTCGCCTTCGGGCGTGTTCGGAAGGTCGGTGCAGGCGCCGGTGACGTCGAACTTCCAGCCGTGGTAGACGCAGCGCAGGCCCGACTCCTCGTTGCGGCCGAAGAACATCGGCGCGCCGCGGTGCGGGCAGAAGGCGTCGACGAGGCCGACCTTGCCGTCGGAGTCTCGGAAGGCGATGAGGTCCTCGTTCATGATCTTGAGCTTGACGGGGATGCAGTCCGGGCCGGGCAGCTCGTCGGACAGCGCGACCGGCAGCCAGAAGCGCCGGAACAGCTCGCCCATGGGCGCACCGGGGTTCGTGTTGATTACGAGCTCGTTGTCTTCCTTGTTGAGCATGAAAGCTTCCTCCCGGTTTGCATTGCTAGGATTACGACTATTAACCGCTTAACCATAGGCGTTCCAGCCCGTGTGCACAGGAGCCATTCGGCCCAATTCGGAGGTGACGATCGGTCCCACAACGGCCTGTTTTCGCGCGCTTCGCAGGGCGTAGTAGACTGCTGGCTGCGTTCCCTGTGACGGTGACCTCGATTCGTGGAGACACCGCCGAGGCTTCGAGGTGGTCCCGCCTGAACTCGAGATTCAACCGATGCTGACGAGCCTGCGCATTCGCGGGCCCTTCACGGGGCCGAGCGGCTACGATCACCACGTCCGCGAGTTCGCCCGCGAGATGGCCCGTCGCGGCGTCCGGATCCGGCTCGAGAACCTCGAGGGCTGGAGCTCGGCGCAGCTGCCTTACGAGCTACGCGACCCCTGGTTCGAGTCGCTGACTCAGCCCGTCGATGCAAGCACTGCGCTGCACTTCTGCCTGCCTGCCGCCATACAACGCATCGAGCCGCTGATAAACGTCAACTTCACGATGTTCGAGGCGACGCAGATCCCCATGCTCTGGCGTCGCGTCCACCCGCTGGCGGACCTCATTGTCCTGCCGACCGAGTCCTCGATGCGGGCCTGGGTAGACAGCGGCGTGCCGGAATCGAAGCTGCGATTGTGCCCTCTAGGAGTCAGGGCAGACATTTACCGGCCCGGCGTGCGTCCGCTGCCGCTTGGTGAGGTCGCCGGACGAGACGTCGGCTCATACGCGGCGAGGTTCCTCAACGTTTCGGAGCTTGGCCCCCGCAAGAACCTCAGCGGCCTGGTGTCGGCATGGCTGCGCGCGACGACGCCCGGCGACGATGCCGTACTGATCATGAAGATTGGCTGCTACTCAGCGGGCACTCTGGCACTGTTCGAGGACGAGCTGCTCTCGGCCTCTCGCGCCGCTGGCAAAGGCTTCGACGCCGCGGCGCCGATCCGGTTCATCCACGAGCTCCTCCCGGACGCCGACATGCCGCGCCTGTTCGGCGCCGCGACTCACTACGTCAGCCTGTCGTTCGGCGAAGGCTGGGACCTCGCGATGATAGAGGCTGCAGCGAGCGGCCTGAGGCTGATCGCGCCGGCACACAGCGCCTACCTCGCATACCTCAACGGCGATATCGCCAGCCTGATCCCGTCGCGGGAGGTGCCGGCAGACGTCGGTGCGTTGGACTGGCTGGCCGAGCTGTTCGAAGGGGCGAGCTGGTGGCAGCCGGACGAAGATGTCGCCGTCGATCTGATCCGGGCGGCGATCGATGGACGCGACGCTCCGCGGGCAAGCGCTCGTGACCGAATCGCCGCCAGCTTCACCTGGGAACAGGCAGCAGACCGGCTGATCGAGATCCTCGAAGAAGCCGAGGCTATGGCGAGGCGATGATGGCGTCTCGGACCACTTCTGGCGAGTAGCGCTCCGTCACGAGGCGGTAGGCGTTGTCCGCCAGGTGCGCGCCGAGCTCTCGGTCCTGCATCAGGCGCAAGCACTGTTGCGCGAAGGCGCCCGGCGTGCTGCCGATCAGGCAATGCTCGCCGGGAACCACATCGATGCCTTCGACACCGATGCTGGTCGCGACGACCGGGCGCCGGTATGCGAAGGCTTCGAGTACCTTGATGCGCGTACCGCCGCCCGCCCTGATCGGCACCACGACTGCGTCTGCATCGGCGTATTCGCGCTCGACGCCGTCGACTTCGCCGATCAGCCGTACGCCTTCGATGCGGGACAACGGCTTCATCGTCGGCTGCATGCCTCTGCCTGCGATGCGCAAGAGGAAGCGATCACTCGTTCGGGCCCGGATCCGCGGCAAGACGTCCCGGCAGAAGTAGTGGGCAGCGTCTTCGTTGGGGTAGTAGCCCAGCGTCCCCAGGAACAGGAAGGTGAACGGATGTGTGGTGAGGGGATCGAGCGGCGTTTCCGGTGCTGCGACGGCGTTGGGCACGACGCGTACTTCAGTCGCCGTGAGGTCCCGGACGCTATCCGCGTCCGGCTCGCTGCAGGCATAAACACGCTGGAAGGCTGGTATCAGGCGCTGCTCGAGCTGCCGGTAGCGATGCGCGTCTTCTGCTTCGGCGCGGGCGTTCTCAGTGTGATGGTTCAGCCGGTACATCCCCGCGAGTCTAGCGTGGGTCGAAGACTCCACGTCGTCGAGGTCGAGGTGCAGGCTGGGTGCAGGCCGCATCCGGCGCGCGAGGGCCATCGCCAGCGGCGCGCTGTAGAGACGGAAGGCGTGAATCACCTCGAAGCTCTGGTTCCCGAGCAGTGAGGCCGCTTCTCGTGCCCGGTCTGCCATGAAGCGCGCCATGAGCGGCAGCTCTTCAGCCCGGCGCCCGAACAGACCGCGTCGCGGCGCCGGAGGCTCGTGGCTCAGCGTGTAAAACACGTCGCAGTGCTCTCGGGCGAAGGCCTCGGACGACGGCGTCGGGTCGCCGAACAGCGGCACGACGAGCAATGAGACGCGGTAGGGCGTCCTCAGCGCCTCGATGAACATCGCTGCGCGCATCGACAGACCGGTGCCGTGCTGGTCCGGGTGGACAGGCGAGACGTACAGGAGCCGCGGTCGCGCGTCTGAAGTCAGCCCATTCCTCCTCGTCTTTATCAGAAGGGCTGGTGCTGAATCTCGAGATTCGGCAGACCCCACGGCTCGACGCCCATATCGTGCGCCAGAATACCGAGGCCTTCGGTTTCGATCTCGCCGCGCCCCGGGCGGATTAGCGGGTTCTCGAGGCCGTAGAGGAAGGGCGGGAAGATCAGGCCGTCGCGATGCAGATCGGCCTTGATCAGCAGCATTGTGCCGCCGACGGTGTGCAGGTGAACGAGGTCCTGGTCGCGCATCTGGTCCATATGGTAGCGCCCGTGATCCGTCCAGGCGTTGGCATCGAAAGTTGGGCCGCCGTACTCGACAACGCAGTGCGGTTGGACGATGTCTTTGCCGACCGCGAGCAGCCTCTCGATGATGTCGGGCGGGTAGTCGCGCAGGTCGACGTCCATCCACAGCACCCAGTCCTCGTTATCGAGGGCGTGAAACAGGAGATGGTTACGGCTGCGAGCCAGGACGCTGCGGCGCTCGATTTGAATGGACTCGTCGTGCCGGTCCAGGCCATAGGGGATCCTGTAGCCGAAATCGCGCTTCCAGTAGAGGGCGCGCCGGAAGTCGTGATTCAGCCTGGGCTGGTGCTGGCGTAACAGCTCCAGTGTGTTGTCCGAGCTGTCGCTCTCGAGGAAGCCGAGCGAAACCAGCGCGCGCGGGTAGGTGAGCCTGTACAGCAACTGCAGGTAGGTCGGCAGCGTGTGCGCGGCGTCCTTCACCGGCGTGAGGATGAGGACGTGCGGTCCGGCCGGCTCTTGCACGTCGCGCCGCGCGTTCGAGGACCAGAGACGGCTCAGTCTCAAACGGGTGTCCCTGGACCGGCCGCGCTCTCAGCGTGGTTCAGCTCATCGTGGATGCGCCGGTATATCTCCAGGACCCACTGCGGTAGAAGCTCTTCCGGCGCCTTCCTGTACAGCGGCCGCGACGTGAGATATTGCTCCAGCGTGCTGCCATCGAGCTGGTGACGCCAGGTGTGGCCCAGCGTGCCCTGGTGGCCGCTGTGACGAATCGCGATGTAGGTCTCTTTCGAGTCGATGGTCAGCGGTACGGCGCCAAAGCGAATCTGATCGCGATAAAACCAGGTGTCCTCGTCCGTCGGCAACGGACGGAACGGCCGGCGGCGCCACTGATCCTTCGAGAAGAGAAGCGTAGCGCCCGGGGCGTTGTTGTCGATCGATTCGTGGAGCTGCCATGTCTTGAGCTCGAAGAACAGGAAGCCCATGTGGAAGACCACGGTCGGCTGACAGACCTCACGCTGACTTTGCAACAGGGCCGAGACAGAGGTTTCGAGGTAGGACGGCGCGTACCAGTCGTCGTCGTCCATCTTCATGACGAGGCTACCGCGGGCGGCATCGACGCCCGTGTTGAGCTTGATACCCAGCGGCATACCCGTCGGGACGTGCAGGATCCTGATGCTGCTCGATGCAAGCTGGCTCATGGGATACTCAGAGCCGTCATCGACAATGATCAGCTCGCGATTCTTGTAGGTCTGGTGCTCGAAGCAGGCGAGCGCCACGGGCAGCAAGTGAGGACGGTCGCGCGTCGTCAGTACAACTGAGACGAGCGGCCCGTCCAAGCTCAAAACCGGGCTACGGATGTTGGTCTATCGAATGTAGCCGTTGAAACGGGGCCTGGGAGCGAAGAAGTTGAACGGCTCGCGGTGCTTACCGGGCCAGGTCTGGTTGAAGCAGATGTTCGACTCGGCGTCGACGGTGCCATTGAAGTAGCAGCCGTTGAATACGGGCTGTGCGTCAGCTCGCTCTTTGGCAACGAACACCGACGCGACACCACCAACGAGAGTGGCCCCGAGCAGTTTGAGCGCCCCGCGGCGAGTCTGCTTCCCGGCAAGATGCTTACTGAAGGCGTCGAACTTGTCAGACACTCTAGACGCTCCATTGCTCCGTCAACGTGCAGCCACCGCTATGAGAGCGAGGACTGCATCAGGCCCAACCGCTACGTCCGCAGCAATCACACCCCATTCATCGATGTGAAAGGCTGCTGGCGCTGCGAGAATATCATACTTTCGCGACGTTTCCCAATGGCGCTGCAGGACAACCGGTACTGTCGGCCCAAGTATCTCTGCCAGGTCGCGATTCTCGTCGACGTTTCCCTGGCTGACTACGACCAACTCCAGCGCCGGATGATCCCGATGCGCCTGTTCGAGACGCGGGGCCAGCTCCAGGCACGGCCCGCAATCCGGCTCCGTGAAAACGACGACGACGTCTTTACCGCGATACTCGAGCAGCGATAGCTCGCCCCCGTCCAGGCGGGGCAGGCGGAAGATCGGCGCCGTGGTGCCCTCTTTGAGGCCGGTGCGTGTAATCCGAGTCGCTGGCGGTGGTGACGGGTCTGCTTCGTCGTCCAATGGCGAAGCGTCCACAACCGTCGTCATGTCGCCGGCGAGGATGAGGGTGGACTGGATGCCCGACGCGACCGGGTTGGCCACGGTGCCATCGGCCGCGATCAGGTAGCTCATCGGCGTGCCGTCCACCTTATATGCGTCTGCTACCGCGGTGTTCGCCTGGAGCAGTACGGGGTGCTTGAAGCCGGCTGCGTCGAACAGGGCGCGGTTCGTGGCGACGTCGCCGGTCGTAACGATGACCGGAGTCGGCCTCTCGGGGACTGGGTCTGAGTCCATCGCGACCAGGTAGGGCAGGAGCTTGCGGCTGAAGACGCACTGCGGATCGAAGAACACGAGCAGTACTCGCTGCCCGCGCCACTCCGCCAGGGAGCGGCGAGTTCCGCTGAGGTCCGGCAGGTCGATAGGTGGTGCCTGCACGCCGGCAGGCAGCGTACCCAGATAGTCGTCGACATCGAAGGGATCAGGCGCTGACTGCGAAAGGAACTGTTCGATGTTCTCGACGCGGATCAGCATGCGTCCGCTCTGCTGGATCACCTGATAAAGCAACAGACCGACAAGGACGAGCAGCAGCCCGAAGATTATCAGCAGAGCAAGCAGGACGTAGACCAAGCCGCAGCCTCCGTGGTGAGCCTGAGCGTAGCATCAAACCAAGGGTTGCCCAATCAGGCTGGACCGTTCCGCGGTCGGCACCAATTCGTAGTGACGGGCGTCCGGGCGTCCGCCTCGCGGTCAGCCGCCGAACTCGTGCTCGTAGTCGCTCATCGCCGCCTTGACGACGCGGAAGGCGTGTTCGGCGCCGTAGATCTGCTGAATCGTGGCCGGCGGCGGTTGGCCGGGGACGAGCTTGTAGGTCTCGAAGTAGTGGCGCAGGCGGTCGACCATGATCTGCGGCAGCTCCGTGATGTCGTCGACCTTGGCCCAGAACTCATCGTTGGCCAGCACCGCGACGATCTTGTCGTCGGCCTCGCTGTCGTCGACCATCTGCAGCCCGCCGATGACGCGCGTGTTGAGAATGACCTCCGAGTGGTTGATCGGCTGCTCACTCACGACGCAGATGTCCAGCGGGTCGCCATCGCCGGTCGAGGCGCCTTCGCACAGCGCGCCGACCGATTCGCCGCAGAAGGTGCGCGGGATGAAGCCGTAGAGCGTGGGGGGCAGAGACGAGTTGCGCTGCGGCCGGTCGACGCGCAGGTAGCCGGTCGCCTTGTCGACCTCGTACTTCATCAGGTCGAAAGGCGTGATCTCGATGTAAGCCTGCACGAGACGTGGCGGGTTCTGTCCCACTTCGAGGCCATGCCAGGGATGGGGTCGCCAGCGGTAGAACGCACGCGGAAAGGTCACGTCAGCCCCCTGTGCAGAATTATCGACAACTGTAGCACTGCCTCGGCCTGGCAGATGGTCCTGACGCGACGCCTGGCGCCCGCCGCCTTCGTTGCCCCGATCGGTGCTTGAGGGTGAAAGGAAGCAGGGCATTCGCTCCAGAACCCGATCGGCCTTCTTGTGCTTCTCGGGTGCTTGCCGGGCGTTGTCTACTCTGCGATTCGTAAGGCTTTGGTTCAGAATCACGAGATCGGGCCGTCCGGGGCGCCTCGGCGGGCCGTTCGGCACTCCTGCGCTGTGGGCGCTTTCGTCGATCCTGTGAGTGAGGACAAGAGAATGATCGAACAAGAAGGCGCCTTCACCGACGAACCAGTCGACATGGACGAATGGAAGCGCCGCGCCCGCAGCGTCAACGCCGCCATCCGGGTCCTGCAAATCGATGCCAAAACACCCAAGGCCTCGCGGTTCTCCAACCTGACCGGCAGGCTGGCCCCGAAGAAATCGCGTGACGGACTCGTCTCGATCCGCGTCTTATCAGACATAGTCCCTAAATCGCCGGTGTCGCTGATTTAGCAGGCGCCGCGAACCCCTTACTTCTTTACTTGACGCGCTCCCTGCCCGGGCCTACCTTTGCGCCACGATAATTGCGTTCGGGATGGAGGTTGTCATGGACCTGAACCACCTCTTGGTGCCTTGCAACGACAAGATCGAGTCGGCGAACTACTTCGCGCGGCTGATGGGCCTACCGACGGCGCCTGTCGGCCACTTCGCGCCGGTGAAGATCAACGACAGCCTGATGTTCGACTACGCCGAGGCAGATGACGTGTCGTTGTGGGACGGCGAGGACGGGCACTTCGCGCGCCAGCACTACGCCTTCAAGGTCAACGACGGCGAGTTCGACGCGATCTTCGACCGCGTCAAGGCGGAAGGACTGCGCTACGGCAGTGCGCCGGGACCAGACCTGTACAACATGCAGGTCGATAACCGTCGTGGCGGCAAGCGCGTCTACTTCGACGAGCTCAACGGCCACAGCATCGAAATCTTCACAGCCTGACAGCAGTCGCGCTGCCGGAACAGACGCAGGGAGGTTGTCATGTCTGACGCTCCGCACATCGAGAAGCTCGAGCACTGGACGCTGGTGGCCAGCGACGTCGAGCGCAGCAAGCGCTTCTACACGGAGGTGCTCGGCGCGAAACCGCCGGCGCGTGTAGGCGGGCCGGTGTCCGTGAACCTGGCGGGCACGGTTATCGACCTGTTCCCGGCCAACGAGCGTCAGCAGCCTTCGCCGGGCGGCGGCGGTCAGCACCACGCCTACATCATCCGCCTCGAGGACTACGACCCGTGGGTCGAGCACCTGCGTAGTAAAGACGTGTCTGCCAGGCTGACCACGCATGGCCTCGGCCGCATGTCGATTTACGTGGACGACCCCGACGGCTACCACATCGAGCTGACGGTGCCGTTCGAGGACCCTGAGGTAGGTCGCCGCGAGATCGAGAAGCGGGGACTGAAAGTCGGTTAGAGGTCGGGAGCGTAGATGCTTCGGCTCAGCGCGGGCAGCGCGGGCTGCTGACGGCGGTGTCTTGCGGATTCTGCAGATCGCGAGCCATCGCGTAAACCGTCAGGTATGATGGAAGCCCGCCCAGGTTGACGGGTTAAATTTGGAACTAACTGAATTAGTCCGAAGATACGTCAAGTCACGCGATAGCTTCGTGGCGCGTATTGCTGCGATTTCTCAGGAGCTCAACGTCTGGACGGAAGAGCATTCCGTCACAGCGCCCGTGCTAATCGACATCGCCCGCTTCGAGGGGCTACGCGCTGAACGCTCGCGTCTGCTGTCGCAGTTCACGGAGTCGGAAGACGAGTTCATCGTGGAAATGCTGCAGTCTTTGGGTGCTTCGGAGCGCAGCGCGTGATCGACGAGAAGGCGCGCCGGTTCCTCGAAACCAACCATGCTGCCGGGATGATCACGTTACGTCCGGACGGGACGCCGCACGTGGTACGAGTCGCTGTCGGTCTGCTCGACGGCAGGCTGCTGAGCTCGGGTACGCAGGGGCGCCTGCGCACGAAGTACCTGCGTCGCGATCCGCGTTGCACGCTGTTCGTGGTCGAGAACTCGGGGCCGATGGCGCTGACCCTGGAGACGACGGTGCGTCTGATCGAGGGGCCGGACGTGCCGGACCTGAGCCTGCGTTACTTCCGCATGCTGCAGCCGGACTCGAAGCCGGGGACGGTGCAGTGGTTCGGCCAGGAGCGTACCGAGGACGAGTTTCTCCGCCTGATGATCGAAGAGGGTCGCCTGCTCTACGAATTCGACGTCACGCGGACTTACGGCCTGTTCTGACGCCTCGATAAGCCTCGCGCCTGAACGCGGGCTGCTTTTATCATTGCTGGCGTGACTACTACGAGCCGCGGTGTGACGCTGCGACGGCTGCTGCTGGCCGAGATCGGCGAGCTGGCCGAGGTAATCCCCGAGACGAGCGACGCTCAGCTGGCGAACCGCTGGCGCGAGCAGACGATGGGTTATCGCGAGCTGCTGGTGGCGGAGCAGGACGGCGAGCTGGTCGGTACGGTCAGCGTCGCCGACGCGTCGAGGCCGATGAACTCGCTGCATCTGTTCGCGCTGGAGGTTGCGGCCGCGAGGCGCAACCAGGGCATCGGCGGCGAGATCGTGCGCTGGGTGGTCGACGAGGCGCGGCGTCGCGGCCAGCAGCGTGTCTTCCTCGAGGTGCGCATCGACAATCCGGCGCGACGTCTGTATCACCGGCTCGGGTTCAGGCGGGTCGGGCCGTCGTTCGTCAACGGCTGGTACCGCTTCAACTCGGACGGTACGCAGGACCGCGTCGAGGAGCTATCGATCCGGATGGTGAAGCGGGTCTAAGGGCCCTGCGCCGCCGCCCTACCACGGGCAAACACGCAAACGAGCAAATGGCAAATGGCACGGAGTCGCGGCCTACTTCGCGGCCGTCGCGCTGCCGTCGACGTCCCGTAAGAAGCGCAGTACGACCTCGTTGAACTCGTCCGGCTTCTCCCAGTAGACGGAGTGCCCGGAGCCGTACGCGACGTGATAGCGAGAGCCCGGTAGCAGCCCGTGGCACATCTCGATCAGGTCGGCGGGCGTGATCATGTCGTGCTCGCCGACCAGGTAGAGCACCGGCGTGCCGGTTTCGCGCAGGCGTTCGTACATCGGGACGCGCGGTTCGGTGCCGGGAGGTAGCGCTGGCGGGTTGGGCGGGCCGAGGAAGTCGCGCGGGCGTGACGGGTTGAGGCGGCTGATCTGGCGCAGCAGGAAGTAGCCTTGCGGGTCGCGTTCCTTGTAGGGCGGGTGCACCGAAAAAGCGCCGAGGCCCTTGCCGCCACGCGCCGCCTCGGCCTCGTCGCGACGGCGTCGTACCGCCTCGTCGGCGACGGCGCCGGTGGTGCCGCTGAGCACGAGGGCGCGCACGCGCTGCTTCGGGTCGCGCGTCGCCAGCGCAGTGGCTGCACGACCGCCCATCGAGTGCGCCACGACGCGCACGTCGTCGATGCCGAGGTGGTCGAGCAGGGCCATTGCGTCGGCGCCGAAGCTGCGACGCCCCTGCCCGTCGAGGTCGATGCTCTGGCCGAAAGCGCGGTGGTCGAAGGTGATGCAGGTGTAGTGCTGCGAGAAGTGCGGTACCTGCCGCCACCAGCTCAGGTGGTTGCCGCCCTGTCCGTGGGCGAACAGGACGGCGGGGCCGGAGCCGTGCAGCTCGTAGTAGAGGTCGATGCCGTTAATCGGCGCGAAAGGCATGCTTCGAGTTTACAACCGTTAACAAGCCGGAGAGCCGCTTGGTTGTGTAATTTGAATCCGCTTTCGGCAACGCACCGCGGGTCGAACTTGCAGGCTCTGGCTCTTCGCTCTCGGTCAAGGTAACGTTGGGATATATGGAAATAGTTAACGGCTTACATCAGCTCAAGGTGCCGGTGCCGAACAACCCCGTGGGCTTCACGCTGCCCTACGTGTTCGAGGTGCCGGGCGGCGCCGCGATTATCGACCCCGGCTGGAACTCGGACGTGACCTACGAGTCGCTGCAGCTGCAGCTCGGCGAGATCGGCGTCAGCTTCGGCGACATTCGCCAGATCATCGTGACGCACATCCATCCCGACCACTACGGGCTGGCAGCGCGCGTGAAGTCGGAGTCGGGCGCCGAGATCCTGGTGCACGAGAAGGACGTCGAGTTTCTCGAGTGGCGCACGCATCACTTCCCCAACACCGACATCGACGGCTGGTTCACCGGCCACGGCATGCCGCCGGTCGAGGGCGGCTGGCGCGGCATGGGCGTCGGCGCGCGCTCCGACCGCTGGCTGGTCGGCGAGCCGGCGGACCGCACGATCGCGGACAAGGAGACGCTGCGTCTCGGCGACTTCTCGCTCGAGGTGATGTGGACGCCGGGGCACTCGCCGGGCCACGCCTGCTTCTACGAGGCCGAGAAGGAGCTGCTGCTGACCGGCGACCACGTGCTGCCGACAATCTCGCCGAACGTAGGTCTCTGGCCGGGCACCGAAGAGGACCCGCTGGGCGACTACCTGCGCTCGCTGCGGCGCCTGCGCGGCCTCTCGGTACGGCGCGTGCTGCCGGCGCACGAGTACGACTTCGTCGACCTCGAAGCGCGGCTCGACGGGCTGGAGGCGCACCACGCGGAGCGCCTGCAGGAGGTCATCGACGCGATGCAGTCGGGCGCCTCGAACGGCTACGAGGTCGCGCGTGCGATCAAGTGGTCGATCGGCCACTACGACGGCTTCGACATGATGACGCGCCGCGCGGCGATGACGGAGACGATGGCGCATCTGCAGCACCTGGAGCGCGAGGGGCGCGTCGCGTCTCGCCGCGAGGGCGACCGCACGTACTACGAACTGCGAAACTAGGCAAACCCGGCGTCTTGTAAGGCCTCAGCATCGTCCCTAGAATGCGACTACTGTTGCGCACCGGCACGCCGAGAACCCCGCAGGACGAAGCCGGGACCGGAAGAGGAGATGCGGCATGGCAATCGAAGACACGCTGGCGAAGATCGATCTGTTTGCGGACCTCGACAAGGACGACCTCAAACGTCTCGCCAGCGCGACTGTCGTGCGCAACTTCAAGAAGGGCGACGTCATCGTTCGTGAGAACGAAGCGGGCGTCGCGTTTTACATAATCGCTTCGGGTAGTGTAGAGGTCGTCAAGGGCCTCGGTACTGCCAACGAGCAGGTGGTCGACAAGATCACGGCGGACTCGTTCTTCGGCGAGATGGCGCTGTTCGACAACCAGGTGCGGTCGGCGAGCATCCGCGCGGCGGAAGATACGCAGTGCCTCATCCTGACGAAGTGGGACTTCAACGCCGAGATGGAGCAGAACGCCCGCATCGCCACGGCCATGCTCGCAGTCCTGGCGCGCCGCATCCGCCACATGACCGAAGAATCCGTCACCCACTAGCGTGGGGGCGGTTGGCTGTCGCCCTCCTTCTCGTTAGCTGATCGGAATCACGTGTTGGCGTTGTGCATCCGTCGCGATGCGCTGCGCTGCCGCGTGTAACCACGTCCGGTTGACCTCATGGACGGTAGGCCCGGTTCAATCGGTAGGCTGGCTCGTCCTTCGAGAGCCTCAGGATGAGCGGACTATCTTTGCTAGATGCTGGCGCCTCGCCAATATCGGTTCGTGCTGTCTCAGTCCCTCTCCGCAAGCGGGGAGGGACGCGCGGGCAGCGAGGGAGCGAGTCCCTCTAGCTGACGACGACGCGCACCGCCGCCGAGACGATGCTGCCTGCCTTCGCGTCTTGAATCACGACGCGAATGTCGTAGGCGCCGGCTGCGAGGCTCGTCGTGTGCCAGACGCCGAGGGTGCCGCCCTTGACGGCCCTGGTCGACTGGCCGATCACGGTCCAGGCGCCGGGCGCCGATGCGGGGCTTACCTCGAGTCGATAGCCCTGCATGGCGGACGACCAGGCCCACCCCTGCACGTCCACGTTGGTGTGTCCGACGGCGCTCGGTGTCAGGACGATTGCGAGCGGCTGCTCGCTGGGAGGGACGCCACCGGTTGGCTGCGGGACCGGCGTGGCCAGGACGAGAGGCGGCTGCGACGCAGTCGGCTGTGGCAGAGTCGTGGGTCTCGGCTGCGCCGTCGGTGAAGGGGTCGGCTCGACGTGACCTGCGGGTACGCTGCCCGCGTCCGGCAGGAAGCCGCCGGAGGGCCGGCCGTCGTAGACCGTCTCCAGCGTGTCCTTCATGAGCTGAAACGAGATCGTGGTGCTGTAGATGTTCACCACCGGATCGTTGTCCGAGTTGCCGTTCCAGACGCCGACCACGTAGTCGGGCGTGTAGCCGAACGACCAGGTCTCGCCGATCTTGCCGGCGTTGGGGCCGTCGGGGTCGTACGGCTCGCTGGTGCCCGTCTTCACGGCTGCCACGCGGTCCTTGATGCTGGTGCCGCCGCAACCGAACGTAACGCACTGGTTCCGGCCGTCGTCGAGGATGCTCGTGACCATGTACGCCTTGTCGGCGGGGATGACCTGCTGGCTCTGCTTGAGCTTGCCGGCGTCGTACAGAACCTTGCCGTGCGAGTCCTCGATCTTGAGAATCGTCACGGGGTCGAGCTTGCGTTCGTCCTCGGCGTGCGGGATCGCGGCGGGCACGCCGACCATGACGCCGTTGTTGGCGAGCACGCTGTAGGCGTATGTCATGTCGAGTTGCTCGAGGTCGACGCCGCCGAGGGCGATCGACGGGCCGTAGTAGGCACCGTGCAGCGACGTGATCCCGACCTTCTTCGCGACGTCGATGATGTTGTTGACGCCCACTGAAAGCGCCGTCTTGAACGCAGGTACGTTGAGCGAGTTGCCCAGGGCGACCTTGATCGGGATGTTGCCGAGGTAGGTGTTCTTCTCGGGGTTCTGCGGCTGAAAGACGGAGCCGTCGGCTTCCCGATAGGTCACGGGCGTGTCGGCGATGATCGTGTTCGGCGTCCACCCGAGGTTCATGAAGGCTGAGAGATAGACGAACGGCTTGAACGTGGAGCCGGGCGAGTTCAGTGCGATCGAGTTGTCGACCTCGCCGTTGATGTCGTCGCGGTAGTAATCGCGGCTGCCGAGCAGGACCAGCACCTCGCCCTGCGTGTTCATGACGATGACCGAGCCGTTGTGGCTGTTCGATTGCGCTTCGTACTGGCTCACCCACTTCTCGAGCAATCCCTGCACCTTGTCCTGCAGGCTGAGGTCGAGCGTCGTAGTGACGACGAGGCCGTCGTCGTAGAGGGCGTCGTGCCCCAGCAGCGCCTCGATCTGGGGCGCGATGTGGTTGAGGACGAACTGCGGCGCCTTGATCGGGTACGAAGGCGCCTTGACGTCAAGTGGCTCTGCCTTCGCCGCAGCGATCTCCTCCGCCGTCGGCGCGAAGTAGGTGCCCTTGCCAATCTGCACCTTGCCGGCCTTGGCGATCAGGTCGAGTACCTCGTTACGGCGCACGATGGCAGCCGCCGGTTGGCCAACCGGGTCGTAGGTCGCGGGCGATTGCGGGATGCCGGCCAGCAGCGCGGCTTCAGCCAGCGTGAGGTCGGACGCCTTCTTGTCGAAGTAGCCCTCGCTCGCGGCCTCGACGCCGCTGTAGAGGCCGCCGTAGCTGATTTGATTGAGGTACCACTGCAGGATCTGCGATTTGTCGTTGTTCGCCGTTATCTCCAACGCGTAAGTGGCCTCGGTGAGCTTGCGGTCGAGCGAGCGCTTCTGGCGGTCCTGCTCCGGGATGTAGACGTTCTTGATCAGTTGCTGCGTGATCGAGCTCCCGCCCGAGCCTTCGAGCGCCTGGTCGTCCTGCTTCTTGAGGAAGGGTCCGAAGTTCTCCCAGGCGGCGCGTGCCAGGCCCTTCACATTGACGCCGGGGTTCGTGTAGAAGCTCGAGTCCTCGGTGGCGATCGTCGCGGCGAGCATTGTGGGCGCTATCTGGTCCAGCGTCACGGGTAGCCGGACGCCGTTCTGGTCGTCGACAAACTCGTACAGTAGCTGACCGTTGCGGTCGTAGATGCGGGCGCCGCGCATCTCCTGGTTCAGCGCGAGCTGCTGCGGCGGTACGTAGCCCTTCGAGTAGTGGTCGAAGCCCTGCACGATGCCGTACGCGACCGCAACGATGATCGCCGGCGAGACCAGGGTCAGCGCCAGCAAGCCCGGCACACCGCGTCGTGAGGTGACGGGGCCCGGGTGGTAGTGACGCGCGCGTTTGACGCGCAGGCTCGCGGCCTGGGTGGTGCGTGGCGCCGCGAGCGGTGGCACACGATAGCGCGGCTGCACCAGGAGCTCGACGCTCGCGATGCAGTGCTGCAGGAGGTAGCTGAGTGTACGTGCCTGAGCGCTGATCGCGTTGAGGCGTTCCCCGTAGAGCTCCTTGTCGGTTGGAGGCGTCTCGGCTTCGACGCTGCGGCCGAAGATGCGGCGGTAGGGATAGGCGGCGACGCCGGCAGCTACGGAGGCCACGCGCACCAGAGGACGGCCGAGCGCACGCCAACCCGAACGCGGAGCTGCAGCGCTCGGCTGCTGCCCCGACGACGCCTGTCGTCGCTTCCTTTCGACCGCGATCATCGTCCCGCTTCCTTGCGGGCGCGCTCGAGGTGCGGCGGTTCGGCCGCCCTCTGGCAGGCGCGCGGTTTATTTCACTTCCCAGTGCGGGCGACGTGGCGGAACGTCCCCTGGAATAGAGAACGCTGCTTACGAATTATCATTGCGTCCATCCCGTAAGGCGCCAAGTAGATGGTGATTAAGGTCGCGTCAACGCTGACGCCGGGTTCTGGCCTTCAGTCCGGCGTTAGAGCGGGCGGCTCGGCTTCAATTCCCGGTGGCCTCAACACGACGGCATCCCCCGCTGCCGCTAACTCCTGCCGCATCTGCTAACTTGATCGGATGCAGAGCACGCGCGCCAAGATCATCGAGCTGCTGCGGCGCCGTCCCGAGACGACGGTCGAAGTGCTGACGCGAGAGCTGAATCTCGCGCCGGCAACCGTGCGCCGTCACCTCGACGTGCTCCAGCGCGACGGCAAGGTGGCAATGCGCGCCGTACGCCGGGTCTCTGGCCGGCCGCACTTTGCCTTCACGCTAACGGAGTCGGGCGAGGCCGAGCTGGGCGGGCACCACTTACGCATCACGCGGCGTCT
Source organism: uncultured Chloroflexia bacterium (assembly GCA_963732945.1). Taxonomy (GTDB): domain Bacteria; phylum Chloroflexota; class Dehalococcoidia; order DSTF01; family WHTK01; genus WHTK01. The sequence goes on from CAVTBL010000003.1 coordinate 180,305, forward strand.
GGTACAGGAGCTCAGCAGGCTGGGAGCGTCCGACACGCGCAACCGCTCAGGGCACGAGCTGGCGTCGCTGGTGTTCGAGCGGCTGGCTGAGGGCGTGGTGCGGAGCTGCGCGCATCGCGTGACGGCCAAACGTATCAACGAGCGGCTGCCCCAGGCGCTACAGGCTCTCGCCGACGAAGGCGTCGTGTTCGAGATGACGCCGCGGTCCGCGGGCTACCTGCTCGAGGGTCGAAGCTGTCCCTGTCGCCGGATCAGGAGCGCCGCACACGACGGCTGCGTCTACGATCGACGGCTGCTCGAGAGCCTGCTGGAGGCGCCGGTAGAGGCTGCGGAGGCCGAATCGGGTGGCGCCGGCTGCGCCTACTTTGTGAAGACGGGGGTCTTGTGAAGGCCTCCAGTTGCGATATACTAGGCAGAGGCCTCTTGACAAGGCCCTTTTGCACTGAAGGAGTAACTACATGGTCACCGGAAGCGCCATCGTCACCGTAACCGACAAGGCTGCCGAGAAGGCACGCAACATCCTGACCGAGCGCGGCATCGAGAATGGCGCCCTGCGCGTCTTCGTCGTTAGCGGCGGTTGCAGCGGCTACCAGTACGGCATGGCCATCGCCCGCAGCCGTGAGGAAGACGACATCGCGATCGAGGCGTCCGGCATTACGCTGCTCGTCGACTCGGAGAGCGCTCCGCTGCTCGAAGGCGCCGAGGTCGACTACGTCGACGACCTGATGAAGTCGGGCTTCACGATCTTCAACCCGAACGCGGTTCGCAGCTGCGCTTGCGGCTCGAGCTTCCAGACCGCCGACGGCTCCGGCCACGCGAAGTCCTGCTGCTAAGCAGTCTCAGCAAGTAAACGAAGCGCCCTTCGCACGAAGGGCGCTTTTGTTTTGGCCCGACCGCAACATCTGACGCGATGCCTTAGAATCGGGGCAGCGTTCGCGTAATCAACCGGAGGCATCAGACATGACTTACTGGATCGTCGTTGGCTCGGCGGAGAACTTCGAGATCGCGAAAGAGCGCGGCTTCGACATGTTCGGTTTCAAGAGCACCCGTCGTCGCGAGACGGGCGACATGAAGCCGGGCGATAAGCTGATATTTTACCTGACCGGCGTCATGAAGTTCGGCGGCGTCGCCAGCATCACCTCTGAGGTCTACGAGGACCACACGCCGGTGTTCCGCACCGAAAAGAAGCCGGGCGAGGACTACCCGTTCCGCGTGCGCACGGAACCGGACCGCCTGCTCGACCAGGGTCAGTGGCTGGACGTGAAGGAGTACGCAACGCGGCTTGACCTGACACGGCGTCGCGGCGAGTACTGGCGCCTTGCGTTCCAGGGCAACCTGCACAAGATTAGCGACGAGGACTACGAGACGATCTCGAAGGACGTCGACGCGGCGTTGAAGCTGGCGCCGGCGCACTGAGCCAGACGTCTGCGCGGGAATCTGCGGCCTGCGTCGCACTTAGCACCAGTCGAGGCGTCTGTTCTGGCGTCGCGTGAGATTCTGCGCTCCGCCCAGAGTGACAGCCAGTTGTCTGAATCAGGTGGGTCGACGCTGGGGCGGCCCGTTTAGCTAGAAAGAGCTCTCGATGGAAGTTTTCGAAGCGGTGCGGACGCTGCTGGCGGTCCGCGCCTACCAGGACAGGCCGATTCCGCCCGAGATCGTGCAGCGCATCGCGGAGTCGGCGCACCTGACGGCAAGCAGCCGCAACGGTCAGCCGTGGCACTTCGTGGTGGTGCAGGACCCGGCGACGCTCAAGCGCCTCGGCGAGCTGGCGAAGACAGGTCCGTACACGGGACAGGCGCCGCTGGCGATCGCGGTGGCGATGGAAGACTCGCAGTACAACGTCTCCGACGCGAGCCGCGCCATCCAGTCGATGATGCTGACGGCGTGGTCGGAGGGCATCGGCTCGAACTGGGTCGGCTGGATCAACATGCTTGACGACATCAATCCGGTGCTCGGTCTGCCGCCGGAGCTGAAGCTGATCGCCATCGTGCCGTTCGGCTACCCGGTCTCGAAAATCGGCCGCGGCAAAAAGAACCGCCGGCCCTTCAACGAGGTGGTTCACTTCGAGCGCTTTTCTTGATCGGGCTGGCGCCAGAGACTCCGGGCCGTGCGGCTTAGATGAGCCGTCGGCTGTAATCAGAGCTGGTTCGGCGTCTGTGCTGGGCGAGCGGTGTCTCTGGATCTCCGTGGTTCGACAGGCTCACCCCGAATGGTAAAGCCGGCGCTCCCGTTTCATGCCTGAGGCTCAGGCTTCGGTGGGGTTCTCGAGGCCGGCGAGTTGCAGGAAGTGGTCGTAGTCGGCCTGGTGCTCGAGGATGAACCAGGGTGCGAGCAGGGGGCTGAGCTCGATCTGACGCTCGAGAGGCAGCTCGAAGAAACTGCCGGGTACTAACCGCAGGCAGCTCTCGGAGCCGCAGTTGCAGACCCAGGGGTCGCCGTCCCAGAGGTTGAGCGAGTAGTTGTTCGTGATCTCCTCGTTGGGGCGAATCGGGCGTAGCGCGACGACCGTGGCGATGCCGTCCTCGAAGCGCACGAAGGCGTTGGCGTCGCAGCAGTGGTTGAAGTGGCGCTCCGGGAAGCCGAGGTAGACCTGCCGGCCGCCTTCGAGCCAGTCGCAGTGGTACTCGAGCTCACTCTGCGCCGCGTCCAGAGGCTGGTCGTGCGTTACGGGGCGCTCTTCGCGCACGAGGATGGGCTCGCCGGTGGCGAAGGTGCGGCGAGCAAAGACGCCGAGGCCCTGAATCGCCGACGGTTTGACGTAAACGCGGTCTTGCCAGTCCTGCGCCATCAACTCCGATCCTAACGGAGTTGACTCGCACTCGACCAGTCGATCGGGCGAACAAGCTGCGGTTTGCGGGTACTGCGGAATCGTGGCCGTGAACAACGTTGCGCCTCCTGACGGTGCCTGCCGGTTGAGGTTCGTTGTCTTGTTTTCGACCGCGTAGGGGTCATCCCGCATTGCGAAAGCATTGCGATCGCGTCGCAACGGTCAGCGAACCGATCTAGTGCTCTCGAGCCTGCTCGCGTAGGCGCCGAGCCTGGACCAGGTGCTCGAGGTCGTGCTCGTGCAGCTCGCGGGCGATCTGGTAAATCGAGACTTCACCGCGATAAGGGTGGTTGCCGGTGCGCATCCAGTCGTCCTCGTCGAGCTGGTAGAGGATCCAGACCGTCTCCTCACGCGAGGCCTCCCACTCCCAGAGCAGGGTCTGCAGCTTCTCGCCGCGATAGTCGCGCTCGGAGGGCAGGACGTCGATCGGTTCGTGGGGTAGGCGCGGGTTGCGGCGACGCGCGATCAATTCGATCTGACGCTGGTAGAGCTGCTCGGCATCCCGCATGTGGGCGGCAATCTCTTTGAGGCACCATTCGTCCGAAGCGGGACGCCAACGCAGGCCGCTCTCGCTGACGCCGGAGAACTGCTGGAACAGCTCGCCCGCCGCCTCGCGTACGGCCTTGATCAGCCAGCGCCTGCTGCCGGATTCGACTCTCTGAACCACGATGCCTAGATTCTAGGACGCCGAGCAATGTTTTGCAGGCGGACTCGCGTCGATTGCCAACAATCTTACGGAGCTCTGATGCGGAAACGCTGGGACTGCTGTAATGCTTATGTTAGACTGCCGTACTAAGCGGGGCTCGGGGTACTGAGTGTTCTTTTTTCGCCTCTTCTCGCCGGGGCGCATTCTTTTTGTGGCCATCCTCTTTGTGGCTGGCTACTTGACGTTCTCCGCTGGCACCAACCTCCTGCACTCGTATCAGCTGGTCAACGACGAGAACCAGATGCAGAACGACGTCGCCCAGCTTCAGGGCCAGGTCGACCAGCTGCAGCAGATTCGCGACTACCTGCGCACCGACGAGTACGTGGAGTACATGGCACACAACGTCTTCGGCCTCGTAAAGCCGGGCGAACAGCTGGTCGTGGTCAGCGCACCGACGCCTGCCCCGACAGCTCAGACGGACACTGCGACCGTCGGAGGGACACCGACGGACCCGACGCAGTACACCTGGTGGCAACGCTTGTTCGGCGGCAACTGACCCGCTCCGTATACTGCCCTTGAGATGACGAACCCTGTGGCGCCTGGCCGCAAAGCCGGCTACGCCTCGGCGCTCGAGAAGCGTCTGCAGGCTAACGTGCGGCGCTTCCTGCTCGACAACGCGATGCTGCCGCCTGACGGTCGCATCGTCGTTGCCGTATCGGGCGGCGCCGACTCGACGGCGCTTCTGCTGATCCTGGCGCGGCTGGCGAAGACGCTACGTCTCACGCTGCACGTGGCGCATTTCGACCACGGTTTGCGTGGGGAAGACGCGGCACAGCATGACGAGGCGTCCGTGCGCGAGCTGGCGCGGTCGTTGTGCCTGCCGCTGAGGGTGGGCCACGGCGACGTGCGCGCGACGGCGCGGCGCGACGGCCTGTCGCTGGAGGATGCGGCGCGGCGTGAGCGCTACGCCTTCCTGGCGCGCGTGGCGACTGAGACGGGCGCCAGCGCGGTTGCGACGGGGCACACGGCCTCGGACCAGGCCGAGACGGTTCTGCTGCACCTTGTGCGCGGCAGCGGCCTCGCTGGGCTGGCAGGCATGTCGGCGAAGACGGCGTGGCCGTTCGCGGGTCACGAGGACCTGAGCCTGATCCGGCCGCTGCTGCGCCTCTCTCGTGACGACACGCTGGCGTACTGCGATGCCGCCTGCATGCGGCCCCTCGATGACAAGACCAACGCCTCGCCCGACTACCGGCGCAATCGAGTGCGCAACGAAGTGTTGCCGCTGCTGCGTGAGCTTAACCCGCGCATCGACGACGCGCTGGTGCGCCTGGCCGGCGCCGCCGCAGAAGATGAGGCGTACATCGATGCCTCGGCATCGCGGGCGCTGAAGGCGACGGACGGCACGTTCGAGTTGCCGCGAGAGCTGCTCGCCGGCTGGGAGACCTCGCCGCGACGTCACGCCCTGCGACTTGCACTACAGCGCCTGGGCGGCGACGTGCAGGACTTCTCCGAGCGGCATCTCGTGGCGCTGGAGCGACTCGTGATCGATGGCAAGACAGGCGACCGCCTCGATCTGCCCCGTCACGTGTCGGCCGAGCTGACGCGCTCGTCGTTGCTGCTGCGTCTCGGGGAAGATACGCGGGCGGCGCTGCCTGAAGCGCCTGTTGCGCTCCTCGTGCCGGGCGAGGCGCGCTTCGGTCCGCTGATCCTCGCCGTCAGCACGGATCAACCCGCAATCGACTGTAGCTGGGTCGAGGTAGACGCAGAGGCTGTCGCGGGCGGGCTCCGTGTGCGACGACGGCGTCCCGGGGACCGGTTTCAGCCGCTGGGTATGCGAGAGGAGAAGAAGCTGCAGGACTTCCTGGTCGATGCCCACATAGCGAGGGCGCGGCGCGATACGCTACCGCTGTTCGAGTCGTCGCGGGGTATCGCCTGGGTGGGAGGTCTGCGTATCGCCGAGTGGGCGCAGCCGCGACCGGGCCGCGCGACGTTGTTCTTATCGTTTCGGTCCGTCGATTAGTCGATCAGCTGAGGAGTTGTATATGCCATTAGCCACATTCGGCGAGCGCCGCGCTCGCTTCCGCGCCCTGCTCGCAGCAGACGAAGTCAGCATTCCCGGCTCCGTGTTCGACGCTGTGTCGGCGCGACTGGCTCAGGCCTCGGGCTACAAGCTCGGTCTGATGGGCGGCTCCGTGGCGTCGGCTGTTGCGCTGGGCGCACCCGACATCGTGGTGCTGACGCTGAGTGACTTCGTCGAACAGGCGAGGCGCATCTCGCGCGCTTCGGACCTGCCGCTGATGGTCGACGCTGACCACGGCTACGGCAACTCGCTGAACGTGCGCCGTACCGTCGAGGACCTGGAAGCGGCGGGCGTGTCGGCGCTGACCATCGAAGACACGCTGCTGCCACGACGCCACGGCGCTCCGGCCGGCGAGCTGATCTCTCGCGAGGAGCTCGGCGCCAAGCTGCGCGCCGCGCTCGACGCCCGTAGCGACCCTTCGCTCGTGATCATCGGGCGCACCGGCGGCGTGACGCGTGGCGGCATCGACGAGGCCGTAGCGCGGGTGAAGGTCTGCGCCGACGCAGGCGTCGACGCGATCTTCCCGACCGGCATAAGCAGCATCGAGCAGGTCGAGGCGCTGGCGTCGGCGGTGAAACTGCCGTTCCTGCTCAACGCGCTGCCGGTGCCGGATGAGCAGATGATCGCCGGTCGAGTGCGCGTCGCGATGCAGGGCCACCTGCCGTACTACGTGGCGCTCAAGGCGCTGTGGGACTCGTATCAGCTGCTGCGCGGCGGGGGCTCGCCGGACGATCTGCGCAAGCTGGTGCTGCCGGCCGAGCTGCAGAAGATCGCGCTGGCGGAGGACGAGTACGCCCGGCAGGCGCACGACTACCTCGAGGGCTGACGGGCGCCACAAGAAGAAGAGCCTCGACGAATCGAGGCTCTTCTCCGGCCGAGACTAGAAACGGCTGCTTACTGCGTCCAGGCGTCGAGCGTAACGTTGAGGTTCATCTGCTTGCCGCTGCGCACGATGTTCAGCGACACCTGGTCGCCGGCCTTCTTGGTGTCGAGGTAGTTGGCCAGGTCGTCGAACGTCTTGACGTTGTGACCGTCGATGCCGGTGATCACGTCGCCGGCGGCGCTGCGGGTAGAGCCCTGCAGTCCGGCGGTGGCGGCGCCACTACCGGCTTCGACCTGCTGGACGAGCACGCCCTGAGTCACGTTGAGGTTGAGGCTCTGGGCGATCGCCGGAGTCATGTCTTCGAGCGAAACACCGAGGCGAGCGTGCGAGACCGTCTGACCGGCGAGCATTGCGGGCAACGAGCTCTGGACCGTGCTCGCCGGGATTGCGTATCCGATACCGGCGAAGGCTTCCTGACCGGTCGGGTTCTCGATGGCGTTCGTGATGCCGATCAGTTCACCGTTGAGGTTGAACAGGCCGCCACCGGAGTTGCCGGGGTTGATCGCGGTGTCCGTCTGAATCAGCTCGCGCAGCGGTCGGGCGTTGGTGCCGCTGTTCAGCACACGGCCCTCACCGGAAACGATGCCCTCGGTCAGGGTCGCCTCGAGGTCGAGCGGGTTGCCGATGGCGAGTACGGTGTCACCTATGCGCGTCTGGGTTGAGTCGCCAATCTTGACCGGCGTGAGGTTGAGACCGCTGGCGTCGATCTGGACGACGGCGAGGTCGTTGCCGGGGTCCGTGCCAACGACGGTGGCGGTGCGACTGGAGCCGTCCGAGAGGCTGACCGAGAGCTGGTCGAAGCCCTGAACGACGTGGTAGTTGGTGAGGATGTGCCCCTGCGCGTCGAGGATGACCCCGGAGCCCGTGCCGCCGGAGCCGCTGCGCGTCGAAACGGCGTCGATCTTGACCACCGATGGCCGTAGCGCCACGTACAGATCGGCGACGCTGGCGGGCTGCCCGGAGGCCGAGACGTTGGTGGTTCTGGCGACGCTGGCGCCGGCGGTGTTGGTGGCGGGCTGCGAGATCGCTGCCACAGGCGTGTTGCTGTTGCCGCTGTTACCGTTGTCGAGCAGAGTTGCTACGCCGGCGCCGGAGCCCGCGCCTACGGCTGCGCTGAGCAGGATGACGCCCGCAACCATCGACATCGGGAACCGGCGCTTGGGGCCGGTGGGCCCGGCGCCGTGGCTCACGCCCGGGTCGGCGGGCATGGGCTGCTGTTGAGAGAGACGGATCCGATCGCTAAGCGATTCGTTCATATCGGTTGCTACCTCCTGAAACGTTGCTACCTCTACGTTTCAGGTTAGGACCGCATTCGAACGGGTTTGCTAAGAAGCTGTGAAGGAAGTTTCGATAGTCGATTCAAATATGAGCCCTCGGGATCAAGCGGGCGTAACATGCCGCACGAGTCTGGGGACGCACGCAGGTTCGCCTCACGTCGCGATGCGGCGAAGGATGTTTCGATAGGAAGAGGGGGTCCCTGTCTGCTAGAGACCGCTCACCGTGAGGCGCGACATGCGGAAGCTCGGTGCGGCGCTGCTGCCGCGCCACAGCAGGTCGCTACCGACGGCGTCGATGCCGGCGAGCATGTCCTTGAGGTTGCCCGAGAGGTTGATCTCGGTCACGGGGTAGGTCACGCGGCCGTTTTCGATCCAGAAGCCCTGGGCCCCGCGCGAGAAGTCACCCGTCGTCAGGTTGACGCCGAAGCCCATGAGGTCGGTGAGCAACAGACCCGACTCGATGCCGGCGTAGAGCGCTTCGGGAGCAGTTTCGCCGGACGCCATGACGAAATTGCTGCTGCCGGGCGATGGCGCCGAGGCGATACCGCGATGCGCGGCGCCGGTGCTGCGTCGCCCGACGCGGCGGGCATTGTACGTGTCGAAGAGGAAGTTGCGGAACACACCGGCCTCGAAGACCGGCAGCGTGCGCGATGTCACGCCCTCGCCGTCGAAGGGCCGCGAGCCGAGGCGTCCCGGCAACAGCGGGTCGTCGACGATCGAGACAAGGCTGGAGCCGACCTGCTGGCCCTCGAGCTCGGCAAGGAAGGTCGAGCGGCGGTACAGTGCTTCGCCGGACACGGCGTCGGCGATGATATGCAGCAGGGCGTGCGCGACGGTTGCTTCCCAGATGACCGGTACAGCCGTGGTCCCGACCTTGCGCGCGCCAATCTTCGCCACGGCACGCTGCGCCGCTTTGCGCCCGACGTCCTCCGGCGATTCGAGGCGGTGCAGGGCGCGCTCGGCGGTGTACCAGTAGTCGTTGCGCTTCTTGCCCTCGGCGTCGTCGCAGATCGCCTCGATCGAGAGCGCCGCCGCGGTGCCGACGTAGGAGCCGCCGAAGCCGAGGCTGTTGGCCAGCGCCACCTGGGCTCGCGTGACGCTCATCTCGGCGCCGTCCGAGTTGGTCACGCGCTTGTCGTGGTCGAACATCGCTGCTTCCATACGCAGCGCCAGCTCACGCATCTCGTCAGTGCTCAGCGACTCGATGGCTTCGTCGTACATCTGCAGCGCCACGTTGGCGCTGAACGCGAGGTCGTCGCGCTCCGGCAACCCCGCGTACTCGTCCGGCTCCGAGATCGAGGCGAGCTCTACGGCGTCGCGCACCAGCTGGTCGAGGGCGCGCGGCGTCATGTCGGACGTGGAGCAGATCGCGGTGCGCTTGTCCTTGATCACGCGAATGCCGACGGCGTTATCGCCGGCCTCGACGACGCGCTCGGTGGCGCCGCGCCGCACCTGCACGGACGACTCCGTCGAGGAGACAACATAGGCGTCGACCTCGTCGGCGCCCAGACGCCGCGCCTTGTCGACGATGTCGGAGGCAAGGGAGAGGGGGTTTTCGTTCATCGTTGTCTCCTTAGCCCATCGCCGTGCCGCCGACGGTCATGCCCGAGACGAGCACCGTCGGGATGCCGACGCCGACTGGCACGGACTGACCGTCCTTGCCGCAGGTCCAGCGGCCGTCGCTCAGCTTGAAGTCGTGGCCGACGGCCGAGACCCTGGTGAGCGTGTCGGGGCCGTTGCCGATGAGGTTAACGTTGCGAATCGGCGCCGTGATCTTGCCGTCCTCGATCATGTAGCCCTCGGTGACGCTGAACACGAAGTCGCCGTTGCTGATGTTGACCTGGCCGCCGGAGAAGGCGACGCAGTAGATGCCCTTGTTCACGCCCGCGATGATTTCGTCCGGGGCGGATTCGCCGCCGAGCATGTAGGTGTTGGTCATGCGCGGCATCGGGTAGTGCTTGAACGACTGGCGCCGGCCGTTGCCGGAGGGCTTCGTGCTCATGGCCTGCGAGCTGATGCGGTCCTGCAGATATGCCTGCAGGATGCCCTTCTCGATCAGGACGTTGTAGGCCGGCAGGTTACCCTCGTCGTCGACGTTGATCGAGCCGCGGCTCTCGGAGATCGTGCCGTCGTCGACGACGGTGCAGAGGTCAGACGCGACGAGCTCGCCGATACGGTCAGAGTAGTTGCTGGTCTTCTTGCGGTTGAAGTCGGCCTCGAGGCCGTGGCCGATGGCTTCGTGCAGCAGGATGCCCGAGTCGCCGGCAGCGAGCACGACCGGGAATGTGCCCGCGGGCGCCTCGACCGCCGACTGCAGCAGCACCGCCTGTCGCGCGGCCTCCTGCGCTACGTGCTCCGGCGGGTTGGCGTCGAAGTACGCCATGCCCATACGCCCGCCGCCGCCCCAGCGTGCGGTCTGACGGTCGTGGCCGCGCTCCGAGAGGCAGGAGACGTTGAAGCGCACCAGGGGCTGGACGTCGCCGGTCATACGGCCGTCGCTGGTGAAGATTGCGATGTACTTCAGCTCGTCCACGAAAGCGAGGTCGACGCGGGCGATCGAGTCGTCGTAGGCGCGTGCGGCGTCGTCGGCGCGGCGAAGAATGTCGACCTTGTCCCTCGCCGGCACCTCGAGCGTGCTGGCGGTGGGCGAGTAGTAGTGCGCCGTCTCGTAGTGCACGACGTCGATCGGCGGCGCTTTGCCACCACGCGAGGCGATTTTGGCGGCGGTGTCGGCGGCGCGTAGCATCGCATCCGGGCTCAGGTCTTCCGTATAGGCGTAGCCGACAGCCTCGCCGAGCAGGACGCGCACGCCCAGGCCCTGCGAGATGCTGCGGTTGGCCGACTTCACGGCCTGCTGCTCGTAGAGGATGTTGCCGGAGGTGCGGTGCTCGAAGTAGAGCTCGGCGTAGTCGCCGCCGCGTGATAGCGCCGCGTCGAGCAGCGACTGCGCCATCGCGGCGTCGATGCCGTAATGGGCGCGCATGAAGTCGAGGCCGGGGTTCGAAGGTGCGGTCGTCATCGGGGCGTCTCCAGTTCTTGTCGGGCCGTCTCTTTCGGCCGTCTCTTCGATTGTACGCGAGCCGGCTCGCTACTTCGGTCGGGGAAACCCCTCCTCTGGCTACCGCCATCTCCTCCCCGCTGGCGGAGAGGAGATCGAGCATCGTAGCGAGTGTCGACACTTGGTTAGCTGGCACCGACCGAAATGCTGTAGTGCTCTGCGGCGGCTGAGCTTCCCTCTCTCCGTAAACGGGGAGAGGGATTGAGGGAGAGGGGTCGCACTACGCCGCGAAACGCCGCCCTTCCATCGTTGTAAACTCTCCGTTATGGCTACCAAGTCGACGACGATCGAAGTCGCGGGGCGTGAGGTGACGATCACTAACCCCGACAAGGTCTACTTCCCGGAGAAGGGCTACACGAAGCTCGACCTCGTGCGCTACTACGAGGCCGTCGCCGAGGGCGCGCTGCGAGGCGTTATGCGGCGGCCGATGGTGCTCAAGCGGTTCGTTAACGGAGCGAATGAGGAGCCGTTCTTCCAGAAGCGGGCGCCAGCCAACCTGCCCGACGGCATCGACACGGCGCGTGTGACGTTCCCGAGCGGCCGCTGGGCCGACCTCGTGGTCGCCGACGACGCGGCCGATCTGCTCTGGGCCGTGAACCTCGGCTGCATCGACCTCAACCCCTGGCCCGTGCGCGCCGACGACGTCGATCATCCCGACGAGCTGCGCATCGACCTCGACCCGACGCCAGAGGCAACCTTCGAGCACGTGAAGCAGACCGCGCTGCTGATTGAAGAGACGCTGAAGGACTTCGGCTATCGCGGCTTCGCCAAGACGTCGGGCTCGCGCGGCATCCATATTTATGTGCGCATCGAGCCGAAGTGGGAGTTTCAAAAGCTGCGACGCGCCGGGCTGGCGTTCGCGCGCGAGGTGGAGCGTCGCAACCCGGCGCTGGTCACCACGGCATGGTGGAAGGAAGAGCGCCACGGCGTGTTCATCGACTACAACCAGAACGCCCGCGACCGCACCGTTGCTTCGGCGTACTCCGTGCGGCCGACTCCCAACGCCCAGGTCTCGTGCCCGATCGACTGGGAGGAGCTGCCCGGCATCGAGCTTGCCGACTTCACCATCGAGACGGTGCCGCGGCGCTTCGCCGAGATGGGCGACCCGATGGCCGAGATCGACGACGTGGCGTACTCGCTGGAGCCGCTACTCGAGCTGGTCGAGAGGCAGGAGCGCGACGGGCAAGGTGACGCTCCCTGGCCGCCGCAGTTCCCCAAGGGCAGGGACGAGCCGAAGCGCGTGCAGCCGAGCCGGGCGCGCCAGGACGGCGCCAGGCCGAAGAGCAGTACGGGCCGGCGTCAGCCCAGCGAGCCGTTGATCACGGTCGCGAAGGCGCAGCACAAGGCTGAGGCGCTCGAGGGTCTCGAGCGCTGGAAGCAGCGTCATCCCGAAGCTGCACCGCACCTGCACCCCGACGACGTCCTCGTCGACTCGATGCGCGGCATGTCGTCGACCTGGACGCGCGTCCGCGTCAATCTGCGCCACGTCCCGGAGGAGCAGCGACCGGCCGAAGAGGCGCCTGACCCGGACTACGACCCTGGGCGGGCATGCCCCTCGAGATGCGCGGCCGCCAGACAAAGCGCATCAACCCGGCCGACGGCCGCCTGTAGTCGCGAAGCCGAGTTGTCGCAGACGAGCACTCCGTCTCCACGTGAGGCTGCCGAGTATTACAGTGGAGCCGCCTACATATGAGCGGCTCTTCGAACATGCAAGAAACGTCCGTCGCTCCCGCACGCCGAAGCGTCCTTGCGATACCGCTGCCCAAGGTCGATGCCCCGGCGGTTGGTCTGATGGTGACGCTGCTGATCCTGGCGGCGCTGGCCCTGCTCAAGCCGACGGACCCGGACTACTGGTGGCATCTGCGCACCGGCCAGCTCATCGCGAGCACCCACTCGGTGCCGAAGGTCGATAGCTATTCGTTCACGGCCAACGGCAAGTCCTGGGTCGCGCACGAGTGGCTGTCGGAGCTGCTGATCTACGGGCTGAACTCGGCGGGTGGCTACGCGTTCAGCATCCTCGTCTTCATCGCGGTTGCGGCCGGCTCGACTCTGGCTCGGCTTCCGGACCGCGGTGGCGCTGGGAGCGTCGCGCTGGGCGGCGCTGCTCACCTTCATCTGGGCGGCGTTCATGTTCGGCGGCTTCTGGGTCGTACGGCCTCAGGTGTTCAGCTGGTTGTTCCTGGCGTTATTCCTGACGATCATCGTCGAGCACCGGCGCGGTCGAGCGTCGCTGTGGCTGCTGCCGCCGCTGACCGTAGTCTGGGTGAACCTGCACCTTGGCGTCATGTTCGGGCTCGCGGTCGTCGGGTTGTATGCTGTCAGCCTCGCCATCGAGCGCTTCGCCTGGCACGAACCACACGACCTCAAGAAGCCCTTCCTCGTGCTCGCGGGCTGCATCGCCGCAACGATGGTCACACCGCAGCCAGGCGTGTTGCTGCTGTATCCGCTGCGCTACATGAAGCCCGGCAACCAGAGCCTCCAGACGATCTCCGAGTGGCAGTCGCCCGACTTCCACCACAGCGACTGGTTGCCGCTGGCCCTGGCGCTGTTGTTTCTCGTCGGTGTCGGCGCCTTCGACCGCCGACGGGGGCTGTTCTTCCCGCTGCTGACGGTGCTGTTCGCGGCGCTTTCGCTGCAGGCGGTCCGTAACGTGCCGCTTGTTCGCCATCGTGTTCATGATCGTCGCCGCCGCGCGAGCCTCCGACCTGTGGCGATGGGCTGCTGCCGACCCGAAGCGCCTGCAGGGCCCCGTGCATAGCGCGATCAACCTGGCGTTAGTCGCGGTCGTAGTCCTGGTGCTGGGCGTCGTGGTTTCGAGGTTCCCCAACCAGCTACACCGGGACGCGATGACCAAGAACTACCCGCAGGCCGGCGTCGAGTACGTTGCGGCCAATGAACCGTCATCGAAAATCTTCGCCACCTATCAATGGGGCGGATTCGTGCTCGACAAGCTGCAGAGTTCCCAGGTGTTCATCGACGGCCGCTCCGAGTTCTACGGCGACAAGCTGATTCAGACCTACGACGACGTCATGGGCCTGAGGTCTGGCTGGCAGCAGACGCTCGATAGATACGGCGTCAACGTCGTAATCGTCGAGAAGAACTCAGGCCTGGCCGGCGCCCTCAGTGGGGAATCGGGCTGGAATCGCGCCTTCACCGGGCCGATCGAGGCCGTATTCGTGCGCAAGAGCAACTAGCGCGCGGCCGTACTAGATCTGGGCGTGCTGCGAATCGGCGATGGCGTGATGTACCCGGAGCGGCGTCACGTCAGGCGCCATCGACGCTCCTGGACGCCGGGCGGTTCGTCTTGGTAAGCGCTTCGAGGAATGCTGCGGCTGGATGAGGGTCACCGAACCTGGCCATGCCCCAACTGAACAGCAGCACGTAATCGGTGCCTTCTGACCTGAAGCTGAAACCGACATCGCCGACGGCGCGATAAGGCTCGATATTCTGCAATCGCGTGCGCCGGAATTCGATCTGTCCGGCTCGGGATGGGTCGATGTCTAGCCCGGTGGGAACCCACAGCAGTCTCAAGTCCGTGAGGCAAGCTCGACCGCCTAGCAATGGTCGGTACGAGGTCCTCAGCCAGCAGCTCTGCTGGAGCCTCGATTTCGCTGGTTTCACCCGGCCAGAGGTTAAAGTGCACTCTCGGGTAGGCCGTCCAATGGTAGGCGTTTACGACAAGGATCGTGGCGGCTACACATCCAAATAACGCGAGAACTACTTCCAGCCCGAGGAGCATGGCCTCGCGTTAGCCTCCGAAGATAGCGCTCAGCTCGTACGGCGGCGTCGTGGCAATCTGGTCGAAACCGCAGGCCGTGGGCGGTTTGTCGTAACGCCAACGCCGGAAGGTCGCGGCGTGACGGAAGCGGGCGCCGGGTCCGGGCTGGCCCTGCAGGTAGTCGAACGTGACCTCGCAGACAAGCTCGGGGCGCAGACGCACCCAGGTCATGTCGCGGTCGCCGGTCCAGCGGCTCGGAGCGCCGGGTGTGCGGCCGTGACCGAAGCCCTCGGCGTCGTCGTCGCTGACGTACGGTTCGAGGAACGAGACGAGGTCGCGCTTCTCCTGCGCCTTGAAGCTCGAGGTGTGGCCGACGTGGTGTAACACGCCCGCGTCGTCGTAGAGGCCGAGCAGCAGGGAGCCCACGGAACGTCCCTCTTCGCCGCGGTTCCAGCGGTAGCCCGCGACGACGCAATCGACGGTGCGCAGGTGCTTGATCTTGATCATGGCGCGCTGTCCCGGCCGGTAGACGTCTTCGATGCGCTTGGCGACGACGCCGTCGAGGCCGGCGCCCTCGAAGCGCTCGAACCAGTCTTGAGCCAGAGCCGGGTCGTCGGTCGAGGGCGTGAGGAAGACCGGCGGCTCGATCTCGGCGAGGGCGGTCTCGAGCAGCCGGCGGCGGTCGGCGAAGGCGGCGCCGCGCAGATCCTCGCCGTGCACGGCCAGCAGGTCGAAGGCGACGAACGACGCCGGCGTCTGCTGCGCCAGCATACGCACGCGCGACGCGGCTGGGTGGATGCGCATCTGCAACGCCTCGAAGTCGAGCGCCTGTCCGCGTGCAATGACGATTTCGCCGTCGAGGATTATGGGCGCAGGCAGCGTTTGCGGTAGCAGCTCCTCGAGCTCGGGGAAGTAGCGGCCGAGCGGCTTAAGGTCGCGGCTCTGCAGGTAGACGCTGGATCCGTCGAAGAATACAAGGGCACGGAAGCCGTCCCACTTCGGTTCGTAGAGCCAGCCGGCGCCCGTCGGGATCGAGTCGGCGGCCTTGGCGAGCATGTGCTGCAAAGGCGGCTGAAACGGCAGATCGAGATGAAGCTGCGTGCTCACGAATCGACCTGATCGTAACATGAGGGAAAGTACAGACGGCCCTTTCGTATAGAAATGGCCAGCCCTATAATTCGATCAGCGAACTATAGACGTAGAGAATGATCAACGGTGTCACCAACGGCGCCGAGGTCAGGAGAAAGGTTCAGGTAGCACTGCCAGAGATGATCGGCAAAGACTTCCCGTGGGAACTCCTGGATAACTCGTACAACAACCGCTTTCAGAAGCTTGCCCTGCAGGAAGTGCCGGTGCGTCAGCTGACGATCCGGTCGGCCTGGAACTACCGTCTCTTCCTCGAACGCCCCGAATGGTTCGCCTACACGACGCCTGGCAGCTTCGCAATGGTGGGGAAGAAGAACCCGAAGACGGGGCGAACCGCGGTGCGACCCTACAGCATCGTCTCGGCGCCGCACGAGGACTTTCTCGAGTTCTACGTCGCGCTGGGCGCCGGCGTCGAGAGCACGACCGAGCTGCCGAAGCTGCAGAAGGACGACGCGGACCTCGAGACGCTGGTCCGGGGCTACCCATACGTCTCGCTGCTGCTCGAGGACGTGGTCGAGAAGGAAGTCGAGTCGAACCCGGTCCTGAACAACGTTCTGCTGGGCCAGGCGACGCTGGGCGCATTCCGCTTCGACACCAAGGACACGCGTATCGCCGTGTTCGGCTTCACGGGTACCGGCGTTGCTGCCGGCGTGCCGATCATCCGCGAGCACCCCTGGGCGGCCTCCGTACGCAAGGGCATCGTGCTGCACGGCGTGCGTAACCCGGCCGACTTCGCCTACCAGGACGAATTCAAAGACCATCGGCGTCTGTACCCCTCGTTCCAGTACCACATGTTCCTCAGCCGCGAGCCGGGCACACCCTGGCACTACCCGCGCGGTCGCATCACCGCTGTGCTGGCGCCGACGCCGCAGCAGTTGGAAGGCCGCGACCGTCACCCGTTCGAGGAGCTAACCGGCGTGCCCTACGACCCCAACTTCATCAAGATCTACCTCTGCGGCAGCGAGGCGATGATCAAGCAGGTCACCGAGTACGCCGTCAAAGAGCGCGGCTTCGACCGCAAGGACATCGTCGTAGAGAAGTTCTTCGACTAGCGAGCTTCAAGCTGCAAGCCTCAAGCCCCAGGAGCCGGAAAGCGTTTTGAAGCTTGTAGCTTTAAGCTTGTAGCTACATGTGCGGTCGATTCACCCTGACTTATCGCGAGCACGAGCAGCTTGCTGCCGAGCTCGGCGTGCCGATCGAGCAGATCCCGGCGAATGAGTACCGGCCTCGCTACAACGTGGCTCCGACCGACTCGCACTGGATCATGCGAATGCGCTTCGAAGAACGCAGCGTCATGCCCGCCAAGTGGGGCCTCGTCAACGCCTGGGCCAAAGACGCCAAGCGTGCCGCCTCGCAGATCAACGCTCGCGCCGAGACGATTCGCACCGCGAACGCGTTTCGCGACGCGTTTACGAAACGACGCTGCGTGGTCCCGGCCGATGGCTTCTTCGAGTGGCAGGGAGCGGGTGCGTCGAAGCAGCCGATCTGGTTCCATCGCGAGGACGGGCAGTTGATCCTGTTCGCGGGGCTGTACGAGTCGTGGCAGCCGCAGCCGGAGCAGTGGCAGCGCACGTTCACGATCATCACGACTCAGCCGAACGACGTCGTGGCGCCGGTTCACGACCGCATGCCGGTGATCCTGACCGGCGACGCCGTCGACGAGTGGCTCGACCCGCAGGAAGACGACCCGGAGCGCCTTTTGGCGCTACTTCAGGCGGCGCCGGATTCGCTGCTCGTCGCGAAGCCCGTGTCGCAGCGCGTCAACTCGGTGAAGAACGACGACCCGTCCTGCCTGGAGCCCGGCGAGCAGGCGCCGAGGCTGCTGTAGGGCATAGGCAAAGGAATAGGCATCAGGCCCGAGCCGAACTGCTGCTCTGTGTCTTTGCCTATGTCGATGTGAGACGACGCGAGTAGTGGTAGGGCTCCCGACGCCCGAGGGCAAGTCGAGTCCCTATGCTACGATTCGAAGCGACGGGCCTGTAGCTCAGCGGCAGAGCGGGCGGCTCATAACCGCTTGGTCGCAGGTTCGAATCCTGCCGGGCCCACCACCCAGCTCATTCTTCTCCACTACGACTCCAGTTCTTTACCGCAGGCAGCGCGGCAGCGCGTCAGGCCTTCGACGCGACCTTCTGCTTGCGAGGCGCCTTCTTCGGCGCGGCTGCAGTAGGGACGCCGGGCTCGATCTCGATGGCGCGGCGGGCGAAGGCCCCGCGCAGGAAGCGAGCCGTGAGGCTGTCCGGGTCCTGCGCGACGTGCTCCGGCGTGCCGTGCGCGATGATCTGCCCGCCGCGATAACCGCCCTGGGGCCCGAGGTCGATGATGTGGTCCGCGTTGAGCATGACGTCGAGGTGGTGCTCGATTACGACGACCGTGTTGCCGCCATCGACGAGGCGCTGCAGCACGGCGAGCAGGTTGCGCACGTCCTCGAAGCTGAGGCCCGTCGTGGGCTCGTCGAGGATGTATAGCGTGCGTCCGGTCGAGCGCCGCGATAACTCGGTCGAGAGCTTGACGCGCTGCGCTTCGCCGCCCGAGACGGTGGTCGCGGGCTGACCCAGCGTGATGTAGCCGAGGCCTACGTCCTGCAGGGTCTGTAGCTTGCTGCGCACCTTGGTGAAGGCTGAGAAGAACTCGAGCGCCTCGTCTACGGTCATCGCCAGCACTTCGGCGATGTTCTTGCCGCGGAACAGGATCTCCAGCGCCTCGCGGTTGTAGCGCTGGCCTTTACAGACCTCGCACGGCACGGTCACGTCGGGCAGGAACTGCATCTCGATCTCGATGTAGCCCTCGCCCTGGCAGGCCTCGCAGCGGCCGCCCTTAACGTTGAACGAGAAGCGCCCCGGCTGATAGCCACGCAGACGCGCCTCCGGCACCGACGCGAACAGCTCGCGAATCGCCGTGAACATGCCGGTGTAAGTTGCGGGGTTGGAGCGCGGCGTCCGGCCGATCGGCGACTGGTCGACGTCGATCACCTTGTCGAGGTGCTCGAGGCCGATCAGCGAATCGACCTCTCCGGGGCGGTCGCGCGCCTGGTAGAAGTACTGCGCCGACTTTTTGTAGAGGATCTCGGTAATCAGGCTGCTTTTGCCGGAGCCGGACACACCCGTGACGCAGACGAACTTGCCCAGCGGGATTTCGACGTCGACGTTCTTGAGGTTGTTCTCGCGGGCGCCGGTGATTTTGATGAAGTGGCCGTTACCGGCGCGGCGGTCGGACGGCATCGGGATCTGGCGTCTGCCGGAGAGGTAGGCGCCGGTCAGGGAGTTCGGGTCGCGCATCACCTCTTCGGGCGTGCCCTGGGACACGACCTCGCCGCCGTGCACGCCGGCGCCGGGCCCGATGTCGATCAGGTGGTCGGCGGCGCGCATCATCGACTCGTCGTGCTCCACGATGATCACCGTGTTGCCGATGTCGCGCAGGTGGGCCAGGGTGCGGATGAGGCGCGCGTCGTCGGCGGGGTGCAGGCCGATGGTCGGCTCGTCACAGACGTAGAGCACGCCCATCAGGCCGGAGCCGATCTGGGTCGCGAGACGGATGCGCTGGGCCTCGCCGCCGGAGAGCGTCGCGGTGCCGCGGTCCAGCGTCAGGTAGTCGAGTCCGACCTCGACCAGGAAGTCGAGGCGGGAGCGAATCTCCTTGAGCACCTGGTAGGCGATGGCCTGCTGCCGCGTGTTGAGCGGCGTCTCGGGGCTCGCGAGTGTGGCGAACCACTCCTGCGCCTCGAGGATGCTCAGCGCGGTCGTCTCGGTGATGTTCTTGTCGCCGACGCGCACCGAGCGCGACTCGGGCTTGAGGCGGGCGCCCTTGCAGGTGGGGCAGGGCACCGTCGCCATGTAGCGCTCGAACTCCTGGCGCATGTACTCGGAGTCGGTCTCTTTGTAGCGGCGCGCCAGGTTGCTGACGACGCCCTCGAACTTCGTGTCCCAGCTGTGGTGATGGCCGTTGCGCCCCTCGAAGCGCACGCTGACGGGGTCCGTGTCGCCGTTGAGGACGACGTTG
This sequence comes from uncultured Chloroflexia bacterium, assembly GCA_963732945.1. GTDB lineage: Bacteria > Chloroflexota > Dehalococcoidia > DSTF01 > WHTK01 > WHTK01. The sequence continues at coordinate 199,936 of CAVTBL010000003.1, forward strand.
AGCTGTTCCGGCGACAGCTCGCGCACGGGGGCGCGCACGCTGAAGCCGTGGCGCTTGGCGACGCTCTCGAGCTGACGGAAGTACCAGCCGCTGATCGCCGCCGAGCGTGTCCAGGGCACGATGGCGCCCTCGGCGATGCTGAGGTTCTTGTTCGGGATGACGAGATCGGGGTCGATCTCCATCTTGACGCCGAGGCCGGTGCAGTCCGGGCAGGCGCCGTGGGGGCTGTTGAAGCTGAAGTTGCGCGGCGCCAGCTCGCCGAACGAGAGCTCGTCGTAGGGGCACCAGAGGTGCTCTGAGTAGAGGCGCTCGTCTTCGCCTTCGATGGTGACGCGCATGACGCCGGAGCCGAGCTTGAGCGCGGTCTCGACGGAGTCGGCGAGACGGCTGGTCGAGGTCGCGGTCGAGGGCTCGGCGTCTTCGCCGTCAGCGGAGTTTGATTGATTGATTGTTTGATTGTGAGAAACGCGACCTTCCGTGATCAGGCGGTCTACGACGACCTCGATGGAGTGGTTCTTGTAGCGGTCCATCGTGATCTTGTCGCCGAGGTCGTGGACGGTGCCGTCGACGCGCACGCGGACGAAGCCGGCCCTGCGCGCGTCTTCGAGGACGCCCTGGTGCTCGCCTTTGCGGTCCTGAATCACCGGCGCGAGCAGCATGATGCGCTTGCCGGCGGGCATGTCGAGGATCGAGTCGACGATCTGCTGCACGGTCTGCTGCTCGATGGGGCGTCCGCAGACCGGGCAATGCGGCTTTCCGGCGCGCGCAAACAGCAATCGCAGGTAGTCGTAAATCTCGGTTACTGTGCCGACGGTCGAGCGCGGGTTGCGGCTGGCGCCCTTCTGGTCGATCGAGATCGCTGGCGAGAGGCCCTCGATGTAATCGACGTCGGGCTTCTCCATCTGGCCGAGGAACTGCCGCGCGTAGGCCGAGAGCGACTCGACATAACGGCGCTGACCTTCGGCGTAGATCGTGTCGAAGGCAAGCGAGCTCTTACCGGAGCCGGAGAGCCCGGTAATCACGACCAGCTGGTCGCGCGGGATCGTCACGTCTATGTTTTTCAGATTGTGTTCGCGGGCACCGCGGACAACGATGGCGTCTAAAGGCAAGGTGTCACCGAGGGTTCCAGGGGGCTAGGCAAAGTATTCGATAGGGCTCTATTCTAGCGCCGAGCCAAAATGAGAACAAGGGTGCTAGACACAGGGCAGAGTGCGGAGTTCAGAGTGCAGGCGGTCGCAGCGCTCCTCGTGAGGAGGAGATGCTCTCGTCAGTCGCAGGGCAGGTCTCCGCGCGACGTCGCCGGAGTATGCGCGACGAAGTCTCTGCACTCCGAACCCTGCCCTGTGTCTCAGTCCTGATGGTCACTGTCCTTTTCGCCGTCGGCGCCGCCGAGCTGCGCGAGGCTTGCATGGGACACCTGCGCGGCGCCGGGCACTGCGTCCTGGCGCTGGAGCGGCCGCTGGCCGCGCTCGGAGTCGCGAACCGAGTGGCGTGGGACGTGGCGCTGCTGGACGGCAGCGTTCTGGGCCGAGACGTGCTCAGCGTGCTCAGCGACGGCGGCTCGAAGCCAGTGGTAGGCATCGGCCTAGACGACGCACGACTGCGTCGCAGCCTGGCGCTGCCCGTCTCGGCGCATGAGCTCGATAGCGCGCTGGCGGCAGCGTTGGGCGAGCGTGAGCCGGCGCTGCGTCTGATGCCGGCGCGACGCCTCGCGATCGCCAATGGTCGCGAGGTAGGCCTGACGCGCACCGAGTACAAGCTGCTCGATACGCTGATGCAGCGACGCCCCAACGAGGTGTCCCTGGCAGAGGCTATCGAGGCCGTGTGGGGGCCGGTACCGGGCAGCGGTACGCCGGCGCCGCTGCGGGCTCATATGCGCAACCTGCGTGCCAAGCTGACGCAGATCGGTCTCGCGAACGCACTGCGGTCGCGACGGGGCCGGGGCTACGTGCTCAACATGTAGCCTTAGCCGGCGAGCTAACTAGTGAAGTGGATTTCTGTATTTAAGTTTCTAACTCGTAACATAGTCACGATAAACAGGTTGAAAAGGAAAGATGTTGAAAAAGCCCCTGCGAAGGGCTTGAAGTTCGGCGTTGCCTGGGAGAGAATCGCGAGAACCGTTAGGTTGATAAACGCGATCGATGGGAACCGCGATGGTGGTTCAAAAGGGGGAGCTGATGGAAACGAACTACTGGACGAGAATCCTCCAGCACCGTGTCTCACGCAGGCGAACCGTGGCAGTAACCGGTGCGACGGCCTTTGGCGCCGCGTTCCTGGCAGCGTGCGGCGGTAGCTCGAACAACAACAGCAGCACCGGCGCCGCGCCGACTGCCACGACGGCAGCACCGACCGGGGCGACTGGCGCTACCGGCGCCACGGGTGCAACGGGAGCCAGCGGCGCCACCGGTTCCACCGGCGCTGCGTCGTCGGGCATTCTGTCCAAGCGCGAGGACACGAGCGCGCGGGCCAAGGCCGGCGGCACGCTGATCATGGACAACCCGCTCGACCCGCCGCACTTCGACCCGCACCTGCTGACGCTACCGGCGGCGGCCGCGATCTCGCTGATCTACAACAAGCTGCTGGCAGTGAAGCCCGGCGTCCTGCAGATCAGCGATGGCACCATCGAGGGCGACATGGCGGAGTCGTGGGAGTTTTCGCCGGACAAGCTGACGCTGACGATGAAGATTCGCACCGACGCGGGTACGCCGCCGAACCAGGCCCCGGTCAACGGCCGCAAGCTGGACGCGGACGACGTCGTCTTCTCGTGGAACCGCTGGGCGGCGACGGGCAGCAACCGGCAGGACCTGGTGAACGCGGTCAACCCTGCAGCGCCGGTGCTCTCGCTGACGGGTGTCGACAAGAACACAGTCCAGATCAAGCTCAAGCAGCCGATCTCGTCGATCCTGGCCGGGTTCTCTTCGCAGCTACAGGGTCAGTACTTCATCCTGCCGAAGGAAGCCGATGGCGGCTTCGACGTGAGGAACACGCCGATCGGCGCCGGTACGTACTCCCTGTCGAACTTCACGCCATCGGTCGGGCTCACCTACGAGCGCAACCCGAACAGCTACGAGAAGAAGGCGTACCCGCAGACGATCAAGACGCCGATCATCACTGAAGCGTCACAGGTGATCGCGCAGCTTACCGCGGGGAATATCTACACGCACTACGCCGCCATTTCGCCCGATAGCGTGGTGCAGATGAAGAAGGACGCGCCGAAGATCGGCCTGTACCAGACGGACATCGCCAACGTTGGCGTCTCGATCTTCTACGGCTTCCAGGCTTCCGACAAGTCACCGTTCCGCGATGAGCGCGTGCGCCAGGCATTCTCGATGGCGATGGACCGTGAGCTGTACCTCGACACCTTCGCCAACGTGAGCAAGTTCAAAACGGACGGACTTCAGGTAGACACTGCCTGGAACTCGGCCGTCCAGCCGGCGGCTTACAAAGGCTGGTACCTGGACCCACAGAGCAAGGACTTCGGCGACAACAGCAAGTTCTTCCAGTTCAATATCGCGGAAGCCAAGAAGCTGCTCTCGGCGGCCGGCTTCCCCAACGGCGTCAGCTGCGACTCGCACGAAGCAGCCGGCACCAACTACGGCCTCGCTTACGCGCCACAAATCGAGGTTATCGAGGGAATGGCAGCGGACGCGGGGTTCAAGCTCAATCGAGTGCAGCACCAGGTGGCGGACTGGAACCCGAACTACCGCGACTCGCACGGTTTCTTCGAAGGCATCGCCTTCCGTCTCACACCCGTACCGTCAGAGCCGGGCGACGGCCTGTTCGCCCTGTACAACAAGGACGGGAGCCTCAACTACGGCTTCGATCCGGACGGCAAGGGTATCGCGGCGAAGGACGGTCCGTACGTGGGCGACCCGACCTGCGACGACCTGACCAGCAAGATGCGCAGTGAGTTCGATAACGCCAAGCGCATCCAGTACGCCATCGACCTGCAGAAGTACCTCGGCCAGAAGCAGTACTTCTACCACGCCCTGGCCTCGGCCACCGGCTTCAACGTGGCGTGGCCGGCGGCGCGCAACTTCAGCGTGTTTAACGGCCTCTCGTGGGGCTTCCTCTGGCAGCGATACTGGGTCGACGCCACTCAGGCGCCGCTGGCCTGAGTCGTCCTCAGCAGACAACGACCCTAAAAGAAGAAGGGGCGCCACAGATGGCGCCCCTTCTTCTTTTGTGTCGGCCATCTAAGGAAGCTATTCGAAAAACCCTCGTGACTGTCAACTTGTTGAAAATACCCCTACGAATGGCTTGCATTGCAGGGATCGTCGGGTGGAGAATCGCCAAGAACGCGTGTAGTCTATATGCGCCCATAGAATACAAGAATAATTAGTAGGGAAGGATGTAGGGGAGATGGCGACTGACTACTGGTCCAAGGTGCTGCTGCGCCGCGTATCACGGCGACGAACGCTGGCCGCGTCCAGCGCGACGGCTCTGGGTGCTGCTTTCCTGGCGGCTTGTGGCGGCAGCTCGAACAACAACAAGAGCAGTACAGGTTCCTCCGGGGCCAGCGCAGCTTCTGGCGCGAGCGGATCGACCGCGGCGACCGGTACGAGCGGCGCCACAGGCGCGACGGGTGCCAGCGGAGCGACAGGCGCCACGGGCGCGACGTCCGGGTTGCTGACGAAGCCGGTGAACACGACGGCGCAGGCCAAGAAGGGCGGCACGCTGAAGTTCTCGGTCACGGCCGACATCCCGAACTTTGATGCGCAGGTCCTGAGCTTCGCCGACGCGCAGCAGGTGTTGCTCAACTTCAACCGGCTCGTCAAGGTGAAGCCCGGCAACATCGACCGAGCGGACGGCACGATCATCGGCGACCTCGCGGAATCGTGGGAGTTCTCGCCCGATAAGCTGACGCTGACCATGAAGATCCGCAAGAACGCCGGTATGCCGCAGGTTGCTCCGGTTAACGGCCGCAACCTCGACGCGAACGACGTCGTTTACAGCTGGGGGCGCTGGATACAGAACGGCACCAGCCGCAGCGACCTGGCGAACTCGGTAAACGCAAACGCACCGATCCTCGATCTGACGGCTCCGGACGCCAGCACGGTGACGATCAAGCTGAAGTCGCCGATCTCGTCGATCTTGTCGAGCCTAGCGAACCAGACGAGCGGCTACTTCTTCATCTTCCCGAAGGAATCAGACGGCCAGGTCGATCAGCGACGCAACCCGATTGGCGGTGGCTCGTACTATCTCTCGAACTACACGCCGTCGTCGTCGTTCACGTACAGCCGCAACCCGAACTATTACGATAAGTCGCTGTCGTTCGCCGACGTGATCAACGTTCCGATCGTCTCGGAGTACGCGACTGGCCTGGCACAGCTCAAGGCAGGCGGCCTGCACACCTACACGGTCACATCGGACGACATCCTGCCGACCAAGACCGACGTGAAAGACCTGCTGCTGTACCAGACTGACCTGCTAAATACGTCAGTTTCCCAGTTCTTTGGATTCGACCCGGCGGGCAAGACGCCGATGCGAGATGTGCGCCTGCGGCAGGCGTGGTCCATGTCGATGGACCGCCAGTTGTTCATCGATACCTTCAGTAACGTGAAGAAGTTCGCGGCTGCGGGTGTACCAGTGCAGAGCGCTTGGAACAGCTCGGCGCTGTCGACCGCCTACGCGGGCTGGTGGCTGGACCCGCAGAGTGCTGACTTCGGCGAAAATGCCAAGTATTACAAGCTAGATTTGACTACTGCCAAGCAGCTTGCTTCGGCTGCCGGCTTCGCGGGCGGCGTGCCGGTAATCGCGAATCAAATCGGCGGGCCGGAGTATGGTCCCGTATACCCGAAGGCAGTCGAGGCGCTGCAGGGCATGGCGTCTGCCGGTCCGTTCAAGCTGGACATACAGGCGCAGAACTACTCGACGAACTGGCAGCCTAACTTCCGCGACAGCCACGGTTACTTCGATGGCGTGGCTTACCGTCTGACGCCGTACCCGGCCGACCCGGGCGAGATGCTCTACGCCGTGTACAACACGGGCGGCGCGCTGTACTACGGCTTCGACAAGGACGGCAAGGGCACGCCGAAGGGCCAGCCCTTCACGGGCGACCCGACTGCGGAGCAGATGACGCTGGCGATGCGCTCCGAGTTTGACGACAGCAAGCGCAAGTCAATCGCCAAGGATCTGCAGAAGTACCTCGGCGGGCAGCAGTACTTCATCACGGAGCTCGGCTCTTACACGAGCTTCCAGCTGGCCTGGCCGACGGTGAAGAACTGGCTGGCGTACAACACGTCCGACTTCGGTCAGTACTGGTCGAGCCTCTGGCTCGACCCGACGCTGCCGCCGAAGTAGCGAGGACGGACGCTCAACGTCACGAAGGAGGAGGCGAGAGCCTCCTCCTTCTGCCTTATGCTGCGTCGAATGCAGGACGAAATCGAGTATCGGCTGAGCCCTCCTTTGAGTAACGAGGCGCTGAATGCTCTGTTCAGCGCGGGCTGGCCGTCGTGGCAGACGGCGCCCGACACCAGCGACTGGCAGCCGGTCCTGGTACATAGCCTGGCTTATGTCTGCGCCTTCACGGACGATCGCCTGGTAGGCTTCGCGAACGTAGCCTGGGATGGGCGCGACCACGCGTTTCTGCTAGATCCGCGCGTTGAGCCGGAGTATCGGCATCGTGGCATAGGCCGCGAGTTGGTGCGACGCGCAGCCGAAGCTTCATGGGCGGCGGGCTGTGAGTGGCTGCACGTCGACTATGAGGATGGTCTCGCTCCGTTCTACGAGGCGTGTGGATTCAGTCCCACGGCAGCTGGCGTGATGAGGCTGCGTTAGCCCTTTGTCGGGACTACTGTTGCTATCGCTCATCGTGCTGTCGTTCGGAGGCTCCGCGTGGCCGCTGATCCTTGCGTACAGGTGGACGCAGCGTCGCTGGCCGTCGAAGTCCGGCAGCATCTGGCGAGCAGCGGTGCGAGCGGCGCCTTTCGCAGTCGTGTTCTTGTTTGCCGAGCCCCTCATAATCGGAACTCTGATCGGGCTGTGCATGAGACTTGGGCTACTTTAGGACAAGCTCAAAAGGCCTGCGCTGAGGCAGGCCGGTTCGAAGACTACAGGGGCGGTTGGTCAGGCGCTGGCAGCCGCGGCGGAGCGAGCAGTGGTCGCAGGCGCGGTCTTGGCGGCCTTGCGCTTCTCGTCAGCCTTCTTTGCCTTGCGGCGGTGCTTCTGCCAGGCGACACGTTTGCGTTTGTTCATTACCCGAATCGTAGGGTGCGGCGCGGATTCGGTCAATCCACCGGCGTGCCGGCCAGTGGCATGCCGGCGAACTGCGCGAGACGGATCTGAGGGTGGGTCGCCGACGGGGGACCGCCCCGTGGGCCGCAGGCAGGCGTCGGGCTGCTATTCGCCGAGGCGCCTGGCGTATCGGACGACGCTGGCGCCCGATTCGTGCTGCTGAGCAGCGCCGTCGTGGGTCCAGCCGCGCTGCTCGAAGAAGCGACGCGTGCGCTGATTGTCTGCGAGCGTCCAGAGGACGGCGCGCTCGAAGCCTGATCGCGCCAGCAAGGCCTCTGCTTCGGTCAGCAAGGCGCCGCCGATGCCCTGACTCCAGAGGTCGGGGTCGACGTAGAGGCCGTGCAGCTCGCCGGTCTCGAGGCCAAGGCCCTCGCGGTTGTGGCCGAAGGTGGCGAAGCCGATACACTCTGTCGTCGTCGTCCACCGCGACGATGGTCTGCGGTCGCGTGATGTCCGCCAGCCCCTGCAGCCACTGCATCGTGCTGCGTCGCTGCGAAAGCGTGGCGAGGTACTCGTCCGGAACGATGCCGGCGTAGCCTTTCGTCCAGCCGCGCAGGTGCAGGCGGCCGATGGCATCGGCGTCGGCGGTTACGGCTTCGCGGATCAGCATGGCTCCGACAGAGTAAATCACGGCCGGTCAACGCGGGACGGCGCAGAGACAGGCTGCAGGTGAAGCTCAGGATCGCTACAGAACGAGACGTTTCCTGTAGCGCACCTCTGAGATGCTCGGGTCGTCGTCGTCCGGGACGCTGGCGCCGTCGGGACGCCAGCCGTGGCGCTCGTAGAAGCGCCGGGCGCGGTGGTTGTGCTCCAGGGTCCAGAGCGCCGCAGCGGTGAAGCCGCGGCCGACGAGGCGGTTCTCCGCCGCGGCGAGTAGTGAGGTCCCGATGCCGCTGCGCCAGCGGTCCGGGTGGACGTAGAGCGTGTAGATCTCGCCTACCGAGTCGCCGAGTTGATCACGGTTGGGCCCGAGGCCGGCGAAGCCGACGATGAGGCCGCCTTCCTCGCAGATCAGCGTATCGATGCCGGAGCCGGGCTCCAGGTTGCGACGCCAGGTCTCGAGGCGCTGCTCGAGCGGCCTGGGCGTCCATGACGGCCCGTAGATCGTGGCGTAGGCGGCGAAGACGGCTGCGTGATGCAGCTCGGCGATGTGGGTGGCTTCAGAGGCAGCGGCGTCGCGGATGCGCATCATGGCAAGCAGAGTAGTCCACTGAGGGGTGCGACGAAAAGAAGAGGAGGCCTCGAAAGGCCTCCTCCTGTCGGTGGGTTGTCGGTGGCTAACCGCCCCAGGCGAGTCCTGGTCGCGGGATACCGCGCGGCTGCTCGTCCTCGCGGGAATCGGGCTCGGTAGAGGGCGGCGGCGGCGGCGCCACGGGCTCCTGAGCGGCCGGGGGCTCGTCGTCGCTGTCGGTCGGCGAGGCCATGAAGGCCAGCAGCACGTCGCCTTCCAGCGTCTCGACTTCCATGAGTCGCTTAGCCAGGTGGTCGAGCTTGAGGCGGTTGTCGCGGATGATCTGGCGGGCGAGGGCGTGCGCGTTCTCGATGATGCGGCGCACCTCGTCGTCGATCTCCTCGGCGATCTTCTCTGAGTAGTCACGCTGCTCGGAGATTTCGCGGCCGAGGAAGACGAGCTCTTCTTTGCGACCGAAGGTCCGCGGCCCCAGGCGCTCGCTCATGCCGTAGCGGGTGACCATGGCGCGGGCGATGTGAGTCGCCTTGCTGATGTCATCGCTGGCGCCGGTCGACATTTCGCCGAAGACGGCCTCCTCGGCCGAGTGGCCGCCGAGCATCATGGCGAGCATCTTCTCCAGGTAGGAGCGCGTGTTGAGGTGACGGTCCTCTTCGGGCAGGGCCTGCGTGTAACCGCCGGCCATACCACGCGAGACTATGGTGATCTTGAACAGGGGGTCGAAGCCCTCGAGCTTGTAGGCGACGAGTGCGTGACCGGACTCGTGATAGGCGACCATCTCGTTCTCGCGGGCGCTGCGGACACGGCTCTTGCGCTCGGGCCCAAGCATGACGCGGTCGATGGCCTCTTCGAAGTCGGGCATGGAGACGCGCTTCTTGTTACCGCGCGCGGCCATGATCGCGGCTTCGTTGACCAGGTTTGCGAGGTCGGCACCGGAGAAGCCGGGGGTGCGCCTGGCGAGGACGTCGAGGCCGACGTCCTTGTCCAGGGGCTTGCCCTTGGTGTGCACTTCGAGGATTGCGACGCGGCCCTTGACGTCGGGGGCGTCGATGATCACCTGGCGGTCGAAGCGGCCGGGCCGCAGCAGCGCCGGGTCGAGAATGTCGGGCCGGTTGGTGGCGGCGATCACGATGACGTTGGTGTTCGTGTCGAAGCCGTCCATCTCGACGAGGATCTGGTTCAGGGTCTGCTCGCGCTCGTCGTGGCTACCGCCGAGGCCGGCGCCGCGCTGGCGGCCGACCGCGTCAATCTCGTCGACGAAGACGATGCAGGGGGCGTTGCGCTTGGCCTGGTCGAACAGGTCACGCACGCGGGAGGCGCCGACGCCGACGAACATCTCGACGAATTCGGAACCGGAGATCGAGAAGAAGGGGACGCCTGCTTCGCCGGCGACTGCGCGAGCGAGCAGCGTCTTACCGGTACCGGGAGGGCCCACGAGCAGGACGCCACGCGGGATGCGCGCGCCGAGCGCGATGAACTTCTCGGGGTACTTGAGGAACTCGACGACCTCCTGCAGCTCTTCCTTCGGTTCATCCACGCCAGCGACGTCGACGAAGGTGACGGAGGGCTTGTTGGCCGTGAACATGCGGGCCCGGCTCTTGCCGAAGCTCATGGCCTGGGAGTTGGACCCCTGGGCCTGTCTCATCATGAAGAGGATGAGCCCGATGAAGATCAGGATGGGCAGGAACTGGAGCAGCAGACCGAGCCAATCGCCGAACTGACTCGGCGACTTGACGTCGACCTGCGGCAGCTGCGAGGCGTCGACGTTGTTGTCGCTGAGAATGGTCAGCAGGCTGGAGCCACTCTCCTTGCGGGAGTCGTACTCCGTCCCGTTCTTCAGCTTTACGTTGAGCGTATCGCCGCTGACTTCGATCTTGTCGACGTTGCCGGCCTTCACGTCGGTGATGACCTGGCTGATATCCATCTTCTGGGTCGATGTAGACCCAGGACGGAAGAAGACGACCACGATGGCGATGACCGCCACCAGGATCATCAAATAAACGAAGCTGTTACGCATCCAGCGTGAACCCATTTCACCCCTCTACCAGGTAAACGCGCTCACACTCGTGAAGTTACGCACTTTGTGAGAAGCCGCGATCTTGCCCGACTTAGGACTTTGCACAAGTATAGCATTCGCCCGCCTGGCAAGCCTGCTTATCGTCTACTAGCGGCGAATGTCGTGCCGAAAGGGTCCGAATGGCAGAGTGGGTGCGGCTGCGCTGCGATGCTTACTTCTTAGGTTTCGGATGAGAGGACGCCGCCTTGAGCCCAATTCTCCTTGGGTACGTCACTAAATATGACGATCGTCGCCTCCGGAGCGGTCTTGGTGATGTCCACCATGGCCTTCGTGATCGCCTTGGCGAGCTCCTGTTTCTGGGCGTAGGTGCGTCCGGGCCACATTTCCACGTGGACGATAGGCATGTGTCTCTCCTTTTAACAAGCGGGAATAATGAGCGGGAAGTTTGTGAAGATGATAGCGCTCGCGGGAGCCGCAAGCTCAAAACTGCACGCTCCAGGCCAGAGGGCGGGACGAAGCCTTCCTTCTGATCCCTCCGACACCATGATGTTCAGACACCTTGAAGCTTGTAGCCTTCAGCTTGAAGCTTTCGGCTCGAAGCCTGAAGCTACGTGAGAAGTGCTACTATTGCGGCCAAGATGACGGCTGGCCCCCGACCGCTGCCGTCCACGTCAGTGGAAGAAGCCCTCTGGGCTGGTCCCTGTCGCTACGTCGCCGGAGTGGATGAGGTGGGACGCGGTCCGTTGGCCGGTCCCGTGTACGCCGCCGCCGTAATCCTCGATCCGAAGGCCCGTCCGGGCTGGCTGAGCGAGGTCAGGGACAGCAAGGTGCTGACGGCGCCCGAGCGTGAACGCCTCTCGGAGGTGGTGCGCGCCGAAGCGCCGGCCTACGGTATCGGCTGGGCCTCTGTGGCTGAGATCGACGCATGGGGAATCACGAAAGCGAATCGAGTCGCGATGATGCGAGCCTTGAGCCGTCTGCCACTGCAGGCCGAGCACGTCCTGATCGACGGGCCGTCGCGCCTGCCGGACTGGCCTGCACCGCAGCAGGCGATCGTCGACGGTGATGCGACCTGCGCCTCGATTGCCGCAGCGTCGATCGTCGCCAAGGTGGCGCGCGACGCCGTGATGGCGAACCTCGACTCGTACTACCCGATGTACGGATTCGGATCGCACAAGGGCTACTCGACGCCGTACCACCTGAAGCAAATCGAGCTGTACGGTCTCTGCGCGCAGCACCGCCGCAGCTGGGGCGCCGTGGCGCGCCGCGGCCGTCGCGTAGAGGAGGTTGCCATTGCCACGCGATAGCCGCCAGCGCTCGCGCCGGCTCGGCAACTTCGGCGAGCGCGTTGCGGCGTCGCACCTCGAGTCGAAGGGCTACGAGATCCTCGAGCGCAACTACGCGACGCGCGAGGGGGAAGTAGACATAATCGCGCAGCGCGGCGACGAGCTCGTGTTCGTCGAGGTGCGCAGCCGCCAGGGACGCAGCTTCGGCACTCCGGAGGAGTCGATTACGGGTCGCAAGGCATCGCACGTGCGAGCGGCGGTGGCGCAGTACCTGCAGGACCACCCGGACGCACCGCCGAACCCACGCGTCGACGTCGTAGCGCTGGAGCTGGACGTCAAAGGGCGCGTGCTGCGCGTCGAGCAGATCGAGAACGCCATCGAGGACGACGCGTAGCTACAGGCTGAAAGCTCCAAGCTGCAAGCTGCAATTTCTGCATGCGTCGTGTATCCGATTGACTGGCCTGCCCGTGTCTCTTGCAGCTTGTAGCTAATACCCGCCGCCGTTGACCGTGATGCGCTGGCAGGTGACGTAGCGTCCCTCTTCCGAGCAGAGGTAGAGGATGGCGCCTGCAATGTCGCGCGGCTGGCAAATGAAGCCGAAGGGTGCGTGCTCCGCGTAAGCCTGCTTGTCCGTGTTGCCGACACTGCCGAGGAAACCGTCGCCCATGTCGGTATCGACGAGGCCGGGCGCTACGATGTTGACGCGGATGCCGTGCTCGCGCTCTTCCTTCGCCAGCGTGAACGCGATCGCCTCCATGCCGGCCTTCGAGATGCTGTAAGCCCCCATACGCGCGCGCATGGCCTGCGCCGAGAACGACGACACCATGACGACGTCGCCGCGTGGCAGGGCGCGCATCTGCGGTACGAGCAGCTTGCACATATAAAGACAACCCAACGTGTTGTAGTCGAGGTAGTGCTGCAGGTCGGCCGGATCGAGCTCGGTGAGCAAGGGGGTGCCGTAGGTCTCGTAGCCGATACCGGCGTTGTTGACCAGGATATCGACGCGTCCGAAGGCGGCCAGCGCGGCTTCGGTCATGCGCTTGCAGTCGTCGAAGCTGCGGATGTCGCCCTGGAATACCTCGGCGCGACGCCCGAAGCCGCGCACCTGATCGGCGACGGTCTCGGCGGCGTCACGGTTCGAGTGGTAATTGATGGCTACGTCGGCGCCGGCCTCGGCGAACGCGAGCGCCGTCGCCGCTCCGATGCCGCGGCTCGCGCCGGTGATCATGGCCACGCGCTCCGTCAGGCCCTTCATGCGCTTCCTCCCATCGGTGTTTCAGGGGTGTTTCAGGGTGCAGAGTACAGACTGCAGTGCCTCGGGGCGAGTGGCCTTTCGTGACGGGTCGTACCTGGTCGTCGCTACGTAGCGGCCGGGGCGTTGAGCAGGGATCGAACGGCCCCGTGAAGGTTGGGCCGGATGTACTTTGCACTCTGTCCTCTGCACTATAATCGCGTCATGCCGGTGTACGAGTTCAGCTGCAAGGCCTGCGGAGCCCGCGTCAGCGTGTTCGTGCGTTCGATGAACAGCGAAGTCAACGGCCGCTGTCAGCGCTGCGGCAGCGAAGACCTGCAACGCCTCATGTCGAAGTTTGCGGTGCTGCGTCCGAGCGGTGGCGCCGGCCTCGATGACCTGGGCTCGCTGGACGAGAACGACCCACGTGCTATGGCCGCCTGGGCACGCCAGATGCAGGCCGAGATGGGCGACGAGGCCGGCCCCGAGTTCGACGACATGATCAATCGCCTCGAGCGCGGCGAGTCGCTCGAATCCGACTTCGACGACTACCATGACGATGATCACGATGACGATTTCTAACGTCGGAGCGACATCACGCAACGCCTGATCCCCGAGATCAACTCGCTGGCCGAGACCGCGTCCAGGGCGCTGGCCGCCAAGAACACGGCGCGTGAAGCCGGTATCGGCCGCTGCCGCGACGCGATCCGCAACTCCGCGAATTCGATCCGGGCGGTGCATCGAGGCGACTTCGCTTTGGCGGGGGAGCTTTCGGGCAAGGCCGGCACGCTACTTGCGGAAGCGAAGCAGGCGCTGCGCGACCACCAGGACATTCGCTACGCCGGCTTCGTGCACGACGCAGAGAAGGAGTACGCGGAGGCGCGCCTGACGCTGGCGTTCATCGCAAACCAGGAGAAGCTGCCGAGGCCGGAAGACCTCGACGTCGACCTGCCGGCGTACCTCAACGGGCTGGCCGAAGCCGTGGGGGAACTGCGGCGCTACCTGCTCGACACGCTGCGCGGCGGTGACGTGGCGCGTTGCGAGGAATGCCTCTCGGTGATGGAAGAGGTGTACGGCATCCTCGTGACCTTCGACTACCCCGACGGCATGACGGGCGGCCTGCGACGCAGCACCGACAACACGCGCGCCATCCTGGAGCGTACGCGCGGTGATTTGACGCTGGCGGTGCGACAACGCGACCTGGAGCAGACGCTGGCGCGCTTCGAAAATAAGCTCTCTTGATCTCGCCAACACGCATCGTTGCCGTATGAAAGCGCTGCGAGAGAGCCTGCAATGGGACTCTGTCCGACTCGTCGACTGCTCGTTCGACGATTTTCTTAGAAACCGCTAGATCGCAAGGCTGTTTCGGGGCATAGTGGCAAGGCTCGAAAGTGGTCATGAAAATGCCGCCTACGATGGCGCTTGCTGGCCAATCCCGGGACAAATCGCTTAATGACGTTGTGAAGTTACTTTTTCGTTAAGAGATCGCGGGTTATATTGCTGTGAAAAGTTTCGGCCAAGCGCCAGCTTTTCTCGAGTTATGAAGCTTGGGCGGAGAGACGTTCTGACAAGGAGACAGAGTTGGAGCTAACCTGGCTAATTCCCGTAGCGAGCGCGGTAGCGGTGCTGTTCGCGCTCTGGCTGGCACGAGACGTGCTCGGCCGGGACGCAGGCACGGCCGGCATGCAGGAGATTGGCGGCATGATCTTCGAGGGCGCGATGGCGTTCCTCAGCCGGCAGTACCGCACGATCGCGATTTTCGCTTTGCTGACCGCCGTGGCCATAGGTCTGATAGTTGGATTGACCTCGGACGGCGTCAAAGAGATCGTCAACAACGGCGGCACCGTCGAGTACGGCCAGCGGCTGGTCAGTCCCGGCAGCGAAGGCCTCATGACAGGCATCGCGTTCCTTGTGGGCGCGTTCTGCTCCGGCCTCGCAGGCTACATCGGTATGTACATCTCGGTGCGGTCTAACGTCCGTACCGCGGCGGCAGCACAGAACAGCCTCAAGGAGGCGGTCACGGTGTCGCTGCGCGGTGGTGCTGTCTCCGGGTTCCTCGTGGTTGCGCTGAGCTTGATTGGTGTCTCCTCGATCTTTGGCATCTACAGCAACATCCTCGGTAACCCGCCGCAGATCGCTCCGTTCCTCATCGTCGGCTTCGCCTTCGGCGCCAGCTTCGTGGCGCTGTTCGCGCAGCTGGGCGGCGGTATCTACACGAAGGCAGCCGACGTCGGCGCCGACCTTGTAGGCAAGGTCGAAGCCGGTATTCCGGAAGACGACCCGCGTAACGCTGCCGTCGTGGCCGACCTGGTCGGTGACAACGTTGGCGACTGCGCCGGCCGTGGCGCCGACCTGTTCGAGTCCATGTCGGCCGAGAACATCGGCGCGATGATCCTCGGTGTCGGTATCTACACCGTTACGGGCGACATCGCCTGGATCATGTTCCCTCTGGTCCTGAGGTCGTTCGGCGTTTTCGCGGCGGCGATAGGCCTGCTCTCTGTGCCGTTCTTCACCAAGGAAGACGGTAACCAGGACCCGATGACGCCACTGAACTACGGCTTCTACATCGTTACCGGCCTCTCGATCCTTGGTCTGTTCATCGCCACCAAGGTGCTGCTGGGCGACGCCTGGTACTGGTTCTTCTTCTGCGGCATCGTCGGCCTCATCACCGGCATTGCCTTCGTCTATATCACGCAGTACTACACCGCTGGCTCATGGCGACCCGTCCAGGAGATTGCCCAGGCCTCGCGCACCGGCCCGGCGACGAACATCATCATCGGTACGGCCGTCGGGTTCGAGACGACAGCGGTTACGGCCGTCGCAATCGGTGGCGCGCTGGTCGCGTCGTTCCTGCTCGGCTCTCACGCGCACATCGCAACGCTGCCCTCATTCACGACCGGCATCTACGGCACGGCCGTGGCAACGATGGGCATGCTGATGTCCGCGGCCTACATCCTGGCGATGGACACGTTCGGACCGATTACGGACAACGCCGGCGGCATCACCGAGTTCTCCGGCGCGCCCGAGAGTGCCCGCCACATTACGGACTCCCTGGACGCAGTCGGCAACACCACCAAGGCTCTCACCAAGGGCTACGCGGTCGCTTCCGCCGGACTGGCGGCTTTCCTGCTGTTCAGCGCTTACCTCGACAAGGTCAAGGAGCTGATCAACCTGCCATTGACCGCCGTGTTGCCGATCGACCTCTCGAATGTCGATGTGTTCGTCGGCGGACTGCTTGGCGTCATGCTGGTCTTCCTGTTCAGCTCGCTGGCGATTCGCTCCGTCGGTCGCGTCGCGGGCGCGATCATCGAAGAGGTGCGGCGTCAGTTCCGCGAAGACCCCGGCATCATGGCCGGCACCTCGCGCCCCGACTACGCTCGTGCCGTCGACATTACGGCTCGTGCTTCGCTCAAGGCGATGATTGCCCCCGGCATCCTCGCCGTCGGCCTCCCGACGGTGGTTGGGCTGATCTTCCGTTACGGTGTCTCGGAGCTCGAAGTGGGGCCGGGTGCGGCTCACGCGGGCTACCTGGCTGTCGCCGGTGTTCTGATGGTCGGAACGATCGGCGGCATCATCGTGGCGACGTTCCTGAACAACGGTGGTGGCGCCTGGGACAACGCCAAGAAGTACATCGAGGCCGGCCAGCTGGTCGACGAGAACGGTGTCGTCCAGGGCAAGGGTTCTCCGACGCATGCTGCTGCCGTCGTCGGCGACACGGTCGGCGACCCGTTCAAGGACACAGCCGGCCCTTCGCTGCACGTGCTCGTGAAGCTGCTGGCGACGATTACGCTGGTGCTGGCGCCGCTGTTTACGGCCTGACCCAGCGGCCTCTTAGGTTGCCCACAACGGGGCGGCGCGAAAGCGTCGCCCCGTCTGTTTTTTGCCGCTCGAAACACATCAAACGAACCGGGGGCCTGCCGATACTAAGTACGAGGCCTACCAATCTCCAGGGTCCTCGTTCTTTAGGTGGTAGTTTTGAGCGAAGCCGGCAGCACGCACGCATTGATCGAACACAGCGATCGTCTTACTCCAAAACGTCTCCCCCAGCTTTCAGTTAGTGCCATCCTCAGCCCGATCAGCCTTGCCATCGACCTGGCTGAGGGCAGGACGCCCGGGCATGCACGCCGCGTGGCGTTCATCGCGATGTCGTTGGCCGGGGCGCTGGGCCTCGACCGCGAAGCGCAGATCGCAGCCTGTCACGCCGGTCTGATGCACGACATCGGCGTGATCGCTGCCGGGGCACGAGTGGCCGGCGCCACGCACGGCGACGAACGTCTCGTCTTCTCGACGCTACCGCTGCTTACACCTGAAGAAGCCGTCGCGGGCTTCGGCGAGGTTTCCCCGGCCGTCATCGACGGCGTAGCGCAGCACGTGTCATTCGGCGCGTTTGCCGCTCGCGACCTCGGGTTGTCCGAGGACGTGGCGCAGGCGATCTCGACGCACCACGAACGCTGGGACGGCGAGGGCTACCCCGACGGGCTGGTGCGCGACGAGATACCGGTGCTGGGGCGCATCGTGGGCCTGGCCGACCACATCGAGGCCTTGATCGATCAGAGTTCGCCGCTGCTGGCTCGACGCAACTTCTCCTACTGGCTCAAGTCGATTGCGGGCCAGGTCACGGACATCGACGTCGTCGATGCGCTAATGCGTATCGGCAGCGGCGACTCGTTCTGGCTCGGGCTGTTCTCGGGCGACCTCGTGGCGGAGCTGACTGCTCGCAGCGCACAGCTGCGCGAGCCCAAGGGCACGAGGCTGGTGACGGTGGCCGAGGGCTTCGCGAAGCTCGTCGATTCACGCTTCGAGTTCACGCACAATGTATCGGCGCGAGTGGCGGCCTACGCCGAGGGCATCGGCCGGGCGATCGAGTTGCCGGAGCTACGGATGAAGCAGCTCCGCGTTGCGGCGCTGCTGCACGACGTCGGGCAGCTCTCGATGCCGGAGCGCGTGCTGTCGAAACCCGGCATCCTCAGCGTCGACGAGCTCGGGGCGCTGCAGCTGCACACGATTCAGTCGCGTGACGTCGTCGCCGATATCGCCGGGCTCGAAGAGGTGGCCGACTGGGTGGTGTCACACCACGAGCGCATCGACGGCCGCGGCTACCCGGAGGGTCGCAGCGGCGACGAGATCCCGCTGGAGGCTCGCATCCTGGCCGTCGCCGACGCGTTCGTGGCGATTACGTCGGACCGTCCGTACCGGCCGCGCGCCGAGGGCAGAGAGGCCCGCGAGCGCCTGGTCAAGGCCGCGGGCACGCAGCTGGACGCGAGGCTCGTCGACCTGTTCCTGCACAAGGTGCTGGCCTAGACGGCTAGCGCGGCGGCAGCGTGCGCTGGTCGCCTCCGGGGAGGCAACCGCTTTGCGTAGCCGCACAACCTGCGCCCGCCATGCCGACGGTATGCATGGAACAGTCGTTTCGGCCTAGTGCTCGTGCTGGTGTTGTTGCTGGTTGTTGGCGATTACCGTCGTGACGCCGAAGCCGACGACGACGCCGATAATGAAGCCGAGCAAGAAGCGCATTTCGTCCTCCGCGTCTCCCACTCGAGACACGCCCGTGGTCTCGAGGGTCGCAAGCGCACATGCTTCCCTGCGCTAACGACGCCCGAATCGTAAGCAACCACCGATAACTAGTCAATGAACCTTCGACTTTGAGACGGGCCAAAGTACGCGTTCGTCATGCCGAGGTCCCTCTCGTGCATGCCGAGGCGTACCGTCGATTTCTACCCGGTGTCTGCTCTGATTGCGACTCAGTGCCTCACGTTGGCCGCCGTTAGCTCTCGCTCGCGCTGCTCCAGAAGAGCACGCACCGGCTGACGCATGCGCGAGGCAATGCCGAACAGCACGAAGCAGGCGGCCCAGGTGCAGATGAACATGATCAGGGCGCCGTCGTAGGAGCCCGTTCGGTCGAAGATGTAGCCGGCAGCAGTCGGGCTCGTTATCTGACCAAGCATCTCGATTACGACGATGACGCCGAAGATGCTGGCGAAGCTCACGACGCCGAACGCGCGCGTCAGAACCAGCGCCTCGACGATCGGGCCGGCGCTGGTGCCGACGATCCAGAACGCGAGGAACAGGGCGATCGCCGGCCACGACGTGCTGACCAGCAGGGTCGTGACGCCGGCGATCAGCACGAGCGAGAGGCCCATGATCGCGACCTCGAAGCGCGGGAATCGGTCCGCGACGAGGCCCATGGTCAGCCGCCCGAGCATGCCCAGCCCGGCCGAGAGCGAGACGATGAACGCGGCCGTGCCACGTGAGAAGCCTCGCGACTGGAAGAACGGCACCTGGTGCACCTGCCAGCCCAACAGCCCGTAGAGGAACAGCATCAGCCCAGCCGCGATGACCCAGAACAGCGGTTGGCGCAGCGTCTCAGACAATGTCAGGCCGACGGTCGTCGCGGGCTGCACGCTGCGGTCGACGGGCGCTTCGCCGTCGGGGTGCTCGCCGATGTCGCTGGGGTGGTTCTTGACGATCAGCAGGCCGATGGGCAGGTAGATCAGCGTCAGCACCACGCCCGAGAAGACGAAGGCGCCGCGCCAGCCGACCACCGAAATTACGACCGTCATCAGCGGCAGCACGAGAAGCCCGCCCAGCGAGAAGCCGGAGCCCAGGAAGCTCAGCGCCAGGCCGCGCTTGCGGTCGAACCAGCGCGTGATCAGCGTCTGAAACGGGATGATGAACATGAACTGGCGCGCGGCGGCGTTGATCGCGTTGTAGAGGTACCACTGCCACAGCGTGTGCGTTGTCGCGAGCAGGACGTAGGTCAGCCCCGTGACGATAGCGCCGGCCATGATGCCGGAGCGCACGCCGCGCTTCTGGATCCAGGCGCCGACCAGGGGTCCGCACAGTCCTGCGGCCAGCAGCGCGAACGAGAAGCCCAGCGAGACATCGGCGCGCGACCAGCCGAACTGGTCCTCGAGCGGCGAGACGTAGAGCCCGAAGGCCCAGAACGAGACCCCGCTGCCCAGCATCACGGCCAGAACAGCGGAGCCGAGCATCCACCAGCCGTAGTAGAGCTTGCGGCGGCCGCGCAGGACGTCGATTGCGCTTGCGGGCGGCGGTCACGGCATTCCGCCGCTCGTGGCGACTCGGAGGCTAGAGGTGCGGGGCGGGAGCTCGATCCGTTCTATTGCAACGGAGAGTACGACGTCGGCCGCATGATGCGGTTCTCGACGCGGGCCACCAGCGGGCCGTCCTTTTCAGTCTCGGCGAAGGCCTTGATGCGGTCCGCATCGGCGCCGAACGAGGCCCAGGCGCTCTCGCGGTGGCCGAGGTCGTTGAACGCCACGATGTAGGTCAGGCGGCCGCTGATGCCGATGACGTCTGTCCAGTAGCCGATTTGCTTGATGCCGTGCTTGTCGAAGTAGCCCATCGTGATGTTGGCAAAGCGGTCGTTCAGGGCCTGTAGCTTGCCGGGCGCGGCGTCGTAGATGCGTATCTCGTAGATCATCTTCTAGACTCCTCTGTGAACAACGGACCGCAGGCGTCTCGAAACGTAGGTGACGACGCTCGGGCTGGTTTGAACCGGCCGAAGCACCGGGCAGGCGACGGAATCGAGACGGCCTCATGCTAGCACCGGCGCGAGTTTAGAAGGAGACAGCGAGAACATGACAAGGGTCGCAGTGCTTGATGATTACCAGGGCATCGCGCTTTCCAAGGCGAACTGGGGCAGTCTGCCCGCCGGCACGGAAGTGCAGAGCTTCCGCGATCACATCTCGGACGAAGCAGCGCTGGTCGCGCGCCTGGAGCCCTACGACGTTATCGTCGCGATGCGAGAGCGCACGCCGTTCCCGCGCAGCCTGGTCGAGCGACTGCCGAACCTCAAGCTGCTGGTTACGACCGGCGCGCGCAACGCATCGTTCGACATGGCAGCGTTGCGCGAGCGCGGCATCGTCGTGAGCGGCACCAGCGGCCAACCGACGGCGACGGCGGAGCTGACCTGGGGCCTGATCATCGGCCTGCTGCGTCACATTGCCGAAGAGGACCGCAACGTGCGCGCCGGCGGCTGGCAGTCGACCATCGGGCCGACACTGGCCGGCGCCACGCTGGCCTGCTGCGGCCTCGGCAACCTCGGCTCGCAGGTCGCGAAGGTCGGTAAGGCGTTCGGCATGGAGGTCATCGCCTGGAGCCAGAACCTGACGCAGGAACGCTGCGATGCCGCCGGCGCAAGGCTGGTATCGAAGGATGAGCTGTTCTCACAGGCCGACGTGCTGACCATCCACCTCGTGCTCAGCGACCGCTCCCGTGGCCTGGTCGGCGCGCGCGAGCTGGCGCTGATGAAGCCGACGTCCTACCTGGTGAACACGTCACGAGGTCCCATCGTCGACGAGGCGGCGCTGATCGACGCGCTGCGTTCGAGGCGCATCGCGGGCGCCGCCATCGACGTTTTCGAGGTGGAGCCGCTGCCGGCCGAGCATCCCTTCCGCTCGCTGGAGAACACGCTGATCACGCCTCACCTGGGCTACGTGACGTCTGGAACCTACGACCTGTTCTACGGTCACGCGGTCGAAGACATCCTCGGTTTTCTTCAGGGAAACCCCGTACGAGTGGTTTCTTGAAGAATCTGAAAAGTACTTCAGATTCGAAACCGCCGTCCGATGCTAATTCTGCAAAAGTCAAGTAGTAAAGGCCTCATGGTTCCGGCCGATACGTAGAACAATGAGGGCAGTCGAAGCCATCGTGGGGGCTTTGTCGCCGAACCGCACCCTGCGGTTATACATGGTAGTCGTGCTCGTAACGGCGATCCTTGCGCTGGGTAGCGTCATCGTCACATCGAATCGCGCCGACCACCTGTCGCAGGAGGCCGCACGTGAAGCAAATGCGGCGGTAGAGGCGTCGAAGGTGCAGTCAGGACTACGCCAGCCGCTGACCGTGCTGGTCAGTAACGGCTTCGGTTTCGTCGCGGCCGGCGGACTGGATAACGTTTCGCTGGAGGCTCGCGCGAACATCGTCGATAGCGTCATGCAAACCTCGCGGGTCTCTCCGCCGGTCGACCTGCCGGCCGGTCTCATGATCCCCATCCCGGAACGAGACGGCTTCGACCTGCGCACGGCGGTCGCGACATACGGCGGCGAAATCGACAACCTGGCGAGCATGGCTCCTGAAGTCAATATGAACCAGCTCCTCGCAGAACGCGACCGCCTGCGTTCGGCGGTCGATACCTACCTCGGCAACCAGTCCGCCGCCAATTTCCGAGACGTCATGGGCAGTCTCACGGTCATCGGCGGCGAATTGCAGGACGTGAACACCCAGCTCGCCGAGGACATCACCAGCACTCAGGTTAATCTGCGCAATGCGACAGACGTATCTCGCTACACGATGATCGCCGCTCTGCTGGCGCTGACCCTGACGATGTGCGTTACTACGTTCTTCGTGAGCCGCATGATCCACAAAGCATTTGTAAGCGGCGAGACCGAGCGCGACGCTCTGCAGGATGCCAAGAGCACGCTGCAGTACCGCAACGACCAACTCAACGCGCTCTATAACGTGTTCTCCGAGATCACGGACACGCTGAGCATGCGCTATGTGATCAGCGCCACTTTGCGTGAGACGCTGCGTGTCATGAACGCGAGCATGGTCACGATGCGCCTGCTGCGCGGCAGTCAGCTCGTCGTGGCGGGCAACCTGACGAGCGAGGGGCGAGAGATCGCCAACATGTCGCCGGTGCCGCTCGGCGAAGGGCCGACCGGCCGCGTAGCTCGACGCGGTCGCAGCATGCGCGTGAACACGGGGGCGCAGGACCTGCTGGGCCCGTCGATCGGTTCGGACTTTGCCGTCGAGGGCCTGGACTCCGGCATCATCGTTCCGCTGATCGTGGGTGCACGCGTGGTCGGGACGCTCGCGTGCTGGTCGAAAGAGACGAACGCCTACGGTGAGGAGGACGAGCGCATTCTCGAGATGATGGCGTCGCAGGTCGCGACGGCAGTCATTGCCGCAGACCAGACCGAATCGAGCGAGCGCCGCGCGATGCTCGATCCTCTGACCAACCTGCCGAACCGTCGCCAGCTCAACGCCGACATCGCCGGTGAGCTTTCGACCTGGGCGGATGAGTCGCGTCACGCGGTCGTGGCAATGATCGACATCGATCACTTCAAGGACCTCAATGACGACTTTGGTCATCGCGTCGGTGACGTGACGCTGCAAAAGGTGGCCTCGGTCATGCGCCACTCGATTCGCGACGCAGACCGGATCTACCGCTACGGCGGCGAAGAGTTCGTCGTGATCTTCGCCGCCGCCCACGCGCCGGAGGCCACTCTGCTGGCCGAGCGCCTGCGCAAGGCAGTCGAAGAGACGCCCTTGAGCGGCGACAAGCTCGAGCCCGTGGGCCCGGTGACGATCTCGATCGGGCTGGCGCTCATGCCGGAGCACGGTGCCGACTTCAATGCCCTGATCGAGCTCGCGGACCGCGCCATGTATCGCGCCAAAGACGCCGGCCGCAACCGTATTTTGACCTGGGGCTCGGACTCAGCACCGTCGCCGTTGAGTTCGGCTGCGTAGGAAGCAGCAGTTACATAAGCTAAAACGAAAACTGTTAGCCGCTAAGCGTTAGTTAATGTTCCCGGAAGCCGATATTTCATAGAGGCTTTCATGCGGGTCGTCGGAGACGATCCGGGGGAACCGAATGATGCTCGGCTTGTCCGGCCGCAATACGTTGACGTTGCTGCGCCTCCACCTGGTGGCGCTATTCGTGGCGGGCGTGCTCGTGCTGCTGGTAGTTGGCGGCGCGACGATGCTGGTGCAGGACAAGTCAGACAAGGCCGACCGCAACGCGCAGGCCGCACTCCTGGCTGCAGACGCCGAAGGCAAAGTCAGCCAAATACTCGCGATTCTGGACGCGAGCTCTCAGTCGTTTCTGGACTCATCGCTGGTTCAGCTGTTGACGCCTGGTCAGCAGGGCGCGTTGCGAAAAGACCTGACACGGACCGATGCCGGCGACCCCTCGCCGGACCTGCCTGACGTCCTCGTGCCGCTCTCATTGAACGAGGCCACAACGATGCAGTCTTCGCTCGATTTGTTGTCGACGTCGTTCAACGCGCTACAGGGCTCGTTCAGCGCCGCGGACCAGGCGTTGGCGGCTCCGCTGGTGACAGCGGGCGGCCCGCTGGTGCAAAACTACTTCAACTATCCGACACCCACTAACCTGCGATTGCTCAAGACTCATTTCAACAACGTTGAGAGCCTCCTTGCGGGAAGGGTTCCCGCGCTGAGCTCGACGGCGCATCAGCAACAAAACGACCTGCAGCACACTGCCTCGCTGGCGCGCGCCGCCAGCTTCGCGACTGTGGTGGTGCTGGGGCTGTTCCTGCTCACTCTTGCCGCCTACATGTCACGGCGCATCCGCGCGAGTATCGCGGAGGTCGAATCCGAACGCGAGCAGCTCGAAGAGACCTCACACAGCCTGCAGTACCGCAACGATCAGTTGAATGCTCTCTACCGCGTGTTCTCGGAGATCACCGAGAGCCTGAGCATGCCCTACGTGGTCAGAGCCACGGTTGTCGAGACCCAGAAGGTGATGAACTCGAGCGGCGTAGTGCTGCGCTTGCTGCAAGGCGACCACCTTGTAGCGGTTGGCGCAGTCGACGAGCGGGGGGAAGATATCCAGGGTATCCCGCCGGCGCAGCTCGGTGAAGGACCGACGGGCCGCGCTGCGCGCCGCGGCCGCACCCAGCGCATCGATGAAGACGCACAGACCCAGCTTGGTCCAGCACCGGGCGGCGCCAGCGTGCACCTGGAATCCGGCATGATCGTGCCGCTGATCGTCGGCGCGCGCGTTGTCGGGACGCTATCGTGCTGGTCGTTCAAGAAGCGCGCCTTCAACGACGAGGACGAACGCATCATGGAGATGATGGCCTCGCAGGCGGCGACAGCAATCGTCGCTGCCGAGACGACCGATACGAGCACGCGCCGCGCCCTGCACGACCCGCTCACCGGGCTGCCGAACCGCCGCCAGCTCGATCAAGACCTGAACACCGTGCTCGCGAACCTCGAGGTTCAGGGGCGCAAGGCCGTGGTCGCGATGGTCGATATCGACCACTTCAAGCACTTCAACGACGAATTCGGCCATCGCGTCGGCGACGTGACTCTGCAGCAGGTCGCATCCGTGATGAGCAACTCGGTGCGCGAGGGCGATCACGTGTATCGCTACGGCGGCGAAGAGTTCGTCATCGTCCTGCCGGACGTCGGTCCGGTCGAGGGCATGGCGCTCGCCAATCGCCTGCGCAGCGCGATCGAGTCGACGCCGTTCAGCGGCGACCAGCTGCAGCCGGTGGGTCCGGTTACGGTCTCGATAGGACTGGCGCTGCTGCCGCAGCACGGCAGCGACATCGGCACGCTGATCGAGCTTGCGGACCACGCCATGTATCGCGCCAAGGACCTCGGACGCAATCGCGTCTGCCTCTGGCAGTCTGATGAGGTCGATGTGGTCGACGAGGCTACCGAGGACGCGAAGACCGCCGCCTAGACTCCCCAAAGCCATCTCCTGCAGGCTCGTCCGCGTGATATAGTCGCGGCGTCGTAGAGGATCGCAGTCGAGAGGGAGAACCGGGATGGCTTACCAGGGCATGTTCGCCGAGTCCGTGATGATCAAGGGCGACGCCGGCGACGAGATCGAGGCTTACTACGCGCGACCGCTCGGTCCGGGGCCGTTCCCCGGCGTCGTAGTGATTCACCACATGCCCGGCTGGGACGAGTGGACCATGGAGACGGTGCGCCGTCTGGCCCATCACGGCTACGCGGCGATCAGCCCTCATCTCTATCACCGTCACGGACCCGGCGCCTGGGACGACCTGGCAGCGAAGGCGCGCTCGGCCGGCGGCATGATCGACTCGCAGGTCATGGGCGACGTGGCAGGCGCGATGGACTTCGTGCGCAGCCAGCCCTACGCCAACGGCAAGGTCGGAATCATCGGCTTCTGCTCCGGCGGACGTCACGTCGTGCTCGCTGCGAGCACGCTCGAGGGCGTCGATGCGGGTGTCGACTGCTGGGGCGGCGGCGTCATCCCCACCGAGCGCTTCGGCGTCAGCCCGCAGCGACCGGTGGCGCCGATCGACCTGACGGCGCAGCTCAAGGCGCCGATCCTCGGCATCTTCGGCAACGACGACACGATGCCGCCGCCGGAGGACGTCGACAAGCATGAGGCTGAGCTGCAGAAGCACGGCAAGCCGTACGAATTCCATCGCTACGACGGCGCCGGCCACGCCTTCTTCTGCTGGGAGCGTCCCTCGTACCGCCAGGAGCAGGCCGTCGATGCCTGGACCAAGGTGTTCGCGTTCTACGAGAAGTACCTCAGCACGCAGGTCCCGGTCGAGGTCGCCGCGAGTTAGACTAAGAACGCGCCGGCCAAGATTCGAGCGCGATCTTCGAGGAGCGAGACGAGTATGTGCAGCTACATCACCGAAAAGGCAGAGATCTTCGGCAGCGCCAAGGGCCCGCAGGGCTGGTTCGCCGTCGACACGGCCAACGTCTACTACGACCACCCCTACCACGCGCCGCTGGGTCACAGCCTTAACATCGACTTCGTCAGCGAAGCCGACGGCGCCTTCCAGCGCGTCGCGATCGAGATCAGCGCCGACTCCGCGCTGCAGCTTATCGAGAAGATCCAGGCTGCGCTCGAAGAGGGCGCGAAGAATCACACGCTGGAGAACGCGCCGGCGAAAGTCTGAACCACCGTCCTTCCGTCCCCGAAAGCTTCGTGCGTGCGGTTTGTCACGTAGTAGCAAGGCCTCGTTAGTGCGAATATGGGCCGTGCGACTCTCCTCTGGCTGCATGATGCATACGTAAGCTGGGTTTGTGCCGTTCCGTGTGGCCGGCACCTCTAGCCAGGAGTCGTAATGCTCGAGCTCGACGGACTGCAGAAACGCTACGGCGACGTTGTGGCGCTCGATGGCTGCTCCTTCAAGGTGGCGCGAGGGCGCGTCCTCGGCTTCGTGGGCCGCAACGGAGCCGGCAAGACCACGGCGATGCGCGGCATTTTCGGCCTCGTGGCGCTGGACGCGGGAACAGTGCGCTGGGATGGCGCCGTCGTGACTCAGGAGAGCCGTGTTGACTTCGGCTACATGCCCGAAGAACGCGGCCTCTACCCCAGAATGCGGATTCGCGACCAGATCGTGTTCTTCAGCCAGCTGCGCGGCCTCAATGCGCACGCCGCGGGCCAGGAGGCGGACCGCTGGCTGGCGCGTCTCGACCTGGCGGACCGCAGTTCGGCGACGCTGGAGAGCCTGTCTCACGGCAACCAGCAGAAGATTCAGCTCGCGGTGTCGCTGGCCGGTGATCCGGACCTGCTGGTGCTGGACGAGCCGTTCTCCGGCCTCGACCCGATCGCGGCCGAGACGCTGTCGTCGGTGATCCGCGACGAGGCCGCCAACGGCAAAGCGATCGTGTTCTCCAGCCACCAGCTCGACCTGGTCGGCGACGTCTGCGACGATGTCGCGATCATCACGAACGGCAAGGTCGTGGAGTCAGGCGACCTCGAGGAGATCAGGCGCGCCTCACCGTTCCGCTACGCCGCAGCGACGTTTCTCGAAGACGTGGCCCAGGCAGACGTCGAGCACGCAGTGAATGGCCTCGAGGGTTCCCACATCGTGTCGTGTGATGCGCGCGAGGTTCGACTCCAGGTGCACGCCGACGAGCGGGTCGAGGACGTGCTGGCCGTGTTCGCCGGCCTGGGACGTGTCGAGCGCTTCCGCTTCGAGCCGCCGAACCTCGAAGACATCTTCCGCGAGGCGGTGCGCGAATGAGCCGCTCTCGGGGAATTTACCTCGTGCTGCGCCGGGAAATGCTCGAGCGCATTCGCTCGACGTCGTTTCGCATATCGACCGTAGGGATCCTCTTGCTGGTGGCCGCCGGCATCATCTTCGTCGAGAAGGCGCCGAGCATATTCGGAACAGGCTCAGAGACCCTGGGACTCGTGGGGCAGACCGACACGCCCCAGATTGAGCAAGCGCTGCAGCAGTCGGCCGACCAGCAGAACATCACGCTCAAGCTCACCCATCTGACGGATGACAACACTGCGGCAGATGCCCTGAAAGCGGGCGACGTCGATGCCTATCTTTCCGGCGATCAGCTCACTTACAAGACGGACGACAACACGTCGCTCACATTGGCGGTGAACCGTGCTCTTTACGCGGTGCAACTGCCCGACCTGCTCAACCGGCTCGGCATCAGTCAGCAGGAAGCCACTCAGCTACTGAACCCTCAACTGGCGCAGGTGCACCTGCAGAAGCCTGCTCCTTCCGACAGGAGTGACCGAATCGTAGTCGCCAGCATCGCCACCATTGGCCTTTACATGATGCTCGTGCTGTACGGCAACTGGATACTCATGGGAGTCGTTGAAGAGAAGACATCGCGCGTCGTAGAGGTGTTGTTGGGCCTCCTGCGGCCGTCGGACCTGCTGGCAGGCAAAACGCTGGGTATTCTCGCCTCGGCGCTGATTCAGCTAGGCTTTGGGCTCGCCGGCGCGGTCATCGGACTGGTCTACGTGGGTAGCTCGGTGCTGCCGAGCGCGACGCCCGGCGTCGCCGGTGCGTCCATTGCCTACCTGCTGCCCGGTGTAGTGCTGTACAGCTTCATGTTCGCGGCGGTGGGTGCCACCGTTTCGCGTCAGTCGGAGGCGTCTTCGGCTTCGCTGCCAATCACGTTTTCGCTGCTGGTGCCCTATCTGCTCGGGCTGACGGTCATACCCAGCGCGCCCGACGGAACGTTGGCACAGGTGCTCTCGATCTTCCCACTCACGTCAGCGCTGATCATGCCGACGCGCATCGCCCTCGGTTCGCCGTCAGTGTTCGAGATAGCGGCGTCGTACGTTTTGCTGTGGCCGACGATCTTCGCTGTCGCGTGGCTGGGCGGAAAGATCTACGCCAGCGCTATCCTGATGAACCGAACCCTGAAGCCGGCGCAATGGCTGACCCTGCTGCGGCGCGGCGAGAACGCCGGCGGCGTCCGCGCCGGCTGACGCGAAGCCTTACTCGAACGCGGCGGGGTCGACGGCGATGACGTCGATCAGGAAGTGACAGTTGCCGCCGGGCTGGACGTTTGCGTCCTTGATCGTCATTGCTGAGCGCGCGGGCGGGTTTTCCGGGTAGACCTCCAACCAGACCTTCTGGAAGCCATCGCGGTACTTGAGGTCGTGCAGATAGAGCGTGACGCGCGCCACGTGGTCGAACGTGGCGCCGGCGGCATCGAGCAGGATCTTCAGGTTGGCGAAGGCGTTGCGCGCCTGCTGCTCCGTGTCGTCGGGGTAGGTGCGAGTCACGGGGTCGTTGCCGCGGATCGCCCCGAAGAATAGCCAGCCGCCGATGCGCACGCCGTCCGAGAGGCCCGGGATGCTGTGTCCCGGACCGCCCGGCCTCTCGATCTGCCGTCGCAACGCCTTACCCGCCATCGCACACCTCCGTGTCTGACTCCTACGCCTACCCCGGCAGAATAGCCGACTCGCGTCTCGAGGTAGAGGCGTTGGTTTCGAAACGGAGCGTGCTTCGGCCCTGGTGGCAGCCCAGCGCTTATAGGATTCGTCGGGAAATGCGCAGATTGGTGACGCTACGGCCTCGTCTGGCTAAGCTGCATGACAGGTTAGCGATTCAGGGTTTAGCAAAAGGCTATTAGAGCAGAGGAGAGGATTTATGAAGAGGAGTACGGACAGGATTATCGTTTCGCACGCCGGCGTCCTGCCGCGGCCGAACGACCTGCGCGACATGATGGGGCCCGGCCACGAGGCCGAGTTTCACAAGCGCCTGCCCAGCGCGGTCAAGGAGATCGTCGACCAGCAGGTCAAGACGGGCTTCGACGTGATCAACGACGGCGAGTTCTCGAAGGTCGGCGGCTTCTCGGGCTACCCGCGAGCGCGCCTCAGCGGCCTCGAGATGCGTGACGTGCAGGCGGGCTCGGGCCCGGCGCCGCACGACGTGCAGGGCCGCGACCGCCGCGACTTCCCGGAATTCGGCAAGCTGGGCTTCCCGGCGCGCGCCGGCGGCGGCCCCAGTCTGGGCTTCACGCAGGCGGGTGGCGGCATCGCTGCAGGCGGCGGCACCGTCGCGACGCCAACGGGCACACGCGCGATGGTGTTCTGTGTCGGGCCGATAAAGTACATCGGCCAGGACTCCTACAAGGAGGACATCGCCAACATGAAGGCCGCGATGCAGGGCATCAGCGGCGTCGAAGGCTACCTGCCGGCAGTTGCGCCCGGCACGATGGAGCACTGGCTCTACAACGAGTACTACAAGACCGAAGAAGAGTTCCTGTTCGCGATCGCCGACGCGATGGCGGAGGAGTACAAGGCGATCACGGACGCGGGCTTCGTCCTGCAGATCGACGACCCGGACCTGCCGGACGGCTGGCAGATGTACCCCGACATGTCGAGATCTGACTACCACAAGTACGCCGACCTGCGCGTCGAGGCGCTGAACCACGCTCTGCGTGACGTGCCGCGCGAGCTGATTCGCTTCCACACCTGCTGGGGCAGCCAGCACGGCCCGCACATGGACGACATCCCGCTCGGAGACATCATCGACCTGATCTTCAAGATCAAGGCCGAGTGCTACTCGGTCGAGGCCGCGAACCCGCAGCACGACGCCGACTTCCACGTGTTCGAGAAGGTCAAGCTCCCGGACGGGGCGTCCTACATGCCCGGCGTGGTCAGCCACGTGTCTAACACGATCGAGCACCCGCAGGTGGTGGCGGACCGTCTGATCCGCTACGCCAACCTGATGGGCAAGGAGAACGTGATCGCGGGAACGGACTGCGGCATGGGCTCTCGCGTCGGCCACCCGGAGGTCTGCTGGGCGAAGTTCAACGCGATGGTCGAGGGCTCGAAGCTCGCCACCAAGGCTCTCTTTTAATCCGCTAAGCGCGAGATTTCGATTCGTCGTCGAATCTCGTAGCATTGCGCGATAACGGTTCGTATTTTGGGAGGCGCCTCGTGCAAGCGAGGCGCCTCTTCTGATCCAGGCGCCGCGGAAGGCCGCATCGCCGATTGGCATCTACCTTGTTTGGCCAGCCATCGAGCTTCCAGTACCGTCATCCTGAGGCACGAAGGGTCTGGCGAAGCGCAACCACGCTTCGTTCGCCGTACCTCGTCAGAACGCCGACCAGGTACATTTTCGAGGAAAAGTATTGCATTGCTATGGAGTTAGGCTAGCATAAGCGCAATGGAACGAGACCTGCGTCTGGTGCTCTCGCGGGCGGCGCGTACCGTGACGCGCTACTTCGGCGATCGTGCGGCCGAGATGGACCTTTCGATCGCGCAGTCGCAGGCGCTGCTCGTGCTCGACGCGCACCCGGGCATGAACCTCGGGGCGCTGGCGAAGTCGCTGAGCAAGGACCAGGCCTCGACGTCGATCATGGTCGACAAGATGATGACGCTCGGTCTCGTGCGCCGCGATACGGACCCCGGCGACCGCCGTCGCGCCCTGCTCTACGTCGCAGCGCAGGCAGAGCCGGGTGTCGAGCGCCTCAAAGGCGCGCGGCAGGACATCAACCGCCTCGTGATCGACGCGCTGGGGGCGGAGCGCAGTCAGACGCTGGAAACGCTGCTGGTGCAGCTGCTGGACGCCATCGAGAGCCACGAAGAGTAGTCATGGGGAGGAAGAGCCATGTCCAAGTTCCGCATCATGCCGCACGGTCGCCTTCAAGAATGGGTTGCTGAAGAGAAGGGTTATTACGCCCAGCAGGGCCTCGATTACGAGTTCGTACGCCCGAGCCGCGTCGGCCGCGAGGCCATGGGCGGCTCGGTGCAGTCGGCGGACGGCGCGCCGGCGCCGGTACTCAACGGCGCCTTCGAGTCTATGGAGTCGGGGCGCGCCTGTGAGGTGAGCTCGGCCTGCCACTGGGCCGTCGGCATGGCTGCTTCGGCCGAACATGGAATCATGTGGGGACACGCCTACAGCGTCACTCCTGCCGGCGTTTACGTGGCGCACGACTCGCCGCTCCGACGCCCCGAGCAGCTGCGCGACGTCGAGGTCGGCGTCGGCTACCACTCGGGCAGCCACTTCTCGGCCCTGCAGGCTCTCGAACCCTTCGTTTCGCCCGCCGAGGCTAAGCTGCGCTTCATCGGCAGCCCGGCCGACCGTCTCGATCTGCTGGTCGACGGCAAAGTACAGGCAGCGAACATCTTCGGCGTGCAGCGCGAGATCGCGGAGCAGCTCGGCTTCCGCAAAGTGCTCGACACGACCTTCATGATCGGCTTCCTGATCAGCGGCGACGCCTCGGTCGAGGACTGTCAGAAGTACTTCGATGCGCTGCAGCTGGCGCAGCGCGACATCGACCTCGAGCCGGAGAAATACAAGCACTACTTCGAGCAGGACGTCCCGCAGCGCTACAAGGAGCTGGTCGACGTGCGCGCCTTCGGTCTGGCGGAGCGCATCGTGTTCGAGCCCTATACGCGCGAGACCTACGAGCGCACCCACCGCTGGATGCTCGACCTGCAAATCTTCCCCGAAGACCAGGTTGGCAACGCCGACTACAACGAAGCCGTTCTCGTCTAGCACGAGGCCGGGATTGCGAAGCAACGGAAGGCGGTCGCGAGGCCGCCTTCCTCGCTATGACTGACGGCGACGGCTCGCAGGCGCGGGCGTATCACGAGCTGAGCAAGCTGTGGCCCGGCGACGCGGCGCCGCGGAGCGTCGATGCGGCCCTGGTGCCGAAGCAGTACAAGCGCTACGCCGGTCTGCCGTCGATAGCGCTGCCCGCGCCGTCGAAAATGCAGCCCTCGGATACGCCGCTCACCCTGCCCGACCTCGCCGCGTTGCTGCATTACTCGAACGGCATCGTGCGACGCAGCCGGATCAAGGGCCGCGAGCTCGAGTTTCGAGCCGCCTCGTGCACCGGCGCGGCGTACCACATCGAGACGTACGTCGTCTGCGGCGGCATCGAGGGCCTGAACGCGGGCGTCTATCACTACGACGCGCGGGCGGAGACGTTGCGCACCCTGCGCAGCGGCGACTTCCGCGGCGCACTCGCAGACGTTACCTGCATGTCGCCTCGCGAGTGCGCAATCGTGCTGACGAGCACGTTCTGGCGCAACGCCTGGCGCTACCAGGAACGCACATATCGTCACGTCTTCTGGGACACCGGCACCATCGCGGCGAACCTGTTGGCGTTGGCGGAATGCGCGTGGGCTAGATCCGGCGCTCGTTACGGGCTTCGTAGATGCGGACGTAAACGCGCTGCTCGGCGTCGACCGGGAGAAAGAGACGTCGGTCTGCGTTGCCTGGCTCGGCGCGCCATCGGACGCTGCGTCGACGCCAGATGTGCCGCCGATCGACCACCCAACGGAGCTGCTGTCGCGCGTCGAGATCGAGTACCCGGCGATCGGGCGCATGCACGAGGCGTCGAGCCTTAGCGACGCGGCGTCGGTGTTGCGCTGGCGCGAGAGTAGCCGCGCCTACGACGGAGGCGGCGCTTCGGGATGGTCCGTCCCAGATGTCGAGTCCGTTATCGAACGACGCGGCTCGGCACGGCACTTCGCGGCATCTCAGATTCGCGCAGGAGAGTTCAGGCAACTAACCGAAGCTGCAAAATCCAGCGTGCGGCTCGACGTCACGAGTGGAGACGACCTCTATGCGGTCGTTCATGCCGTCGAAGGGCTGGCGCCCGGGGTGTACCGCTGCGAAGCGTCTCCCGAAGCGATGACGCCTGTCGCGGTGGGCGATATGCGTTCTCGCATGGCGCATGCGGCGCTGGATCAGGCGGCGGCAGGCGAGGCTGCAGTGTGCTTCGTCTGGGCGGCGTCGTTCGATGACGTAACAGGCGTGCAGGCCGACCGGGGTTATCGTGCGGTGCAACTCGACGCGGCGGTGCGCGGCGGCCGCGTCTACCTGCAGGCGGCGGCGCAAGGCCTGCGCGCGACCGGCCTAACGTTCTACGACGACGAGCTTGCGACGCTGCTCGGGCTCGATGCGGAAGAATCTGCGGTTCTGTTCCTGATCGCGGTGGGGCGCTAGCGCAGGGCGGGAGCGACTTCTTCGCAGAACAGGCGTAGCGAGCGCGAGACGGCTTCGGCCGGGACCTGCTCGCCGGCGTTGAACTCGGCGATGACGCTGCTAAGGCTGAGGCGCTTGCCGATCTCGGTCAGGCGTTCGACGACCATGCGCGGCGTGCCGACGGCGACCTTCTCCTGCTGCACGGTGTCCCAGGTCAGCGACTGCAGCGCTTGCGAGTTCTTCTGTCGCTCGGCGCTGTTGTTGGCGCCGGCGGTCGAGGCGGTGGTTTCGGCGAGCTGGCCGCCGAGGCGCCGGAACTGGCGCATGAAGCTCTGCTCCGGCTCACTTACGGCTGCGGACTCGCTGTCGGCCACGTAGACCGGCAGACGCAGCGCGATGTCGGGCGTGCCTTCGTGGCCGGCTTCACGCCAGGCGCGCTTGTAGCTCTCGACCTGCTGCTCGACTCGGCCGAGCCCGGCGGTGCGCAAGCCGATGAAGATCGGCGCACCCATAGCGCCGATCTGGGGGAAGGTCTCGTCGGTCGTAGCGGCGATGCGGACCAGCGGGTGGGGCTGCTGACGCGGCTTCGGCGCCACGCAGACGTTTTCGTAGTCGAAGAAGCGTCCGTGGTGGCTGAAGCGGTCCTGCGTCCAGGCGCACTTGAGTACGTCGAGGCACTCGAAGAAGCGATCGCGGCTCTCGGCGTAGGGGATGCCGTAGCCCTCGTAGGAGCCCGGGGCGGAGCTGCGGCCGATGCCGAACTCGAAGCGTCCTTCGCAGACGTGGTCGAGGGTCGCGACCTCTTCGGCAAGGCGCAGTGGGTTCTCGAGCGGGATCAGGTTGACGGCGGTGCCGACTTTGATCCGGGTAGTAGCGCCACCGACGGCCGCGGCGACGATCAACGGCGATGCCATCAGCGAGCGTTCGGGCGTGAAGTGCGATTCCGAGAGCCAGACGGCGTCGAGGCCCTGCTCCTCGGCCTGCCGCACGTGCGCAAAGGCCTCGGCGAAGGCGTCGGCCTGGCTACGGCCGGGCCGCGGGCTGAACTCCATGAAGGACCCGAACTCCATCACAGCCTCCCTGGGAACCGCATCGCATCGAGCTACGAGAGCGTGCCCCTGAGTCTACTTCTTTTTGATCGGGCTGGCGCCAGAGACTACGAGGCGTCGTCGAATCTCAGACCGTTCAGTAGACACCCGAGTGGGTGCGGTGCGACCTCTCCCCTGACCCCTCTCCTTGCGAGGCGAGGGGAAATAGACGCCGGTTTCCGCGGTACGAGAGCGGGATTACAAAACGAGCCGTCGTGGAAGCACGACGGCTCGTTTTCATGATGAGGCTGGTGAACGCTACGTCGTCGCTGTTGTGCGCAGGGCTTCGCCGGGCACGCGGCCGAGCGAGGCCTGGATCTGTTCCTGCGTGTGGTGGTTGAAGGCCTGGCGCAGCTCTCGCGTTGCCTCAAACCAGTCGGCGTTGCGCGGCAAGACGACGCCGCCGGAGCGTTGGGCGTAAGCCTCGGGCTGGTCGACGCCGGGCGGGACCTCGCCGCGCTCGCGCAGGGCCTCGGCGGCGCGAATCAGGGCGCGGCGCGTGCGGATGATCATCGAGTCCGTGGTCCCGAGGTGCTCTTGCGTGCGCTCGTAGATGAAGCCCATGCTCTCGGTGAGCGCCTGGTCCTCGAGGAAGACGCTGGGCAGGCCGGTGTAGCTCTCGCCGTTGAACTGCATCTCGCGGTCGAGCAGGTAGTCGTTCTCGAGCTGAGCCTTGGGGCGTGAGCGCTCGTACCAACCGGTGCCGTCCGGCACCATCTCCTGCACGCGCTTAAAGGGTCGCTTCTGACGCTCAGGGTCGTTCTCGACGGAGGAGTCGGCCGGGGCGTTGACGCCGTAGAACATGACGTGGTCGTCGTCCAGCGGCACCCAGGCACGGAACTGGCGCTTGACGGCCAGCGTGCCGGGCGGGACCTGCGTGTAGAACGGGAAGAGAAAGTTCGCGATGCGGTGGTAGAAGGTGTCGGCCTCCGCCTCGCGGTACATCGAGTAGCAGGCGCCGAAGTCGGTCTCGTGCACGTCGAAGTAGCCGCCGCGCGACTTGACCTGGAAGTTGAAGAAGCCGCCCTCGTAGGTGTCCTGCTGCTGCAGGTGGCCGTAGTGCAGGAACATGAAGTGAATCGTGTCGATGTCGCCCTCGAGGGCCTGCATCCAGTTGCAGCGGCGCAGGACCGTATTCACCGTGGCGCCTTCGACCATGTTGGCTTCGAGCTCGGGCAGCGGCGGCGGTACCTCACGCGGGCCCATGTAGGTCCAGATGATGCCGTTGCGCTCTTCGGTCGGGTAGGACCTGGCGCGCACCTTGCTCTTGAAGTTGCTCTCGGCGGGCTCGGACGGCATGTCGGTGCAGGCGCCGGTCGTGTCGAACTTCCAGCCGTGGTAGACGCAGCGCAGACCCGTCTTCCTCGTTGCGGCCGAAGAACAGCGAGGCGCCGCGGTGCGGGCAGGCGTTCTGAATCAAACCAACCTTGCCCGACGTCGTCCTGAAGCCGAGCATCTCCTCGCCGAGGATCTTGACGCGCAGAGGCGGGCAGTCCGGCGATGGCAGCTCGTCGCTGCGAGCGGCGGGCAGCCAGTACTGGCGCATCAGATCGCCCATCAACGTGCCGGGGCCAACGCGGCAGAGGGTGTCGTTGTCTTGCTTGCTGAGCATCGAGCTGCCTCCTGGACTTGACGTGGTTTGACGCTTTAGTTCTTATCTGTTCGGTGCTGACTTGTCAAATTTTCGCAGGAACTTAGGGCAGAGAACAAGAACGAGCCTTGTCTGAGGCAGTAAGTGGTTCCATGGCCCTGATGGCGTGGTATCGTTCTGTCGTTTCGCTGCAGACGTAGGAGGAACTAGATGACAACGCTGATCACGGGAGGTCTCGGGTTCATCGGGCTGCACACGGCGCGGGCCGTGCTGGACCAGGGCGAGGACGTTGTGCTGACCCAGTACCGCGTGTCGCGCGCGCCCGACTTCATCAAGGACGAGCTCGGCAAGCGAGCAATGGTGGAGCAACTTGACGTAACGGATAAGGCGCGACTCGAGCAGATCGGCCGCGACCACAAGATCGACAAGATCATCCACCTCGCGGTGCCGGGGCTCGGCGCCCTCACCCCGTACGAGGACTTTCGCGTCAACATGATGGGCCTCAGCAATATCCTCGAGGCCGGGCTGGCCTGGGAGTGCAGCCGGGTTGGTCTCGGCAGCTCGCTGGCCGTGTACCAGGGCGTGCGCGCTTCGGACGGGATCAACAAGGAAGACATGCCGTTGACCATGAAGGGCGGCGGCCCCACCGGCACCTGGAAGAAGTGCTTCGAGATCATCGGCAACTACTACGCCGATCGCACCGGCATGAACATCGTCATGCTGCGCATCGCCGGTATTTACGGCCCGCTGTACCACTCGATGGCGAACCTGCCGAGCCGTCTCGTGCACGCCGCCGTAAGCGGCAGCGAGCCCGTGATGCGCGGCGACACCTACGCCGAGGACGGCAACGACTCGACCTACGTGAAGGATTGCGGCAAAGGCATCGCCATGGTGATGACGGCCGACAAGCTGAGCTACAACACCTACAACGTGGCGACGGGCCGCGTCACCACGGCGGGCCAGATCGTGCAGGCGATTCGTTCCGTGATCCCCGACTTCAAGGCCGACGCAATCAAGGAAGGCGCCTCGCCGGGCAACCAGGGCAACGCCGCCTCCGACATCTCCCGCATCAAGGCCGACACCGGCTACGAGCCCGACTTCCCGGTCGCGCGCTCGATCCCGGACTACATCGCCTGGCTGCGCGCCGGCAACGCCGAGTAGGGGCACGGCGCCGAGGGGTTGAAACCCAGGGATCGGGTCTGAGTTGCGGACCGAAGCAGTAATCCGGGCTGAACCCCGGGGCATCGCCAAGCCGGGTCACGCAAGCGGAACGATGAGGAGCCGCCAGCGGATCCGCTCGCCCTGAAGCTCTCGAAGGATGAGCGGCCCGCGGCGTCCGAGGCGTCTCCGCAAGACGAGGCGCCGGACGACGGTCCGTCCTGCAAGAACGACGAGGCGTGACCCGACCCCGGATTGCCGCGCCTCTCAGCCGTGATGGCCCGCAAGACCGGCGTGGAACGCCCGCCGAAGTGGGTTCGGCGGACGCGTGTCCGGTGCAGAGGTACGCTTAGTCGAGGAAGCGACCGATTAGCCAGACGTGGCCGAACGGGTCGGTGACCGAGCCCTGGATCATACGCAGCATCGTGCCGTTGACGGTCGGGTATGCGTGTTCCTCGATCGAGCTGCGGGCGCGAGCACCGGCTTCGATCGCCCTCGCGTGAACCGCGTGCGGGTCGTCGACGAACAGCTCGATGCGTACCGTCGTGTGTCCGGCGCCGTCGGGTGAGCGCGTGCCGTACTGAGGCGACTCGTCCGCCAGGAAGAAGTCGGCGCCGTCGATCGACATGCCCGCTACGCCCGCGGGCTCGCCGATCTGCCATCGCAGCACGGCGCCGAAGGCCGTCGTGTAGAACTCGATCGCGGCGGTGGGATCGCTTACCGCGAGCATCGGCGAAATCTGCGTCTTCATGCACTGATTATGGGGCACGGCCCTTCTTCTGACACGGTCCGGTAGATGTAGCTGCAGACCTTCAGGTCTGCCCGGACGCCCCGACCAAGAGAGATGTACCGTCAGCAGAACACGGGGCGTCGAAGCAGGTCTGAAGACCTGCAGCTACATCTACCGCAGCTTGTAGCTTGTTGCTGCCTCGTTGTGTCATCCTGAGCGACGCCGACAGCACGAGACAGAACGAGGAGAAACGCGATGGAGTACCGGCAGCTGGGCAAATCAGGGCTGAGGATCTCGGCGGTGGGACTGGGTTGTAACCCGTTCGGCAACGAGGTCGACATCGCCGGCGCCGAGCGCATCGTCAGCACCGCGATCGACAGCGGCATTACCTACTTCGACACCGCCGACAGCTACTTCGCCGGCCGCTCTGAGGAGTACCTGGGCGCCGCGCTCAAGGGCCGCCGTCAGGACGTGATCGTCGCGACGAAGTTCGGCAATCGCACCGGCCAGCGCCCCAACGACACCGGCGCCTCGCGCAAGCACATCATGGACGCCTGCGAGGCCAGCCTGCGCCGCCTGCAGACCGACTACATCGACGTCTACCAGGTGCACTCGCCGGACCGCAGCACGCCGATCGAAGAGACGATGCGCGCCCTGGACGACCTCGTGCGCTCGGGCAAGGTGCGCTACATCGGCTGCTCCAACTTCTTCGAGTGGGAGGTCATGGAGGCGCAGTGGTACGCGCGCATGCAAGGCCTGACCGAGTTCGTCTCCTGCCAGGACTTCTACAACCTGCTGTACCGCGACATCGAGAAGCGCATGGAGCCGATGTGCGTCAAGTACGGCCTCGGCATGATCCCGTACTTCCCGCTGGCCGGCGGTCTCCTGGGCGGCGAATACTCCCGGAATACCGAACCGGCGCCCGGCTCTCGCGGCGCCATCCGTCCTTCGTACAAGGCATATGCCACGCCGCGCAATTGGACGGTGCAGGAGCGCCTAGTGGACTTCGCGAAACAAAGGGGCTGGTCGCTGGCGGCGATGTCGCTCTCCTGGCTGCTGACGCGGCCCCAGATGTCGACCGTGATCGCCGGCGCCGACCGCCCGGAGCACATCGAGGCCAACGTCAAGGCGCTCGAGGTCAAGCTTCACGCCCGAAGACCTCGCAGAAATCGACCGCCTGACGCTGGTCGAAGAGGACCGCACGCTGGCGCCGATCTACCAGCACGTTCGAGGCGAACTGCACCTATAACGTGACTGGCAAACGAGCAAACAGAGACAAGGACAAACAAGCAAACGAGCAAAGGGCAAAGAGCGAAAGATCACGAGAGCCGGGCTCTTTGTGTGTTTGCTTGTTTGTCCGTTTGCCTCCGAAGGAGATTGACTTGATTCGTTCGTTCAACGGCAAGACGCCGAAGATTCATCCCGACGCGTTCGTCAGCGAGGCCGCCTACGTGGTCGGCGACGTCGAGATCGGTGCGTTCAGCAGCGTGTGGCCGGGCGCGGTCATCCGCGGCGAGTCGCACATCGTCATCGGGCGCAACACCTGCGTCCAGGACAACAGCACGATTCACGCCGACGGCCGCGGCGCGCGCATCGGCGACAACGTGGTCATGGGCCACAACGTGCTGTGTCACGCCGACATCGTCGGCGACAACGTGACGATCGCGAACGGCGCCACCGTGTCGAACGGCACCGAGATCGGCGACGGCAGCGTCATCGCCGCGGGCGCGGTGCTGGTCGACAACTCGAAGGTGCCGCCGGGCGTGATCATGGTCGGCGTGCCGGCCAAGGAGCGCGGTCCGGTCTCAGAGGCTCAGGCCGAGCGCTTCCGACAGACCGCCAAGCACTACGTCGAGCTGGGGAAGCAGTACAAGGCCCAAGGCGGGCTGGAGTAATCGCGTTTGCAGAGCGCCAAGACGCGTCCTC
The DNA here is from genome assembly GCA_963732945.1 of uncultured Chloroflexia bacterium. Classification (GTDB taxonomy): domain Bacteria; phylum Chloroflexota; class Dehalococcoidia; order DSTF01; family WHTK01; genus WHTK01. The sequence goes on from CAVTBL010000003.1 coordinate 240,294, forward strand.
TATTGAATGCCCTCCGCGATCTTGAGTAGCTCATCGATGCCGACCTCGCGGTCGGCTTCGAAGTGGCCCGGCGGAGGCTGACAGCTGATCGACCACGTGCTTACGTCGTCACGCATGACAACTGCCGGCACGATTTGATCGCCCGGAAAGCGCGGTTTGATGATGATCGCCGGATGGCCGTTGATGGTCGTCGTTTCAAGCTCGTCCCTTGCCAGGCGAGGAGCAAGATTCGGTGAAGAATCACTCCTCCGCGTTATCTGCAAGGGATCGCCCGACGATGAAACCCAGGTTCTCAGGACGTCGGTCACTACGCCGTGACACTTTGTCACCGAGAGCGCCGAGGCCCTGAGGCCGTGCGAGCCGACAACATCGGAGGTCGGCATCGGGTAGTAGTTTCCCGGAACGTACGCGGTTTCGAAGTAAAGGTCGGAAGCCTCGAAGGCGGCCTGTGCTTGGTCGTTAGGAACGAACTCAGGTGAATCTGGTCCAACTCCTGAAGTGCATGCCCCTGGCTCGGGCGAGGACGGCCCGAACGTGAAGCCGTCCAATTCGCCGACAAACGGAGGTTCCGGCGTGTTGTCGCCGTAGTATCCGACCAGCTGCGTCAACTCCGCGAGTTGGGTCGCGTTAGGCCGGGGTTTGCCGTCTGGCCCCCGAACTCGATCGCTCTGCGTTGGGCGTGGTGTCGGCGGCTCGGCCGTCGCGGGGACGTTCGCGACTTGCGTACCGTCGATTGCCGGAAGCGGCTGCGAAGACGAGCCGCCACGCGTAGCCACGATCGCGAGGGCGGCCACTGTGGCGATGGCAGCAAGCAGGAGCAGTCTGCGCGATCGGTTCGACTCCGAGATTCGGCTTTTCATGATTCTCGCGTTAGCAGCGCCGTTGCGACGTGCTACTTCGCCTCGGGCTCCCCGAACGCCGTAACGCCGGCGCGATTTAGCGCTTCGATTTGCTCCCAGGTGTAGCCGAGCTCGAGCAGCAGTTCTTCGTTGTACTGCGCCAGCTGCGGGCCGCCGCCCTGGATGCGCGGCGGTGTCGCCGACATGTGCACCGGCGGGCCGTGTACGCGCATGTGGCCCAGGTTGGAGTGCTCGATCTCCTGCAGGTAGCCGTTGGCCCAGAACTGCTCGTGCGCCGCGACGCCCGCATAGGTCAGCACCGCCGCGTGCGGCACGTCGGCGGCGGTGAGCAGGTCCTCCCACTCGTCGACCGTCTTCGTCGCGAACAGCGCCGTCAGCACGTCGACCAGCACCAGCTTGTTGTCGGCGCGCGCGAACGGCTCGACGAAGCGCGGGTCGGTCTTGAGCTCGGGCGCGGAGGCGTCGCACATGCGCTCCCACATGGCCTGCGAGTTGGCGGCGATCGCCATGTAGCCGCCGTCGGCGCACTGGTAGTGGGTGTAGGTGGCGGCGCGGCGGAACTCGAAGCCGGGCTGGCGGCCGGTGCGCAGGTAGCGGCCGAGCGGCATCGCCTGCAGCGACGTCAGGCTGCCGATCAGCGACGTGTCGACGTGCTGGCCCTGCCCCGTGGTCGCGCGCACGAACAGCGCGCTGGCGATGCCGAACGCCAGCGTCAGGCCGCCGAGCTGGTCGGAGAAGCCGCCGAACAGCGCGTGGGGCTCGGCTTCGGGGCCGCCGCCCTGCTCGACCATGACGCCGCTCAGGGCCTGCGCCACGTGGTCGTAGCCGGGTCGATTCGCCCACGGACCCTCGCGTCCCCAGGCCGAGGCCGAGGCGAGGATGATGTCGGGCTTGATCTTGACGAGGTCGTCGTAGCCGAGGCCCCAGCGCTCCATGACGCCGGGGCGGTAGTTCTGCACCACGACGTCGCAGCTCGGGATCAGGCGCCGCACGATCTCCTTCGCCTCGTCGGTGCGCATGTTGAGCACGATCGACTTCTTGCCGCGGTTGTGGGCCTCGAAGTAGGCGCTGTAGCCGTCGGGGCCGAGGCCGCTGCTGCGACCCGGCTCGCCGCCGGGCGGCTCGACCTTGATCACCTCGGCGCCCATGTCGGCGAGCAGCACGGTGCACGACGGACCCTGCTGGTTCTGGGTGAAATCGAGGATGCGGATGCCGGTGAAGGCTGAAGGCATGGCGTTGCTCCAGGTTGTAGTGCCGTCGAAGGATGACGATGTTATCGCTGGCGGTGCGTTATCTATCCCCTCACCCTGACCCTCTCCCGCAGGGAGAGGGGGTACGTGGCTCCTGCTTCGGCCCATTTGTTCAGGATGAGGCCTGAACAGGGCGCGGCGAGTATATTATCAGGGCTTCTTGGTTCAGAGGTTGACATCTAGAGTGGAGACGCAATGAGCGAGCTACGCGGCAAAGTCGCGATTGCGGGTGTGGGCGAGACGGACTACTCGCGCAACTCGGGGCGTAGCGAGCTGACGCTGTCGCTGCAGGCGATTCACGCCGCGCTGGACGACTGCGGCCTCACGGCGCAGGACGTCGACGGGCTGCTGCGCTGGCAGGTCGACACGTCGGCCGAGGCCGAGGTCGCGGCGGCGCTGGGCGTCCGAGAGCTCGCCTACTTTGGTGACATAACGCAGGCAGGCAACGTCGGCGCCGCGCTCGTGGCCAACGCCGCGGCCGCGATCAACGCCGGGCTGGCCGAGTGCATCGTGATCTACCGCGGCATGAACGGCCGCTCGGGGCGTCGCTACGGCCGCGGCGAGGTGACGGGCCGTGGCGGTGCCGGCGGCGGGCAGTTCACGGAGCCGTTCGGCGTGCTGGTGCCGCAGCACGGCCTCGCGATGATGACGCGACGCCGCATGTACGAGACGGGCGTGACCAGCCTGCAGTTCGGCGCGACCGCCGTGACGATCCGTAATCACGCCAACCGCAACCCGCGCGCAACGTTCTACGAGACGCCGCTGACGCTCGATGACCATCAAAACTCGCGCTTCGTGGTCGAGCCGCTGCACCTGTTCGACTGCTGCCTCGAGACCGACGGCGCCGGCGCGCTGGTGCTGACGACGGCCGAGCGCGCCCGCACCCTGAAGCAGCCGCCGGCCTACATCCGTGCCGCGGCGCAGACCGGCTACATCAAGCAGCGCGACTACACCGACACCTCGGCAATAGCCACGGGGCCGCGGCTGTTCCGGCAGGCCGGCATGGCGCCAGCCGACGTCGACGTGGTGCAGATCTACGACCATTTCTGCCCGTTCGTGATCTTCGCGCTGGAGGACTACGGCTTCGTCAAGCGCGGCGAGGGCGGCGAGTTCGTCGATGCGGGGCAGATCGCCTGGCCCAACGGCTCGCTGCCGGTGAACACGTCCGGCGGGCACCTGTCCGAGGCCTATCTGCAGGGCATGAACCAGCTTATCGAGGGAGTGCGCCAGGTGCGCGGGCAGTCGACCTCGCAGGTCGACGACGTCGGGGTGTCGTTCGTCGATACGGGCATCGGCACCGGCGCCGTGCTGCTGACGAGGGAGGCGTGATGCCGTCGCTACCGCTGCCGATACCGAACGAAGACACGCAGCCTTTCTGGGACTACACGAAGATCGGCGAGCTGCGCGCCCAGCGCTGCACCAGCTGCGGCACGCTGCGTCACCCGCCGCGGCCGTCCTGCGCCGAGTGCGGCTCGTTCGGCGTCGAGTGGGTGCCGCTCAGCGGTCGAGGCGTGATCTACAGCTACGAGGTGTCGCGCCAGGCGATTCACCCCGCGCTCGAAGGGCTGATCCCGCACACGGCGATCCTGGTGCAGCTCGAAGAGGGGCTCCTGATCACGAGCAACCTTGTCGAGGGCGACGAGCGCGTCGCGATCGGGTTACCGGTCGCGGTCGTATTCGAGCCCGTGAACGACGAGATCACGCTGCCGAAGTTCCGCCTCGGCCATTAGCATGGCGGCGCGGCTGCGCGAGAGGCCTTCGAGCCATGCCGCCTCACGTGTAACCGTCCAACAACCGTCCTCTAATCGTGTAATCGTGCTTGGAGACTTCCTGCCTCGAAGGGCCGTATGGCGCCGGACCAAGGGTCTGCGTGGCTCTGAACAGCGCCTCGTCGCGTGCCTACTCTAAATCTAGAGGGACTCCGCAGGACGAGCTGCGAGTCTGCAGATAGGGAGGCAATCGAGATGACGATGACTGAGGCGCGTCCCGAAGGCGCGTTGGAAATGCATCCATCCACCAACAAGGTTTCGATCGTGATGTTTAGCGGTACGGCGGACAAGTTCATCCCGCTCGGCGTGCTGGCGCTCGGCGGCGCGGCGATGGGTATGGACGTTGAGGTATTTCTTACCGGCTTCGCGCTGCTCGGGTTCACCAAGGAGCATCACGACATGCCGTTTCCGGCCGAGTTCGAGGCGATGGCGCCGGCGCTGATGCAGGGCATGCAGGCCAACAAAGTCCAGCCCTGGGACGTCATGCTGCGGCAGGCCAAGGAGCTCGGCGCCAAGGTTCACGTCTGCTCGATGATGAGCGGCGTCATGGGCATGAAGCTCGAGGACTACAACGACCTCGTCGACGACGTCGTCGGCGTAGCGACCTTCCTCGAGACGGCTCGCGGCGGTGAGACCTACTTCATCTGAGGGCATTGGCATGCGGCGGACTGCGCGAACGGCTTCAAGAACTATCCGTTCAGGTAGCCGCCCAACGACCCGACGAAACCGGCGGAGGCGACATAATGACTCCCAACCCTGAATCCCACGTCCTGGTCGATTCACGCGGCTCGGCCTGCCCCGGTCCGATTACGGACCTGGCGATGGCCTATCGCCGCGCCAGGGTCGGCGACGTAATCGAGCTCTGGGCGACGGACCCCGGCGTCAAGCCGGACGTGCGCGCCTGGGCCTCGAAGACCAAGAACGAAGTCGTATCGATCGAGGACGTCGACGACAAAATCGTCGTGGTCCTGAACATTCTGAGGCGCTGAAATGGCTACCAAGTGCTGATCGTAGGCGGTGGTGACGGCGGGACGATTCTCGCCAACACGCTCGACAAGCGCCGTTTCGACGTGACCATGCTGAGCAAGTCCGACAAGCACATGTTCCAGCCGGCGCTGCTCTACGTAGCGTTCAAGAACGCCAGCCGCAACATCGTGCGTGACGAGAGCTCGCTGCTCGACAGGCGCGTGCACCTGGTGCATGACGGCGCCACGCATGTCGACCTCAACGCGCGGGTCGTCACGACCGACTCCGGTCAGCGCTACGACTACGATTACGTCGTGCTCGGCACCGGGATCCGTAGCGACCCGGACCAGATCCCAGGCCTCGCTGCGGTCAACGCTGAATTCGGCGACTACCACTCGAGCATCGCCCAGGCCGAGAAGCTCTGGGCGAAGCTCGATGCGTTCCGCGGCGGCACGATCGTGCTCGGCCAGGCGACGCCGGTGATCAAGTGCCCGCCTTCGCCTATCGAGGGCGTCCTGCTCACCGACGAGCTGCTGCGCAAGCGCGGCCTGCGCGACAAGACGCGGCTCGTGTTCATCACGCCGTACCCGCGCCCGTACCCGGCCGAGCCGATGAGCGAAGTCATCGAACCGATCCTCAAGGAGCGCGGCATCGAGGTCATGACGTTCTTCGACGTCGACCGCATCGACACGGAGACACGCACGATAACGTCGATCGAGGGTGACGAGGTTCAGTACGACCTGCCGATCATCATCCCCCCGTTCGCGGGCGCCGAGATCAGCTACGAACCGGTCGACGTCCTCGACCCCAGCGGCTTCGTGATGACCGACCGCCAAACGTTGCGCGTCAAAGGTACCGAGACCGCGTTCGGTGTCGGCGACGGCACCACGGTGCCAACGTCGAAGTCGGGCGTGGCGGCGCACCTCGAGGCCAAGGTCATCGCGAAGACGCTGGCGGGCGAGACTGCGAGGTTCAACGGCCGCACGAACTGCCCGCTGGACGTCGCGTTCGGGCGCGGCACCTTCGTGGTCGGTTCTTACGATGCGCCGGTGGTGAAGTCGCAGCCGACGCGTCTCAAGCACCTGATGAAGATGATGTTCGCGCGCATCTACTGGCTGAGCCTGCGTGGCTGGCTGGAGCCGATGTTCGCGGTCTACTTCAAGCTGACGGAGCCGAAGCCGGCGCCGAAGGCTCAGGCGACCTCCGGAGGAGCGCAGCAGGCGCACTGATCGAGTCGGTGCGCCTTGCCGGGCGTCCTCCCACTTATGAAGCGTTAACACGGCCTGCGTATACTTGCGGCCTATCCAACAGCGAAACGCTGCGTCAGGCCGGAGGTACGCATGTCTGAAACAGAACCCAGACCTTCTCAGTACGATGCCCTGCGTCGTGCCCGCTTTGCGCTCGACGACGCGATCACGGCGCCGACCGCGGATGGCGCCGTCTGGGCCGGTGGCGTGCTCAAGGCCGTACGCAAGCTGGGCCGCGTCTATCAGAAGCACGTCAACGAGGCCGAGAGTGACGACGGCAACCTCAACGAGGTGCTGAGATTCAAGCCGCACATGCAGCGCCGCGTCGATCAGGTGCGTCGTGAGCACGAGTCGCTACGGCTCGAAATCGCGCGCTTCGGCGAGCTGCTGGTGTCGCAGGCCGGCGACGGGTCCGTGAAGACGGACGACCTGCGCGAGCGCGCCGGCAAGCTGGAGGACGCGCTGCGCATGCACCAGGCCAAGGGCGCCGACCTGCTGTACGAAGCGCATCATCGCGTCGAGGGCGGCCCCGGATAAGCCCGCACGTAGCCGCGCGCGCTGCATGACGCCAGGCCGTTAACGTGTGGTGGACTGCGCGAGTGCTTCCTAGCAATTGTTCTGTTCGCGTAACCGTCCGACAGCCGCCTCCTGGACGGACGGGCTGCTAGAATCGCGGCGGAATCGCACCTCTGGAGGCCTCATGAAGCGCAGCACGGACCGGATCATCACGAGCCACGTCGGCAGCCTGGCAAGACCCCTGGACCTGCTCGAGATGATGCGCGAGAAGATCAACGGCCGCCCTTACGACAGGCTGGCCTACGAAGCGCGCGTGCGCAGCGCCATCGAAGACATCGTGCGGCAGCAGGCCGAGGCGGGCATCGACGTCGTAACGGACGGGGAGCTGAGCAAACCGCAGTTCTGCGACTACATCGCCGACCGCATCGCGGGCTTCGAGGGCGAGAACACGGGTCCGGGTTTCGTCAACATGTCGCGCCGCCCCGACCCGTTCCCGGCCTGGCGCGCCACCCAGGGCGCAGCGGGCCTGATCGGTGTGCAGGAGCACCGCCCTCTGTGCATCGCGCCGCTGCACTGGCGCGACCGCGCCTACGAGACCGACATTGCCAACCTCAAGGCAGCGCTGCAACACGTCGACGTGTTGGAGGCGTTCCTGCCGTCGCCTTCGCCGGGCATCCTGGCGATGCGCATCCCCAACGCCTACTACGGCTCGGAGGAGGAGTACCTTTACGCCCTCGCCGGTGTGATGCACGACGAGTACAAGGCGATCACCGACGCCGGTTTCGTGCTGCAGATCGACGCCCCGGACGCGGCCATGGGCTGGGACCGTCAGCACTACGAGACGGTCGAGGAGTTTCGCAAGGTGACGCAGCAGCGCACCGAGGCCTTGAACCATGCGCTGGCGGAAGTGCCGGAGGAGCAGGTGCGCTTCCACATCTGCTGGGGCAACAACGAGTCGCCGCATACCAACGACATCGCTCTGCGCGACATCGTCGACATCGTGCTGCAGGTCAAGGCGGCGTGTTACTCGATCGAGGCAGCTAACCCGCGTCACGGCCATGAGTGGACGGTGTGGCAGGACGTGAAGCTGCCGGAGGGCAAGGCGCTGATGCCGGGCGTGATCGACTCGCTGACCAACCTAGTCGAGCACCCGGATCTGGTGGCGCAGCGCATCGTGCAGTACGCCAACCTGGTCGGGCGGGAGAACGTGATCGCGGGCGTCGACTGCGGTTTCGGCACCGGCGCGTCGGCCAACCCGCGCGTGCACCCCGAAATCGTCATGGCGAAGTTCCGCACGCTGGCGGAAGGCGCCGCGATCGCTTCGAAGCAGCTCTGGATCTGACTTCGCACCGAGGTTCGGAACCAGTTTCCTGTTCGGCCTGCTGACCGTAGTATTAGCTGGCTTTGCGCCGAGCGATTGCGCAAGCTTTGAACGTCAGCTACTGGACGAATTGGAGGTCTCAATGGCGAAGAAGTACCGCGCCGACCAGGTGGGCAGCCTGCTGCGGCCGCAAGCAGTGCTGGACGCGCACGCCGCGTTGCGCGACGGCAAGACGACCGAGGCCGAGGTGCGCCAGCTCGAGGACGGGGCGATCCTCGAGGCGCTCGAGATGCAGTACGCGGTCGGCATCGACGTGGTCAGCGACGGCGAGATCCGCCGCGCCGGTTGGTCATCCGACTTCACGGACTCGGTCGACGGCTACGTGCCGGGGACGCCGGCGTTCCGTCTCGAGTGGCACGATGCCAGGACCGGCGCGCCGGTGCAGATGACGCCACCCGCGGGCACTCCGGCGACGGGCCAGGGCTTCGGCCGCGTGATCGGCGAGAAGCTGCGCCAGGCGCGCCCGTTGACCCAGCACGAGGCGCCGTTCCTCAAGCAGCACGCCCGCGGGTCCTACAAGGTGACGCTGCCCGCCGCCTCTTACGTGCTGAGTCGCGGCTGGAAGCCCGGAGTCTCGGACAAGGCATACGCCTCCCGCGCCGAAGCGCTGGCCGACTGCGCCACGATCCTGCAGGGCGAGGTCAAGTCGCTGGTCGCGCAGGGCGTGCCGTACGTGCAGCTCGACAACCCCCACTACCCGGACTACATCGACCAGGGCCGTGTGCAGCAGATGCGCGACGCCGGCATCGACGTCGAGCAGGCACTGCGGGACGACATCGATGCCGACAACCGCGTGATCGACGGCTTCGACCGCGCCAACGTGACGCTGGCGATGCACTTCTGTCGCGGCAACGGCGGCCGCGGCGGCTGGCACACGTCCGGCGGCTACGACGTCATCGCGGAGCAGGTCTTCGGCCAGCTCAAGTACGACGCGCTGCTGCTGGAGTACGACAGCGACCGCTCCGGCTCGTTCGAGCCGCTGCGCTTCGTGCCGAAGGGCGTCGTGGTCGTGCTCGGGCTGATTACCACCAAGTCGGGCGAGCTCGAGTCCGCGGACGACATCGTGCGCCGCATCGAGGACGCGTCGAAGTACGTCGACATCGACGACCTGGCGCTGAGCCCGCAGTGCGGCTTCGCGTCGGTGGCGCAGGGCAACCCGCTGTCGGTCGACGAGGAGCGCAAGAAGCTCGAGCTCGTCGTCTCGGTGGCGCGCCGCGTCTGGGGCTCGTAGGGACGAGCTGCGAGCTGCAAGCTGCGAGCTACAAGCTTTCGAGACTCCAGAGGCCGCTGCGTTAGCGCAGCGGCCTCTGGATTTTGTCGTCCCGGCCAAGCAAAAGACCGGAGACGCCCCATCGGCGACAACGCACTGTCGTGTGTCTGACGCCGTCGCGGATGTCATTCTGAGAGAGAAGAACGTGGAGAATCACGAACACGCGTCTTGTTCGGCCCAGATCCGTCGCTCTGCTCAGGATGACGGCGACGCGAGTAACGTCTCGCGTCCGGTCGTTCCGGGTTACGAAGGTTCTGAGATACCACGGCGGCAATAAGGAAGCGTTGCCGGCCGTACGCTCTTCGATCCATGGCCGCCGAGAAGCCTCGGGCACGCGGTCGGGAGGTTATTGCGGTTGGGGCTTCTGAGATCCTTCGCTTCGCCAGGACGACGGGGTCGGGAGGGCAGACGGCGAGCACGAATCGTCGCGCCGCCGGTCCCACTCTGTCCTTCGTGCTCAGGGCGAAATGACGGCGCGACGGCGTTGCGGGCGCGGCGTAGAATAGGCTGACGTGACTATTCGCATACTCCCGCCCGAAGTCGCTAGCCGCATTGCTGCCGGCGAGGTGGTCGAGCGCCCCGCGTCGATCGTCAAGGAGCTGGTCGAGAACGCGCTCGACGCCGGGGCGCGGCGTGTCGCGATCGAGGCCAACGAGGGCGGCGTGGCGCTGATCCGGGTCGTCGACGACGGCTGCGGCATCGAGCCCGAGGAGCTGGCGCTGGCCTTCGCGCGACATGCCACCAGCAAGCTCTCGCCCGATGCTGACCTTGATTCAATCCTCACGCTCGGTTTTCGCGGCGAGGCGCTGCCCAGCGTCGGCGCCGTGGCGGAGGTCGAGGCGGTGTCGCGAACGCCGGAGTCGCCGCAGGCTGGGCGGGTACGCGTCTGCTTCGGTGAGCTGCGGGAGCAGGGTGCGGCCGGTGCGCCACCGGGCACCGCAATCAGCGTGCGCGGCCTGTTCCGCGAGCAGCCGGCCCGTCTCAAGTTCCTGCGCTCGGCCGGCTCCGAGGCGTCGCAGATCGCCTCGGTCGTGAGCCACTACGCGCTGGCCTACCCTGAAGTTGGGTTTTCGTTGCGCATCGACGGGCGCGAGACCTTCTCGACCACGGGCTCCGGCAGCCGGCGCGAGGCCGCGGCGGGCGTCTACGGTCGCGACGTCGCCTCGGCGATGCTCGAGGCGTCGGAGCAGGACGAGGCGCACGCCATCGATGCACTGTTCACGCCGCCGACGATCACGCGCTCCAGCCGCTCCTACGTCACGCTGTTCATCAACCGGCGCTGGGTGCGCAGCCGCTCGCTGAGCTTCGCGGTCGAGGAGGCGTACGCCGGGATGCTGCAGACGGGTCGATACCCGATCGCGGTGGTCGACCTGCGACTGCCGCCCGAGGAGGTCGATGTCAATGTGCACCCGGCGAAGGCGGAGGTGCGTCTGCGCAACGAGCGCCAGGTGTTTGCGCTGGTGCAGCGACCGATCCGCCAGGCGCTGTCCGGGCTGGCGCCGGTGGGATCGGAGTCGATGACGGGCTGGCCGCGTCCGGCGGCTGCGTCGCCATCGCAGTTCTACACCGGTTCGTATGCGGCCTCCGCGCCATTTTTCGCACTGCCGCACGTGCCACTGCAGTCAGACCTGCTGCCGCGAGAAGCGTCGCCGCCGGCGCTGTCGAGCCAGGCGCCGCTGGCCGTGACGATGCCGATCCTGCGACCCCTGGGCCAGGCGGGCACGACCTACGTCATCGCCGAGGGGCCGGCCGGTCTCTACCTGATCGACCAGCACGCGGCGCACGAGCGCGTCATGTTCGAGCGTTTCCTGGCGTCGCAGCTCGCCGGCGCCACAGCCTCGCAGCCGCTGCTGGCTCCGGTGGTGCTCGGCCTGACGCCGTCGCAGTCGGCGTTGCTCGCCTCCCACGCCGGCGCGCTGCGGGAATACGGCTTCGAGGTCGAGCCGTTCGGCGGCGGCGGTTTCCTGTTGCGCGCCGCACCACCCGGCCTGCGACGTGACGATCCCGCACGGGCCTTCGTCGAGCTGCTGGACCTCGTGACGCGCGAAGACGCTCCGGCCGACCCGAGGCGCCGCGTGGCGGCGTCACTGGCCTGCCACGCGGCGGTGCGCGCCGGCCAGACGCTGGCGCCGGAGGAGATGCGCGACCTGATCGAGCAGCTGGAGGCGTGCGACCAGCCGCAGACCTGTCCCCATGGCCGCCCCACCATGCTGCACCTCTCGGCCGACGAGCTGGCGCGCCGCTTCAGCCGCAAGTAGCCACTGGCGTGACGGCGTCCTGCGCGGGTTCTTTTCGGAGACTGAACTGTCTGGTTGACCGCCCGACGGCCGTCTGCTTAACGACGCTGCTACGGCTGTTTTAGTAGACGATTTCCATCCTGAGGCCGCGCCCGTCGTACTGAGGCTCGGCAGGTAAATGCACCGCGTCGCCTTTTGTTACATGCGAGGCCGTCCAGGCCAGGACGCAGGCATCGTAGATGTCGTCCCAATCCGACCCTCGCGGTTTCGCCAGACTACGAATCCCTGGTCCGAACACGGTCTCTAGAAGACGAATCCTCTCGGCCGCGCCCTCCGGGGTGCGTTTGTAGTAAGAGAGCGGCTCGTCTCCAGCCAGAGCCCAGAACGCGACCTCGGGATGTGACTCGACGACGCGATCCTGCATCTCGGGCGTGAGGCAGGCGTCGGCTTCGACGATCTTCGGCAGGATGTTGTAGGTCTGGCGCGAGATGCCACGCCCACAGACCTGCTTCGACAGGGCGTTGAGCAGGTCGTAATCACCTGCCGTCGTTGTGAGGCAGCGCGCCGGGGCCGGGAAGACGCTGCTGCGTCGCGGGCCGATGCGTCGACGCGCCTCGAAGTCGGCCTCGCGCCGTCCATCCTCGCTGAGCCCGATCGGGATATCGACGGCGACTGCTGCGCATTGATTTGTAGCTTCGATTAGTGCCCGGAAGCTTGCTGCAACGCTGATGGCCCCGAATCTCAGCGCTGCCGGTTCGATGCGTGCTATGACGTAGACCCAGCCGCCGCGACAACCGTCCGCGCCGGCGACCCATGTGGCCGTGCCGTTCGGCTCTAGTTGCTTCGGGACGACTTCAGACATTCGGTGAGTTGTCGACAATCCTCCATAGGGATTCTACGGAAGGGTAATCCCTGAGATTCGCCACGGATTAGCTCCGTAAGGACCGCGGGACACCGGGCACGGGCGCGCTAACAGGCGTGCCGGGAGGCTCGAGATTAACCCGCGAAACATCGGCATCATACTCTCTGTTATCGGCCTATTCGCTCTCGGTGGCGCCGCCGTCGCCAGCGGCGTCATGGGCGGCGGTGCACCCTCGGCTGCTCCGGCCCAGATGGGACGCATCGGAGCACCCGGCGCCCTGATCGCGGCCGAGGACTACCAGCAGTCGAAGCAAAAGGCTGACACCGTGAAGTCGGCGTCGACTGCGCCGACCAGCGTTGCCAGCGCGCCGCAAGCGCCGCTCGACAACACGGCGACGGCCAACACGGCGCCTAGCGGGACATCGGTGCCGCCAACAGACGTGCCGGCGGTTGCGCCCACGGAACCTGGCGCGATAGAGCCCACGGCTAGCCCGGCGACGGCCACGGTGGTGGCGCCGGCCGCGCAGGTGGTTCAGCCTACCGCGACGCAGCCTGCGCCGACTGCCACGCTCATACCGCCAACGCCTACCGCCACGCTCGGACCACCTGCGCCGACCGCTACGACCGCCGCCGCGCCGCCTGCTGCGTCTGTAAGCCTTGGCGCGATGGAGCAGGACATGTTCGAGCAGCACAACCAGCAGCGGGCCGCCGCCGGAGTGGCTGCTCTGCAGCTCGACCCGACGCTGGAGTCGGTTGCCCGCCAGCGCGCCGAAGATATGGCCTCGAAGGGCTACTTCTCGCACACCTCACCGAGCGGCGTGACGGCGTTCACGTTGCTGGACGGCGCCGGCTACAAATACGCGATCGCCGGCGAGAACATCGCGCGCAACAACTACCCGGACGCTCAGACCGTAGACACGGCGATGACCGGCTTCATGAACAGCCCCGGTCACCGAGAGAACATCCTCGAGCCGCGCTTCACTAGAGTCGGAATCGCCGTCGCAGTGGACGCGAGCGGTATGAAGTACTTCGCGGTCGTGTTTGCAGGTTAGTACCCGGAGCTTCTCGTAGCTTCGCTGAAGAGGCCCCAGCAATTCGCCGGGGCCTCTTTTTCATTCGTCCGATGCGTCTCGTTTACACCACCAGCGGGCCGATGGGTCCGTATCGACATCGTGGTTCGTCCCGGAGCAACGAGCGGCCTGTGGTCCTTGCTTCGCCAGGACGACAACAAGGAGTCGAGGGCTGACTTCGTGTCGAGGCTGGGTGAAGCTTCTCGTAACACGACATAAGAAGAGACGCCCCGTGATTCGGGGCGTCTCTTCGGGTCTAACGTTGGGATGGCAGGTTAGGCGACTTTGAGATCGGGGACGCGGTCGTCGATGAAGTAGGAGGCGCAGGCGAGGTCGATAAGTTCGCGCGAGCACTCAGCCTTCACTCCCTGGAAGCTGCTGATGTCGATCAGCAGGTCGATGAGGTCGCGCGGGTGGACGCCGCGCAGGTGACGGCCCTTGGGGCGGTAGTAGCGCTCGATGATGTAGCGGCCGACCTCGTCCTGGTAGGGGATCGAGAGGTTCGCGCAGACCATGCGCATGATCTTGAGGAAGTCGGCCTCGCCCGGGTCTCCCACCTCGATCTTGTGGCGAATGCGGCGGAAGAACGCTTCGTCACCCAGTTGCTGCGGCGGGATGTTGGTCGAGAACACGAGCAGCAGCTCGAACGGCATCTCGATCGTCTCGCCGCTGAGCAGCGACAGGTAGTCGACGCGCGCCTCCATGGGGACGATCCAGCGGTTGAGCAGCTCTTTCGGCTGTACCAGCTGGCGTCCGAAGTCATCGATGACCAGGATGCCGCAGTTGGCTTTCATCTGCACCGGAGCGAGGTAGAACTTCGACTGAGGCGAGTACTTCAGCTCCAGGTCGGCCAGCGTAAGCTCGCCACCGGTCATGATTAGCGGTCGTTCTGCAACGATCCAGCGCATGTCGCGTCGCCGCTCCGGACGGACCGGAGTGAAGTGGCCTGTGCGCTTCTCGTCGGTTTCAGGCGTGTAAACCTCGCGGTGCACGCGCGGGTCGTAGACACGAATCGTCTGGCCGTTGACGTCGATTGCGTGGGGGACCAGGACGGTGCCCTTGAGCATGCGGCCGATACCCTTGGCTATCGAGCTCTTGCCGTTACCGGGGTCGCCGTAGAGCAGCATCGAGCGGCCGGAGTTGACGGCCGGCCCGACGAGATTGCGAGTGGTTTCTGCCAGGACGAGGTCGCCCAGCGCCGATTGCACGACGCCGGCATCGACGCGCATGTTGCGTACCGTCTGCTCTTTGACCACGGCGACATATTCGTCGAACGAGATGGGCGTCGCCCCGACGTACTGGTTGCGCTCTAACGCTTCGACAGCGCGATCATTGCCGCGGTCGGTCAGCGCGTACTGGTACTGCTGCTCGCCGATGCCGACGGAGCCGACGACCTCGATTAGCTGTTCGCGCTTGAGGAAGGCGAGCAGGCTTTCGACGACGTTGAACGGCAGAGCCATCGACTCCGCAATGTCGCGGGCGGCGGGCCGGCCGCTGTAATAGATCTGCTTGACGCAGAGGTCGAGGAGCTGACCGAAGCTGATACCGGTCTCCTCGATGTTGTTGGGCTGCGGCCGGAATGGCGCGTCGATGCTGTCTGCCGGCGTCGCGGTTGCTTCCCTGATGGACATCGAAGGGGCCGTAGCCTCCATGTGCCGCTCCTCCTGCTGTGTGAGTCGGGTATCAATACACTTCTCGACACTTAGGAGTCGGGCGCACAGGCTTTGACGCGACAATCAGGTAAACGATGCGTAATTAGTGGACGTGTAACGAAGTGAAGGAGAAGAAGAATGGGGGGAAGTTTACGGGTCCAGACCGGAGGCTGCGGCCCAGGCCCCGCCTCCTGTGCCTCAAGCCTTCCGGTCTAGTCCCGACGCTCATGAGTCCTTCCAAGAAGGAAGGACGGAAGTAATCTGCTTTGTGCTTCCACCCGAAATTCGGGCTTCAGATGCTTAAGGCTGGCCACTCGCTTGCCGATTGTTGAATCAGGGCGGCCACACCCTCAAGGCTGGCTCATGGTGCCATAACGGATTGCGTTAAGTCAAGCCCCAGTAGCGGTGGAAATTTTGACTATGTTTAAGCCTCCTGCAACCGGCCTCGAAGTCTCCCTGGCTAATCGAAGCGGCAGAAAGCGGATGCGCCGCCACGGGGCTCCTGCAGTGGCCGATCCGAGCCGACAAGTAGAAATAGAGTTCGTTGTCTTTCGGAGATTGTGACACTTGATCAAACACGGACGGATCCTGCTTCTGCCGGTAGCGCTGTTCTTGTTGCTCGTCAGCACTGCTGCGGCCGCCAACCCTATCACGGTCTCGATCACCGATCTTTCCGAGACGCCGGGGCACCTTACCGTTACGGTAAACGCCATCGACGGCGAAGGGCGCTCGTTGAGCAACCTGACGCCGTCGAACTTCCAGGCTTCTTTCAATAACTCGCAGCTCGACATTACCGACGTACAGGCCTCTGCGGCCGGTACGACGCCGGTCTCGGTGCTGATGCTCGTCGATACGAGTGGCAGCATGTACGGCGACCGTATCGACCAGTCGCGGGCCGCGATCGACGACTTCATCAGCCAGCTGCACCCCGACGACCGCGTTGCGATCATGTCATTCGCCTCCAGCGTCACGCCGCTGCAGGACTTCACCACCGATCACGCTGCCTTGAGCGCGGCGGTCGACAAGCTGCAGGCGCGCGGCGAGACCGCGCTGTACGACGCCGTTGTGGCGGCAACCAAGGCGATCTCGACCGAGACGACCAGTCAGCGTCTGATTCTGCTGTTAAGCGACGGCAACGACACGATATCGAAGGCGCAGAAGGCTGCTTCGCTGAACGCGGCGCGGGCTGCAGGCATCGGCATCATCGCCGTCGGTCTCGGTTCCGACATCGATTCGCAGTACCTGGACCTGCTGGCTCAATACAGCAGTGGTCACTTCCTCGCTGCTCCGACGCCAGAAATCCTGCGCCAGTCGTATAACGACCTGGCGCAGTCGATCCGCAACCAGTACACGCTGACGATGAAGGTGCCGCCATCCGTCGACCGCACTGTGGACGGCACTCTGAAGATTTACGCTACCGTAAATGCTGACAGCGCCTATGCCGAGCGACAGCTCGCGCCGCTGCCGGGCGCAGTGCCGCCGCCGTTTACGCTCAGCGTCAACGGCATTGTTGCCGGCCAGCAGCTCAAGGGGCCGTACACGCTGACTCCGGTTGCGCAAGCCGGCCACACGCTGGTCAGCGTTCAGTACTCGGTCGATGGCAGCGTCGTTCACACCGGCGATGCCACCAGTTCGGGCTTCAAACTGGACTCCGCGGCGCTCAAGCCCGGAAACCACACCTTGCAGGTTGTCGCGACCGACTCGAATGGCAGCACAGGTACGGCCGACCTACCGTTCATCACCGTGGCGCTGCCGCCTCCGGCGGAGACGGGTGGTGGTGGCTTCTCGATACCGTTCGTGCCGATCCTGGGGCTGCTGGCGCTGGGAGGTCTCGGATTCGGGGTCGTCACTTTCGTTCGCAAACGCAGCA
This sequence comes from uncultured Chloroflexia bacterium, assembly GCA_963732945.1. GTDB lineage: Bacteria > Chloroflexota > Dehalococcoidia > DSTF01 > WHTK01 > WHTK01. The sequence continues at coordinate 257,243 of CAVTBL010000003.1, forward strand.
TGCGCGCCACCGGCGACGGCTACGAGAGCCGGATCAAGCCCTGGGCAGAACGCACGATGCCAGAGACTCCGGCCGCGATCGTGGACTGGCCGGAGCGAGAGCAACGGATCGAGGCTAAGAAGCAGGCGCCACCGGCTCCAGATAGGGCGCTGGGACGCGTCGTGGTCATGCACGAGGCCTCAGTGCGCGAAGGGAAGCTGGACGCGATCCACGAGTACGAGATCTTCTCCTCGCCGCTGACGTTCGGGACCGGCGCCGGCTGCGACATCCAGGTCGAAGACGAAAGCGGTCTCATCGCGTCCGAAGAGGCGCGTCTCTGGGTACAGCGTAGTCGCCTCGTCTATCACAAGCTGACGACGCTCAGCGCGATGGCGACTGAGGGCGTGACCTCCGGCTGGCAGTTCCTCGAGAGCGGGGAAGACCTGCTCGTTGGCGCTTACCGCCTGCTGTTCCAGCTACAGGAGCCGGAAGCAGTGGAGACCCCTGAAGAGGAAGCGCCGCTGACACGTACTCAAGAGCACGGCATGGCGCTGCGTCCATCGTGGCAATCCATGCCTGCCATGCCGGACGATCCGTCTTTACACCATTCGACTGAATAGCACTTAAGTGGCGGGTTCTGCGGCCGATCCTCTCTACAGAGAGGGAACCGAATCGCATGACACCAGCCAACTCCGGCGCCGCGAGGGAACATGTTGCCGAAGTCGCGGAAGTGCACGCCAACGGCAACAAGCCTGATCGAGACGAAGAGCGCCGCCTGGTAGAACGCGCTGTCGCCAGAGACCAGGCCGCGTTCGCCGAGCTCTACGACAGTCATGTCGTGCGCGTCTACCGCCACATCTACTACCTGGTGAACGATGCCCGCGAGGCCGAGGACCTGACGGCCCAGACCTTCCTCAAAGCCTGGGAGGCAATCGACCGCTACAAGGAGCGGGGTGCGCCGATCGTGGCCTGGCTGCTACGCATCGCCCATAACCTGACGATCAGCTATCTGCGCTCCAGGCGCGAGCACAGCGAGCTGGATGAGACCTTCGTCGACCACAAGCGCCGCGGTAACCCGGAAGAAGTGCTGGAGCAGAACAGCGACGAGCGTAGCGTGCGACAGGCAGTGCTGCGACTGCGAGACGAGCAGCGACAGGTGATCATGCTGCGGTTCGTCGAAGAGATGGACTATCGAGAGGTTGCCGAGGTGATCGGCAAGAGCGTGCCGGCGGTGCGGGTAATCCAGCACAGAGCGCTGGGAAATCTCCGAAAGTTGATGCAGGAGTATCCGTAGGTCATCAGATGCAGAACTTCCCAACCGAAACTAATGGCAAGGAACCGCGTTTTAAGGAATGGAACGAGATGGATCTTGAGGACAACGTGATTCAGAGTCTTCCGGAACTAGAGGCAGAGCTGGCCGCTGTGGCAGAACTGATCAAACCGCTACCGCCCGAAATCAGGCCGTCCCAGGAGTTCGTGGAGCGCACGCGTCTTCAACTCCTGCAGCTGCCCAACGAGACGGGGTCTTCGTCGCGCAAAGCCGCCTAGCCGGCGCATGACAGCCGACGAACCCGCTCATAGCGGCATCGATTCGCTCTTCACGCCCTCGATGAAGCGGGCCGCCACGAATGTGGGACGCGGCTTCGTGCTGCTCGTGACAATCTATGTCCTTATCGTGATGCGCGGTCAGTCCAACATCGCCGTGAACCTGGCGCTGACCGGCGTCGCTACCTTTGGCGTCTGGCTCCTGTTCGGCCGCGGCAACTTGGGCGCGCGCATGCTGGTGATTTACCTCGTTGGCTTCGGCCTCTTCGCCCAGCTGCGCAGCTTCGGCGACAACACCGGCATACCGCATCACTTCGCATACGTGGTCAGCGCCGAGACGGGCGTGTTCGGTGTCCTACCGTCTCATTGGCTGCAGCAGCACCTCTACAATCCGACTCGTGTAAGCCCGCTCGATCTGTACTGCGGCCTCGTCTACTTTAGCTACTTCGTGGCGCTTCACGTCGCCGCCCTGGCGATCTGGCGTTGGCGCAGAGAGTGGTTCGGGACGTTCCTGGGCGCGGTGATGCTCGTGCTGTTCATCGGCCTCGCGGTCTCGATCGCGGTGCCGACGGCGCCGCCCTGGCTCGCGGGCGAGACGGGGCACACGGTGGCCGTTAGCCGCGTTATGCAGCAGCTGATGGCGCAAGCCTCCGGTAGCGCCTACCAGAGCGGTTCCACCCTCGCCGGCGTAAACGACGTCGCGGCGATGCCGTCGTTGCACACGAGTATCACGGTGCTCCTGGCGCTAGCGGCCTGGCGCTTCGACCGCCGCCTCGGCCTGCTCGGCTGCGCCTACGCTGCCTCGATGGGCTTCACACTGGTTTTCTTCGGCGAGCACTACGTCATGGACGTGCTGGCCGGAGCGGCACTGGCGATTGCCTGCTGGACCGTCGCGTTGCGCCTCTGGCCGCTGCCTGCCGTCGTGAGCCACTCGTCGGAGCGTCGAGCGCCGGCGGGCGTGCTGCACCCTGCCGGCGCTGCTGTAGCGTCCCTGGACGACACCGCCACTGCGGCGTAGCACGACGCTCCCTGGGCGCTCGGCCGCGCCACATATTTTCGCTGTAGTACCTCTTCAGAACGCCTCATTCAGGACGACTATTGTTACGTCGCCGTGCAGGAAATTCACTGCCGTGGCGCGGTAGACGTAAAGCATGAACAAGGTCAAGGGAAGCAGTACAGATGGCCCCTAAGTTAAGAAAATGTACAGGAAAACCCTTCAGGCTTTTCGCCTCAGGCCGAATACTCATACGTAAGCCTAATCATTCACCTAGTAAGGCCCAGCAAGGGCCAGGTGGGTACGGAGGTGTCGCCTAACGACTGAAGCAGAGCCGAAGCTAAACTTCGCGACTCGGACCCGACGAGGATGGAGGGGACGGCACGAAGATCGGTGGAGACGGGCATGGACGCCTTGATGCCTAACCGGCCAATAATCAAGATGAGGAGACTAGATTGCAATTCATTTCTACGTTCCTGAGCATGCTTTTCATTCGCGCCGAGAACTTCGTTTCTGACCTTCAGAGCGAAGAGCGCGGCCAGACCCTGGTTGAGTACGCGCTGATCATCGCCCTTATCGCGGTCGTCGCGATCGTTGCCATCGCCCTGGTTGGCACCCGTGTCGGCGACGCGTTCAACTACATCGCGGGTCAGCTGTCGATCGGCGGTTCCTAGTTCTAAAGAGCGCATAAGCTCACCAAAGTTAGCGACATCGCAGGAGCGCCCCGAAACCTTTCGGGGCGCTTTTGCGTGTGATAAGCCATGTCATTGTCAGAATATCTCTTAAGTCTTCTACCAACCTATGTTGATTCCGACACTACCGGCCGAATGTATTGGTGACGGGATGATTCGGAGGTCCTGAAGTGATAGCACTATTCCTGTTCATTCAAACGCGAATTGGACCTGGAGAAGACGGGCAGTCTCTGGTGGAGTACGCGCTGATTCTCTCTCTGATCGCCGTGGTCGCTATACCGTCCCTCGTATTGATGGAGGGCGGCGTTGGCGGTCTCTACGACCAGGTCAAGACGGTTGCGGACGCAATTGCCCACTCGCTCGGCGCCTCCTAACGAATGGAGCCGTCGGGTGGACGCCCGTGCGTAGCGAGAGTTGCGACTCTGACGCCATCCGGACCTCCAACCTCTACTGGAGGCCGGTTTTTCTTCCGACAACATTATTAGAAACCTAATCTGAGGGAGCACTTCATGAGTCAGAACGCTGGGGCACTGAGCCCGGCTCGCGGCAATCGTCGCTTCATCATCCTGGCCATGGTCCTGGGACTGATGGGAGCCGGACTGGTTTACGTTGCTTCGTCGCGGGGCTCCTCGAGCCCCAGCAAGAGCGCTACAGCTGCCGATACGGCTGTCGTTGTCGCGAAGGAAGACATTCCGGCCCGTAGCTCGATCACGTCGGACATGATCGAGGTCAAGCTGGTGCCGGCGAGCGACCGCAACGCGCTGGGCTACGGCACGCTGGCAGACGTCACCGGCAAGGTAACGCGCTATCCGATTACGGCCGGCGAGCAGGTGCTTTCGACCAAGGTCGTCGCGCTGGACAATGCGTCGGTCGCCAAGGGCCGGTCGCTTTCGTACGTGATCCCCCAGGGCATGCGCGCCATCGCCATCCAGACGTCTGAGCTCACGGGTGCCGGCGGCCTGGTTCTACCGGGCGACTACGTCGACGTGCTGATCGATTACGACATCAACTTCACGGCGCCGGACGGCAGCCAGCAGAAGGTGCCGAGCTACCTGGTGCAGACGCTGATGCAGGACGTAGAGGTGCTTGCGGTCTCGCAGGCCATCGTCGACACCGTTGCGGTGCCGGCCGCCAGCTCAGACGCGGCCACATCGGCCACGCCTACCGGCTCCACGGGAGCTACGAGCTCAACGGCCACTGGTAACCCCACGCCTATCGTGCGCAACAGTGAGGCAGCGCCTCAGCCCAGCGCCTCTACCGTCACGCTGGCACTGAGCCCAGAGGACGCACAGAAGATCTACCTGGCGGAGCAGAACGGAAAAATCAGGCTGGCCGTGAGGCCTTACGGCGACAGTGAGAACCTGCCGATCGATTACGAGACGCAAGTCGACCTGTTCCCGAAGAACCTGCCGAACCCGTTCACTCGCTAACCCCAACTCCCTTCCAAGGAAGGACCGGAGGACGTCTTGCCGAAGAACCTAGAAGTCGTAGTCGTAGACCCGGACGTTAACAGCCGCGCCGATACGCACCGCGCCCTGTCGATGGCCAGGTTCACGGTGTCTGGTGAGGCTGGATACGGCATCGACGCGGTGACGATGGCTCGGGAGAAGAACCCCGATATCGTCGTCCTCTCTATGGAAGAGCCCGTCGTCCGTGCGTCTCAGACCATGAGCGCCCTGGCGGATGCCCTGCCTGAAACGCCGATCATCGTGTACTCCAGCCTGTCGGACGCTGCCTCGGTGCGGCGGGCAATGGTTTCCGGCGCCCGCGACTACCTGGTCAAGCCGCCGCGTCCCGAAGAGCTGGCTCGCGCCATCTACAGCGTCCTCGAGCAGGAGGAGCGACGCCGCACCCGCCTCACCGGCGAAACGGCGTCTTCCGCTGCGCGCGGCACCGTGATCACGGTGTTCGGCGCCAAGGGCGGCATCGGCAAGACAACGATCTCGACCAACCTTGCGACGGCGTTGTGCCGTAACACGAACAGCTCGATCGCCATCGTCGACATGGACACGCGTTTCGGTGACGTAGCCATCATGATGGACGTCGTCGTCGAGTACAGCATCGCCGACGTCGGCCGCAACATCGACACCGTCGACCGCGAGTCGATACGCGACTTCCTCGTACGCCACAGCAGCGGCGTCGATATCCTGCCGGCGCCTCTGCACCCCACCGAATGGGGCGCGCTGCACCGGCAGCACATCGCTCGCGTTATCGATCTGCTGTCACAGACCCACGACTACGTGGTTGTGGACACGCCTGGAGCCTTCAACGAGCTGGTGGCGACGGCCCTCGAAGCCGCCGACATCATCCTCCTGGTCACGAGCATGGACATCGCGAGCATCAAGGACACGGCGTTGGCGCTGGAGATGCTCCGCGCCGCCTCGGTTTCGGAGGACAAGGTCAAGCTCGTGATCAACCACTCGACGTCGTCCAACAGCCTTCGCGCCGAGGACGTCGAGCGCGTGCTCGAGTACGACGTGTACTGGCGTATTCCACACGACGTTGCGGTGAGCAACAGCAACCAGCTCGGCCAACCCATTGTCCTTGCGAAGCCATATGCGAGGGCGTCTCGCGCGATTAACGACATGAGTTACAACCTGGCGGGCCTGCGCCGCGAGCGCAAAGGATTCCTGGATCGAGTCCTGGGCCGTTAGGAGCACTAATGACAGGTAGAGGAGACTGACGTGAACGAGTTCGGACAGAGACGGCCGATCTTCGCGGCGCCATCTAGCCGTGGCCAGACGACGCGCAATCCGTTGCTCCAATCGAGCGAGGCGTTCAACGAGCTCAAGTTCCGCCTGCACCAGCGACTGATCGAGGAGCTGGACCCCAGCAAGATCGAGAGCAGCGATCCGAGCAAGGCGCGCGATGTCGTCGAAGGGGCGGCGCGAGCGCTGATCGCTTCGGAGATGCCGGGCGTCGTCGGCTTCAGCCGTGACGAGCTGATCGCGGCGGTTACGGACGAGATCCTGGGCTTCGGCCCGATCGAGCCTCTGCTGCAGGACCCGGCCGTAACCGAAGTCATGATCAACGCGCCCGACACCGTGTACTTCGAAAAAGAGGGGCGTCTCTATCTCAGCCCCATCCGCTTCCGCGATATCGGTCACATCACGCGCATCATCGAGCGCGTTCTGGCGCCCATGGGCCGTCGTGTCGACGAATCGTCGCCGATGGTCGATGCGCGTCTGCCGGATGGCTCCCGTGTCAACATCATCGTGCCGCCGGTCGCGCCCAAGAGCCCGGCGATCACCATCCGAAAGTTCCGCGCCGACAAGATGACCATGGAGGACCTGATCGGCGTCGGCGCGCTGACGGCGGAGCTCGCCGATTTCCTGCGGGCCTGCGTCCAGGCGCGACTCAACACGATTATTTCCGGTGGTACCGGTTCCGGAAAGACGACGATGCTCAACGCGCTCTCCGGCTATATCCCGGATACGGAGCGCATCATCACGATCGAGGACCCGACGGAGCTTCGTCTGCAGCAGGCGCACGTCGTCACGCTGGAGGCCCGCCCCGCGAGCCTCGAAGGCCGCGGCGAGGTGACGCAGCGCGATCTCGTGCGTAACTCCCTGCGTATGCGGCCTGACCGCATCATCGTTGGCGAGGTCCGCGGCTCCGAAGCCTTCGACATGATGCAGGCGATGAACACGGGTCACGAAGGCTCGGTCAGCACGGTTCACTCCAACTCACCGCGTGACGGTATCGCCCGTATCGAGAACATGATCCTCATGGCGAACCTGGACCTGCCGTCGCGCGCCATTCGCGAGCAGATCGCCTCGGCGTTGCACGTCATCATCCAGGTCAGCCGTTTCGCCGACGGCTCCCGCAAAGTCACGCACATCAGCGAGGTCTCCGGTATGGAAGGCCAGGTCGTGACGATGCAGGACATCTTCCGCTTCGAGCAGACCGGCGTCGATTCCGAAGGCCGCGTCAAGGGCGCCTTCCGCTCTACAGGCATTCGCCCCCGCTTCGCAGAGCGGTTCGAGAGTCTCGGCATCCAGCTGGCGCCTAACATCTTTTCGCCGGGAACAGGAGTGGCGGCCTGATGGATCCGATAGCACTACTTGCTGGCCTTTGTGTCCTGGGCGCAATCGTCCTGGGACTGATTGGTCTTCAGCAGGCAACCGCGAGTCCTCGCGCCAGCATGGAGCGGCGGCTAGGGCGCGTAATCGGCGAATCGACGGGCATGGAAGCCGCTACGCTCAACGTCGAGGGCCTGCGTCACAGACGCACAAGCAACATCCCGATCATCGGCGCCTTCGTCGAAGGAAAATCCTGGACGGAAGCGACGGCGTTAGCCCTGGAACGGGGCGACATCAAGCTCACGGTTTCCGAGTTCGTGGCGCTGCGGCTGTTCCTGGCGTTCTTCGGAGCCTTGATTCCCTTCCTGATTGTTCAAGGACCGTTCGCAATCCTGCTCATGCTGGTTGGCGCCGTCGTCGGCTTCGTGATTCCGGCGATGTGGCTCGGTATGGCGCAGAAGAAACGCATCGGCAAGCTCGACTCACAGTTGCCCGACATGCTCACGATGCTGGCGAACTCTTTGAAGGCAGGCTTCGGTCTCATGCAGAGCCTGGACCTCGTGAGCAAAGAGATGTCCCATCCGATATCAACTGAAATCCGGCGCACACTGCAGGACATCAACATCGGAGCTGCAACTGAGGACGCACTGCAGGCTTTTGGAGTGCGCAGCGGCAGCGCCGACCTCGACATCGTGGTGACTGCAATGCTGATTCAGCAGTCGACCGGCGGTAACCTCGCGGAGATTCTCGATAGCGTGGCTCATACGATGCGAGAGCGCATCCGCATTCGAGGCGAGATCAAGACTTTGACGACTCAGGGTGTCATGACGGGCTTCATCATCGGCGGCATGCCGGTGTTCATCGCGGGCATCGTCTCGGTGCTCAACCCGAACTACATGGACCCGCTACTGACGACCACTCCGGGATACATCATGCTCGGCGGCGCCGTCCTGCTGGAGGCGTTCGGCATCATGGTGATCAAGAAGATCCTCGCGATCGAGGTTTAGAGATGATTCTATTCGGTGCCCTGCTCGTGTTCGCAGCAATCGTGCTGCTAGTCCTCGGCCTCGGCTGGCAGACGGCACACCCGATGTCGGCGCGAATCGCCAGCCTCAGGGGCGAGACGCCGCAGATTGATTTTCGCGCCGGACCGGAATCGGCCAAGACGAGGCTGCTTGGCCCAATGGTGTCATCGCTGGGCGGCAGCTTGCAGAAGCTGCTCCCGACTAACTGGATCGAGGGCATCGACCACCGTCTCATGCAGGCCGGCCAGCCAACCACAACGACCGGCTTCCTCGTCGGTTACGCCGGTGGCTATCGGTGTGATGTCGATTTTCAGCTTCACCATTCTGACGTCCGGGTCGTTCTCAGGCGTCCTCGGCCTGGCCATCGTGCTCGGTTGCGTGGTGCTTGGTCTTTTCATGCCCAAGGCCTGGCTGGACAACCGAGTGAATGCACGCCAGCACGCGATTCTCAAGAGCCTGCCGGATGCGTTCGACCTGATTACGACGTGTGTCGAAGCTGGCCTGGGTCTCGAGGCGGCTCTCGCCAGAGTCGCAGAGAAAGTTGAAGGGCCGTTCGGTGAAGAGCTCGCGGTCATGTTGCGCGAGGTGCAGATGGGCAAGCTGCGCCGCGATGCGATGCGCGAGATGGCGGATCGCACCGGCGTGCCGGACCTGACGACGTTCATCAACGCCGTCGTCCAGGCCGAAAGCATGGGCACGAGTATCGCTGCCGTGCTGCGTGTTCAGGCCGAACAGATGCGCATCAAACGCCGTCAGCGCGCCGAGCAGAAGGCGCAAGCAGCACCGATCAAGATGATGTTCCCGCTGGTGCTGTTCATCTTCCCGACGCTATTCATCGTGATCCTCGGCCCCGCGGCGATCTCGATCTACCAGACCCTCATCGCCAAGCCGAATTAGTTGCAAGGAGACGGCGCGTGATCGTCAGGAACGCACGGCGCGGCACCAACCTCGGTGAGGCAATCGAGGTCGCGGCGACCGCGGGACAACGTGTACGGGGTCTGCTGGGCAGAGAGTGCCTGGAAGACGGGCAGGGGTTGCTGTTCAAGAGCTGCTCCTCACTGCACACCTTTTTCATGCGTTTCCCGATCGACATCGTGTTCACGGACAAGGAAGGACGCGTGCTGAAGACCGCGTCCGGCGTGAAGCCCTTCAAGCTGGTAGCTGCGCCGCTTCGCGCCTACTACGCCATCGAGTTGCCGGAGGGCGCGATCAAGCGCTCGAGCACGGGCGTGCATGACCAGCTCGAGTTTGCAGACGAGTTGGAGATGCAGCTCGCCAGCTGAATCGACGGCAAACCAAACAAACCAGCAAACGAGCAACGGACAAGAGCCAGACTAGATCCGCGCCAACGCACGCCTCGTCTCGAGCGAGGCGCGTGATGGCGACCGCCTTCGTGATGGCGACCGCCGTATTGAGTCGAGGCGTCTTGGCGGTTAGCGCGGCTCCCAGGCGAGGAACACGACCTTGCGCGCCCTGCCAGGTAACGAGACGCCGCCATCGACTTTGACCGCCAGGTCGCGTGCGGCCTGGCCGAGGCGATCGTCCTCCGGCGTGCCCTCGAGCACCCAGATCGCGCGACGGGCTGCGCTGTGTAGCGCTTCGACGCTCTCGTAGACCCGCCGTGGGCTATCGAGGCTTTCGATGACGCGCGGCATACGCCCGCGAGCGAACAGCAGAGCCGACATCTCCGGGAGGGCGGGCAGCAGGACGCGGTCCTCGCCGTGCACCGGCTTCCACAGCGGCGCGAACTCGGTTATCGGCGCTTGATCGAACATGAGGCTGACGCAGAGGCGGCGGGCGTGCGCTTCCATCTGCTCCGAGAAGGCGGCGAACTCGGCGATGTCGTAGCCGACCTGGCTGATGAAGGCGACGTCGGCGACCGGCGCCTTGCTCTCGGCCACGGGCCAGCGCTCGTCGTAGATCTCGATGTTTTCGATGCCGTTGTCGCGCGCGCTGGACGCGAGCACCTCGCGCATGCCCTGCGACGGCTCGACCGCGAAGACGCGTTGGGCTCGCAGCGCTACGGGCAGGACGTAGCGTCCGCCGCCGGCGCCGATGTCGATCCAGGTTTCGTCTGGTCTGACCAGAGCACGTAGCCGGTCGAGAATTGGCTCGTCAGTGCGGCGCGGGTCGGCGCGGAAGATATTGGCCACGGGACCGTAGAAGTCCTCGGGGCGCGGACGGTTCGGCAGATCGTCGACCTGCTGCTTCTCGGCGCGTACCAGAGTAGCCCAGGCTTCGGCGGCTTCCTCGGCGCTGGGTCGCAGGGTTCGAGCTGCCAGGGAGAGAGAGGGTTCGTTGGTCATCGGTCGCTCCGTTGTCGAAATGTGCTCAGACGTCGAGTAATTGTCTACGCGACGGCGTGCTTGAGAACAGAGCCGATTGGTGGAGAAGGGGCCGTCAGGCGATGTGTAGCGACTGACCCTCGGAGATCACGTTGGGGTCGGAGAGGTCGTTGGCGGCTGCGATCGCATCGACGGTGGTGCCGAACTTGCCGGCGATGGCGAAGAGCGTGTCGCCGGCCTGCACGGTGTACGTCTGGCTCGCAGCTGCGCTGCCGCTGCTATCGGCTGTCGTGGAGATGGCTGAGACGGCTGTGTTGCCGCCGCCCGAGCCGGGGACGTTGATCTGCTCGCCGACGTAGATGTAGTTCGCGTCGGTCAGGCCGTTAGCGTCCATGAGCGTCTGGACGTCGGTGCCGTAGGCCGCGGCGATCGCGCCAAGGGTGTCGCCTTCCTGCACCGTGTAGGAGCCGCCGGTTGCGCCTCCGCTGCTCTGGACGACAGGCGCCGGTACTACAGGCGGTGTGTTCTTCAAAACGCCCAGCACCGCGTCGCTGGTTACACCGTAGCGCCAGACGCTGACGTAGTCGGAGCCCTGCGCGTAAGCGGCTGTGATGAATCGCGTCCACTCGTCCGTGTTGGGCGTGTCGCCCTGGCCGACGTGCACGATCGGCAGGCCGAACGCCGGCAGCATGTTCTGCGATACGCCGAGCAGGAACTCGGGCGTGACGCCGCCCTGCGGCACCGGGAAGCCGTTCTGGGCGTACTTCTCGTAGTTGGGTTGCGTATTGAAGGATCGCCAGTACTGCTGCGGCCAAATCTCATTCACGAAGCTGCCGAACTGGGTCAGCGGCGTCTGGTTGATCATCCAGGGTCGAGGGTCGATCGACGCGACGATTTTGGCGTTGGGGGCGAGGCCACGCAGTGTGTCGCCGAATTTCTTGGCGTCGGACGCCGAGCCCTGCCAGAAGCCCGAGTGCGGCTCGATGTCGAGGACAACGCTGCGTGCGCCGGACAGGGCCGCGGCCGCAGCCATCTCCGCCTCTTTTACCGGATCGCTCCCGTGCAGTACGCACCAGGTGTGGAAGGGCACGCCGGCCTCTTCGAAGTACTTGGCGAGCACCTGGATCTGCTGCGGACCGCTGACCGCGTACGGCGACGTGTCGTACTCCGACATCCAGGTCACGCCGTCGTGCGTCTTGAGCACGATGCCGACGTCGTTGTCCCGCAGACGGGCCGCTACGACGTTGGGCTCACCGTCGGTGGAGAACTGCCACACCCAGACGAGATGCTTGTCGCCCTGCGCCGCGTGCACCGTCGGAACGTGACCGCCCCTGAGGAAGAGGCCGCCTACTCCAAGCGCTGCGCTTGCGCCGATAAGCTGTCGTCGGGTGAACCGTGTACGGCGAATCGCTCCGTTCATAAATCTCGGCGATTATACATAACAAATCGGCGTAAGACTCGCTTGAGGCCTGCAAGGAATGTAAAAAGTGGCCCTCGTGCGAGTTAGCCGATGCCGATGTTCTGTCCGTTGATCCTCGATGCCTGCGGCGACGCCAGGAATACACAAAGCTCCGCGACCTGCTCCTCCGAGACGTAGCGATTCTTCATCTGCTCGTACTCGCGCTCTCCTTCCTCGCGAGAGCGTCCCTGGCGCTCGGCGAGTTGCCGGTGGATGTTCAGCGACCGATCGCCGATTACGCCGCCGGGGCAGATGGCGTTGCAGGTGATGCCGTACTGCCCCACCTCGAGCGCGATCGATTCGGTGAGGTTGATGATCGCGGCCTTGGCGGCGCCGTAGGAAGAGCGGTTGGCGCGCCCGCGACGCCCGGCGCCGGAGGACAGGTTGATCACGCGACCGCCGGTGCCCTGAGGGATCATGACCTGCAGGGCGTGCTTGCTGCAGAGGAAGACGCTGGTGAGGTCCGTGGTGATCGAGCGGTCCCAGATCTCTTTCGGCATTTCGGCGACAGGGATCGGCGGGTCGAGCCATGCCGCCGTGTTTACGAGCACGTCAAGCCCGCCGAGCGTGGCCGCGGCCTGCTTGACCGTCGCCTCGACCTGCGCCTCGTCGGTGACGTCGCAGGTCAGCGCCGTCGCACTGGCGCCGAGTGCCTGGCACTCGGCCGCGGCCTTTTCGGCGCCCGCAGCGTTGATGTCGATAAGCACGAGGTCGAAGCCTTCGCGCGCGTAGGCCAGCGCGGTGGCCTTGCCGATACCCTGCGCCCCTCCCGTAATCAGTGCCTTCATTGTTTCTTCCCTCACGCGTTGCTGGTCTGCCGTCGGAACGTCGTTGATACCGTCTAACGGAGTGATCCTGGCTCGATAGCTAGGTGAGTCTAGCAGCAGGTTGCGTTGGGACAAGGGCCGATGCCTGGGTTCGCCCGAGCGGCTGCGCCGGAGTACGCTCGAAGCGTGAGTCCGCTGCCTCAAAGCGCCCTGCCGCAGCTGTTGCGTCTCGCTCTCGGGCGGCGCCTGCCCCAGGTCGATGGCTCGCTACGCGTCGCTGGGCTGCACGACGCCGTGAGCGTGCGCCGCGACCGCTACGGCGTCGCCTACATCGACGCTCGCAACGACGACGACGCCTGGTTCGGGCTCGGCTTCTGCCAGGCGCAAGACCGTGGGTTTCAACTCGATCTGCGGTTGCGCACGTTTCGCGGCACGCTCTCGGAGGTGTTCGGCGAGACGACGCTGGGCATCGACCGGCTGGCGCGGCGCGTCGGCTTCATCGAGTCGTCGCGGCGCCAGCTACCGCTGCTCGACGGCGAGGTGCGACGCCAGGTTGAAGCCTTCGTGCGCGGGATAAACGCTGGTCTGGCCACAACGCCGCGTACGCCGGAGCACGCCTTGCTGCGCGCCGAGGCGAGCCGCTGGCGGGCGGTCGACGTTCTGGCGATGGGCAAGCTGCTTTCGTTCCTGCTGATCGGCAACTGGGACGTCGAGCTGGCGCGGCTCAAGATCCTGCAGCTCGACGGTCCACAGGCGCTGCGCGACCTCGACCCGACGCCTTACCCCGAGGACCATGTCGTCGTGTCGCCGCCGGGATCGACGGCCGGCGCCGCCATCGACCGCCTCGGCGCCGATATGCAGCGTCTCGTGGAGCTCGTGGGACGCGGTGGCGGCTCCAACGCCTGGGCCGTTGCCGGCTCGAGGACGAAGTCGGGCGCGCCGATCCTGGCGAACGACCCTCACCTGGAGGGATCGTTGCCGCCGCACTGGTACCTCGTACACATGCGTACGCCGGGCTGGGAGGTCGCGGGCGCGGCGCTGATCGGCGCGCCGGGCATCGGCTCCGGACACAACGGCTTCGCGGCCTGGGGCGTCACCGCCGGCTTCGTCGACACCGTCGACCTGTTCATCGAGGACGTGACGCCCGACGGACGCAGCGTGCGTCGCGGCAACGGCGTCGAGGCCTGCGAGCTGCGGCGCGAGGTAATCGAGGTCCGGGGCAAGCGCCCTGTGGTCGAAGACGTGCTCGTGACGCCTCGGGGGCCGATCATCGGGCCGGCGCTGCAGGGCGAGCCGGGCGCGGTGTCGCTGCGAGCCTTGTGGCTGGACGCGAAGCCGGCGCGCGGCTTCCTCACGGCGCACAGGGCGCGCTCTTTCGAGGCGTTTCGGCGCGAGTTCGCGCAGTGGCCGCTACTCAGCCAGAACGTCGCCTACGCCGACGCCGGCGGCACGATCGGCTGGCAGCTGGCCGGCGAGGCGCCGCGGCGTCGCGCCGGCTGGGGCACGCTGCCGCTGTCGGCGGCCGACCCGGAGACGGGCTGGCACGACGAGGCCGTGCCATTCGAGTCGATGCCCTTCGCGCGCGACCCCGAGGCCGGTTTCGTAGCCACTGCCAACAACAAGTCCATGCCGGATGATGCCTCCGGTCCGTACCTCGGCGTCGACTGGCTGGACGGCTATCGAGCCGGCCGGATCAGCGAGGCGCTGGCAGCACGCAGCGACTGGGACGTCGCGGCGACGCAGGGCCTGCAGCTCGACCAGGTGTCGCTGGCCTGGCGGGAGGTACGTGACATAATCATAAGGCTCGACGACGACGCCAGCGTCGAGCGCGCGCTGGCCATGCTGCGGACATGGGACGGTCGCGTTGCAGCAGATTCTGCGGCTGCATCGATCTTCGAAGCGTTCGTGCGCGAGATGGCGCGCCGCATCGCTTATGCGCGGGCGCCGAGCAGCGCCGAGTGGGCCCTGGGCCGCGGCTTCAACGACCTGCTGACCGGCACGACGTTCACGGGAGGGCGTCAGAGCCGCGTGCTGCGACGGCTGCGAGAGCAGCCAGACGGCTGGTTCGAGCGCGGTTGGCGCTCCGAGATGATCGATGCGCTGCAGGCGGTCGTGCGCGACCTGAGCGCGCGCTTCGGGCCGGACGAGGCGTCGTGGGCATGGGGCCGCGTGCGACCGATCACGCTGGAGCACCCGCTGGGCGTCGTCAAGGCGTTGGCGCCGCTGTTCAATCGCGGGCCGTTTCCCTGGGGCGGCGACGGTAATACGGTCTCGCAGGCCAGCGGCTCGAACCCCGGCGTAATCGCCTCGCTGCGGGTCGTCATCCCGACCGGCGACTGGGAGGCGGCGCGCTTCGTAATGCCGGGAGGGCAGTCCGGCAACCCGTTCTCGCCCCACTACGACGATCAGCTTGCGGCGTGGCGTCGTGGCGACGGGATACCGATTGCGTGGTCGGAGGACGCGATCGCGAGGGCGACGGTCTCGACGCTGCGCCTGCAGCCGCTGCCGTTCGGACGATCGGGCGGATCTTCGGACGGGGCGTTTTCCGGACGGAGCTGAAGCTTCGACCCTACATTTGCTGTTCGCTACGCGGCGCCTACGCCGGCGGTCACCTCTTCAAGGATTGCCTTGAGCTCGTTCGGCAGCTCGTTGTGCACGCCGTGGCCGCAGGGCAGCTCGTAGTAGCGCCAGCGAGGGTCGTTCTTCGTGCGCGCCGAGGCGGACCAGAAGGCGCCGGTGCGGTTGGCGTCGTTCGGGTTGTCGCCGGCCGCCTTGATGTAAGTGCGCGAGAAGGCTCGCTGCTCCAGCGGCATCGAGAGGTGCACTTTCTCCTCGAGTGTGCCGACCGGCTGGGGAGACATGCGCCAGGCACGCGCCTTCAGCTCGGGTGTCGCAGGTCGGGCCATCGGCATGACCTTCCAGCCGTCGACGATGGTCGCGCGCTCGGGGCCGCCGGCGCCGCCGAGGTCGAAGCACGACTCGCCGTCCTGGGGCAAAAAGGCGTCGACGTAGATCAGCTGCCGGATGACCTCCGGCACGCGGTCCGCGACGCCGGTGACGACCATGCCGCCGTAGCTGTGGCCGACGAGTGCGATGTCGGTCAGGCCCTCGTACTTGATCGTGTTCTCGACGTCGAGGATGTGGGTCGTGAGGTTGACGTTGGGCCCGCCGAGGTGCGTGCGCTCGCCCTGGCCGGTGAGGCTAGGCGTGAACACCTCGTGGCCGGCGGCACGCATGAGACGCGCGAAGTTAGTCCAGCCCCAGGAACCGCCCCACGCGCCGTGCACGAATACGAATGTCGTCATCGCTGCCTCCGAGTTCGCAATTACGTCTCGCTAATTCGATCTACGGGCGATACGGTAACACGGTCCAATGGCCGCAATTAAGGCGGTAGTGGGCAAACGGGCGACGAGCAAACAAGCAAAGTGCAAATTTGCTGTAGCTGCAGACCTTCAGGTCTGCGAGACGGAACCGCGCTGCCCAACGGGGCGCCGAGCAGGTCTGAAGACCTGCAGCTACATTCCTGCCCTTTGCTTGTTTGCCCGTGCGTTAGGCCATGCCCAGCAGGATCTCGCCGAGCTCGTTCGGCATGGTGATCTGGATGTTGTGCGTCGTGTCCATCTCGATGGTGTGCCAGCGCGGGCTCGCTTTGGCGCGGTCGAGGGCGGTCCAGAACGCCTCCTGGCTACCGGCCTCGCCGCGCGCCGGTTGCGTTGCCTTGATGTAGGTCAGGGCGAAGTCGCGCTGCTCCAGAGGCATCGAGAGGCGAACCGGCTCCTGCATGGTGCCGAGGGGGTGGCCAAAGACGCGCTGAATCGGCGGCGGCGTCGCGTTTGGGGCGGGCGGCCGCACGATGCGCCAGCCGTCCTCGACGGTGAAGTCGTTGCCGCCGGCGATGTCCGTGACCGACTCGCCGTCCTTCGGCATGAAGGCGTCGAGAAATACGACGTGCTTGAGGCGCTGCGGGATCAGGTCGGCGAGACCGGTGATCACCATGCCGCCATAGCTGTGCCCGACCAGCACGATGTCGCTGAGGTCCTCGAACTCGATCAGCTTCTTCACGTCCTCGATGTGCGTCGTCAGGTTGATATGCGGCCCGCCGATGTGGATGCGCTCGCTCTGGCCGCTGAGGCTGGGCGTGTAGACGTCGTGACCTGCGCGCCAGATCAGGGGTCGCACGTCGTGCCAGACCCAGGCACCGGCCCAGGCTCCGTGGACGAGGACGTAGGTGGTCATGAAGGGGTTCCTTTCGGGTGTAACGATGCCGACCGGGCGCTATTCAGTTCGAGAAGCGGACAAACGAGCAAACCAGGCAAACAAACAAAGGCCAAATTTGCTGTAGCTGCAGACCTTCAGGTCTGCGAGACGGAACGTCGTTGCCGAACGCGTGCGTCGGGCAGGTCTGAAGACCTGCAGCTACAAGAAAATGCCTTTGCTCGTTTGCTCGTTAGCTTGTTTGTCCTCAGCTTCTACTCGAAAACCTCGAGTAGCAGGCGTGTCAGCTCCTCCGGGCGGTTGTTCGCGATCATGTGGTTCGTCTCGATCTCGCGGTAGCGCCAGGCGTCGCTGGCCTTCGCGTGGTCGGCGGCGGTCCAGAACGGACCGCCTTCGGGCGGACGCGGCTCCCCCGTCGCCTTGATGTAGGTACGCGAAAAGTCGTAGTCCTCTACCGGCTGCAACAGGCGCACCGGCTCGGTGAAGCAGCCGCGTGGGTGCGGCGTACGACGCGGATTGGCCCAGGCGGACTCCACGGGGTCGTCGAATTCGCGGGGCATCGGCTGCACCAGCCACTCCTGCCCGAACGGCTGTCGCGGCTGCTCGCGCGCCATGCTCCACAGCGCCTGCCCGTCCTGCGGCACGAAGGCGTCGAGGTAGACGAGGTGACTGACGCGCGGCGCGACGTACTCGAGGGCGCCGGTGACGACCATGCCGCCGTAGCTGTAGCCCAGCAGCACGATGTCGCTGAGATCCTCGAATTCGATCATGTTCACGACGTCTGAGATGTGGGTGCTCAGCGTGACCTGCGGGCTCGTGAGGTGTACGCGCTCGCCGAGGCCGGTGAGGCTGGGCGTGAAGACCTCGTGGCCGGCCTGGCGCAGCATGGGCCGCACCTTGCGCCAGGTATGCGCGCCGCTCCAGGCGCCGTGTACCAGTACGAACGTTGCCATTATCAGAGCCTTTCGTGGAATCCGGAGGCGTGAACGGTCAAGGAGGAAGTACCTCGCTGTGCGAGTGGCGTCAAGGCTTGGGCGTCGATGTAGGTACCGCGGCCGGATTGGTCGCGGCGGGGGCCGGCGTGGTCGGCACTGGCGTCGGCGGCGTCTGGGTGAGGCAATTCGCAAGGAAGAACTGGCGCTCATTTTCCGAACGATAGGCCGTACCGCGAATCGCCTCGCAGTTCGTGCGGTCGCCTTCGGCTGCCGTCGTGGGTGTGACGGTGGCGGCCGCGACCGATGGCTGTACTGTTTCGGTCGAAACGACGATTTGCTGCTGCTGTGTGCCGGTCGGGCCGGTGTCGTTGCCGCCGCTGTTCAGCACCGACTTCACGACGTAGACGTGCAGCGCCACGCCGAAGACGAACGCGACGACGCCGATCACCAGCAGGCTGGCGCCGTTCATCTGCTGGCGTCGACGCGGGCGTGGCGGCAGCGCCGAGGGTTCGCTCGTCGGCACGCTCAGGTGGGCTTCGCGTTGTCGCCCGCGCTCGCCCTGGGCGCGGGATGCGGGACGTTGGTTCATGCGTCTCTATTCCTGGCAGCGGAGTGCTGTACACGCGCATTCTAGCGCGACGCAACGGATTGACGCGGAGTTATACACTCGCAGCAAGCCGAAGGAGCGGCAATGGTACCGTACGTCCACGCGCGCAGGCTGCGACACCAGCCCATCGCCTACCTGAGGCTGCAGATCGGCGTGGCGCTTCTGCTGCTCGTTGTTATTGCCGTCTCACATATCGATCTGCCGCAGGTTCAACGACAACCCGAGATCGTGTACCTGCCCGACCCCTCGGTACTCTCGTCAATCTCCGCCGCCTCGGTCGCCGACAGTAGCGCTTCGTCGCTTGCGGCGGTGCTCGTGCTGCCGCCGGCCTATGCGCAACCGGCAGGCCCCTCATTACCGATAGCGCCGCCGCGTACGAGAGCTTCGGTTAGCGTGTTCGGCGGCCCTGGTTCCGAGTACGCGATAGTGGGGCTGCTGCCGGGCGACGCGGCGTTGCAGGTCGTCGGTCGTGACGCCTCGGGCGAGTGGCTCGCGGTCGCGTTCCCGCCGGGCTCGTCCTTCGTGGCGTGGCTGCCGGCGGCGCAGGTGTCGGGCATGGCGGAGCAGCCGGCACCGAAGCTACTCAATTCGGAGATCGGTCGGTAGTCTCATCGGGCAATCGAGCAGCTTCTAGGCGCCGAGCAGGCGGCGGGCGGTGGCGCGCTCGTCCCAGGGTATGGGGCCTTCGGCGAAGATCATTGTCGGCTCCGTGGCCTTGCCGGCGAGCAGGACCGTGTCTCCCGGTCCCGCATGCTCGAAGGCGTAGTGTATCGCTTCCGGGCGGTCCGGCACGCGCACGAAGGCGTCGCCTTCACGCCGGCCGGCCTCGTGCAAACCCGAGGCAATGGCCTCGATGATCGCGTCCGGGTCCTCGTCGCGCGGGTCTTCGTTGGTGAGGACGCTGAAGTCGGCGAGACGTCCCGCGACCTCACCCATGCCGGCGCGACGAGCCGGATCGCGACCGCCCGCGGCGCCGAACACGACCCATAGCCGGCCTTGCGTCGACGGGCGCAGCGCCTTAAGTACGTTCTCCAGCGCCGCCGGCGTCGACGCGATATCCACGAACACACGAAACGCCTGGCCGCACTCGATGCGCTCCAGGCGGCCCGGCACGCCGGGGAAGCTGGATAGCGCTTCGACGGCGTCGCTCAGCGCCACGCCCTGCGACGTAGCGACTGCAATCGCGGCCAGCGAATTGTAGACGTTGAAGCGCCCGACCAGCGGGGCGTAGGCCGGCAGCGCCTCGCCTCCAGCCTCGACGGTGAAGCGCAGCCCGTAGCCATCGACCGCGATGTCGCGCGCTCGTACATCCGCAGCTTTCTCGATGCCGTATGTGACCGTGCGGGTGTGGCTCAGCGTCTGCATGTAGGCCGAGACTGGTTCGTCGGCGTTGAGCACGGCGGTACGCGGGAAGCGCTTCGCGGTAGGAAGGTCAAGCATCTCGAATAGACGGCCCTTGGCGTTTCGATAAGCCTCCATCGTGCCGTGAAAGTCGAGGTGATCGCGCGTCAAGTTGGTGAACACAGCGACATCGACCTCACAGGCCTCGAGACGGCGCTGCGCCAGCCCCTCGGACGACGCTTCGACGACCATGGTGCGGCGTCCGCCGTCGACCGCACGGGCCAGCAACGACTGCACGGTCGTCGCTTCGAGGGTGGTCATGTGCCATGGGTTGAGCTCGAAGCCGGCGCCTGTCTCGAAGCCGACGCTGCTCAGGTAACCCGCGTCGAGGCCGCTGACGTCGAGTACGTGCGCTACGAGATGAGTCGAGGTCGTCTTGCCGTCGGTGCCCGTGACGCCGACCATGCGCAGCTTGGCCGACGGGTTGTCGTGCACCGCCGCGGCCAGGGGGCCCAGGGCAGCGCGCACGTCCGGCACCACCAGCAGGGGGACGCGACCGGCGAAGCTCGACCATAGCGCCTCGCGGTCTGACTGCACGACGCAGACGGACGCGCCGGCAGCAGTTGCAGCTTCGATAAACCTATGTCCGTCCGTTTTCGAACCTGGCACGGCCGCGAAACCGTAGCCCGGACGCACTTCGCCGGATGCGAGCGTCAGCTCGTCGATTTCAGGGATGTCGCCGATAGCTATGGCGTCTTGCAGGGCTTGCCACCAATGCATAGGGGAATTCTACGGCCTGGATGCGGGTAAACCCCGATAGCTGGGCTACTGCCCGGTAATCGATAAAGAAACGCGGCCAGCCGGTTACGTCGACTGGCCTCTCTTTATGCGAAACATCGGAATACTCACCCCGCCGCGTCCACTGGGACGAATCTCCGCCGCGACCACGGTTGTGCTGCCGACTATTTCGGATGTCACGCGGCGCTTGCCGATGCAATGGATCGGTCGTGTGGCGCTGGCGCTCATCCTGGCTGCCGGCTTCTTCGTTTCGCCGATTGCTACGCGTCATTCAACCCAAACCGAAGCAACACCAAGCGAGCTCGCAATCCCGGTCGGACCGCTGCGCACGTACTCAGCCGGTGGTTCTTCCTGGACGGCCGGCTGGGACATTGCGGCCGTCGCCGTGCAGGGCGACTTCGTGGCCCCGGCCGGGGCGATGCCGTGGTCGGAAGACCCGACGCCACCGCCACCTCCGCCTCCACCACCGCCACCTCCGGCGCATAACGTCATCCAGCAGGGAGCCGTGATCGACGATGTGAACCTGACGTTCTACGACTGCGTCGAGGGTGGTTTCTGCGGCCAGATGTTCGACGGCGACAAGGTTTACGAGGGCGCCACTGCTTGCAGCTGGGACCTGCCGATCGGAACGCGCTTCTACATCCTCGGTGACCCCACCGGCCGCCTCTACATATGCGCGGACCGCGGCATGCTCAGTGACACGTGGATCGACGTGTTTTTCCATAACCCGAAAGACGGATGGGTCTGGCAGCGTTCCATCGGGCGCAGCGGGTCGATTCTCCTGGTCTCCGTGCCCGGCCACTAGGCACTAGCGTGCGGCGGGCTGCGCGCGAGGCGGTCAGCCGGCGTGCCGATGGCTGAGACCGTCCGAGTGATGCCGGGTAAGCGAATCCAATGAGCGCTTGGCTCACCGTGATGTGCGGCGCTAGCATGACGGCGCTTCGAAGCAGAGGAGGCCGCTATGCCGCACAGCCGCGCAGATCTCATCGGATTCGTCGACAGGTTCCTCGACGCCCTCGGCCACAACGACCCTTCGCGCCTGCCGACCGCGCCGGGCGTGAGATACACCGAGAACTGCCAGACACTGCCGCCGGGCAAGGGCATGTGGGCCACGGCGACGCCGGATCAGCCGGCGCGGCACTTCGTCGACGTGGCCGACACCGCTTCGGGTCAGGTCGCGTACTTTGGCGTCGCGCGCGAGAACAACCAGCCGTCGATCATGTCGGCGCGGCTCAAGGTCGAAAACGGCCTTGTGAGCGAGATCGAGGTGCTGGTGGCGCGCCGTCCGGAGGAATCGGGGCAGCCACGCGTCTTCAACCCCGAAAACATGGTCGAGCCGAAGGCGATTTTCTCTGAGGTGATGGCGCCCTCGGAGCGCTGCTCGCGCGACGAGATGCTGCGCATCGCCAACCTTTACTTCGAGGGCATCCTGGCCGGAGACGGCAGCATGATCCCGGTCGAGGACGGCTGCCTGCGCGTCGAAAACGGCACCCAGACCGTGCTCAATCCCGAGCGCGGCACCGAGACGGCGAAGCTCGGTGTTGCGGCGCAGGTCGGCACCGGCGTGTTCCGCGACATCGAGGCTGCGCGCGACCGTCGCTTCCCCATCGTCGACGAGGAGCGCGGGCTCGTGTTCGCGATCTTCCTGTTCGACCACCCGGGACCCGTGACGGGCTCCGGCTTCACGTCGCGCTATACCCAGCCGAACAGCATGATGGTCGCCGAGCTGTTCAAGATTAAGAACCGCAAGATCGCGCAAATCGAGGCGGTGCTGAACGTCTTCCCCTACGGCACGAAGTCGGGCTGGGACGCTTGATTCGAACATGGACGGCCCCAGGCCGACGCGCGGCAGTTCTTGACTCAAGCTTCGGGCTTGCTACGATCTGGCTCCGAATCTGATGGCGCCAGGCCAAAGAGGCGGAGCGTCGATCAGGCCAGGCCGGGTCGTGAGGTATCCGAGCTTCGAAACCGAGGAGGCAACCAGTGTCCAGCGTCAGTGTGTCGATCTCCGTCGAGCCGTCTTCGCCGACCGTCCGGCTCACCTATCGCGCATCGATCAAGCAGAGCGACGGCTCGCCGCTCTCCGGCCGCGAGGTCACGTTCACGCTCGACGGCGACGGTAGCCTGCAGCCGCGACATCACGCCAAGAGCCTGATTCGCGAGACCGACGCAAACGGCGCGGCCGAGGTGACCTGGTTCCGCCGCACCATCTTCGGCCGGCCACTGCGCGCCACGCTGAGCGTCGAGGCGCCCGACAACTGCACGGCCGAGCTCGAGCTATCTGCCAGCCTACCGGCGATGGCGTAGCAGCCGAGCTATCAGCTTTCAGCAGTCAGCTATCAGCGGGAAGCAGAAGCTGCGTTTCGACTCTCGCGCGCACGTTAGCCGATGACGCGCTCAGCCTGATCAGGCATCGGTGCCTGGAGAGGGCGCAACAACCGGAGTAGAAAGAAGGGGCGTCTCCCGAAGAAGACGCCCCTCTAGCCAGCAGGACTATAAGCCGAGTTCTGTGCGCCTCGACGAATCGAGGCCGGCGGCCATCCGTCTGCGGCCCCGGTTACCCGAGACCTGATGCGACCAACCCGGGGGCGAGCCGGGCTCCCATTGCCCCCCTACATGGTCTTGCTCCGGGTGGGGTTTGCCCAGCCGGCCGGTCACCCGACCGCTGGTGCGCTCTTACCGCACCGTTTCACCCTTACTCTGAAGTCCGGGGACACCCCGGAACCCCCTGAAGGGGCGCCAGGAGCCTCGTTCTGACAGAGCGGTCTGTCTCTGTGGCACTTTCCGTCGCGTCGCCGCGCCTGGACGTTATCCAGCACCCTGCCCGTACGGAGCTCGGACTTTCCTCCCCTCCGATGTTTCGGAAAGGCGGCCGCCCGTCCTCCTGGCTCCATCCATTGTAGCGCCCTTCGAGCTTCGTCGTAACAGGCTCGTCAGCCGGACGGCCTCTTTGATGGAGCGGAAGAACTCACGTAGCAGAAGCTTCCGAGAAATAGCCTTTGTCTTGGTTGGGCCTAGTTCCAGGGAGCGCTCGCAGCGAGGTAACGGGCTGCTTCGCGTCGTATTCTCGACACGATGGTGTCTTTCAACGCGCAGGACTACGCTCGCGTCGCTGCCGGCCAGATTACCGTGACGTGGCGGTTGTGGAAGTTCGCCCACGTCCGGCCCGGCGGCGTTTACGCCACCGGCTTCGGCGGCGCGGTCGCCATCGATGACCTGCGGCGCGTCCGGGTTGGCGACGTCACGGACGCCGACGCACATGAGGTGGGCCTGCCGGACGCCGAATCGCTGGTCGAGCTGGCGCGCAGCCACACCGGCGCCAGCGTTTCGCCTGACACGGAGCTGTACTGTGTGCGATTTCATTACGTCGATCGGGAGCCGGAGAAGCCTCGCCTCAGCCTCGATGAGGTGAGGCAGCGGCTCGAGAAGCTGGACCAGCGCTCGGCCATCGGGCCGTGGACGCTGGCGACGCTGCGCCTGATCGAGGCCAACCCGGGCGTGGTCGCGCGCGTCCTCGCGGCCGAGATGGGCCGGCCGAGGCTCGAGTTCAAGACCGACGTGCGCAAGCTCAAGGCGCTGGGCCTGACGATCAGCCTGCCTGTGGGCTACGAGCTGTCGGAGCTGGGTCAGAGCTACCTCGACTCGCTGGAAGGCTACGAGCCGGACGACGACTGACTAAGGCGTGACCTCGCGGCCGTGGCCGGCGGCCTGGGCGTAGAACCAGCCGTCGAGGTCCGGCGTGGCGACACCGAGCTGCAACAGGGCGATTTTGACCTCAGTACGATGCTCGACGCCGTGCTCGATGGCGTGCGTGAGGAAGAAGCTGAGCGGAAAGCGATACGTCTTGCCCATGAACGGCAAATCGACGTTCCGGTCTTCGTCCAACGTTTCGGCAACCGTGAGCAGCTCGTCGCTGGTCTGGGTTGCGATCTCGAGCAGCGTTTCGATGCTAGGCCAGGCGCTGTCGCGGCCGAGCTCGCCCTCGTTCTGGCGTCCTTTCGTCCTCAGCACGAACGTCTGCTGACCGCCGACGACATGCGTCAGCAGCTCCCCGATGCTGCCGGACATGCCGGGTGGGCCCGCATCGAGCTGCTCCTGCGTAAGGCCGCGACAGGCCTCGAGCAGTGTCAGGTTAGCCCAGCGGTTGTAGCGAAACATCTCGGCAAGGGGCTGGTTCATGCGTGTCTCCCGTGGATCGACAGCTGCAGTCGAGGGGATTGGCGGAGGATTCGCAGACAGTTTAGAGGCTCGAGGATTTGAATCTAAGCCGGACATAGGTTGCCTTGTTCCTAGGTATAGGCGGTGCTATAGTCGCGGCGTCTGGGAGACAATTCACAAGCTGTTCTGATCTCGGGGGGCGACGTGCTAAACGAGTGGGGATACATAGCGATACTGCTCGCGTTTGCAGTGCTATTCCCGGCGCTGCCCCTCATGGTTTCGTTCCTGTTCCGTAAGCTGAACATCCGGCCCGAAGCGCCAGACCCGGTCAAGTCCGACACCTACGAGTGCGGCGTCGAGACCGAGGGCGATAGCTGGGTGCAGTTCAACTTCCGCTACTATCTCGTGGCGCTGATCTTCGTCGTGTTCGACGTCGAGGTCGTCTTCCTCTATTCCTGGGCAGTGGCGTTTCAGGGCAAGCTGGTCGTCGGCTTCGTTGAAGCGCTGACGTTCATCGGCATCCTGGTCATCGGCTATATCTACGCCTGGCGCAAGAAGGCCCTCGAATGGCGTTGATCCTGCGAAAGCTCACCGGCCGCGTTTGCTCGCCTAGCGTTGGGCCAGGCGACGCATGACGACGGTCGCAATTCCCGGCACCGAAGTGGCCGAGCGCATCAGTGCCGCTCACCCCGGCGCCGTCGTTGAATCGAATACGCATTCCGTGACCGTCGTGGCCGACCGCGTGGCCGAGGTCGCTCTGTTCCTGCGCGACGACGTGGAGCTCGACTGCAAGTTCCTCAACGCGATCACGGGAGTCGACTGGATCGAGCACTTCGATGTGGTCTACGTGCTGTCGTCGCTGGCCAAGAACCACACGCTCGTACTCGAAGCGCGCTGCAGCCACGATGACCCGGTCGTGCCGTCGGTGAGCCGCGTCTGGCAGGGCGCTCTACTTCAGGAGCGCGAGATTCTACGACCTGATGGGCATCACGTTCAGCGGTCACCCGAACCTCAAGCGCATGTTCCTCTGGGAGGGCTTCCCGGGACACCCGTTGCGCAAAGACTTCCTGGCGTTGCCCGGCGGCTACAAGCCCGGGCTGCAGCGCTTCCCGTACGAGTTCCCCGCAGGCGAGCGCGCCTATCCGAGCCTCGCGCCCGGTCAGGCGCCCAGCGCGCCGGCAGTGCCGCGTCTGGTGCAGCCGCTGCCGGGCCAGGCGATCGCGCAGGCGACGTCCGGCGGGCAGTTGGGCGTACGCGGCGGCGGCGCCACGCATACGCGAGCACCAGGCGACGTGGAGCCCGCTCCACCCGCCAACACGAGCGGCGCTGGCAACCCGTCGTCCGAGCTCGGAGAGACGGGCGGCCGCACGCCGCTGGCCAACGAAGAGAGTGAGTCTGCCGGCGGCGGCTCCGGCTACGCGGGTGAACCAGCGACCAAACCGGCGACCGAGTCCGGCGACAAGGGGGAGGAAGCGTGAGCGAACTCCACACCCCTCCTTACGTTGTGAACATCGGGCCGCAGCACCCTTCGACCCACGGCGTCTTCCGCCTCAAGGTGACGCTGGACGGCGAACGGATCATCGACGCCGAGATGGTGCTCGGTTACCTGCATCGCAGCATGGAGAAGCTCGCAGAGGAGCGCACCTACACCCAGAACATCCCGTTCACGGACCGCATGGACTATCTGGCAGCGATGACCGGCAACCTGGGCTACTGCCTCTCGGCCGAGAAGCTGGCGGGCATCGAGGTGCCGGAGCGTGGCTCCTATCTGCGCGTGATCTTCGCCGAGCTGCAGCGCATCGCCTCGCACTGCATGGCCAACGGCACCTTCGTCAACGACTGCGGCGCCTGGCAGACGCCCCTCATGTACATGTTCCGCGACCGCGAGAAGATCCTCGACCTGTTCGAGATGACCTGCGGCGCGCGCCTGACGACCAACTACATGCGCATCGGCGGCGTCGCCTTCGACGTGCCGGACGAGTGGTACCCGGCGGTCAACGCGCTGATCAATGAGATGCCGGACCGCATCGCCGAGTACGAGGAGATGCTGCTCGACAACGAGATCCTGCTGGCGCGTTCCCGGGACGTCGGCGTGCTGAAGCCGGATCTGGCAATTAACGCTTCGGTTACTGGTCCTATGCTGCGCGCCTGCGGCATCGCCTGGGATATTCGCAAGGCAGACCCGTACTGTGTGTACGACCGCTTCGACTTCGACATCCCGGTCGGCTACAACGGCGACTGCTTCGATCGCTTCATCGTGCGTCTCGAGGAGATGCGTCAGAGCGTCGGCATCGTCCGCCAGGCGCTTGCCGAGCTGCCGGGCGGCCCGGTGAGCACGCCGGTGCCGCTGGCCCTAAAGCCGGAGCCGGGCGAAGCCTACGCGCGAATCGAGTCGCCGAAGGGCGAGCTCGGGTTCTACCTGGTCAGCGACGGCGGTCCTACACCGTACCGCTGGCACGTGCGCAGCCCCTCGCTAATCAACCTGAGTATCCTCAAAGACCTCTCGGTCGGCCTCTCGATCCCGGATGCCATCGTCACGCTGGGCAGCTTCGACATCAACGTCGGGGAGATCGACCGATGAGTTGGGCGATCCTCGCCTGGTACGACTTCGACCCGTTTCATTCGCTGTACAACTGGATCGGCGACCATACCTCGACGGAGGTCGTGTACGTCGTCGTCGGCCTGGTCGGCGCCATCGGCATCCTCTCGTTCGTGGGTGGCGGTGCGCTGATCAACGTCTGGCTGGAGCGGCGCATCATCGGCCGTATGCAGGTGCGCCGCGGCCCGAACCGTGTCGGGCCCTTCGGTCTGTTCCAGCCGGTCGCCGACGCGATCAAGCTGATTCAGAAAGAAGTGCTGCAACCGAAAGCGGCCGACGGCAAGCTGTTCAACCTGCCGCCGATTCTCGTGTTCATCCCGGCGATGCTGACCTTCGCGGTGTTCGCCTGGGCGCCGGACATGGTGTACGCCAACCTCAGCGTGGGTGTGCTCTACCTGCTGGCGCTGGGGTCGGTGACGTCGCTGGCCATATTCATGGCCGGCTGGTCCTCGAACAACAAGTACGCGCTGTTAGGCGCCATGCGCGTGATCGCGATGGCGATCAGCTACGAGATCCCGATGGTGCTGGCGCTGCTGGCGCCGGTGCTGTTCGCGGGCACGATGTCGATTCCCGGCCTGGTCGAGTTTCAGCGCCACCAGCACGTCTGGCTGGTGTTCCTGCTGCCGGTGCCGACTTTCATCTACGCTATCTCGGCCACCGCCGAGCTCAACCGCACACCCGCCGACATCGCCGAGGCGGAGTCGGAGATCGTGGCGGGCTTTCACACCGAGTACTCGGGCATGAAGTTCGGTCTGTTCTACGCCGTCGAGCTGATTAACTCGCTGGCGGTGTCGGGCATCCTCGCGAGCCTGTTCTTCGGCGGCTACTCGATCTGGGGCCTGGAGAACTACATCCCGGCCTGGATGATCTTCATCGGCAAGATGTACTTCTTCTACTTCGGCCTGATCTGGCTGCGAGGCACCTGGCCTCGACTGCGCCTCGACCAGCTGATGGCGTTCGCCTGGAAGATGCTGATCCCGCTGGCGCTGATCAACATCGCGGCCGTTGCGACCGAGGTGTTCATCTGGCGCGAGTTCAACGTGACGGACTGGGTGCTGGTCGCCTACATCGCGATCAACATGATCTTCGGCCTCGCTCTGATGAACTACTTCTTCCGCGTCATCACCCGCGACTACTACCGCCTGCCGCGACGCGTGCGCCTGGTGCACGACGTATCCGTGCCGTCGCTGCCGGCGCCGGGATCGGCGGGCTCATGACCGACGCTGCAGTAATCGTCGCGTTCTGGGTGCTCGTGGTGATCACGTTGGGCAGCGCCTTCATGGTTGCGGTGGTGCACGACCTGATTCACGCTGTACTATTCCTCATCCTGTCGTTCATCGGTGTGGCAGGGCTTTACATAACCCTGTCTGCCGAGTTCGTGGCCGTGGTGCAGGTGCTGATTTACGCCGGCGCCGTCTCGGTCCTGATGCTGTTCTCGATTTTGCTGACGCCGCGCTCCGGGCGCGATAACGCTACGGTGTCTTACGCGGCCCCGATCAGCGCCGTCGCGGGCCTGGTGGGTGCCGTGATCATTTTCGTGGCGCTGAAGACGAACTGGTCGACGATTCCCAAGGGACCGGCGCCGTTTACGCAGACCGCGACCGACATCGGCAACGCGCTGCTCGACCCGTTCGTGCTGCCGTTCGAGGTGGCGTCGGTGGTGCTTGTCGTCGCGATGGTCGGCGCGATCATCATGGTGCGCCCCAGCTCCGAGGAGGAGCCGTCGTGATCAGGCTCGAAGACGTGCTCGTCGTTGCGGCGCTGCTGTTCAGCATCGGTCTTTACGTAGCGCTGTCGCGGCGCAACGCGGTCGGGGTGTTGATGGGCATCGAGATGATGCTCAACTCCGTGAACCTGAACCTCGTCGGATTCGCTCGCTTCGTCAAATCGCCTAACCCGATCGACGGGCAGGTGTTTGCCGTGTTCGTGATTACGATTGCGGCGGCAGAGGCCGCGGTAGCTCTGGCGCTCGCCGTGGCCGTTTACCGCCTGCGCGCTTCGATCGACGTAGACAAGCTGAACTTCCTGAAGTGGTGAAGACGATGCAAAAGGCAGCAAGCAACCAGCAACAAGGGGACCCTGCGTGGCGCCCCGTTGCCTGTTGCCCGGTGCTCGTTGCCGAGGCTTCTGCCTGGGGTGGCGCCGATGTGGACTAAGCTCATGACCGTCCAGAACGGCCACGTAGCCCGCATCTGGAAGCAGCTCTACGACGCCGAGGGCGTTGCCTGCCGCGTCGTGCCGCCGCTCAGCGCCTCTAACTCTTACAACCAGCCCCGAGACCTCTGGGTGCCAGACTCGAAGACGCACGTCGCCGTCGAGATCATGAGGAAGGTGTAGCGCTTGGTCTCCGAGACCGCCGTCTGGGCTATCTTCTTCCTCCCCCTCGTTTCGATGCTCGTGATCCCGTTCCTGCCGCGTTCGGCGGCGAAGTACTCGGGACACGTTGCCGCGCTGTGCATCGGCATCGCGTTCGTGCTGGCGTGCTGGACGCTGAAGAGCGTCTACGACGTCGACGGGCACCGCCTGGCGTTCTCGAGCACCGAGTGGCTGCGCGTGGGCAACGTGACGATCGACGTCGGACTCAGCATCGACGGGCTCAGTGCGCTGATGCTGGTCGTGGTCACGGGCGTGTCGTTCCTGGTGCAGATCTACTCGCAGGGCTACATGCACGGCGATGGCGGCTACTGGCGCTACTTCACCTACATGTCTCTGTTCACCACGGCGATGATCGGCCTCGTGATGATGAGCAGCCTGGTCATGGTCTACGTGTTCTGGGAGATGGTCGGCGTCTCGTCCTACCTGCTCATCGGCTTCTGGTTCAACCGCCCGGCCGCCGCTGCTGCCGCCAAGAAGGCGTTCCTCGTGACGCGCTTCGGCGACATCGGCTTCCTGCTGGCGATCCTGCTGATCTACACGAAGGCAGACACGTTCGACATCGCGACGATCCACCAGCTCGCGATCGGTGGCGCGCTGGGCAGCACGACGCTGACCTTCTTCGCGCTCGGCATCTTCGCCGGCGCCGCGGGTAAGAGCGCCCAGGTGCCGTTCCAGGTGTGGTTGCCGGACGCCATGGAAGGCCCGACGCCGGTCAGCGCCCTGGTGCACTCCGCGACGATGGTCGCGGCCGGCGTCTACCTGGTCGCGCGCATGTTCCCGGTGTTCGACCAGTCGCCCGACGCGATGCACGTTGTCGGCGCCATCGGCGGCATCACCGCGATCAGCGCCGCGATGGTCGGGCTGGTGATGACCGATATCAAGCGCGTGCTGGCGTATTCGACGATCTCACAGCTCGGCTACATGATGCTGGCGCTGGGCAGCGGCGGCTACGTGGCCGCGATCTTCCACCTGATAACGCACGCGTTCTTCAAGTCGCTGCTCTTCCTGGGCTCCGGCTCGGTGAACCACGCGACGAATACGTTCGATATGCGGCGCATGGGCGGTCTGCGCAAGTCGATGCCGATTACGTTCTGGACGTTCGTGATCGGCAGCCTGAGCCTCTCGGGCATCTTCCCGTTCGCCGGCTTCTGGTCCAAGGACGAGATCCTCGGCATCACATGGCAGAACGAGAAGTACCTGTTCTGGATCGCTCTGATCACGGTGGCCCTGACCGCGTTCTACATGTTCAGAGCCATCTTCATGACCTTCTTCGGTGAGTACAAGGGCGGCGCCCCGGCCGAAGAACACGGTGCAAGCCTTGTGCGCGACCGCGGAGCAGCAGGACGAGTCGCATGCGGCCGATGCTGCTCACGACGAAGCGCACGCCCACGGCCTGCACGAATCGCCGCTGGTGATGACGCTACCGCTGCTGGTCCTCGCGGTGCTTGCGGTCGTCGCGGGCTTCGCGAACCTCAACAAGGACATCACGCATCTGCTGACCGGCGCCTTGCCCGCGGGTATCGAGCTGTCGGAACCGAAGTTCAACTACGGCATCGCGCTCGTCTCGCTGGCGCTGGCGTTCGGCGGCATAGGGCTCGCGTATGTCATCTACGGCGCAAAGCTCGTGCCTTCGTCGGCCCTGGCGCGTCTGTTCCGTCCGATTCATGTCCTGCTCGAGAACAAGTACTACGCCGACGTGCTCTACGAGCGAGTCGTAGTCGGCTTCCTGTTCTACGACGTGCTGGGCGGCATCGGCACCACGATCGACCGCGTGGTGATCGATGGCGTCGTCAACGGTGTCGGGCGTGGCGCCCGCCAGGCGGCGAGCGTACTGCGCTACGTCCAGGACGGGGAGTTTCAGACCTACGGGGCGATCGCGTTTAGCGGCCTCGTGTTTACCGCGATCGTCGTTCTCGTCTTGAGCCCGCTCTAGGAGTCGTTGGTGCTATCAGTAATCATCTTCCTGCCCATCCTCGGCGCCATCGCTGTGATGCTATTGCCGAAGAAGCAGGAGCAAAACGCGAAGTACCTTGCCGCGGGCCTGACGCTGGTCAACCTGGCGCTGACGCTCGCGGTCTACATCGGCTTCGACCAGCTCGATAGCGGTCTGCAGTACACGCAGCGTCAGACCTGGATCAGCGCCGCCGACGTCGGCTTCAAGGTGCAGTACTTCGTCGGTGTCGACGGCCTCAGCGCCACGATGCTGCTGCTGACGGGGCTCCTGTTCTTCATCGCCGTGCTTATCTCCTGGCGCATCGACCTGCGGCCGCGTGAGTACTTCGGCTGGCTGCTGGCGCTGGAGACGGCGGTCGCGGGCGTGTTCTGCTCCGAGGACCTGATCCTGTTCTTCCTGTTCTGGGAGCTCGAGCTGATCCCGATGTTCCTCCTGATCTCGATCTGGGGTACGGGCCGCAAAGAGTACTCCGCGATGAAGTTCGTGCTGTACACGTTCACGGGCAGCGCCCTGATGCTGGTCGGGTTCCTGGTGATCGGCTTCGCGGCCGGCACCTTCGACATGGAAGCGCTGTCGCACATGCCGATAACCGGTACGGCGCTGTCGCTCAATGCGGTGTTCTTCCTCATCCTGGCCGCCTTCGCGATCAAGCTGCCGGTGATCCCGCTGCATACCTGGCTGCCGGACGCTCACACCGACGCCCCGACCGCGGTCAGCGTGATCCTCGCGGGCGTGCTGCTGAAGATGGGCGGCTACGGCCTGATCCGTATCCTGGTCGGTATCCTGCCGGGGCCGTTTCATCACTACGCTATCTATCTCGCGGGTCTCGCCGCCGCCAGCGTGATCTACGGCGCCGTACTGACGATGCGTCAGCGCGACCTCAAGCGTCTGATCGCCTACTCGAGCGTGAGCCACATGGGCTTCGTGCTGCTCGGCGTATGCGCGCTGGGCCAGGTCGGCCTGACCGGCGCCTCGCTGCAGATGTTCACGCACGGCACGATTACGGCGCTGCTGTTCGTCATGGTCGGGATGTTCTACGACCGTACGCACACACGTCAGATCTCTGACCTGTCGGGCCTGGCGCACTACATGCCGATCGCATCGACCGTGTTCGTAATCGCGGGCCTGGCGTCGCTGGGCCTGCCGACGATGTCGGGCTTCGTGGCCGAGCTGCTCGTGTTCCTCGGCAGCGTCCAGAGCTTCGAGGCCGCGACCGTGATCTCGGTGTTCGGCATCCTGCTCTCGGCGGGCTACATCCTCTGGACCGTGCAGCGCGTGCTGCTGGGGCCGGCGGACGAGAAGTGGTCACACCTGCTCGACACCACGGCGTGGTGGGAGCAGTTCAGCATGGCGGCGCTGGTGGGCGTGATCATCGGCGTCGGCATCTACCCGTCGACCATCGTCGACGTGCTCGAGAACGGCGTCCGCCGTACGCTGGGGGCCTGATGCGCACCACCCAACACATCCACCCACGGCAAACGGGCGGGAGGGCAATCGGGCAGCGAAGGTTCCAGCTTGCAGCTTGTAGCTTGCAGCCGGTGGCGGAGCGGCCGGGAGGGGTCATGCTAGGCGACCTCAGCCGCATCGGGCCCGTCCTGTCGATGGCCGCGGTGGCGGCGCTGATCCTGATCTGGGACTTCCTGCCGCGCGGCAAACCCCTGCCCGCGGCTCGCGGCCGGGCGCTGCAGGCGTTTGCGCTGCTCGGTCCTGCGATCGCCGCGATCTGGGCGGGCATCCTGCTGGCGAACAACGACGCGCCGCAGTTCTCATTCGCCAACTCGGTCGTCCTCGACGACTTCAGCCTCTACTTCACGTTCCTGTTCGCCGGCATCTCGGCGGCCGTAATCCTGGCGTCGCTCGACTACGCCAAGCGCTTCGGCGACTACGAGGCCGAGTTCTACGCTCTGCTGCTGTTCGCCAGCGGCGCAATGATCCTGCTCGCCAACAGCCGCGACCTGATCCTGATCTTCGTGGCGCTGGAGCTGACCTCGATTTCGCAGTACATCATGGCGGCCCTGCAGCGCGACGAGCGTTCGACCGAAGCCGGCGTGAAGTACCTCTTGATGGGCGCGGTTGCGTCCTGCGTCATCCTCTACGGCATGGCCTACCTGTTCGGCCTCACCGGCACGACGCGTCTCGTAGCTCCGGACGGGCAGATCAGCATCGCCAGCGTCATCGCCGAGCGCGGCAACGATATGCGCGCCGGCCTGCTGCTCTCGAGCGTGCTGCTGATTTCGGGCCTCGCGTTCAAGATGGCGGTGGTGCCGTTCCAGATGTGGGTGCCGGACGTGTACGAGGGCGCGCCTTCGCCGGTCTCAGCCTTCCTCAGCGTGGCGAGCAAGGCGGCGGGCTTCGCCGTGGTGCTGCGCATCTTCTTCGACGGCCTGCCGAACGCAGTAATCAGCGACAGCTGGTCCCTGATCTTCGCCATCCTCGCCGCGGTGTCGATGTCGGTTGGAAACCTGTTTGCGCTGGTGCAGACCGACATGAAGCGCCTGCTCGGCTACAGCTCGATCGCGCAGGCTGGCTACCTCATGGTTGGTCTTGCGGCAGTGTCCGCTGCCAACGGTACGTTCAACGTCGGCGCCAGCAGCGTACTGTTCTTCCTCGGCGCCTATGCCCTGACGAACCTCGGCGCCTTCATCGTCGTGATCGCAATTTCGCAGCGCACCGGCGCCTCGTCAATCTCCGACTACGCGGGCCTGGCGAAGCGTTCGCCGCTGCTGGCCGCCGCGCTGGGCTTTGCGCTCATTTCGCTGACCGGCATCCCGCCGACTGCCGGCTTCGTCGCCAAAATCTACATCTTCAACGCTGCCATCGAGGCCAACCTCGTGTGGCTGGTCGTAATCGCGGTTCTGAACAGCGTCGTGTCGGCGTTTTACTACATCCGGGTCACCGGCATGATGTTCACCGCCGAACCGGCCAGCACCGAATCGCTGTCGACGTCGATGGGGCTGAAGCTGGCGCTGACCGTCGCGGTTGTAGGCATCATCTTCGTGGGCGTGGTGCCGAGCCCACTGCTGCACGCCGCCCGCGACGCCGCCTCTGTTTTCGTGCAGTAGCTTCGTCCGGAGCAGGTCGCAACTCTCATGGCAGCTCGTCGCGTCTCGATCGACCTCATGCCCGGTACGCGTGGTCTCATCGCCGTATCGGAGCTGCGTCGAATCGCGCGCTACGTGCTCGCGGCTGAAGACGTGGCGCCGGAGGTCGAGCTCGAGATCGTGCTGGCGGACGCGCCTGCGAGTCGCGAGCTCAACCGCCTCTATCGCGGCCGTGACGAGCCCACGGACGTGCTGTCGTTCGCGGCGCTGGACGAGGCGCCGATGGCTCCCGGACCGTTCATCGAGGCGCCCGACGCCACACCGTCGCTGGGCGAGATCGTCATTTGCATTCCGGTGGTCGAGCAGCAGGCCGCCGCCGCGGGGCGAGAGGTCGAGGGCGAATTAGCGCACCTACTGGTGCACGGGCTGCTGCACCTGCTGGGCCACGACCACGAGCTGGGCGAGGCGGAGTCGCAGCGCATGCAGGAGCGCGAGGACGAGTTGCTGTCGGGCCTGGGCTACGCCGGGCGTTACGCCCACGGCCACTGACGGCGCGTTAGTCCCGCGCCTCGGTGTCCGGTCACTCGGGCTGTTTGGTCCGCCAGACGTAGCGAGAGCGCAGGTACAGCAACTCGAAGCCGTTGCGAGCGAAGTTGCGCGGCCGAGGCCTCAGGCCCACGTCGAAGTGGGTGGTAGCCCAGAGGCAGCCAAGATTGCGTGCTTCGATCAGCCCGTGGGCCAGCAGCGCCGATTCGGTGCCGCGTCCGCGAAATCCCGGTAGCGTCGAGACCGGGCCCAACCAGGCGCCCTCATCGTCAACGTACATGGGGAACAGTGCATAGGGCTCCTGACCTTCGAATGCCATGTAGACGTGCCAACCGGGATAGCCCGGTGTTCTGGCAACGATATTCGTCCAGTCGAGATTGGCCGAACGTGCGGCGCGGAGGATCGCCCCGACGCTATCGGCGTCGTCCGGTGTAGCGGAGCGTATCTGGAAGAAGGGGTCGGCGCCGCTAACCTCCGGGGTTAGCCGGAAAAGCACTGCCTCGCGCGATTCGAGGCGAAAGCCTCGATCTTCGAGCATGCGGGGCAGAGTTGGGGGCCGGGACGTGGGACAGATGTGGAGCCGAAACTCCGGTGCGCCGTGACTGCGAAAGGCGTCGATGATCGCGTCGATCATCTCGGACTGAGCCGGCCGCTCCATGCCGAGGCCGTAGACACGATTGGCCGCGTCTTCGCCGGGGAAGATCGAGACGGTGATCCCGCTGACGGTTTCCACGTCGAATGAACCGTCGGGACCGCCGATACGTGCGAGGGACGCCCATGCCGCAGCCTCGATGGCATCGACACGGGTCGGCAGGCCGGGCTCGTCTCTAAAAGCCGTCATCTATGTCAATTCGTAAGAGATTTACCATGCATCACCGAATATAAACAAGTGAAAGATCGCCAATCTCTCGACAAATTCGATAGGTTCATCGCCATTTGTAAAGCGCAGAGTCTGGAATACCACCGTGTGTCAGCCGTTCGATAGAAAAGTCATCGTTTGATAGGTCGTCATAGTGGACACCTCGCTGAAGATTCGTTTGCAGGGCCGAACGGATTATCTTGTGCAGTCTGGGTTAGAATCTGAGAACAGTTAGCACTTAACCATCCGTGAGGTAACCAATGCTGAGCGAAGCCGAGAACAGACTCCTGATGCAGGTCGGCCCGGAAACGCCGATGGGCAACCTGCTGCGCTACTACTGGATGCCCATCGCGGCCGTCGGCGAGCTGGACGCGAACCCGACGAAGCCCGTGCGGCTGTTCGGCGAGGACCTGGTCCTGTATCGCGACGGCAGCGGCACCTACGGCCTGCTCGACCGCCACTGCCCGCATCGACGCGCCGATCTGTCGTACGGCTTCGTCGAGGACTGCGGCCTGCGCTGCAACTACCACGGCTGGGCCTTCGACGAGGGCGGCCGTTGCATCGATCAGCCCTTCGAAGAGACCGCGCACCCGGAGGCGCACTACAAGGACCGCGTCGGCATCAAGTCGTACCCCGTCGAGGCCAAGGCCGGGTTGCTCTGGGCCTACATGGGGCCGCAGCCGGCGCCGCTGTGCCCGACCTGGGAGCCGTTCACGTGGAAGAACGGCTTCGTCCAGGTCGTGTTCTCGGAGGTGCCGTGCAACTGGCTGCAGTGCCAGGAGAACAGCATCGACCCCGTGCACTTCGAGTGGCTGCATTCGAACTGGGCCCTGGCGCTGAAGAACGCGCGCGAGGGCAAGCACATCCCGACGCACCTCAAGATCGGCTTCGACGAGTTCGACTACGGCTTCGTCTACCGTCGCGTCATGGAGGGCGGCTCGGAAGCCGACGAGCTGTGGACCGTCGGACGCACCTGCCTGTGGCCGAACTGCCTGTTCACCGGCGACCACTTCGAATGGCGCGTGCCGATCGACGACGAGAACACACTGAGCGTCGGCTGGTTCTTCAACGCAGTGCCGGAGCACATGCGACCGTTCGAGCAGGAGAGCATCCCGTACTGGTACTCGCCGATCAAGGACGAGAAGACGGGCCGCTGGATCACGAGCCACGTGATGAACCAGGACTTCGTCGCCTGGGTGGGCCAGGACACTGTCGCCGACCGCACCCAGGAGCACCTCGGCGAGAGCGACCGCGGCGTCATTGCGATGCGACGGCGCCTGCTGGACGACGTCAAGGTGATCGCGGATGGCGGCGAGCCCAAGGCGCTGGTGCGCGACGAGGAGCTCAACAAATGCGTGCCGTTGCCGATCATCGGCCGCTCGCGCTTCATCGACGGCGCGCCGGCGGGCCTGAGACTCGGGCCCGGCCAAGTCGTCGACGTGCAGGGCTTCCAGTTCCTCTACGGCCAACCGCCGGAAGTGACGCGCGCCTACGAAGCCGCCATGGGCGTGGCACCGAAGGCAGACTAGCTGCTGCTACGCTAACGACGTGAAGTCTTACATCTACCGCGTCGAGATTGGTGCACGAGGACGATGGTCGCTGGAGCGCAATCGTGCCTGCGCTGCCCGGCTGTGCGGTGTGGGGTTACACATCCGAAGAAGCCCATGGAAGCCATACACGAGGCGGCGCAGGCCTACATCGAAGTCTTAATCGAAGATGGACGTGCTGTCCCGCTTGAGGAAGCGCAGACGGTTCTCGAGGGCCGCAGTCGCCGTAGTCCGTCGTCACCTAAGTCAGGCATTCGCCAAGAGACTAGCTTGGAGATGAACCGTTCTGATGGTCCCTGCTGGAACGTCAGGACGTGAGCGGCTTCGTCGGATGCTTCGATTAGTCGCAGAGACGGACCGAGGGACCACGATTCACTTCCATCGATGGCGTTCGACCGAATCCACCTCACCAGCTCGCCTTCACGCGGGACACTGGGGAGCGTCCTCGACGCTACGCGCTGGACCGAGGACGATGCGCGGCGCCTGGGTCTGCTCTAATTCTCGCGCTCGTGCAACAATAGGGCGCCATGCCTGAGATCGATTGGGACGATGTTGCGAACGAGGCCGTTGAGCTGCTGCGGCGTTACATACGCATCGACACGACGAACCCGCCCGGCAACGAGGAGATCGCGGCCGACTTCCTGGCCAACCTGCTGGCGTCCGAGGGCATCGAGTCGCGCAAGCTGATCTCGGCGCCCGGACGCGCCAACCTGGTCGCCGACCTGCCCGTCGTCCACCGGCGAGAAGCCGCTCGTCCTGCTCAACCACACCGACGTCGTACCCGTCGAAGCGGACCAGTGGAACGTCGCCGCCCTTCGACGGCCTGATCAAGGACGGTTACCTCTGGGGCCGCGGCGCGCTCGACATGAAGGGCATGGGCGTGCTCGAGCTAATGACGATGCTGACGCTGAAGCGCCGCGGCGTGCGCCTGCGACGGCCCGTGCGCTTCATGGCGGTGGCGGACGAGGAGGCGGGCAGCGACTACGGCGTCGAGTGGCTCGACCGCGAGCACCCCGAGCTGATCGACGGCGCCTTCGTGATCAACGAGGGCGGCTACGGCTCGACGTCGTTCATGGGCGTCGAACGTCCCGCGTTCGGCATCTCGATGGCCGAGAAGAGCCCGTTGTGGCTGACCCTGCGCGCGAAGGGCCGCCCCGGCCACGGCTCGGCGCCGCACGACGACAACGTGCTCGACCGCATGGTGCGCGCCATGACCGCGGTGCAGCGCTGGAACCGGCCCTACATGATGACGCCGCCCATGGCCGACGCGATGCGCGCCGCCTACGTGGAGGGCTACATCGACATCAACCCCGACAGGGCGTCGCCGCAGCAGCTCGCGGACCGGCATCGCACGGTACGCAACCTGCTGGGCAACACGATCAGCGCCACCGGCCTGCACACGGGCATCAAGCACAACGTCATCCCGGCGACGGCCAGCGCGACACTCGATTGCCGCCTCGTGCCCGGCTACAAGCACGCGAGCTTCATCGAGGAGCTGCGCGGCCGTGATCAACGACCCGCGCGTCGAGATCGAGACCGTGTTCGCGTCCGAGAGCCCCTCGACCTCGACCGATACGGAGCTGCATGCGGCGGCGAAAGACGTGTGCGCCGAGATCATGCCGGAGGCGGCGTTGCTGCCGCGCGTCACGGCCGGCTTCACCGATTCGCGCACCTTCCGGCGTCGCGGCATCCCGGCCTACGGCTTCGTGCCGATGCTGCTGGGGCCGGACGAGCAGGGCGGCATGCACGGCAACAACGAGCGCATCTCGCTCGCCAACCTGCGCCTCGGCGTCGAGGTGCTGTACCGCGTCGTCGAGCGCGTCTGCGCCGAGTAGTCAGGGAGTCGCCAGCGGATAAGCCGATGCGCAGCGGATATACCTAAGCCCGCCCGACTGCCCGACTTGCATGCGAAGTCATGCCGGAACGACGGGTAGTGGGACGCCACCGCGGAGCTGGGCAACAAGATAGCCGAGTTGCTCCGGGGTCTGTGCATCGAACTTCTCCCTGATGCGGCGCACGTAGGTCCGCGCAGTCGGCTCGCTAATGCCCAAGTCTCTCGCAATCTCGCACGGCCTTCGTCCCTGAAGCTGCAACTCAAGCACCTGCGCCTCCCTGCCTGACAACTCACGGAACGGGCCCGCCATTTCGAAGCTCGCTTTCCGGAAACCCTGCTACTAAGTCGTAAAGGATAAATCAGGGAACAGCGCTACATTACATCACGGTGCAGCGCAAAGCATAACGAAACCATTACAAGGGCTTGTCATCATTTGAGGACAACAGTTGTCATCGCACGATGATTGCGCGCTGTGTAGTGATGACTTGAAATGAAGCAGGCGAGTTAGATTAATTCGCAAACAGAGGTATTGACGAGGCAGGATTTGAGGCTTGAAGAGGCACCATCCTAGGCGAGTTATAAGGAGTGAATGAATTGATGGTCAGACTCATCGTTTTATTAGCTGCTATGGCAGTAATCATCGGGTTCTCTCCCGCGAAGAATTCTTCAGCCGCTCCAGAAGAGCCTTTGTCTTGCGCGATCAAGGCGCACGCCAGCATCAGTTTCGACCCGAAGGCAGTAGCAAAGCCAATCTCGCGCACAACGTTTAGCGTGAGTGATGGATGCGAGATACGGTACTCTACCCAAGACATGACCATGGATGATTACCTCAAGCTGCGGGCGAGCAAGGGGCTGGGACTACCGCAGACGTTTCAATCCATGAGTCCGCAGACAGACTGCCGGTTCCTGTATGGAAAGAACAACTTCAAACACCTTGGCATTCTCGAGGCTGAGGTGAGATCGCAAACGAGCTTCTGTTGGGACGGGTCAACCGTGAATTACTACGGAGGCGGCGATCAGGGAACCTCTACTGGGGGATGCGGGTGGTACGTTTATGATGGTCCCATTGGTTGGTATATCGACAGCTATATGCCTTCTTACATTGAACATCATGGATGGGCGTACTTCAAAACGAGTTGCTGGTATAACTACCATGCTTCCCTGGAAGCGATCGTGTGGGGCAACTACTACGGAGGCTACGGAGTATACTGTAGCTACGACATCGTCGGCCCATCGCCTGTAGACGCGGACTGCGATTGGGTGTAATCGGTAATAAACGAAAGTTAGATGTTCCAGAAAAGTGTCATTTTGAGAGGTGAATTCGCCAGGACCGCGGCCGCGGTCCTGGGCGTCTTGAGCTGCCTCGTCACGGCTTATTCGTTCGCATGGAATGTGCTTTGGGAAGGGCTGAATTTAGTCGGCTGGGTAGTATCCATCGGTCTAATTGGTGGCGCCGGGTTGCTCTTCGTCGGATCGCTGTTTCTCCTCCTTCGTCCCTTTGACCCAATAATTGTCCGGCGAGGTATTGCCATTCTCTGGTTCGGAGCTCTCTCGCTGACCACGTCGGGACCATTCGTCGCTCCACTGGTCCATTGGTACGTCCTCTTTGCTTTGCCTTTGGCCTTGGCGAGCGCCATATTGGCTTACAAAGGACATCCAGACTTATAGCGAACTACGCCACCAAATCCCTCCGCAATGATTCCGTGCCGCTCGTTGCCTCCTCGGAGTGACTTCCGCAGGATCACGGTTTGGAACCCACGGCTGCACATCGCCCTTTACGCTAGCGCGGGCGCTTCGTATAGTGGCCGCAAGGTGACCAGCTACTACCGGCCCATCGGCGCCAACGAGGCGACTCTCGAGGTGCGCAGCCTGCTCGAAGGCCTCGCGCCCGGCGAGGGCGACCTGCTGGAGGCGCTGCACCGGATTCAGCATCGCTACGGCTACGTGCCGCAGGAAGCGATCCCGGCCGTGTCGCAGCACCTGCGTCTGCCGCCGGCGCGCGTCTACGGCGCCATCACCTACTACTCGGAGTTTCGCGAGACGCCGCCGCCGGAGACGCTGATCTCCTGGTGCAGCGGCCCGGCCTGCTTCCTCAAGGGCGGCGACAACGTCCGCTTCGTGCTGGAGCGCATGCTCGGCTGCGAGCTGGGCGAGAACACGGCCGACAACAAGCTCGGGCTGCACCTCGGCCAGTGCAACGGCACCTGCGACAACGCGCCCCAGGTCTGGGTCAACGGCAAAGTCGTCGGGCCGCTGACCTCCGCCGACACCGTCGACCTCGTGAAGCGTCTCAAGGAAGGCGAACAGCCCTAGAAGGGCTCGAAGACTATGCCCACCTACGAACAGCTAGTCGACCAGGCAGAACCAGCGCGACGCCGCCTCGACGCCGCCGATAAGCCGCGCCTCGCGGTCGCAATCGACACGTCGAGCATCGCGGTCGGCGCGCTCGAGACGCTGGCGGCGCTGCGACAGGCCGCCGAGGGCGCGGGCGTCGACGTCAGCATCGACCGCGCCGGCGGCAACGGCCTCTCGTTCGCCAACCCGGTCGTCGAGCTGACGACGCCGGACGGGACGCGAATCCTCTATCAGAAGGTTAAAGCCGCAGACGCCGTCGACTTCATCGACACCGTGCTCAAGAAGCGTGAGGCGGCCAACCGCTGGACGCTCGGCTCGATCACCGGCGACGTCGACGGCGTGCCGTCGCTCGAGAGCTTCGAGTGGTGGACGCTGCAGAAGCGCCGCCTCATGACCGAGATGGGCGTCATCGACCCCGAAGACATCGACGACGCGATCGCGCGCGGCGCCTACGCCGGCCTCGCGAAGGCGCTGACCATGACGCAGGAAGAGGTCATCGCCGAGGTCTCGGGCTCGAAGCTCAGCGGCCGCAGCGGCGGTTTCTTCCCGACGGGCCGCAAGTGGGACTTCCTGCGCACGTCGCCGACCAACCCCAAGGCGATGGTGTGCAACGCCGACGAGGGCGACCCCGGCGCCTGGGTCAACCGCATGACCATGGAGAACGACCCGCACGCCCTCGTCGAGGGCATGGCGATCGGCGGCTGGG
Source organism: uncultured Chloroflexia bacterium (assembly GCA_963732945.1). GTDB lineage: Bacteria > Chloroflexota > Dehalococcoidia > DSTF01 > WHTK01 > WHTK01. The sequence goes on from CAVTBL010000003.1 coordinate 299,882, forward strand.
CCACCGGCGCGGCGCGGGGCTACGTCTACATCCGCGAAGAGTACCCGCTGGCCTTCGAGCGCGTCGTCACGGCGATTCGTCAGGCAGAAGAGCGGGGCGTGCTGGGTGAGAACATCTTCGGCACCGGCTTCTCGTTCGACCTCAAGGCGGTGCGCGGCGCCGGCAGCTACGTCTGCGGCGAAGAGTCCGGCCTCATCGCCTCGACCGAAGACGCGCGCGGCATGCCGAAGATCCGCCCCCCGTTCCCGGCCGCGTCCGGCGTGTTCGGCCAGGGCAGCAACGTCAACAACGTCCAGAGCTACCACGGCGCCGCCTGGCTGATGCGCAACGGCATCGACAAGTACGTCGAGGTCGGCACGGAGCGCAACCCCGGCACGATGATGTTCAGCGTCTCCGGGCACGTCGAGCGCGCCGGCTGCTTCGAGCTGCCGTTCGGCACGACTGTGCGTCAGGCCTACGAGATTTGCGGTGGCGGCGCGCCGGCTGGACATACGTTCAAAGCGCTACAGCCGGGCGGTCCGCTGCTCGGCGTCATCCCCGGCTTCGCACTCGACCTCGGCATCGAGCCCGAGTCGTTCCGTGAGGCCAAGGCGGTCGGTCTCGGCGGCGGCGGCTTCGTCTTCCTCGACGACCGCGACTGCGTCATCGACCTCTCCGCGCAGTACGAGACGTTCCTCGAGGACGAGTCCTGTGGGCGCTGCACGACCTGTCACGGCGGCACCCAGCGCATGGTCGAGATCATCCGGCGCATCCAGCGCGGCGGCGGACGCGAGTCCGACATGGCGAAGTTCCGCATGCTCGCCGACACGCTGCGCTACTCGAACTGTTTCCATGGTCAGTTTGCGCCCTCGATCATCATGAACACGCTCGACTTCTTCCAGGACGAGGTCAACGAGCATATCTTTCAGCGTCGCTGCCGGGCGCACCGCTGCCGAGGCCTGATCAAGTACGTGGCCGACCGCGACGCCGCGCAGCGCCCCGAGTACGCCGAAGCCCTGGCGCGCGCCAACGAGACCTGCATCAACGCCGTGACCGGTCAGTCGGACGGCGCCTGCCTCGAACTGCTTCGTCTGCCAGGAGCTGCTGCCGGACGTCGTGCACATCGAGGACCGCTTCGACGCGAACGTCGGTCCGGCGCCGGAGCTTATCTCGGTCCAGCCCGCCGAGCGCTAGGCCACTGGCGTGGCGGCGTCCTGCGCGAGAATGTCGCTTGAGGCGGACTGCAGAGTGAGACGGCCCGTGGACCGTCTGCAAGGCCTAACGCACGGGAGTTCTTGACGTGCTGGCGCGAACCGTCTCGCTGAAATACCTTCTACCGCTGCTCGGCGTCGTGGCGATTCTGGGCGGCATTGCCGGGGGGCTGGTAGTCCACGTCGCGACGAAGGACGGCGAGCCCGGACTGATGCGCGGCGGCATCGTCAAGCTGGGGCCGCCGAGCTCTCTGAACACGAACCCGTTCTGCGTCGAAGCGCAGCACTTCTGCATCGTGCAGCTCGACCACGGCATCGTCGCCCTGTACACGTACGACACGAATCCCTTCTTCCGCAGCGAGGACTGCGCCGTGCAGTGGCGGCCCGACTTCGAGTTCACCGATCCCGCGACGGGTCAGCAGTCGAAGGGCTGGTTCCGTTCCGGTTGCAGCGGGGCCACGTTTCGTGTGAATGGCGAGTTCGTGTTCGGGCCGGCTCCGCGTGACCTCGATCAGTTCCGGGTCACGGTCCGCGCCAGCGACGATCCCACGCAGAGGTATATCGAGGTCGATACGCGCCACCTGTTCTGCGGGCAGGAGCATGACGGTGCGAAACCGCGCTGCGACTTCGCGCCGCTGCCGCAGTAGCAGTCTCGTCCGTTAGGATGTTCAGCGTGATCCCCTCGAGGAACCGTTTCTCTTTGCTCGTTTGCTCGTTTGCGCGTTTGCCCGTGGTGGCGCGGTGTGGTGTGGCCGGTTGAGTACGCCGATCCGCCGTCAGTACCTCGAGATAAAGCGCCGTTTCCCGCACGCAATCGTCTTCTTCCGCCTCGGTGACTTCTACGAGACGTTCGATGAGGACGCGCAGCTCGTGGCGCGCGAGCTCGAGATAACACTGACCTCGAAGCCGATGGGAAAGGACCTGCGTGTACCGCTGGCCGGCGTGCCGCACCACGCCCTGCAGGCTCACCTGAAGAAGCTCGTGGCGCGCGGTTACAAGGTGGCGATCTGCGAGCAGATGGAGGACCCGAAAACGGCGAAGGGCATCGTCGCGCGCGACGTCGTACGCGTCGTCACGCCGGGGACGGTGGTCGAGGAAGAGCTGCTCAGCGCCGGCTCGAACAACTACCTAGCTGCCGTCGCACCTGGCTCGGGCGAGCGAAGCGAGTGGGGCCTTCAGCGGGGGCCTGGGGGAGTCCCCCAGCTTCAGAGCCACGGACTGGCTTACGTCGACATAACGACGGGGGAGTTCGCCGCCGCCGAGGTATCGGAGGCCGACCTCGCGGTCGAGCTGGCGCGGCTGGCTCCGGCCGAGGTGCTGCTGCCCGACGGCCTCGACCTGCCGGCGCCATTCGACGGCCCCACGACCGCGTTCGACGCCTTCGCCTTCGAGCACGACGAGGCGGAGCGGCGTCTGCGCGAGCAGCTGAGGGTCGCGTCGTTGGAAGGCTACGGGCTGAGGCATCTGCCGCTCGCCACCGCTGCGGCCGGCGCGATCCTGGCCTACCTGGCGGTGAACCAGAAAGCGGCGCTGGCCAACGTCAAGGACCTCATGGTCTACAGCCCGTCGCGCTTCATGGTGCTCGACGCCAGCGCCCGGCGTCATCTCGAGCTGTTCGCCTCGTCTCGCGAGGGTAGCCGGCGCGGCTCGCTGATCGAGACGCTGGACGCGACCCGTACTTCGATGGGCAGCCGTCTGCTGGGTCGCTGGCTCGGCCAGCCGCTGCTCGACGTCGAGGCAATAAACCAGCGTCTCGACCGCGTCGAGGGCTTCTTCGCCGACGGCCTGCGTCGCTCCGAGACGCGCGACCGCCTGCGCGAGCTGCCCGACGTCGAGCGCATCGTGGGTCGGATCACGGCGGGCGCAGCGGCGCCACGCGACCTGGCGGCGCTGCGACGCGGCGTCGAGGCCTACCCCGGCCTGATCGAGGCTGCCGGTGACGGCGCCTACGCCGAGCCCGCGGCGTTGCGAGCTGCGGCAGATGCGTCGGCGTTGCTTGCAGCGGCGCTGGCGGAGGACCCGGCGCCGGTGGTCGGTGATGGCGGCGTCATCCGCCCCGGCTTCTCGCCGGAGCTGGACGAGGCGCGCGAGCTCACCGGCGATGCTCGTCGCGCCCTGGCCGAGCTCGAGGCGGCGGAGCGTGAGCGCAGCGGTATCCGCTCGCTGCGTGTGGCCTACAACCGCGTCTTCGGCTACTACATCGAGGTCAGCAAGTCGAACCTGGCGCTGGTGCCGGACGACTTCCAGCGCAAGCAGACGCTGGTCAACGGCGAGCGCTTTTCGACGCCGCGCCTCAAGGAGCTGGAGGAACGCATCCTCGGCGCGCGCGAGGTGATCGGTGAGCTGGAGGGCTCGCTGTTCCGCCAGATCTGCGCCCAGCTCGCGACGATGGCAGCAGGGCTCCAGGCCTGCGCCGGCACCGCCGCCGAGATCGACGTGTTCAGCGCTCTCGCCGAAACCGCGGCGCGACACGGCTACGTTCGACCCGTGGTCGACAACGGCGAGCGCATCGTGATTCACGACGGGCGTCATCCGGTGGTCGAGCGCGGCCTCGGTGACGGACGCTTCGTGCCCAACGACACGCAGCTCGACAGCAGCGAGGCGCAGATCGTCGTGCTCACGGGCCCGAACATGGCCGGCAAGTCGACCTACCTGCGACAGGTGGCGCTGATTACGCTGCTGGCGCAGGCCGGCAGCTTCGTGCCCGCATCGAGCGCCGAGATCGGCGTGGTCGACCGCATCTTCACGCGTATCGGCGCCCAGGACGACGTGAGCCGCGGCGAATCGACCTTCATGGTCGAGATGCTGGAGACGGCCGCGATCCTGCGCGGCGCCACCCGGCGCTCCCTGATCCTGTTCGACGAGGTCGGACGCGGCACCAGCACATACGACGGCCTCGCGATCGCGCGCGCGGTGGTCGAGCACCTGCACGCCCGCCCCGAGCGCGCCGCCAAGACGTTATTCGCGACGCACTACCACGAGATGACCGCGCTGGCCGCGACCCTGCCGCGGGTGCGCAACCAGAGCGTCGCCGTCACCGAGCAAGACGGGCGCGTCGTATTCCTGCACCGCATCGTCGACGGCGGCGCCGACCGCTCGTACGGCATCCACGTCGCCGAGCTCGCGGGCATGCCGGCGCCCGTGATCGAGCGAGCGCGCGAGGTGCTCAAGTCGCTCGAAGACGCCTCGAAGGACGGCGCCGCGGCTCGGCGTCGCGCCGCGCCAACACCGCAGCTACCGTTGCTCGACGCCGCGGCGCCGCCGTCGCAGGTCGAAGCCGCGCTCGCCGAGATCGACCCCGATTCGCTGACGCCGCTGCAGGCGCTGACCCGGCTCTACGAGCTCCGGAGCAAGCTGCGCAAGGACTGATCATGCTTACCCAAAGAGAACTTGGACGATTGGCATCTGCCTGTCGAGCGCTGTCACCGGCTCCAGTACGAGCAGATGAAGCAGCCGTTGCCCGAGACCCAATTCTTGTTTTGATGTCGACGGTCTTGAGTCTTGGAAGGCGATGGTACGCGGCCGCCCTCCCGGCAAGAAATCGCTTCGAGACTGGCCCTTATAAATCAATGAAAGACAGGAGTCTACGAAGCTTTCGACTCCTGTTGACTCGAATCTGGCGCTAATAAGGGCACCGATGTCGTCTCAAATCATGACCGAGTTAAATGGCTTGCTGTTTCACAAGCGCTCTGGTCGTCCAATGAGCACCTGAAGGCGCACCAACTGACAGACTTAGTTGATTACTTCCTAGAATGGCTCTCTCGCAACCCGTCGAAGACGAAAGAAATCGATTCTCTCCGGGTTTGGGCAGATTCGACAGCCGAACGGGCTTTCCTCTTTCATTTTAGACAGAGTTCAATCAAATATCGAGACAAGAAACTCAGACTTAGAAGTGTCTCACTCGGCCCTCGTGCGTACGAACAACTGCTGTGGTACCTCAAAGAAGGCGGAGCAGTGAAGCTGGACAGGCATGTCCAGGCCTTCTTCAAAGACATCGTTGCAAGGACCCTGCCAGATGCGGAAGTGAAAGAAGCTCTTGAAGCCATCGCGACTTCAATGGGCATTCACCTCACCGAGCTAGATGCTAGGATTTGGTATGACCGACAAGGTCGCCGCGCAACAGTGAAGCGAGCCCTGTGAAACATACTGGATAGGTCAAGGTCCGCTCAGCGCCACTTATCGTCAGCCGGGACGTAGTTGTTGACGATGTGGCGCGTCAGCGGGCCCGAGAACATGTCGGCGGACTCGGAGGAGTAGCGCTTGTAGTGCGGTGTCTCGCGGTGCGCCATGCGGGCGGCTTCGTCCTTGTAGACCTCGTAGTAGAAGAACTTGAGCTGGTCCTCGGTGTCGCGCAGGACGTCGAAGCGCAGGCAGCCCGGCTCGTCGTTCTCCGAGTGCTCGGCGTCGTACTTGATCAGCTCGAGGAAGGCATCGAGGCGCTCCGGCTTGACGTTGACCTCGACCATGATGATCTCCACGGTGGTTTCCTTTCGACTGCTACAGACGATGAACGGCCTTGGTGCTTCCGGGATTGAAGCACAGAACCGGCCGCGAAAGAACCCTGGAGGAGCGACAGAACCCTGGAATCCGAGAACCGTGTCGAAGCGCTGGCGCATCCTTCGAGTGCCTCAGGATGAGCGGATCTGCAGGCGAGGCGCAACCTAGCGCGCAGTTCGGCTCAGAGTTCGCGTTTCGCGCCTTTGATGAGAGGTCTTCAGTTCGGCTAGGCGCCGGCCTGCGGCAGCGGCGCTTCCATGCGTCCCGTGTATTCGGCGCGGTCCGTCTCCCAGATTGGGGCGAGGCTCGGCTCCGTGTTCACGACGTCGATCGGGCGGGCGGCGAACCACTCGGGGTGCTGCAGGATCTCGGGCTCGATGCCGTTGGCCAGATCTCGGGCAGCGCGCAGCATCATGCGGCGCATGTAGATTATGGCGCCGTCGACAGTGCCGAGGTGCTCCTGACTGCGGTCGTAGAGGCGGCCCATCGACTCGATGATCGCCGAGTCTTCGACGCGGTTGCTGTAGAGGCCGGTGTAGTTGCCGGTGCCGCTGGCCAGCGAGAGCGTGCTTTGCAGCTCGCGGTCGATGAGGTAGTCGTTGCCGCGATTGCGCGTCTGGCGCCAGGTACCCGGCTCGAGCTCGACGAACGGCGGCCGGCCTTCGCTCGGCTTGTAGTTGGGCTGCACGACCAGCCACCAGCTCGTGTTGTCGTCGCGCGGCACCAGGAAGTGGCCGCTGCCGTTGAAGCGCGGTCCGGGGATCGAGCTGAAGGTCGGCATCATGAAGGGCGTGACGCGCCAGTAGTACCGGCCGTCGTCGGTTTCGCGCCGGCCGCCGTAGGCGAAGCCGAACTCGGTTGGGATGAACTGCACGTTGGGCGCCTGGTCCGGCGAGATGCCGTACTGGCTGCCGATGGTCGGTGTGTAGCCGCGGCGATGCAGGTAGGTGATGTGGGCGGTATCGATGTTGCCCTCGAGCGCCTGGACGTAGTTGCAGTCCTGGATCCATTTCCAGACGTGCACGTCGGCGTCGATCTCGCCGCGCTCGTGTCGCAGGCACCAGTCGTACTGCGGCAGCGGCGGCTGCTTCTCCGGCGGACCCATGTAGATCCAGACGAGGCCGCCCCACTCGGCGCTGGCGTAGGCCTGCACGCGCACCTTGGTTTTGAAGTTCGATTCGGCGGGCTCCGACGGCATGTCGACGCAGGCGCCGGTCGTGTCGAACTTCCAGCCGTGGTAGACGCAGCGCAGCCCGTCTTCCTCGTTGCGGCCGAAGAACAGCGAGGCGCCTCGATGCGGGCAGGCCTGCGCCACGAAGCCCACCTTGCCCGACGTGTCGCGGAAGGCGATGAGGTCCTCGTTGAGGATGCGGAAGCGGATCGGCGGACCGTCCGGCGCCAGCTCCGAGGGCAGCAGCGCCGGCAGCCAGAAGCGACGAAACAGGTCGCCCATCGGCGTGCCGGGGCCGGTCTGACACAGCTCGAGATTGTCTTTGACGCTGAGCATCGTGTGCCTCCTGACGGTTCGAGTCGGTCGGAGATTGAGGTCCGCCTTACTTCACGGGCACTGTACGCCTTTGCGGCTCGGCTCGTTCAGTGCCTCGCGCTCACGAGAGCGGCACGTGTACTTCGTGCAGCACCGGGTCCGCCTCGGTGCCGAGCAGGCGCCAGTCCTCGCCCGGCGCGAGGATCTTCTCGGCGGAGCGAATCTTGTCGTAGGGCAGCGACGGGTCGACCACGGGCGGCTCGATGCCGTTCGCGAGGTCCTTCGCGGCCTTGATCAGCATGCGGCGCATCCGGATAACGGCGCCGTCGGTGGAGCCGAGGTGCTCGCTGGTGCGGTCGTAGACCGTGCCCATGCTCTCGGTGACTGCCATGTCCTGCTGGGGGATGCCGCGAATGCCGGTGAAGCTGACGTTACGCTGCGTCTCGCGGTCGATGAAGTAGTCGTTCTTCAGCGACTGGCGCGCCGGGAACGGCGATGGCCCTGGCACGAACGGCGCTTGCCCCTGTCTCACGCCCGTCGCGGCGGCCGAGTAGACTTCGGAGCCCGGTAGCCTGGTCGCCAGCTTGGTGGCGAAGCTCATGCGGAAGAAGCTGTTGTCATCGATCGGCACCATCATCAGGCAGCTGTCGCCGCCGACGGGCACCGTGGAGATGTAGCACATGAACGGCAGGATGAAGTCGGTGACGCGGGCGTGGGTGTAGCCGGCGGGCGTCGTGCGCAGACCGGCGTAGCGGAAGCCGTACCACGTGTCTTGCACCTCGATACGCGGCGCCTGGTCGTGGCCGCGAATCACCGTCGTCGTGCGGTCGGAGGGGTAGCCCGGGCGGTCCGTCTCGTCTGCCTCGAGCTGAAAGTCGGCCAGCGCGCGGTGCAGGAACGAGATGTGCGCCGTATCGAGGTTGCCCTCGAGGCCCTGAACCCAGTTGCAGTCCGAGAGCGTCTTGCTGGCGCGCCACTGCCCCTTCTCGAGGTTGGCGCCGATGAAGTCGCGGAAGCCGGTCATCCTGTCGGCCGGACCCATGTAGGTCCAGACGACGCCGCCGGCTTCGTGCGTCGGGTAGGCCTGAACGCGCACCTTGGTCTTGAAGTTCGACTCCGCGGGCTCGGACGGCATGTCGACGCAAGCGCCGCTCGTATCGAACTTCCAACCGTGGTAGACGCAGCGCAGCCCGGCCTCCTCGTTGCGTCCGAAGAACAACGAAGCGCCTCGATGCGGGCAGGCGTTGGCCACCAGCCCGACGTCGCCGTTCGTGTCGCGAAACGCGATCAAGTCTTCGCCGAGGATACGGACGCGGATCGGCGGGCTATCGGGCGCCGGCAGCTCGGAGGACAGCAGCGCGGGCATCCAGTAGCGACGCAGCAGGTTGCCCATAAGAGTCCCCGGCCCGACGCGGGTCAATATCTCGTTGTCTTCTTCACTCAGCATGAGGTGTGCTCCAAGTCTCGAACTGGTTCTGAATTCGTTGAGGATGGTTCGACTACATTACCACCGCTCGGGACGAGCGGCACCGGGGAGGCAGAAAGCAGATGGCAAACGGCAAAGAGCCCGCGGGAGTGCTGATAGCTGATTGCTGACCGCTGACCCCTCTAGTGCAGCGTCGACTCGAAGCTGTCGACGAAGGCCGTCGGCGAAACGCCGAAGACCTGAGCGAACGCGACCTGCCAGTCCATGCGGCCCGTCAGCGCGAAGTAGTCGCCCAGTAGCTTGATCGACCGCCCGTTGAGCAGCGCGTCGACCGCGACGACCGACCTGGCGTAGAACGGGTAGGTCAGCATCGCGTTGGAGTCGAGGCGCTGTGTGTCTTCGCGGGCGTAAGTGGCGTAGCCCTGCAGCATCGTGCGCCAGTTGAGGCGGTACTTGTCGACGACGAACTGCGCCGCGGCGTACTCGGCCGAGCCCTCAACGAGCCAGCGCGGGCTCTTGCTGGGCAGGGCGTCGTCCGTGTACTGCAGGTCGGATTGGAAGTTGTGGAACAGCTCGTGCGCGACGACCTGCTGCTTCGTGATCAGGGACTGCCGGTCGTTGCCCTTCGGCCAGGCGTCGCCGCCGGTCAGGATCCAGGCATCGCGGCCGAAGGAGAAGCCGAGGAAGCCCTCTGCGTTCCGCGTCGTGACGTGCACCGTAACGTCGATCTGCAGGTCGCGGCCGAGCTCGCGGACGTAGTAAGCGCGCGCCTCGGCGATCGTTTGCTCGACCAGGGTGCGGTCGGCCTGCGAGATGCCGTCGTCGTACTGGAAGCTGATCGAGACGGGCGTGGCGGTGGGTGTCGCCCTGGGCGTGCTCGAGCCGCCGCAGGCGCCGAGCGCCAGGACGAGCACCAGAGGCAGGACGAAGCGCAGTTGAGGCGCGGCGAGATGCGTCATGTGTGTTTATCGGCTCGCCCGTCAGCGGACGTCGGGCCGTCAGCGATTGTAACCGGCACCTCGCGCTGGGGGCGGATCGCGGTTACGATCAGCGCATCTAGAAGGAGAACATCTCGATGGCTGACCTACCACGCAAGACGCTGGGCCGCACCGGCGAGCAGGTAACGACTCTTGGATTCGGGGCGATGGAGCTGCGCGGCGGCTCTCGCGGCCCGCAGATCACCGAGGAGCAGGCCGAGACGCTGCTGAACACGGTGCTCGATTCCGGCATCAACTTCATCGACACGTCGATCGACTACGGGCTCAGCGAGGAGCGCATCGGCAAGTACATCTCGCATCGCCGCAGCGAGTACTTCCTCGCCTCGAAGTGCGGCTGCGTCTACGGCGGGCAGCAGGGCGAGCACGTCCACACGGCCCAGAACATCCGCGAGGGCGTCGAGAACAGCCTGCGCCTGCTCAAGACCGACCACCTCGACCTGGTGCAGTTCCATCGCAGCCTCACGCAAGAAGAGTTCGAGAAGGAAGGCGCACTGCAGGAGGCGATGAAGCTGAAGGCCGAAGGCAAGGTGCGCTTCGTCGGTGTTTCCGGCACCCTGCCTAACCTGGTCGAGCAGATCAACATGGGCGTGTTCGACGCGTTCCAAATCCCGTACTCGGCCCTGCAGCGCGAGCACGAGGACGTAATCTCGATGGCGCTGCAGCACGGCGCCGGCACGATCATTCGCGGCGGTGTCGCCCGCGGCGCCCCGTCCGACTGGGACAGCCGCGCCTACTACATGGTCCCGACGGAGACCATGAAGGACCGCTGGGAGGTCGCCAAGCTCGACGACCTGCTAGCGGATGGCATGACGCGCATGGAGTTCATGCTGCGCTTCACGCTGTCGCACCCGGCGCTGTGCACCACGATCGTCGGCACCAGCAACCCCGACCACGTACGCGGCAACATCGAGGCCGCGATGAAGGGCCCGCTGCCCGCCGACGTGCTCGCAGAGGCCAAGAAGCGCCTCGAAGCCGCCGGGTCGGTCTCGGAGCCGGTGGAGATGCCGCGGCCGTAGCGGCGAAGCCGCTTATAGCTGCAAGCCTCAAGCTGCAGGTCTCAGCTCCAGGCCTTTCGAACGCGAAGGGAACTTGAGGCTTTTAGCTTGCAGCTTGTAGCTGTCTATGCGCCCGTCGATACGCCGATCAGGCTGCCGAGACCGAATGTGACAGCGGCCGCGACGCCGCCGATCAGTAGCTGCCGGCCTCCGCTGAACAGCACGCTCTTGCCGGTGAACAGCGACAGCACGGCTCCGACGGTGAACAGCGCGATGCCGGCCAGGACGATGCTCAGGATGATCAGCGCGGTCGAGGCGCCGAAGAAGAACGGGATCACCGGCAATACGGCGCCAGACGCGAACGCCAGGAACGAGCCGATGGCGGCGCCGATCGGGGAGCCGAGCTCCTTGGGGTCGAGGCCCAGCTCTTCGCGCACCAGGGTGTCGAGCGCGACTTCAGGGTTCTTGGTGAGCTGACCGGCGAGACGCGCGGCGTCGACCGCCGACAGGCCCTTGGCGCGATAGATCAGCGCCAGCTCGGCCACCTCTTCCTCCGGCGTGACGGCAAGCTCGGCGGCCTCGAGCTGGATCTGACGCTCGAACAGCTCGCGCTGGGCCTTCATCGACACGTACTCGCCTGCGGCCATGGAGGCGGCACCGGCCAGCAGGCCTGAGAGGCCGGCGAGCAGGATAACCTTCGCGTCGGCACTGGCGCCGGCGAAGCCCATGACGAGGCTCAGGTTGGAGACGAGGCCGTCGCTGACGCCGAACACGGCGGCGCGTAACGTACCGCCGCCGGCCGAGCGATGCCAGCGCTCGCCTTGGGTGCCGCTCTGGCGCGACATCTCACCCAGTGTGCGGGCGTGACTGCGCTCTTCGGGAGCCAGGGCTGCCGTAGCAGAGTCCTGCGCCGCATAGTCCGCCGTGCCGCCCATCTCGAAGCCGTGCAGCAGCGGATAGACGACGCGGGGCCCGAACCAGCGTGCCAGCAGCTTGAGCAGCCGCGTCCGGGCGCTGAGGTTGTGCTTCTTGGGTAGCTGAACACCCTGGCGCTGGAGGCCAATCTCCATGACGGCCGCGTGATGCATCTCCGCCTCGGCCATCTCGAGCATGATGCCGGCGCGCTGCTGATCGGGTTCGCGTTGCGCCAGGAAGCGGTACAGATCGGCGCTGTCCAGCTCGTTGTGCAAGTTGGCCAGCAGCAACTCCGGCTTCGGTTTTGCTTCCTCTATGTCGTGAACCATATGACTTCATGCTATCGGCGGTGTCTAGAACTTGTCCAGAGTAAGAAGGATTCTAAGTTAGGGCTAAGATGTCTCTTAACCTGATAGCTATCGGTCGTGAGTCCACCCGCTAAGGCGCTGCAACTGAATGCGTTGCGAAACCTTACGCAAGCATTAACCGCGGCCGATGGGCGGCTTGCTAAGATCAACCCGGAAGCTACGCGATGAACAGGGAAACGCTACGAGACCTCTGGCCGCCGATTATCGGCGGCCTCGTCGCGCTCGCCGCGGCGCTGCTTCTGCGCTCTCTCACCGGAACGCGGTTGTTCGCCGAGGTCGCGCTCGACGCTATGGTCGACGTGTTGCCCGGCAAGAGCTTCTCGAGCTTGCTCGGCGCCTTCGGCCACTACGGCAAGGTCCTGTTCTTCGTCTCGGTGCTGGCCGGCGAGCTGGCGCTCTACGCCGGCGCCTGGTTTGGCCTGCGACGCTTCGGCGGGCGCTGGTCCGAGTCGGTCCTGCGCGTGGCCGGCGCGGCGGCAGGGCTCACGGCGCTGGCTTTGCTGATCGCAACCGAGGTCCTCATCCTCGTGACCTCGACGAAGCTCGACCGCGGTACCGGCTGGCCTGAGTACGCCTTCGCGACGCTGCTGTTCTCGTTGCTCTACGCCAGCGTCACGGGCATGCAGAGCCTGAGCGCCGGCCCAATCGCCGGGGAGCTGCCGGCCGATGAGCGGCGTCGTGAGTCGCGGCGGCGCTTCCTGGAGCGCGTGCCGGGCCTGGCCCTCGGAGGCCTGGCGCTGCTCGTGATCGTGCGGGTGCTGCGCGATACGGCCGGCGGCGGCGTGCAGCGCTCTCGCAGCGGTGAGCTGACGCCTGAAGTCACGCCCAACGATGAGTACTACGTCGTCGCGAAGAACCTGATCGACACGAACGTCGAACAGAACACGTGGCGCCTCAAGGTCGGCGGCGAGACGCACCAGACGCTATCCCTGAGCTACGCGGACATGCTGACGTTTCCCTCGCAGCAGCAGTACACGACGATGCAGTGCATCAGCAACGAGGTCGGCGGCGAGCTGATGAGCAACGCGCTGTGGAAAGGCGTGCCGCTCAAGACGGTGCTCGAAAAGGCCGGCCCGCTGGACGGCGTTGCCTTCGTCAAGTTCAAGTCGGCGGACGACTACTCGGAGTGCCTGCCGCTCGACTTCGCCATGCGCGACGCGACGATGCTGGCGTACGAGATGAACGGCGTGCCGCTGCCGGCCAAGCACGGTGCGCCGCTTCGACTGCTGTCACCGGGCAAGTACGGCATGAAGCACCCGAAATGGATAACGGAGATCACGCTGGTCAAGGACGAGTACTTCGGCTACTGGGAGCAGCAGGGCTGGAGCCAGGAAGCGCGCATGAACACCTCGGTGCGTATCGACGTACCCGGCCAGCGCCGCGACGTCGACCCGGGCATCCAGAGCATCGAGGGCGTCGCGTTCGCAGGCGATCGCGGCATCAGCAAGGTCGAGGTCTCGACCGACGACCGCAAGACTTGGCACGAAGCGACGCTGAAGCCGCCGCTGGGGCCGTACACCTGGGTGCTCTGGTCCTACGACTGGCACACACCGACGCCGAAGGACGTGACTGGCATCACCCTCTGGGCGCGCGCCACCGACGGCAGCGGCGAGCTTCAGACCGAGACTCTGGCGGCGCCGTTCCCATCCGGGGCGACCGGCTGGGACGCCGTCGACGTGTCGTTGCAGACGCAGCCGAAGCAGTCGTAGGCACTACCCAAAGATTTCATCTACTAACCCGTCTCGCGAAGCCCTACTATCTAGCTCTGAATTTGCTGTGAGTGCAGAGGAGCCAGCAGTGACAATCGCAGTCGAGAGCCTTCGCGCCTACGGAAATGCCGAATCGCAGCAGGCGCTGCAGCGCGCCCATGACCTCGCCCCGACCGTTCGCAGCTTCAGCGACCAGATCGACCGTGAGCGGCGTTTGCCCGCCGCGCTGGTCGAGCAGTTGAAGTCGGTGGGGCTGTTCCATGTGCTGCTGCCGAAGGACGTAGGCGGCCTCGAGGTCGATCCCGTGAACTCGGCGCGGATCGTCGAGGAGATCGCGCGCGGCGATGGCTCTGCCGGCTGGTGCGTCATGCTGGCGGCGCAGTCGTGTGGCTTCGCCGGCTTCATCCCGAAGGACGAAGCACGCACCGTTTTCGGCAATGGCGGCATCGTGGCGGGGACGGCGCGCCCTATCGGCCGCGCGGTGGCCCACGACGACGTCTACGAAGTCTCGGGACGCTGGCCGTTCGCAAGCGGCAGCACGCACGCCACCTGGTTCGCGGCCGAGTGCGTGATCTACGACGGCGAATCGAAACGCCTCGACGAAAACGGCAACGAGCGCACGAAGATGTTGTTCGTACCTGCTTCCGAGGTGACGATTCACGACACGTGGGACACCCTGGGCCTGCGCGGCACCGCCAGCAACGACTTCAGTATCGAGCACGCGACGGTGCCGCAGACGCGCGGCTTCCAGGTGCTGGTCGACCCGCCGGTCCACGAATGGCCCCTGTATCGAGCCGAGCCACTGGCGTTCATCAACCACGGCGCTCACGCTCTCGGCCTCGCCAAATCTGCGATCGAATGCACCGTCGAGATTGCTGCCGCGAAGCACGGCTGGGGCGGCGTATTGCTCAACCAGACACCGCGCCTGCAGAGCGCCATCGCCGAGGCGTCGGGCGTGGTCGGCGCCGCCTCGACCTACCTGTACGAGTCGTCATGGGCGTTGTGGCAGCAGGCGCTGACCGGCGAGACGCAGAAGCCGCTGCGCGCTACCGTGCGCCTCGCGGCCAGCAACGCGGCGCGCGCCAGCCTGCAGGCGGTCGATCTGTTGCACGCGGCGGTCGGGACGTCGTCGATCATGGCGTCGAGCCCGCTGTCTCGCATCCTGCGCGATATGCACACGGCTTCGGCGCACGTGATGATCGGCTCGATGACCTACGAGGCGGCGGGACGGGCGCTCATGGGCCTCGACGCCGCGTTCCCCTTCTTCTAGCCATTGGCATGGCGGCATCCTGCGCGGCCAGTTGGCGGCGTACGATGCGTCGGATGGACCACGCCGACTGCCGTACTTGCTTAGTCGAACCCGAGGGCGCTGGCGTGTCATGATTGGTGCGATGACGATCGAGAAGATCAGCGCTATCACGCTTGCGACCGGGGACATGGCGCGCGCCGTCGACTTCTACCGGCGTCTCGGCTTCGTAGTGGCGGCTGGCGGCGGTGGCAGCGACTTCACGACCTTCGTGGTCGGCGACGGCTACCTCAACCTGGCGTTGCGTCCCGGCTACGTCGCTGGGCCGAACTGGGGTCGCACGATCTTCTATGTTTCCGACGTCGACGAGATGTACGCTTCGGCGGTCGCCGCGGGCCTCGATCCCGAGACGAAGCCCCGCGACGCCGAATGGCACGAGCGCTACTTCCACATCCTCGACCCCGACGGCCACGAGCTTAGCTTCGCGAAGCCTCTCGGCTGAACCGTGCCCCACGCTCACGGCGATAACGAGATGCTGGTCGACTGGTTCGACAAGTAGGTCAAGTAAACGCCGCGTTAACCGCTGCTTCCGAGCGCGACAGCGGCTTCGGCCTGCGAGTACGCTAGGGCAAAACACGACGCTGCCACGCGCACATCCAGAGAGAGGCGAGACGATGATCGACAAGCTGACGTTCGGCAAGACGGGACACGAGAGCACGCGCACGATTTTCGGCGCGGCGGCGTTCATGCGCTGCAGCCAGGAGGTCGCCGACGCGACGCTGCCACTGCTGCTCGAGCACGGCATCAACCACATCGACGTGGCCGCGTCCTACGGCGACGCCGAGCTGCGCCTCGGGCCGTGGATGCAGCAGCATCGAGACAAGTTCTTCCTCGCTACCAAGACCGGCGAGCGCACCTACACGGCGGCGCGAGACCAGATCCGCCGCTCGCTGGAGCGCCTGCGCGTGCCCTACGTCGACCTGATTCAGCTGCACAACCTCACGGACCCGGCCGAGTGGGAGGTCGCGCTGGCCCCCGGCGGCGCCCTCGAAGCCGCGATCGAGGCGCGCGAGCAGGGCCTGACGCGCTTCATCGGCGTCACGGGGCACGGCGTGATTGCGCCGAGCATCCACATGCGAAGCCTCGAACGCTTCCCGTTCGACTCCGTGCTGCTGCCGTTCAACTACCCGATGCTGCAGAACGAGCAGTACAAACGCGACTTCTACTCGCTGTTCGCGATGTGCCAGGAGCGCAACGTCGCCATGCAGACGATCAAGGGCATCACCCTCGGGCCGTGGGGCGAGCAGGAGCACACGACTTCGACCTGGTATGAGCCGCTGCAGTCGCAGTCCGACATCGACCTGGCGGTGCACTGGGTGCTGGGGCAGCCGGGCGTCTACCTCAACACGGCCAGCGACGTGACGTTGCTGCCGAAGGTCCTCGACGCGGCCGAGCGAGCCTCGTCTGCCGGCCGCCCCGACGACGCGGCGATGCAGGCGCTGGTCGCGCGCGACAACATGGCGCCGCTCTTCGTCTAGCCACTAGCGTGGCGGCATCCTGCGCGATGCGTGGTCAAGAATCGGCTCGCGCGGGTGATCGGCCGACAGCCGTCGACCGAAACGGTGCGGTCAGGAGAGAGGTACAGATGCTGGCCCAGTCGAAGGTCATGGCGTTCGTTGCCACGGCGAACCCGGACGCGGCAAAACGCTTCTACGCCGAAACGCTGGGCCTGACGCTGGTCGAAGACGGCCCGTTCGCGCTCGTGTTCGACGCTAACGGTACGATGCTGCGCGTGCAAAGGGTCCAGGCGTCGATGCTGGTCGCGGCGCCGTACACCGCACTCGGTTGGGAAGTAATCGACATAACGCAGAGCGCCAGTGAACTAACGGCGCGAGGCGTCGTGTTTCAACGCTACGACGGCATGCCGCAGGACGAGCTCGGGATCTGGACGACGCCGGACGGGTCGCGCGTCGCCTGGTTCAAGGACCCAGACGGCAACACGCTGTCGCTGACGCAGTTCGCCTGACGCGCGCTACGCCGGCGCGAGGTCGCGGATCGCCTGAACGACCGCTTCCGGCGCCTCGCGAGGCACGAGATGCCCGACGCCGGCAGGACGCGTCGTTCGTACTGCCCGGTGAAGTGTAGTGCGGCGCGGTGTTCGCCAGCCGGTGCGCCGAGGCCGCTCGTATCGCCGGCCAGGTTGATCGTCGGGACGCTGATCGGCGGTTGTTTCGCCAGCTGCGCTTCGATTGGCTCCAGCTGCAGGGTCGCCCTCCGCCGCGCGATGCCGGTGGCGATACGAGTGGACCACGACCTCGACGAAGTCAGGGTTGTCGAAGCTGGCGGCGGTGCGCTCAAATGTCGCGTCGTCGAAGTCGTAGTTCGGCGACCAGAGGCGCCACAGCAGCCGCGCGATCTCGCGTCGGTTCTGCTCGAGCCCGGCGCGACCGCGCTCCGTGTGGAAGTACCACTGGTACCACATGCGATATTCCGCGGCCGCCGGACCCGGTTGCCCGGACGCGGCGATGTCCTGCAGGTTGTAACCGCCGCAGGTCACGAGGCCTCGCACGCGCCGCGGCCACAATGCCGACACGATGCAGGCCGCCCGGCCGCCCCAATCGTAGCCCGCGAGCGTTGCCTGCTGCAGCCCCAGCGCGTCCATGAACGCTAACAGGTCGGCTCCCAGCGCTGCCTGTTGGCCCGAGCGCGGCGTCGAGGCATCGAGGAACCGCGTCGCGCCGTAGCCGCGCAGCCACGGCACGAGGACCCGATAGCCTGCCTCCGCCAGCACCGGCGTGACGTCGTCGTAGGCGTGCGGGTCGTCAGGGAAGCCGTGCAGCAGGATAACGGGCGCGCCGTTGCCCGGGCCTGTCTCGTCGCAGGCGATCTCGAGTGTCGGTGTGCGAACCGTCGTGAGCATGGCGGTCATGTTAGCCGATGGGGGCGCGTCCTTGCCTGATCAGCCTGATCCATTTCTCCTGAACACGTGGTCTTCCAACCAGCCAGTCGCCGAAGTACAGGCGATAGACGTAGTCATCCTTGGTCCTGATGGTGAGTGGCCTGCGCAGGTGACCCTCGTCACGCTGAATCGAGCAGCCTGCGACGACACTCAGAGGGATCGTGACGCGTGCATAGCCTGGCGGAAACGGGAAGCCAGACGGTTCCCAAATCAGGGCATCAGCGGTTAACGACAGCCTCCCCACGATCACACCCGCGTCCGACCCGATACGCAAGTTGCACGCCTGTGACGCTATGACGTTCTGTCCGGCTTGCGTGACCTGTTCCTTACGGAGCGCCTTCACAGCCATCGCCAGCGCGACGCTTGAGAGCGCCAGAAAGCCGACGGCGAAGATGATCAACCGCGGTTCCATCGTCAGGAAGCATAGACGGCGTATCGCCAGGTTGATCAGTTGCTCGTGGCGCCTCGTCTGTTCGTAGCGCGGGCTCGTCCTTCGAGAGCCTCAGGACGGCGGTTAGTGAATGTCGCCTCGAAAGCGAGGACGCTCGGTCTCTGTTCGTAGGGGCGCAATTCATTGCGCCCGGCGACCGGTAGTTCGCCTCAGGCGATCGGCAGGCGCACCGTGAACGTCGCGCCCTGCGCCGGGCGCCGACTTGCACTCGACGCGACCGCCGTGCGCCTCGACGAAACCGCGCACGATCGAGAGGCCGAGGCCGGCGCCGTCAGCCCCGGGCTTGCGCCCGCGCGACTTGTCGCCGCGATAAAAGCGCGTCCAGACCTGGTCGGCCTCGGCGGCATCGAAGCCTTCACCGTTGTCGGCGACGCTCAGCGCCAGCCAGCCGGGCTCGCGGCAAACCGAAGCGCGAATCGAGCCGCCGGCGGGCGTGTGCTCGATGGCGTTGCGCACGAGGTTCGCAACGGCGCGCTCGAAGCGAGAGCCGTCGATTTGCACGTCGGGCAGGTCTTGCTGAGGCTCCTCGAAGCGCAGGTCGATGCCGCCGCGCTCCGCCTGGGGCCGCATGCCTTCGACGACCTCCGAGACGATCTCCTGCAGCGGCAGCATGCGCTTCTCGAGCCGCAGAGCGCCGGCGTCGATCTGCGCCAGGTCGAACAGGTCGCCGATAAGGCGGTTGAGGCGCTCGACCTCGCGCTGCATCAGCGTGTAGTAGCGGTGGCGCTCCGATTCTTCCTCGACCACGCCGTCGGATAGCGCCTCGGCCATGGCGCGCACGCTGGCCAGCGGTGTACGCAGGTCGTGCGAGATCGCGGCCGTGAGCTCGACGCGCTCGCGGTCGAGGCGGGCGCGCTCGCGCTCCGTGGCGTCGAGCTTCGCCGACAGCGTCGCGACGTCGTCGGCCAGGCGAGCGACCTCGTCGCCCTCACCAAGCTCCAGGCTTGGCGGCTGACGGCTGGCCGCCAGGGCTCGCACCGCCTGGGCGATCAGCTCGACGCGCTGCGCCACGGACGCCGCGACGGTCATGCTGAACGCGGCCATGACGACGAGGCTGAAGCCGATCGAAGCCGCGAGCACGTAGAGGTCGTGCGAGGTCGATACGAACATGAGACGCGCGATCAGGAAAACGTTGAACAGCCCCGTCAGCCCGCCGACCAGCGAGCCGAGTACCGCTTTGCTGCGCAGACCGAGGTGGCGCCGGGCCCAACCGCTGCTCAGCGTCGCCCAGCCAGCGAGCCCGGCGACCGCACCCGACGCCGCGAGGTACGACGCCAGCTGCAGCATGTCGGAGCGCGGCGGCGCCATCGTGAGCTGCGCCACGAGCAGCGCGGCCGCGATCGCGAGGATGAGCAGCACCAGCGCCCCGAGCAGGGTGCGCGCGCGGGCGCCGGGGCGCAGCGTCTGGGTGATGCTACGGTTCAAACTTGTATCCGACGCCCCAGACCGTCTTGAGGTAGCGCGGCCGCGACGGGTCCTCTTCGACCTTCTCTCGCATACGGCGCATGTGCACCGTCACGGTGCCGGTGTCGCCGGCGAAGTCGTAGTCCCAGACGGCGTCCATGAGCTGGTCGCGGCTGAACACCTGACCGGCGTGTCGCGCGAGGTAGAGAAGCAGGTCGAACTCACGGGCCGTCAGCCGCAGGTCGACGCCCTCGCGCTCGACGATGCGGGTGCGGGCGCTGATCCGCAGGGAGCCGAAGCGCAGCATCTCGGCGTCGCCGGGCTGAGCCTTGGCGCGCCGCAGCACCGCCTGAACCCGCGCCGCCAGCTCGCGAGGGCTGAAGGGTTTCGTAACGTAGTCGTCGGCGCCGAGGCCGAGGCCGAGGACCTTGTCGGTCTCGTCGCCGCGCGCCGTGAGCATGATGATCGGCGTCTGAGCGCGCGAACGCACCTGGCGGCAGACTTCGAGGCCGTCGACCTCCGGCAGCATGATGTCGAGCACGATCAGGTCGGGCAGGAAGCGCGTCAGCTCGTTCAGCGCCTGGCGCCCGTCGCCGACGACCATGGTCTCGTAGCCTTCGCGGCGCAAAAAGCGCTCGACGACTTCGGCGACGATTGCCTCGTCTTCTACGACAAGAATGCGATCGCTCATTACGTATACAGGTTAGCCTGCGTGCCTTACGAAATGCTTACGTTGATGTCGATCAGTTTTCGTGTCGTAACAGGCGCTTAGATCACGAACAACGGCAGGATCAGGCTGAAAATCAGAACCGCGCCGACTAAGAGGATGAAGCCGCGTCGCAGGAACCACGGTTTCGCGTCGGCGGGGCCGTCGAAGTCGTACGGCGCCGAGGTCGAGAGGTCGTAATCGCGGTGCGACGGATCGGTTGGGTCGTCGTCCGCTTCGTCGCCGGTAGGGAGGCCTTCGTCGTCCAGCGGTCGCATAGCTAGACCGGCCGGTCGCCCTTGACGGTGACGCGATAGCCGGAGCGAGTCTGCGGCCAGTAGTCCCAGATCGCCTGGTGCTGCACGCAGCGGTTGTCCCAGAACGCGATCGAGTTCTTGCCCCAGCGGAAGCGGCACTGGAACTGCGGCTGCCGGATGTGCTCGAACAGGAAGCGCAGCAGCGCATCGCTTTCGGCGCGCGAGAGACCGACGATCTGGGTGGTGAACATCTCGTTGACAAACAGGACCTTGCGACCGGTGACGGGATGCGTGCGCACCACGGGATGCTCCGCCTGCGGGTAGGTGCGACCGCCATCGTCGCGACCGATGCGCTGGTTGACGCTGCGGTAATACGGCGCGCCGTCGTGGATCGCCGTGAGGCCGTCGAGGAAGCGCCGCATCGGCTCCGACAGCGCGTTGTAGGCGGCGTACATGCTCGAGAACAGCGTGTCGCCGCCGGTGTCGGGCAGCGTATGGATGCGCAGGATCGAGCCGAGGGGCGGCTCCGGGTCGCAGGAGACGTCGGAGTGCCAGCTTTCGCCGGCGACGCGCTTCGACGATTCGTCGGCGTGGATGATCATGACCTCGGGATGCCCCTCGAGGCCGGGGTCGTTGGGGTGCGCCACGAGCTCGCCGAACCAGGAGCCCAGCGCCATCTGGGCCTCGACCGAGATGTCCTGGTCGCGGAAGAACAGCACCTGGTGCTCGGCCAGCGCGCCGGCGATGCTCCGGAACAGCGAGTCGTCGGCGTGTCCGAGATCGACTCCGAGCAACTCGGCCCCGAGCACGGGGGTCATACGGCGGACGCTAAATGTTGCTTCAGTCATAGCTCTGCAACATTAGCGCAGTGAATCGCAACCTGGAAAGCAAGCCGGCCCTGTTTAGGCTAAAAGAGGCATCGCAATCCGCGTAACTGCATCTGTAAGACGCATGCGTGTAAGGCGGCAGCGCCATTGACTCTAGGATAATCGCACAGGATGATCCGATAAATCCGTCGTCTTGCATGCCGATTCGTCCAGGGCCTACCCCGTCCTGGCGTGACCGACTAGCCAGAATCAGCCAGGAGCCGATATGCAGAAATCTCAGGTCGAAGCAGCGTTGAATGCCGGCGGCGTTACGAATCAGGCGGTTCGTGACTTCGTGCAGGAGTGGGCCCAGCGCCTGAAGCCGGACGACGTCCAGGTCGTCGGTGCCGACGACGATAAGCGCCTGATCGGCGAAGCCCTGTCCGCCGGCGAAATCTTCGAGGTCGCCGGCGGTCGTTATTTTGCGCGATCGTATTCCAAAGACACGGCGCGCTCGGAGGAGCGCACATTCGTCGCGACCAGCAAGCCCGAAGACCGCGGCGCTTACAACAACTGGGTCGACAGCGCCGAGATCAAGGCAAAGCTCCTGCCGCTCATGGAGGGCGAATCGGCCGGCAAGACGATGTTCGTCGTGCCGTACCTGATGTCGCCGCCGGGATCGCCACTCGCCCAGTGGGCCGCCGGCGTCGAGCTCACAGACAGCCGCGTCGTGGTGCTGCACATGATCCGCATGGCGCGCGTCGGCTCCGCCTTCCTCAACGACCTGCCCGACCAGGCTAACTTCGTGCGCGGCGTGCACGTCACGGGCGACCTCGACAACCTGGAGCAGGGCACACCGAACGACAAGCGCCACTTCGTAACCGTCGCCGACGAGAGACTGCTGCTGCACTACGGCTCCTCGTACGGCGGCAACGCGCTGCTGGGCAAGATCGCGCACGGGCTTCGCCAGGCCTCCTACGACGGCCACGCCTCGGGCGAGTTCCTCGCCGAGCAGTTCATGCTGATCGGCATCGTGGACAAGCAGATGGGGCGGACGTACTACGTCTGCGGCGGTTTCCCCAGCGCCTCCGGCAAGACCAACCTGGCGATGATGCACCCGCCGGCCACGCTGGCCGACCGCTACGACGTGCACTTTTTCGGCGACGACATCGCCTGGATCTACGTCAACGAGGCGGATGGTCGCCTCTACGCGTTCAACCCTGAGTACGGCGTCTTCGGCGTCGCCAAGGATACGAACGAATCGAGCAACCCGAACGCGCTGTACTCGGTCGGCGAAGGATCGGGCGCACTGTTCACGAACACCGCCTATAACCCCACGACGAAACAGGTCTGGTGGGAGGGCCGCACCAAAGAGCCGCCCACCGACGTCACCGGCTGGTACGACTGGCGCGGCAATCTGATCAGCGATCGGCCGGTGGAGCACCAGCGCTCGGGCGCGGCCGGCGACGAGTGGTCTCACCCCAACAGCCGCTTCACCACGACGCTGGCCAACGTGCCGAACCTCAGCCCGGACTCGAACAACCCGAAGGGCGTGCCGATCGACGCGGTCATCTTCGGCGGACGCGTCCGCGAGCGTGAGCCGCTTATTCGTGCCCTGCCCGACGTCGCCGAGGGCGTTTACGACGGCCTCACACTCGGCGCCGAGGCCACCTTCGCCGCCGAGGGCAAGGAGGGCGTGCTGCGCTACGACCCGATGTCGATGCGGCCGTTCATGTCGTACTCCGAGGGCGCATACGCGCAGCACTGGCTCGACATCATTGGGCGGGCGCGGCACAAGCCGGCGTTCGCACACGTGAACTGGTTCCAGCGCGATGCAAACGGCCGTTACCTCTGGCCCGGCTACAGCGAGAACCTGCGCGCCCTGCTCTGGCTGCTCGACCTGGCAGAGGGCGATGCTACCGGCGAGGAGTCGCCGGCCGGCGTGCTGCCGCGTGACTCCGAGATGAACCTCAACGGCCTCGACATCGCTCCAGAGGACCTGGAGCGCCTGCTCTCGATCGACAACGAGCGCTGGGAGACCGAGATGCTCAATCGCCAGGAGTATTTGCTGCAGTTCGAGGGTTTGCCGGAATCGATCTGGCAGGCGCACCGTGACATGGCGCACGCCTTCGGCGTCGCCTGATACA
Organism: uncultured Chloroflexia bacterium; assembly: GCA_963732945.1. Lineage (GTDB taxonomy): Bacteria > Chloroflexota > Dehalococcoidia > DSTF01 > WHTK01 > WHTK01. Next base: position 323,442 of record CAVTBL010000003.1, read on the forward strand.
CGGGTCTCGAAAGTCGGGCGTCAGGCGGCTTCGTCGAGGCTCAGCGCGACCAGGTTGTCGCGGTTGAGCAAGATGACCGGCGCCTCGAGCACGCTGCCGTCCGGCAAGAAGAGGCGTCCGTCGGTTACCGAGAAGAAGCGCGTAAACAGGTCCGGATCGGCACGCAGCCGCTTGCGCACCGCGAGGCGCCCGCCCAGCAGGTGAGCCGTACCCTCGGCAACGAACGGCGGGATGATCATCGTCAGGTTGAGGGGCTGCGTCGTCGCGTGGCCCATTACGTTGCGCTCCATCATGCGTTGCCGGCTTTGCTCTGAGGTCTCGCGGGGGATCGCGGCTATGATCGCGCGCTTTTCGACCATGACCTTCGGCAGCTGGCGCACCTGGCCGCCGAGCATGGCGAAGTTGACGTCTTCGAGCTGAATCGCGTCTTCGTTGGCGTTGAGCACGTCGACCAGGCGGCGTCGCTCGCCGACCTGAAAGCTCCGGCCGGTGATGCGTGCCTGCTCGAGGTAGAGATCAACCAGTAGCGGGCTGCGCTGCTGCTGTTCCATGGTCGTAGATTGTTTTCGGTCGCTGGGCGCCCGCTCTGCAGGCCTTATCGAAGCGCTAGAGGTTCAGCAGGGCCGAGAGGTCGCTCTTGTGATTGAGGATGTCGGCCCACAAGTCGCCCCTCTCAGCGATTCGATCCGGCACTGTGAGCAGGTTCAACGACGTCGGGTCGAGGTGCTCGAGCTCGGCCCAGGCGATCGGCGTCGACACGCCGGCCCAGTGCGTCGGCCGCGGCGAATACTGTGCCGCGAGCGTCTTGCCGCGCGTGTTCTGGCCCGCATCGAAGAACACCATGCCGCGTCGCCGCGTCGTATCCCACTCCATAGTCACGTCTTTCGGGTGCTGCCGCATGAGGAACTGACCGATCGTCTTGGTCAGTTCGCGCAGGAAGTCGTAGTCGTTATGGCGCAGGACGGGGCAGTAGATATGCAGGCCCGTTTTGCCGCTCGTTTTGACATAAGACGTGAAGCGCTGGTTGTCGAGCAGGGCTCTCAGCGCCAGCGCCATCTCGACCGTCTTCTCCCAGCCGCGCTTGTTGTACTCGGGCTCGGCGCCGTGGGCTTCGTGGCCGGCGTAGATGTACGGGTCGAGGTCGAAGACCATGAAGTCGGGGTAGTTGAGGACCGATTGCTCCAGAGTGCGCTCGGAGCCGCTGAACACGGTCGGGCGGCTGTGGGCGTCCGGCTCCGGGTCGACGCGCGCCATCCAGGCGTGCAACTCCAGGTCGGCGAGCTGTCCCAGCCAGAGCAACGTAGCGAGGTTGTTGCAGAGGATGTACTCGCCGTCGGCACGATTGCTCTCGGACCAGATCGTCGCGGTCTCGACGAAGGGCGGCAGCGGCTGCTCGTAGTGCTTCTGGTAGAACGGCTTCGCGTCGACGCCGTTGGGATAGCGCGTCAGAGTCAGCGGCCGGTCCTTGAGGTGCGGCAGCAGGGTCGGCCCCAACTTGACGTAATAACGGACCAGGTCGCGCTTGGTCAGCGGCCGCGTCTCGCCGTGCGCCGGCCAGAACGGCTTGTCGAGGTTGGTCAGCTTGATCTCGGCGCCCGCGAGCTCGAGCGTGAAGTTCTGCTTCGGGTTCTCGATTTGGTCCAGCAGCGCGTCGATTTCGGACGGCGCCGCGTACTCCGGAGGACGGTGGCCGTTGGAGGCGGCGTGCTGTCTACCGCGGGCACGCGGCGCTTGCTGCGCGTCTTGTTCGGACGGCCGGCTCTGTGGCTTCGAGGCGGCTTCTGGAGCGATAGCCCCGTCCTGCAGCGGCGTCTCGCGATGCACGTTGCGCGGCTCGATGTCGTCACGCAGGCCGAGGAACACCGGCGCGCGCAGGCGTCCGTCCTTGGTCCATTCGGCGAACTTGACCTGTACGACGACCTCAGCCTGCGTGAACGTGATGCTTTCGACGGCATCGGCGAACGGCGACTCCTTCGTCTCTAGAGGCTGCAGCAGCTTGAGCACAGACGCGAGCTCCGAGTCCGTGAAGCCCGAGCCGACGTTGCCGGCGTAACGCAGCGCACCCTCGGTGTCGTAGTAGCCCAGTGCCAGCGCCCCGAAGGTGGAGCGCCGCCCGCCCTCGCCCGGCGTATAGCCGCCGACCAGGAACTCCTGCTCCTGCACCGTCTTGACCTTGAGCCAGCTGCGCCCGCGGCCACCGGGTTCGTAGCGCGAGTCGGCGCGCTTGCCGACAACGCCCTCGAAGCCGAGCCGCTGCGCCCCTTCGGCCACCGCGACGCCGTGCTCCTCGATGGCGCTGAGCAGGCGCAGGCGGTCGCTGGTCGCGAGATGGGTCGTGAGCAACGACTTGCGCTCGCGCAGCGGAACCGCGCGCAGGTCAAAGCCGTCGAGGTAGAGCAGGTCGAAGACAAAGAACACGACCGGCTGCTCCGCATCGAGCCGATTGAAGTCGACGCCGCGCGTCAGGTTGATGCGGCCCTGCAGTAGCTGGAAGCGCGGGACGCCGGCCTCGTCGAGGGCGCAGATCTCACCGTCGAGCACCATGGTCTGCGCTGCCTGCGCCTTCAGCGCCGCGACCAGCGACGGATATTGCTGAGTGATCTCGATGCCGCGGCGGCTGCGCAGCTCGACCTCGCCGTCGCGCAGGTAGCACAGGACGCGGATGCCGTCCAGTTTCGGCTCCCAGAGCCAGTCTGGGGCGTCGAAGGCCTTATCGATCAGCGTGGAGAGCATCGGCTTCTCGCGTTTCGGGTCGGGGAAGGGCGCCTGTCGCGCCGCAGCGTGCGCCTCGACGCTCGACGCGGCAGGGTTGGGGATACGCCCTTCCTTGAGGTCGGCGATCGTCAGGCCGGAGCGCACCGAGGCGTCCTCTTCGAGGATGTCGCGCTCGCTGGCGTATTCGTCGCGATGCTTGATGAACAGCCAGTCCTTGCCGGTCTCTTTGCCCTTGCCATACCTGGTGCGAATCAGCGTGAAGCTACCGCGCAGCTTTTTGCCCACGAGCGTGAACGACAGCTTGCCGCGCTCGATGCCCTCGAGCATGCGCCGCGACCCCTCTTCCTTGTCGTTCCAGGAGTACTCGCCGTCCTCGTCGGGCGTGTAGATGCCCTCGTCCCAGACGATGACCTGGCCGCCGCCATACTCACGCTTGGGGATCACGCCTTCGAAGCTGCGGTATTCGTACGGGTGGTCCTCGACCATCACCGCCATGCGCTTGACCTTCGGGTCGAGCGACGGGCCCTTGGGGATCGGCCACGACTTGAGCACGCCGTCTACTTCGAGACGAAAGTCCCAGTGCATGCGCGTCGCGGCGTGCTGCTGCACCACGAAGACCAGGTTGCGCTGCTCAGCGTCGGCCTCGCCTGGCGGAGGCTCCGGCGTCTTCGTGAAGTCACGCTTGCGCTTGTACTCGTCGAGCTTGGGCACAACTCAGATCGTAAGTCGCGCCTTTCAGGTTGTCGACATAGCGAAGAGCGGTCAGCGATCAGCAGTCAGCTCTCAGCTTTAGGGTTCAGTCCGCTTCTCGCTCAAGAGTGATCTGCTGCGTAATCTGGCGCCTGAAGATCTCCATTTCCGTCTTCGTCCTGCAGCGCACGAGCTTCGAATCGTAGGGCTGCAGAGCCTGTTCGAGTGCGAGCTGGGTCGTCGGCGTGCCCCAGTCGTTGAGGCCGTGCTCGTTGCGGTTCGCGTGGTAACGAGCGCTCCAGCGCCAGAAGCGATACAGGTTGCCGACGCCCGGGAAGCGGTTGTTGCCGGCAAGGTTAGCCTTGAAGTGCCGCAGCAGGATCCGGTACGCCGCCACCCGCCACGGGCTAAAAAGGACGACGATGACCTCGGCACGCTCCAGAAACGGTCGAGCCGCGACGATGTTGGAGCCCTCGCTGACCCACGCTTCGCCGGCCGCGATTCGCGCCGATTCAGCCACTCGAGCCGTCGCCAGCGCTTCGAAGTCCACGATGCCGCCCTGCGCCGCGACGTGCGTCAACGCCTGGCCATCGAGCTCGAAGTGTTCTACGGCTAACTGCGCCGCGAGCGCACGAGCCAGGGTCGTCTTGCCCGTACCGGGGCCTCCCGTGATGTGTACGCGCATGGCGGCTTCTAGTCTGCCAGTTTCGCGAGAGGATCGCCTCCGCCTTTAGATCAGGCAAAGCTGACGGCACCAAGAACTGACAACCGAGAACCGTGAGCTTGTCACAAAAGCGCCGGGTAGGCGACGCGACCGTCCTGCACGCGGGCGTACGGCGACAGCGTATGCGGCCGTTGCTTGCCGCCGACCAGGTGCAGCACCTCGACGCCGTGCGTCACCAGCGCATCCGCGATCAGCGAGCGGTGGCAGCGCCAGGGCAGCGCCTCGGCGCACATGATCGCGGTTGGGTGCGCGTCAGCCTCGTCGAGCAGCGGCGCGAGGGCCGCGTCGAACTCCGGAGTCCACATGTAGTCGGCGAAACCGCGAAAGCCGGCATCGCGTAGACCGAGGTTGAACGAATCGGGCTGTGGCGTGCGGCGGCCACCAAGCTCCGGCGCGTGACGGTAGTCGATACCGGCTTCTCGCAACGAGGCGGCAAGGGCGTCGCTGTTGAACTGCGGGTTGCGCCGCGACATGGGGTAGCGGCGTATATCGACCAGCAGCCCGATCGATGCCTTGCTCAGCGTCTCGATTAGCTGCGAGACGGGAACGTTCGAGTGACCGACGGTCCAGATCGTAGTCGTTGCGCTCCGGGTCATGCGAATAACCTGACGAGAATGTAACGCTTCCAGCGTTGCACCAAGCGGGCCAGTCCCGTAACCATGGATCCATGCTGTTCTTTGGTCACGTTGCTACAAGTATCCTCATCGCCGACGCCACAGACTCGGATCCCATCGCCGCGGTAGCAGGTAGCCTGGTCCCGGACGTCACCGACAAATCGCTGGGTGTGCTGCACCTGACGCCGACGCGCTGGTTGGCGCACGGCCTCATCGGCTTCGCGATTGCCGCGACGGGCGCGCGCTTCGTGCTGGACGACAGGCGCTGGCGCGGCTTCGTCCTGGGCTACGCGGGCCACCTGGTCTGCGACCTCTGGGCCGGCTCCAAGGTGCCGTGGCTGTCGCCGTTCCAGAAGAAGCCGCCGAAGGAGAAGCGCATCAGGGGCAAGCTGCACTTCTTCGTCTACATGCTGCCGGAGGTCATCGGCCTGCCGCTGGTCTGGCGCAAGCTCAACCAGGCCGACCAGGAGTGGGGCGAACCGCTACCGGCAGACCTCGTCACTGAGCGCTCGTAGAGTACGCGCATCTCGGGAAGCTTCCGACGGAAGCGACGCCGGTCGGGCGGTCACCAGGACGCTGCGACTCTAGAAGCTCCGCGCGCAGGACGCCGCCATGCCAATGGCCGCCGCACGCCAGTGCTTAGTAGGCCCCGTCGCCGAACAGGACGGTCGGGACGGTGCGCAGCAGCAGCTTCAGGTCCAGCAGCAGCGAGCGCTCCTCGATGTACTCGAGGTCGAGGCGCACCATCTCCTCGAACGGCAGGGCGCTGCGGCCGCTGACCTGCCACGGCCCAGTGACGCCGGGCACGACGCGCAGGCGCAGGCGCTGCACGCGGTCGAAGCCGGCGAGCTCACGAGGCAACGGCGGTCGCGGCCCCACGAGGCTCATCTGACCCAGCAGCACGTTGATCAGCTGCGGCAGCTCGTCGATGCTGGTGCGCCGGATGAATCGCCCGACCTTCGTTACGCGCGGGTCGTTGCGCATCTTGAACAGCGGCCCCGTCGATTCGTTCAGCTTCAGCAGCTCGGGCGGGATATCGACGTCGCAGGTGTACATGGAGCGGAACTTGAACATGAAGAACGGCGTCGCGCCTTTGCCAAGGCGCTCCTGCATGTAGAACACCGGCCCCTCGGACTCGAGCTTGATCAGCAACGCCACGGCCGCGAACAGCGGCGCCAGCAGGACGAGGCCGATTAGCGCCAGGACGAAGTCGAAGCCGCGCTTGGCCGCCTCGTAGGCGCGCCGCGGCGCCAGCACGTCGCTGTGCTCGGCGAGGTGTCCGAAGGCGCTGCTTTCCAGCAGACCACCGGTCATGCTGGCTTCCAGCGCTACGATTGGGGTAGGGCGCGTACGTCGAGAGACTGCCACCGTCAGAGCTCCTGTCCGTTGGCGCCGGGAAGGAGCAGGCAGGCAGCCTGAAAACGTCGCGCGAAAGAAGAAATTAGCCTGCAGCATCCGTGCCAGCGCATGAACGGCAAATCGTCTGCTGTCGGTTTCACCACTGGCTGTCCTTCGGGAGAAGGACGCTGAGGAGCTATCGGTGACCAGATAGGCGCCGGGCGGGTGGCGCCTCGCTCCGCAGCAAGGCCTCAACAGAGCTTGCTTAAAATCCCGTCACCTCTAAGAACGGCGCTGCGCTTGACGCGTTACAAAGGCATAACGAAACCATCTAGAGGAAGCCAGCCTCGGCGAGCCCAGCGCGTTGAATCTGGCCCGTGTCTCGATTTGGACGGTCGTTGGACGGTCCATCAGGTGCACAGCTCCACCCGGGGATTCGCGCAGGGCGCCGCCACGCCAATGGCCTGTGTGGCCTCGACACAACGTTACGCCGGCCAACTTCGTTGCGATGCCCAAAGAACGCCATGCGTGCGTCTAGCGAGAATGTCTCGGATAATCCAGCAGTACGCCTGGTGGGCGGGACTCGCCCGCGCTAAGGCAACGCACCAAAGTCCCGCGTATTAGGCGAAAGGAGCGCACATAGATGACGACGACCTTCCAGAGCAGCGAAAAGTTGCTGTGGACCAGTGAGAGCGTGACGGAGGGCCACCCAGACAAGGTCTGTGACCAGCTTTCCGATGCAGTTCTTGACTGGTGCCTCAGCCAGACGCCCAACGCCCGTGTGGCCTGCGAGTCCAGCGTCAAGTCCGACGAAGACACCGACTGGGTCTGGGTGTACGGCGAAGTCACGCCGCTGCCGCCTCCAGAGGTTGTCGACGAGATCGTGCGCAAGGTCCTGACCGACATCGGCTACACGGACCGCGCCTTCGGCACCAGCGCCGAGACGGCCACCATCGAAGTGCGACTCAGCGGTCAGTCCGCCGACATCGCCCTGGGCGTCGACAAGGCGCTCGAGGCGAAGCAGGGCAGCATGGAGGACGACCTCAACACCGGCGCCGGTGACCAGGGCATGATGATGGGCTTCGCCTGTGACGAGACGCCCGAGTACATGCCGGCCCCGATTGCATACGCCCACCGCCTCACCCGCCGCCTCGCCGAAGTGCGCAAGAACGGCACGCTGCCCTGGCTGCGCCCCGACGGCAAGAGCCAGGTCACGGTCGAGTACTCCAAGGGCAAGGTGAAGCGCATCGACACGGTTGTCATCTCGACCCAGCACGCTCCCGAGATCAGCTCGGAGGAGATCTCGGCTGAGGTGAAGAAGCACGTTATCGAGCCCGTGATCCCGGCGAACCTGCTTGATGCCGAGACCAAGTACTACATCAACCCGACCGGTCGTTTCGTGATCGGTGGTCCTTACGGTGACTCCGGCCTCACCGGCCGCAAGATCATCGTCGACACCTACGGCGGCTTCGCCCGTCACGGTGGTGGCGCCTTCAGCGGCAAGGACCCGACAAAGGTCGACCGCTCCGGCGCTTACGGCGCCCGCTGGGTCGCCAAGAACGTCGTCGCCGCCGGCTTCGCCAGCCAGTGCGAGGTCGAGCTTGCGTACGCCATCGGCGTGGCTCGCCCGGTCAGCGTCACCGTCGAGTGCTTCGGCACCGAGCGAGTCCCGGTCGAGAAGATCGAGGCGGCGATCAGCAAGGTCTTCGATCTGCGCCCCGCGGCGATCATCAAGGCACTGGACCTGCGCCGGCCGATCTTCCGTCAGACGGCGTCGTACGGCCACTTCGGCCGTACCGACATCGATCTGCCGTGGGAGCGACTGGACATGGTCGAGCAGCTCAAGCTGGCGGTCGGCTAAGCAGGCGTTATAATTCTCTAGCTGAGGAGCGTTGCGTCCGGGACAAGCAGCGAACCCGGTCAGGCTCAGCGATTCAAACGGCGCTCGCATCGTTAAGGTGCGGGCGCCTCATTTTTTGTGAGGTGCCTGCCAAGTAGGAAGGGAGCTTTCTCTTGACCACGACACTGGACCCAAGCGAGTACAGAGTCGCCGATATCGGCCTTGCCGGTTTCGGACGCAAGGAGATCGCCATCGCGGAGGCAGAGATGCCGGCGCTGATGGCGATCCGCAAGGAGTACGAGGCCGTTAAGCCGCTGAAAGGCGCGCGTATCGCGGGCTCGCTCCACATGACAATTCAGACCGCCGTCCTCATCGAGACGCTGGTCGCGCTCGGCGCCGATGTGCGCTGGGCGTCGTGCAATGTCTTCTCGACCCAGGACCACGCTGCTGCCGCGATCGCTGCCGGTGGCACGCCCGTCTTCGCCTACAAGGGCGAAGGCATGGAGGAGTACTGGAGCTTCACGCACCGCATCCTCGAGTTCTCCCACGGCCAGGGCCCCAACCTGATCCTGGACGACGGCGGTGACGCGACGCTGCTGGTGCACCTCGGCACGCAGGCCGAGTCCGACCCGTCGTTGCTCGACAACCCGAGCAGCGAAGAGGAGACGGCGCTGTACAGCGCCATCAAGGCCCGCCTGGCCACGTCGCCGAACTTCTACTCGAACATCGCCAAGGGCATCAAGGGCGTGTCCGAGGAGACGACGACGGGCGTGCACCGCCTCTACCAGATGGAGAAGGAAGAGCGCCTGCTCTTCCCCGCGATCAACGTCAACGACTCCGTGACCAAGTCGAAATTCGACAACGTCTACGGCTGTCGCGAGTCGCTGGTTGACGGCATCAAGCGCGCGACCGACGTGATGATCGCGGGCAAGATCGCGGTCGTTGCGGGCTACGGCGAAGTCGGTAAGGGCTCGGCACAGGCGCTGCGCGGTCTACTCGCCCAGGTCTGGGTCACCGAAATCGACCCGATCTGCGCGCTCCAGGCGGCCATGGAAGGCTACAAGGTCGTCACCATGGACTACGCGGCGGACAAGGCCGACATCTTCGTTACCGCGACCGGTAACTACCATGTGATCACGCACGAGCACATGAAGAAGATGAAGAACAACGCCATCGTCTGCAACATCGGTCACTTCGACAACGAGATCGACGTCGCGAGCCTGAAGAACTACGACTGGGACAACATCAAGCCCCAGGTCGACCACATCAGATTCCCCGACGGCAAGAAGATCATCCTTCTGTCGGAGGGCCGGCTGGTCAACCTCGGCAACGCGATGGGCCACCCGTCGTTCGTCATGAGCTCGTCCTTCGCCAACCAGGTGCTGGCACAGATCGAGCTGTTCACCCGCACAGGGGAGTACAGCACGGGTGTCCACATCCTGCCGAAGGCGCTGGACGAGAAGGTCGCGCGTTTGCAGCTCGTCAACCTGGACGTGATGCTCACGGAGCTTAGCGACCAGCAGGCGGCGTACCTTGGTATGGACAAGAGCGGCCCGTACAAGCCGGACCACTACCGCTACTAGGCCACTAGCGTGGCGGCATGCGGCTGCCGCGTGACACTAGGAAGGGCCTGCCGAACCTCGGCAGGCCCTTCTGTTTTTTTCCTGCGACTACGTCGACATTGGGAGGCTGGTTTGAACTGAGTCGGAATCGTTAGCAAGCTCTTATCGCACGCGCTCTTGTCTGACCTACTGGCCGGTCATATGATCCGCAGCGCCGCCCGTCAGCGAAGAATGTCCGAAGCAATAGATCCCAGTTACGCCCAAGGAGTTGTTGATGACCCTGGCTGAAGAGCAAATCGAAACGTTTCGGGGTAGCCTGCGCGGCCCCGTCCTCACCGAAGCCGACGCCGGTTACGACGAGACGCGTCAGATCTGGAACGGCATGTTCGACAAGCGCCCTGGTGTGATCGCGCGCTGCCTCAGCGCCGCCGACGTGATCGCGGCGGTGAACTATGCCCGCGACAACAACCTGCTGGTCGCGGTACGCGGAGGCGGCCACAGCTTCCCCGGCTACTCGGTCTGTGACGACGGCATGATGATCGATCTGTCGCCGATGAAAAGCATCCGCGTCGACCCCGTGACGAAGACGGCGCGCGCCGAGCCGGGCGTACTCTGGGCCGAGCTCGACCGCGAGGCTGAAGCCTTCGGCCTGGCGACGCCGGGCGGGATGATCTCGCACACCGGCATCGCCGGGCTGACGCTCGGCGGCGGTTTCGGCTGGCTGTGTCGCAAGCACGGTCTCGTGGTCGACAACCTGCTGTCTTGCGACGTCGTGCTCGCCGACGGGCGGCTCGTCCGCGCCAGTGCTACCGAGAACACGGACCTGTTCTGGGGCCTGCGCGGCGGCGGCGGCAACTTCGGGATCGTCACGTCGTTCGAGTACCAGCTGCACGACCTGGGCCCGATACTCGGCGGACTGCTGGCATACCCGCTGCCCGAAGCGCCAAAGGTCATCCCTGCCTACGCGGAGCTGATGAAGAGCGCCCCGGACCACTTCATCGCGGGCTGCTTCATCCTCACGACGCCGGACGGGCACCAGGCCGTGGGTATCGCGCCGGGTTACTTTGGCAACGACATGGCGGAGGGCGAAAGGCTGATCGCGCCCCTGAAGCAGCTCGGGACGCTGGTCATGGACGCTGTCGGGCCGATGCCGTACACGGCGATTCAGAAGCTCATCGACGGCGCGGCGGTGCCGCATCGCCGCTACTACATGCGCTCCAACTTCATTGGCGACCTGAGCGAAGCGGCGGCCACCGCGATGGTCGAGGCCTATTCGTCGACGCCGTCGCCATTCAGCGCCGTGATCATCGTGCCGTTCGGCGGCGCCGTAGCGCGCGTCCCGGCCGACGCCACCGCGTTCTACTACCGCAGCGCGCCGTACTCGATGACGTTGCTCGGCGCCTGGGAGGACAAGGCGGCGGATGAGGCGAACATTGCGTGGCTGCGCAACAGCTGGGACAAGCTTCAGCCGTTCCTCTCAGATGGCGTCTATGTCAACGAGCTGTTCGACGAGGGTGCCGAGCGCATCAAGTCGGCCTACGGCCCGACCTTCGGCCGCCTGCAGGAGCTGAAGCGCAAGTACGACCCGAACAACCTGTTCCGGATGAACCAGAACATCGCACCGTAGAGAGCTTCAAGCTTCAAGCAGTAAGCAGCCAACTGCGCGAGGCTCCCGAACGCCACGTTCGGGAGCCTCGCTTTGCCTTGCCGGGCGAAGGCTGGGTAAACTTGCGCTGCACTTACATCCGAAACGAGATCGAGGGGGATAACGATGGCCTTCAAGTACCGAGCCGACCACGTTGGTAGCTTCCTGCGACCCCAGAGACTGCTCGACGCCCGCGAGCGCGGCGTACCGCAGGCCGAGCTCAAGGCGATGGAGGACGAGGAGATCCTCAAGGTCATCCAGAAGCAGAAGGACATCGGCCTCAAGATCTTTACGGACGGGGAACTGCGGCGCTCGACCTTCATGAGCGACTTCAACGACGCTACCGCCGGTTGGGACAACGATGCCGGTGTCGAGCGCACCTGGGCGGGCGGCAGCGGCTCGTCGGCCAGCACGCTGCACGTCTCCGGCATCATCAAGAACAAGATCAGCCAGACGCGCCGCCTCACCAAGCACGAGCTCGACTTCATGAAGCAGCACAACCCCGGCGACATCAAGATAACTCTGCCCAGCGCCAACCAGTTCCCGGCGATCGGCTACAAGAAGGCGATCTCCGGAGCCACCTACCCGACGTACTCTGACTTCCTCTGGGACCTCGTGCCGATCGTTCGCTCCGAGATCCAGGCGCTGTGCGACGAGGGCGTGAAGTACATCCAGATCGACGCGCCGCGCTACAGCTACTACATCGACCCGAAGTGGCGCGACTACGTGAAGAACGAGATGGGCAAAGACCCCGACGAGGCGCTGGACGAGGCGATCGCGGTCGACAATGCCTGCCTCGAGGGCGCCAAGCGTGACGGCGTCGTGATGTGCATCCACCTCTGTCGCGGCAACAACCGCAGCGAGTGGTACGCCGAAGGCGGCTACGACCCGATCGCCGAGAAGCTGTTCGGCACGCTGAACGTCGATGCGTTCTCGCTGGAGTACGAGTCGGAGCGCGCCGGCTCCTTCGAGCCGCTGCGTTTCGTACCGCGCGACAAGGTTGTCGTGCTGGGCCTGATCAGCAGCAAGCTGGCCGCGCTCGAAAATGAGGACGTTATCGTGCGCCGCATCGAAGAAGCCGCGAAGATCGTCCCGCTCGACAACCTGGCGCTGGAGCCGCAGTGCGGTTTCGCCTCGGTCATGGCCGGCAACCTCCTCACCGAGGACGAGCAGTGGAAGAAGCTCGAACTCGTGGTCAGCGCGGCGAAGCGTATCTGGAAGGACGCGTAGTAGCTACACGCCCCAAGCGAAAGCTACAAGCTCACAATGCGAGCGGAAGCTACGGGCGGAGGTCAGTACTCGTTCTTGATGACGAAGTAGGAGCCGCGAATCGTTCCGGCCAGCTTCGACTTCTGCCTTGCAAACTTGAACCGCGAGGCGAGCTCCTCGGGGACCTCCATGCCATCGGAGAGCTTGAACCCGACTGCCCGCTTGCCGGCGTCATCGACGGTGTACATCACGTTGATCGAGAGGCCGCTCTCGTAGAAGACGTAAGCCATCCGGATGTTCTCGACCTGGAAGGCCGTGGCCTCGAGAGGGCGAGACGCGATGACGAGGTCGCGTTCTTCCTTGAGGATGCGGTGCACCCAGTCGATGGTCTCTTTGGCATTGCCCGCCGACTCCACTGTGAAGTCGTGGTTGTACTTGTTCTTGAAGTAGCGGGCCTCGTTGGCTCGCAGACCGGCGAGCGCCGGCGCGACGGGCGACGACTCCAGACCGACGGTCGAGACCGTCTTGAAATCTACGGTGTACGGCATGACTCACTCCCGAGTGCGACTGGCAGTTGGTGACAAACAGACGGCAACTATGCTTCCAACACGAGCGTCGTCAGCTTAGCACCTCACCATGCAATCGCTGAGTTGCTGGCTCGGCGGCTTTGGCACGGCGGCAGGCGTACCGGTGTTAGTAAGCTGATGCAGGACGAAGCTTTAACCCCGTCCGTCCTGCGCTCAGCCGCTTGGAGCTTGAAGCTTTCAGCTCGTAGCTAACCCTGCGCATGCATCTGCCTGACGAGAGCGTCGAGGTCCCACGAGTCGTCCATTAGCAGCGACGACGGTTTCGGCGCCTTGCGGGCGACGATCTGCTCTGCCCGGGCTCGTACGCGGTCTTCTTCCTGCTGCGGGTGCGTCAGGATGTAGAAGTCGTCGTTCTTGATCGCGTCGAGCACGATCTCGGCGATTTCGGGCGGCTGCTTGCCCGCCGCGACCGCCGCCGTCATGCGCTCTCGATAGCGCTTCATGCGCATCTCCTGCACGCTGGGCGTCGTCGAGGCGTCCTCCATGAGCTCGGGCGGGCGGCTGCGGTCGACGGTTGTGATGTTGGTCGCGACGCCGCTGGGGCAGAGCACCGAGGCGTGGATCTTCGCGTCGATCATCTGCAGGTTCTGCGCCAGCCACTCGGTCATCGCGATCACGGCGTGCTTGGTGACGCCGTAGACGCCCCAGCCGGTGCCGAGCCCGGCAATCGACGCGGTGTTGACGATGTGCCCCTCTTCGCCGTGTGAGAGCATCAGCGGCGTGAACACGCGAATGCCGTGCAGGACGCCCCAGAAGTTGACCCCCATCATGTAGTCCCAGAACTTCTGCGTCTCTTCCCAGATCATGCCCCGTTCGCCCGCGACGCCGGCGTTGTTGCACAGCACGTGCACCTTGCCGTACGCCTCGATAGCCTTCTGCGCCAGCGCTTCGACCGACTCCTGCTTCGAGACGTCGGTGAGCACGCCGAGCACGTCGTGCTCGGCCTGACGTAGCTCGATGACGGTGCGGTCCAGGGGAGCCTGCTCGACGTCGGCGAGGACGACCTTCATGCCTTCCTGCGCAAAGCGCTCCGCGAAGGCGCGACCCATGCCGCTCGCCGCGCCGGTGACAACCGCGACCTTGCCGTCGAAGTCCTGCATCGTCCTACCTCCGGGGCTGATAGCTGCGCTTCGGCAGCGGCTCTCGTGAGACCGGCGCGAACGGCGTCGGGTTGCGGCTCTCGAGGATGGCGTGCATCCGGTCCTCGATGCGGTCGGTTTGGTCCTCGTCGGTGCGCAGGTAGAGCTGGTTAGCCCTGATCGCGTCGACGACCATCGCCGCGACCTCGGGCGGCTGCCAGCCCGATTCGGCCCAGGCAGCGATACGCGCCTGCGTCTCGGCGTCGCGCGGCTGCTCGCCCTCGTTGAGCATGTCGGAGGGTCGATTGCGGGTCGCGTTGATGATGCCGGTGTTGACGACGCCGGGGCAGAGGCAGGTCACGCCCAGCTTGGCACCGACGCGGTGGAAGTCGCGATACAACGACTCGCTCATGCTGACCACGGCGTGCTTCGTGGCGCCGTAGACGCCGTTGCCGGGCGTCAGGCCCGCTACCGACGCGGTGTTGACCACGTGACCTTCTTCGCCGTGCGACAGCATCAGCGGCACGAAGATGCGGATGCCGTGCGCCACGCCGAAGTAGTTCACGGCGGTAATCCAGGTCCAGTCCTTGAGGCTGGCCTCCCAGATCAGCGACGCGGGCCCGCCGTTGCCCCCCGAGACGCCGGCGTTATTGCACAGCACGTGAACCTTGCCGTACGCATCGATCGCCTTGTGCGCCAGTGCCTCCAGACGACTCGACTCTCGAAACGTCGGTGAGCACGCCGAGCACGTCGTACTCGGCCTGTCGCAGCTCCGTGACGGCGCGGTCGAGCGGCCCCTGCTCGACGTCGGCGAGGACGACCTTCATGCCCTCCTGCGCAAAGCGTTCGGCGAAGGCGCGTCCCATGCCGCTCGCCGCGCCGGTGACCACCGCGACCTTGCCCTCGAAGTCCTGCATAGCGAAGCCTCCTCTCAGAAGTGCGGCTCGAGTCGTGCTCAGTGCGCCGATGCCGCCGTATCGAGAGCCACGGAACGCTGCAATAGCGACTCGAACGTCTCATCCGCGACGGCGCCTGTGTCGGGCGTCTGGCTGCCCGGCGGCTCGGCGTAGCGAGTGAGGCGCATCGTGAGGCCGCGAAACTCAGGCGCGTCGTCCCGATAGACGTACGTGGTGCTGCTCAAGACGCCGTTGCCGAGCAATGCGTCGAGTCGTTCGACGCGAACGAGCTGCCGGCGCAGAATCGGCGACGGCGTCTCGCCGGTGTCCGTTGCGGCGAGCCAGTTCATCGGGCAGGGCAGGAACTCGTACAGCGCGGCCGGGCGGGCGTTGGTGAACGCGATCTTGGTCTCGGATGCCTGGAAGCGCTGCCAGTCTGCAAGCTCACCCCATGCGTGCAGCACGAGAAGACGTCGCTGGTCATCGAGGCTGCGCAGCACCTCGGCGCGCAGGAAGCCCTGTTGGCGCAGCATGATCCCGAACAGGCTGTCGAGCCGGGCGAGCGCGTCGTCGATCCTGGCCGCGTCGAACAGGCGCGGCATCTCGGTGACCTGGTTCATCGTGCTACCTCCTGTCGCGGCGCCCACCGTGGCGAGCGCATCATAGCCGATGCGATGCGTCTCAGGCGTCGCGTACTGCGAGCGAGGCGATGGCTTTGACGGAGCGTGCGCCGGCCACGTCGTGCGGCGCGATCAGCCGCAGTCCACCGTCCGATTCGCTCAGCGGCCCGGCCGCGTCGCGCGTGGCGACGATGAACGGCGCGGCCAGGAAGCGCGGCTCGATCTCGCCGCCGGCGATTACGACCGCGTACCCATCGGCGTCGGAAGCGACCACGATCTTCGGCAGGAAGGGCTCGCGCAGCGCCGGGTCGTAGTGCAGACCGGCGCCATCGAGCAGCTCCCAGACGGAAGCGCCGCTGAACCGGCGTCGCGGGCGCATGAGGTCGCCGTGGCCCTTCGATGGCGCCGGCTCCACATCGAGCAGCGGCAGCGGCAGCGAGCTCAGAGCGCCGGCGTCGAAGCGTCCCGGACGCTCGATGTCGCCGCTCAGCGTGACCGCGTCCGAGTGCAGCGCGTCGCTTAGCGGTACCGTCGGTACGGAGCGCAGCTCGAGGCTCGTGACGCCGAACACGGAGCGTCCGCCGAGGTCGTCGCCGGGCACGACCAGGCGTACGCCGGCGCGCACCGGCTCGCCGTTCTGCTCGTAGGCCAGGATGACGCGCTTGCTCGTGTAGTCGGGCGCCACTTCGGCCATGGCAACCGTCACTGTGAAGCCGTCCTCAGCGCTCGCCACGAAGTACTGGCTGGCGAGCGCGCCTTCGACGGGCAGCATGCCGGTCGCGACGGCGTAGTCGTAGAGCGATGGTCCTGTGAAGACGTACTCGGCGATGCCGCGAGGGCTGCGCAGTCGCGTCTCGACGGTCTGGGCCGTCAGCGATCGCACGACGTCGATGGCGCTCGATGGGTTGTTGACAGTCACGCGCTCACTCTAAAGCCGTCGCGAAGGGCGGGCAAATGAGCAGCAGTGGCGCAGCCAAGTTTCAAGAAAATCTTTTGCTGCAATCAGTAAACAGTATAGTGCTCGCCTATACGAGAATTGGCTAGCTGAGAGCAGACGATGCGATTTCGCTATAGGATTTTAGTGAAATACCTTGACTTCCTTAGAATTGCGCAGAATACTGCGGCAAACGCTTCGAATCAGGAGGGCGGCGCGATGAATGCAGGCTGGAGTCTCCTTAGTACGCACGGTTCAGTGCTTTTCTACATCGCAAGCAATCCGGAATCGACGCATCGCGAGATTGCACGCGCCCTCAATGTCACCGAAAAGCGCGTCGCGGACGTAATCCGGCACCTGGCCGATGCCGGATTCATTGGGGTGCACCGTGCGGGCCGCCGCAACTGGTACACGCTCAACCGCTCAGCGCACTTCCGCTCGCCGCCGCTGGCGCACGTCAGCGTCGACGAGGTTGTACGCATCCTCGGCACCGAGGAGGAAGCTGCCGCGCACGAGGGAGTGTTGTCCGAGGCCACTGCTAGCTGATCGCGGCCAGGAATCGCGCCCCGGCGTCGTAGTCACGCGCGCCGCCTCGCTGAATCGGCGATACGAGATAGATCCCGCCGGCGCCCGCCGCACGTAGCTCTGCGTACGTCTCCAGGGCGATCTCGACGCCGTCGCGGCCGCGCTCGAGGTTGGCGCGCACCTCGGCGGGGACGTTGCTGAACAGCACGCCGTCCGGGCGCAGGATCTGCAGACCCCACAGCACCGGCACCGAGATCTCGCTGCCGGCCTGCGCCGCGTAGGCCTCTCGAAACGCCGTCAGGTCCGACGCCGCGAAGATCGGCTGCGTCACCAGGAAATGTGCGCCGGCCTCGACCTTGCGCAGCGCCAGCGTCGCTTCTTGCTCGGCGCCGCGTCCCAGGTCGACCGAGGCGCCGATGCAGAAGTCGGTAGGCGCCTTGAGGTTCGAGCCCTTGAAGTCGGTGCCCTGGTTCATCTCACGCGCCGCGGCAATCAGGCCCGTCGCCGTGTACTCGGAGACGTCGGCCATACGGTCGCGCTCGGTGACGCGGTCGCCCTGAAGGATCAGCACGTTCTGCAGGCCGAGGACCTCGGCGCCGAGCAGACGCGACTGCAACGCCAGCTTGTTCATGTCGCGCGGCGAGAGGTTGAATACGGTCCCGCGTCCCGTCGCGCGCGAGATCTCGTAGGCCGCCGCGACCGAATCGGTGCGCACAGCCTTGCCGGGGTTGTAGGCCACGCAGACGAAATCGACGTCGAGCTTCGCGGCGTCGGCGAGGGCAGATGCTCCACCACCCCGCGGCGGCGAGAAGTCGCCGAGAAACACGGGACGCTTTCGGGGCTCCGTAAACGCTTCGGTGACCTTCATCTCGACCTCCGAGTCTCTGCTTCCGAGTCTCTACCGGGCTAGCCTACACCGCTCGTCCGCGCGGCCCGGGAGACATGGTCGTTGGCACGGACTTCGAAGCGTCCTGCACACAGTCTGTATGCACGATGCCATTCGAACCGCGCGCGCCATCCAGCTGCTAGAGATGGTTGGCACGACAGACAGCGTCTCGAATCGTTTCCCTACAGAAGCAGTCTTGGCCGGTGCGCTATCTGAGTCAGGATGCTACTGCAGGCTTGTCGAGAATATTCAGATCCGGGGATGGCAGCTGAGAAGCGATCAAGGATCGCAGGAGGCTCCGGATGCGTTGGTAGGAATTTTCGTAAGGTTGGAACGCGCCGTTCTGAGCTCTCGCTTTTCGCGCAAACATGTACCCAAGGCCCCAGCGTTCCAACGCCGCTTCGCCAATTATTCCATGACCTGCACCGCCCAGGCGCCGAACCGCCGCATCAAAGAGTCGGGCAGGCATCAATCCCAATTGGATGTTCTTCTCAGCGCCCAGTCGCAAAACCAGCTCTCCAGTAAGGCGCACGCTGCCGAGAGTTTCATGGACGAAGCGGAAGAGGTCACGAAAAATCTGCTCCGAATCAGCGTCCAACAGCTTCTGCCAGCGGGGCGCTTGCGCCTGCAGCTCCGGCACCAGCGACATGCCCGGCATGTGAAAGCCATCGATTTCAGAGACGATTTGCACGACGAATCGCGGGTCTGCCTCCACCTGGAGCGCTGTCATGTCGCGGTACCAGACGCAGTGCAGAGTCTCGCGACGCTTGATCCGCATGGCCATCGCCGCCGCCTGAGGAGCCGCCCCTTTCAGAAGTTTGCCAATGAGGCCGTGATAGCTGTCAGTGAGGTATTCCTGGATCATGCCAAACGTCGTCATATGGACGGGTGTTGATCCGCCATAGTGCACATACTGACGCTCCCGCGTTTCTTTGATTTCTCTGTCTAGCTCTGCTTCCGCCAGACCCAGATTGAGGAGGATTAACTTGTAGGGCGCGAAGTGGGTCGCCTCATCGGGACTCCAGACGCGCTCGACGAACCGGCGAAGCCATGGCGCCTCGAAGCGGTCGGCACAAGCGCAGATCGTCGCCTCATAGCTTTCCGTCGCCGACTCCGTCAGCAGAGCCAGCTTAAGAATCCCTATGAGATCGTCTTCGCTCATTCCAGAAGGCAGCCTTGAGAGCAGTCCAGGCATGTGAAGGTCCTGGCAAGCGTCGAATTCGTGCGGGCCAATCAGATCGCCTGGCTTCGCTTCAATGGCATCGACCAGGAGGTCGAGGCGGCGTTGAGTCCGAGATGGGAGAAAGAAAGACTCTGTTCGGTTCGACAAAGGGCAGGCGCCTCATTCTTGCTAATGTCCCACGTGCTAATGTCCCACGTGCGTTTTAGTGCCACGGCCGCCTTTACACCGACATACGGTGCTGGCCGACCCGTAACGGGGAATCCTATGGATTAATGGGATTATCCTTTCGCGGTACCTCGACTCGTATGTACGCAAGCTGACAGATAGCGAGAATCCAAGAGCCAACTGTCCATCATGGTACACTCCGCCATCAGCGGCCCTGCCGGTAACGGCGGTTCCACGACCTGCGTCACACGGGCGCAACTCTTTTCCTCTTCGCCAAGGTGAGATACACCGGTGAATCCCAGGTTGTGCAGGAACGCCATGGCCACAGTTCCACCTGTGCGCTCACTTCGTCCCCTCACTGCAGGAAGAGGCAGGCTCGAAGCTCGATGCACTCGTTTTCAGGGCCGTCGAATAGCAATCGGTTTGCAAACGTCTCGTAGACCACAAGGAAGGCCCTCATAAAAGATGGCCCTTCAGATTCGAGTGTGGTCGGGGCGGGGCCGAAGACCTTAGGCCAACGATGCAAAAGTCGGTGGGCGCTCTGAGGTTCGAGCCTTTGAAGTCGGTGCCCTGGTTCATCTCGCTTACCGCAGACGGTCCGCCTCCGCGCGGCGGCGAGAAATCGCCGAGAAATACGGGACGCCGTCGGGGCAGCGCGAACGCTTCGGTGACCTTCATCTCGACCTCCGAGTCTCTACCGGGCAAGATTGCACCGCTGTTCTGTGACAGCGGTGCAATCGTGGAATTCGCGAGGCCCGGGCGAATGCCTAGTGAGTCACGCAGTTTGCCAGGAACCACTGCCTCTCGTCGGGCGAGTAATAGTCCGTGCCGCGAATCTGGTCGCAATTGGCGCGGTTTGTGATCACCGCCGTTGCGGTTGGAGCCGGAGTCGGCGGCTGAGTCTGAGGACTCGGAGTTTCGACCGTGACCGTCACGCCGGGCTGCGCGTCGGCGTTAGCGGTGCTTCTGCTCGAAGACGGATCCATCAGACCGGCGGCCGCGCTGAGGAACACGACTCCGACGATGCCGGCGACAATCAGTCGCCCGATCACTCTGCACCTCGCGTGCGCCGCGGCCTCGCCGGCAGAATCGTGCTGGTCGCAAGGACCTCACGTTTCGCGGGTCGAGGCTGCACGGGCCTTGACCAGAGGGTGGTCGCATCTTCCGGAGCGACGGCGGTGCTGCCAGGCATGAACACGACGTCGTCGCGGGAGCAGTAGTAGGCGTCGCGCCAGCGCATGAGCGATTCTTGCCAGGGCTCCAGGCCTTTGGTGGCGCGGTCGCGGCTGCCGAGATAGCGCCCGAGTGCAACCAACGGCACGAAGAGGCCGAACCACGCGAGGCCGCCCCACGTCGCGAGGCTGAGCGACGCGTCCGGCACGGCGAGGAAGTCCTGCCAGCGCAGCAGCGCCACCATGCCGAGATCGACGCCGAGCACGACCAGACTGAGCACGCAGGCCTGCACAACGCCCGTGATGGGCAAGGCGCGAGGCTTCTCGGGCTCGGCCAGCAGGGCGGCTAGCTCGGACTCGAACTCGGCCGCGCTGCCGTCCTCGAGCAGCAGGCGCCCGCGTCCCGAGCGCGCTATCGACGAGACTCGCGAGAGCATGTCGTTGCGCCCGCAGGCCGGGCAATGTGCCGATGGGTTGTCTTCGAAATGCGGCGTGCTCGGCGTGCCGAACAGGGCGGACGATACCTGCTCTTCGATCATTGGCGGCTCACTTTCCCGGCTCGCCCTCGGAGCACGTGAGCCCGGTGGGCGCTCCTCGTACCCGTGATGAGCATCGCGCGGCAGGAATATCGGCGGGGCGTCGTGGCATGAACCGAGGATGTCAGGCCGGCCGCGTCAGCAGCATCAAAGCAGCGCGCGCGGGAATGTCGAAATAGTCAAACGCCTAGCAAGGCAAGGGATGCAGTGGTGTGACAAGGCCACGAGACGAGCAGTCGCGAGACAAGGGATCGGTAGGAGAAGGAAGGATGGTCGGGGCGGGGCGATTCGAACGCCCGACCTCTTGAACCCCATTCAAGTGCGCTACCAGACTGCGCTACGCCCCGACCGAGGGACGCTGCCAATCTTAGCAAAACGCCTGCCTTAGCGGCGACCTCGCCTCTCGCGCCCGCCGGCGTTAGAATCGCTACGACAACGATTCAGCCTGCAGGAGCGATTAGTACGTGAGCATATGGTGCGCCGGTTCTAGCGAGAAGGTTTACGCGGCTGTGACGAGCACGCATTGCCCCAAGTGCGGCAAGGTGGTCGAGGTCACGAGGCAAAAGCACATCAAGCCCCATGTCGAGAACAAGACGGCGAGCGCGCCGTCGAAGTAGCCACGCAGCCGGCGTCATCCGCGGCGTGTCGACGTCGCTGCGGCGCGGACGGTTCTCTGTTCGCAGCCCGAGCCGGTCACGTCCTGCCGAGTTGTCCTGACAGTATCCACACGGCGCTGCAGCTTGTTCCGTGTTCTACCGAGAACGTTAACCTCTGTTAAACTCTGGTATCCCGTTTCCTAGGTGTTCAGCGGAGACTGCACGTGCCAATCGCTAAACCATGATCCGCAAGTCCGGCTCGCGGATCTTCTACGGCTATTGGATGGTTGCGGCGGCCTTCGGCGTGCAACTGTTGGTCGCGCTGCTGCTGGCCCAGTCGTACGGCGCGTACGTCGCGGTGCTGGAGGAGAAGAAGGGCTGGAGCAAGACCGCCCTGGCCGGCGCCTTCTCCCTGACCCAGCTCGTCAGCGGCATCGTGGGGCCGTTCCAGGGCGCTGTCATGGACCGAGTCGGGCCGCGCGCGATTATGCGGGTCGGCTTCGTTATCTTCGGCGTCGGCTTCATGATCATGAGCCAGGTCAATACGATCTGGCAGTACTACGCGAGCTTCATAGTGATCGCCGTGGGGTTCAGCTTCTGCGCCTTCTTCCCGCTCTCCGTCGCGCTGGTCAACTGGTTCGAACGCAAACGAGCCCGCGTGCTGGCGACAATGTCGCTGGGCTTTGCGGTGGGCGGCCTGTTCGTGCCGCTGGTCGCGTTTTCGCTCGAACACCTGGGCTGGCGCCAGACCGCGTTCGCGTCCGGCATCATCGTCATCCTGGTCGGGCTGCCGCTGGCGCAGGTCATGCGCCGGCGGCCCGAGGACTACGATGAGGTCGTCGACGGCATCCGCGAGCCGATCGCGGCGGCCGAGCTGGCTCCTACGCGTTCGAGCCTGGCTTCGGAGGGCCGCGAGCGCGACTTCACGGCGCGAGAGGCGGTGCACACGCCGGCGTTCTGGCTGATCTCTCTGGGGCACGGCTCCGCGTTGCTGGTCGTGTCCTCCGTCACGGTGCTCGTGATCTCGCATCTAAAGGAGGACCTCGGCTACTCGGTGTCGGCCGCCGCGCTGGTGGTGACGCTGATGACGGTTTTCCAGATCACCGGCATGCTAATCGGCGGCCAGATCGGCGATCGATTCGACAAGCGCATGATCGCGGCGGTCTGCATGCTGATGCACATGTTCGGCATGATCCTGGTGGCTTTCGCGAGCAACATCTTCATGGTGATCGCGTTTGCAGTGCTGCACGGCCTCGCCTGGGGTGCGCGCGGCCCGCTGATGCAGGCGATTCGTGCCGATTACTTCGGCCGTCGCTCGTTCGGCGCGATCATGGGCATGTCGTCGACCATCATCATGGTGGGGCAGATCGGCGGGCCGCTGCTGGCCGGCTTCCTCGCCGACTCCACGGGCAGCTACGAGACCGGCTTCACGGTGCTCGCGATCCTGGCCGGACTCGGGTCGCTGTTCTTCGTGTTTGCACGGCCGCCACGTCTGCCGCAACGTACCGGGTCCACGCAGCAGCTCGCGGAGCCGATCGCGTAGCGACGATCATGCCGGCGTCGCGAAAAGCGCTAGACTGACGCCATGCAGCGTTCGCCACGACTCGAAATCGAGTACTGCACCCAGTGTCGCTGGCTGATGCGCGCCGGCTGGACGGCCCAGGAGCTGCTGACCACCTTCGTCGACGATCTCAAGGAGGTCGCTCTGGTGCCGGGCAAGGGCGGCATCTTCGACGTGCGCCTCGACGGCGAGACGATCTGGTCGCGGGCCGAGGCGCGGCGCTTCCCGGAGCTTGCCGAGCTCAAGCAGCTGATCCGCGATCGCATCGACCCCGAACGCGGCCTTGGCCACAGCGACAAGAAAGAAGACGCCACGGCGCCGGGCTGAGTGGTTTGCAGATGAGCGAGAGAAGGGGCCGTCAGCCTTGGCTGGCGGCCCCTTCTGCTGTCTCAGGTGGTAGCGTCCGCGGACGCTACCGAGCGCTGGCTCTAGCGCGTGCCGAAGAAGCCGTCGTGGCTGTCGTTGCCGTGATTCGGGCCGTGGCACTGCGCCGTGCCGGTGTCGCTGTAAGTCGCCGGCAGGCTGGGCGAAGCGTCGGGGCTCTTCATCGCCGACTCGTAGTCCCAGGAGTAGCCGTTGCCGAGCAGCGTCATCTTCATCACGCCGTAGTAGTCGCCGGTCGAGGCTTCGACGTGCTGCACGGACGGGTCGACCGGGTCGAGGCTCTCGCCACCGGTACCGACGATGAACTCGCGAATGCCTTTGCGGTCGAGCTTACCCGTCGGGTCCATGGGGGCGAAGCGGGCGTAGGTGTGGTCGTGGCCGTTGAGGATGACGTCGGCGCCGGACTGGTAAAGCAGGTTCCACCACGTGCCGGCGGTCTGCCCCTCGGTCGAAGCCGTGGTGTCGGCGATCGAGAAGGTGGGCTGATGCCAGTAGGCCAGCGTGCACTGCGAGTGGTCGTTGGCGAGGTCCTGTGCCAGCCACTGCGTCTCGCTCTGGAACCAGGAGCCGTTGGGGTCGCAACCGCCAACCTGGTCCTTGCACTCGATGTTCAGCGAAATGATGTGCCAGGAGCCGAGGTCATAGGAGTACCAGCCGTTGCCGTCGCTGCCGTAGGGGCCGGCCTGGCCGTTCTGCAGCGGAACCGGCTGCGTCACCGGGCTGCCGCCGCTTGCCGTGTAGGTAGCGGTGATCGGGTTGCCGGTGCCCGGGTCGGTCTGGTAGCCGTTGTAGTAGTCGAAGTAGCCGGCGCCGCGCACGCCGCTCTCGCCGTGCGACGTGTAGAACTCATGGTTGCCGGGCGCGGGCCGTTGCAGGAACTTGAACGCCCCGTAGGTGTGGTCGAACGAGCCCATGAAGTCTTCGTAGCGACCGACCTGGTACTGCTCGTCGCCGAGCAATGCCACGAGGTCCGGCTTCATGCTCTCGACCTGGGCGGCCGTGGCGGCCTGGGCGTCCCAGCGCGTCTCGGAGCACACGTCCGAAGCCTTCTCGCTCTCGACCGGTTCGCCGGGCTGGCAGGACGTGTCGCCGACCACCACCAGCACAGGCGCGCGGTCGTTGGGCGCGTACGGCCAGCTGTTCGAACCTTGAAACGCGCCGGACGCTACGACGACCGAGACACCGATCAGGACTAGCGCTCCCACTCCGGAAGCAACGAGTTTGCGCACTGGGTACCCTCCTAGCGTTTGGGAAAACTGCCGCCGGTCCCACGCCGGGCGGTCCCCGCGATACTAGGTTTGGGCGATTAACGTGGGGCTAACGGCGCTTAAAAGCTCTGTAAACCCGTCGTTTGTGCGTTTATGCAGAGTTGTGCAGGACAAGGATTTCGAAGGCGGCGCCTTATTCGATCCTCGCGCCTTTGGCGAGATTGTGTCTGGCGCACAGGATGCGAACGTTTTCGGGAAGGACGCTCGTACCGCCCTTCGAAAACGGAAGCTCGTGGTCGAAGTGGAGTTGATCCGCGGAGCCGCAAAGGACGCAACGTCCCTTGTCTCGCTTGAAGACCTCTTGCTTGACCCACGATGGGATCACTCGTTGCATGGTGTCCGGTGTCGTCGAACCGGCTGCATGGTCTATATCCTGGTCGGCCAACTCCATGGCGAACCGAAACACTCTGCGATTCTCCGAAGGCTTGTGGCCGTACTCGTAGCTGACGAGGTGAAATAAGCCTTTGTCACTCCAGATGCCGTCGCGGAGTTTCTCGTAAACGCGAACCAGCGCTGTGCTGCCGCATGCCTTCGCAAATCGAGCGTTCTCGGTCTCGGCGCCAGCGAGAGTCACCCAAGGTTGGTCTACGGTCTTGGGATCAGTTCGCCGGTGTCCGATTGACATCGTGCCCCTCGTAAGTGAGTAGGGTCCCGTCATCCGAAAGGCTGTCGTCATACGGCGCGCTCTTTCGTTGGGACATGAGGACAATCGAGATGGCAGTCGGCTGCCGAAAGTTCATGCCCTTCTGTAGCGACGAGTCGCTCTCGCTGGCACATGTCGATATAGCTGAGGATCTCGTCCTTCACGTCATAATCCTCGGCAGCGGCACGGCGATGGTCAATCTCTGTGCCTGCTAGTATTCGAGCGTGACGCTCTCCTTCTCTACGATGTGGGCGCAGCAGCCGCGCTTCGAGGACCTCGAGGCGTTTCGTCGCACGGTCGCGGCGTTCGGCTACGACGCCATCGAGGTGAGCCACTCGACGCCGCCTGCCGGACTCAAGACGCTGCTGCAGGACGGCGAGGTGCCGCTCTCGAGCCTGCACGCTCCGACCCCGTTTCGCCGCCTGCCGGACGGCCGCGCCAACGGCGACGCCAACCTCGCGTCGCTGGTCGAATCGCAGCGCCAGCGCGCCATCGCCGAGACGAAGCGCAGCATCGACTACGCGGCGCTGGCCGGCCTACGCTACGTCGTGGTGCACCTCGGCGGCTGCGGCGACGCCCCGACCGACGAAGAGAAGGCGCTGAAACGTCTCTACGAGGCGGGCGAGACGCAGGGTGCAGCCTGGGACACGGCCCGCGCGACGCTGCGGCGCTATCGCGAAGAACGCGCGCCGGCGCACCTGGTGCAGGCAAAACGGTCGCTGCGAGAGCTGGTGCAGTACGCGGCCGGACGCCTGGCGATCGGCATCGAGAGCCGCCTCAACTACCACGAGATCCCGCACCCGCAGGAAGCGGTCGAGCTGCTGTCGCCGTACGAGAACACCGTCGCCGGCTTCTGGTACGACGTGGGGCACTGCGAGGTGCAGCACCGCCTCGGCATGATCGACCACGAATCGTGGTACCCGGCGATCGAGTCGCGGATCATCGGTGCGCACTTGCACGACGTGCGGGGCATCCTCGACCACCGTGCGCCGGGCAATGGCACGCTCGACTGGGCGATGATCGCGGCGCATCTGCCCGAGACGGCACTGCGCGTGCTCGAGATCAATCAGCACGAGCCGGACGCGATCACGGGCGCCGCCGGCGACTTCCTGCGCGCCCGAGGCGTTGTCTAGCCCCATCCAGCCCCGCTGCCCGAAGCCTGAACCTCAGAACCCTGGAACCCCCGGCCATGCTCGATTCTTCCCGGGGTTCCGAGGTTAGTCGTGAGGCAGAGTGGGCGTGGTCAGTAGGCGCGGGCGAAGATCGATTGACGCGTCGCGGGCCGGCCGTCGCGGATGCAGACGCCGCCGCCAGAGGGCTGGTCGAACGGCATACAGCGTGACGTCGCACCAGTCTCGCTCTGAATCTCTGTGGCGCAGTCGTCGTGCTCGCACCACCAGACGCGTGCGAAGCCGGTCGATACCGCCTCGCGGAACTCGTCGTAGGTCGAGGGCGAGTGCGTGTTCTCCTCGAGGAAGCTCCTGGCACGCTCGTACATCGACGCCTGTATGTCCTTCAGCAAGTCGCCGACCGCCGCGGCAGCACCCTCGCGCGGGACGCTCTGCTTGCCGTCGCGGCCTGGTACGTCGCGCCGGGCCGTGACGATGTTGCCGCTGGCCACGTCGCGCGGCCCGAGCTCGATGCGCAGGGGCACGCCCGCATTTCCCAGTCGTTGAATTTGTAGCCGGGCGAGTGGCCTTCGCGCTTGTCGACGCGCACCCGGTAGTCGTCGAGCTCCTGCACCAGCTTGTCGGCCTCTGCGAGCACGGTCGCGCGTTCCTCGTCGCTGCGGTAGATCGGCACGATGACGACCTGCCACGGCGCCAGTCGAGGCGGCAACCGCAGGCCCTGGTCGTCGCCGTGCGCCATGACGATGGCGCCGATGAAGCGCGTCGAGAGGCCCCAGGAGGTCGTCCAGCAGTACTGCAGCTCGTTTTTCGAGTCGAGGTACTTGATGTCGAAGGCTTCGGAGAAGTTCTGGCCGAAGTTGTGCGACGTGCCCGACTGCAGCGCGCGCCCGTCGCGCATCATCGCCTCGATTGTGAAGGTGGCCTGGGCGCCGGCGAAGCGCTCACCCTCAGACTTCTGGCCGGGGATGACGGGCAGCGCCGCTTCGTTGATCGCGAAGTCGGTGTAAACGTCGAGCATTTGCCGCGTCTCGAACGCCGCTTCTTCCGCGGTGGCGTGCGCCGTGTGGCCTTCCTGCCAGAAGAACTCGGTGGTGCGCAGGAAGAGCTTGGTGCGCTTTTCCCAGCGCACGACGCTGTTCCACAGGTTGATCAGGATCGGCAGGTCCTGGTAGGACTGGACCCACTTCGCGTACATGTGGCCGATCATCGTCTCCGACGTTGGGCGCACGATGAGAGGCTCCGCCAGCTCCTCGCCGCCGGCCTGCGTCACGACCGCAAGCTCGGGCGAAAAGCCCTCGACGTGCTCCTTCTCCTTCTCCATGAACGAGGCGGGGATGAACATCGGGAAGCCGGCGTTCATGTGGCCGGTAGCCTTGAAGCGCTTGTCCAGCGCCGCCTGCATGTTCTCCCAGAGTGCCCAGCCGTACGGTCGCACGACCATGCAGCCGCGCACCGGCGCGTAGTCGGCCAGCTCCGCTTTGAGAACGAGCTGGTTGTACCACTCGTTGAAGTCCTCGGACTGGGTTGGGAATGGCCGGGCGGTCAGAGATCGACTCCTCGTGTGCTTTCGCTGAGCTTTTTCGCATTGTACGGGTTAGCAGCGGTGAGGAACCGCATCGCGCGCCGGCCCTGAACTAACGGCCGGCTACGCGGACGGCATCGTCACGGCAGGAAGTGATACGCGGAGTGATACGCGGATGCAGCGTGACACAAGACGACGGCGCCTTTTAGGATGAGGCGATGAATCAAGGCAAGCTGCGTGTCGCTGTGTTCTTCGGAGGGCGCTCCGTGGAGCACGGCGTTTCGATTGTCACGGCGGCGCAGGTCATGAGCGCGATGGACCGCGGCCGCTACGAGCTGATTCAGGTTTACGCAACCGAGCGCGGCGACTACTTCGTCGTGCCGGAGTTCGACGTCAAGGCGCACCCCGGTCTGCCGCTCAACCCTGCGAGCTTCGATGCGTTTGCGCGCAGCAAGGGCCGGCGCGTGCTGGTCGGCGCCGAGCCGAGGCGATTGCTCTCGGCCGTACGTAGCACGCCGGGCATCGGCGAGCGCCTCAGCGCGATCGAGGTGGACGTGGCGTTTTCGATCGTGCACGGAACGCACGGCGAAGACGGCACGCTGCAGGGCGTGTTCGAGCTGGCCGACCTGCCGTACGTCGGCCCCAACCTGGTGCCGGCCGCGGTCTCGATGGATAAGATCGTGTCCAAGCTGGCGTTTCGCGGACTCGGCCTGCCGACGGTGGACGACTTCTGGTTCGACCGCGAGACATGGCAGAAGGACCGGGCGGCTCTGACACAGCAGGCGCGGGCGCTGGGACGGCCCCTGTTCGTGAAGCCGGCGAGCCTCGGGTCCAGCATCGGCGTGACGCGGGTCGGTGACGGGGAGGATGACAACGCTTTCGTCTTTGCGGTCGACACCGTCCTGACCTACGACCGGCGTTGCATCGTCGAGCGGGCAGTCGACGGCGCATTTGACATAAATTGCGCCGTCATGCGCGATGCCGCAGGCGTAATTCACGTCAGCGCCTGCGAGCGTCCCGTGAAGGACGAAGAAGTGCTCGACTACGCGGCGAAGTACCTGCGCGGCAGCAAGCAGCAGGGCATGGCGGCAGCCCGCCGCGTCTTTCCGGCCGACATCCCGAATGAGGTCGCGACGCGGATTCAGGACATGGCACGCACGGCCTACACGCAGATCTCGTGTCGGGGCCTGGTGCGGATCGACTTTCTGGTGCAGCCCTCGACGTGGGAGGCTTACATCAACGAGATCAACGCCATCCCGGGTTCGCTGGCGCTGTACTTCTGGGAGATCGAGGGCATGAAGGCGTCTGAGGTGGTCGATCTGCTGATCGCGGAAGCGCAGGCAGCACAGCGTGAAAAGCAACGCACCGTCTACTCGATAAGCCAGATGCGTTGATTATCTCGACACCAGATTAATTTTGGTCGCATTGCCGTAATTTTTATCGTCCTTTGGTTTACGGTTTTGTTATTCTGTTGCCGTTTTAGGGTGTCAATGGGGCACGCCCTTTCGGCAGGCCTTAGATAGCAGGAGCGCTAGACAACGATGAGAGTAGATATAGGCGCAGGCGGCAGGTTGGCCGCGATGACGCTGTCACGCCGCACCAGGCTACTGGCCGTGCCGGCTCTGATCTTCCTGGCGCTGATGGCGGCGGCCTGCGGTGGCGGCGGCAGCTCGCCGACCCCGACGGCTACAGCAGCGCCACCAACCGCGGTGCCATCGCCCACGGTGCCGCCGACTCTGACGCCGAACGACATTCTCCAGCAGAACAAGACCTCGGTCGTGGACATCGAGACCGTCGACCCCCAGGGTGGGGGCAGCGGGTCCGGCATCGTCTGGGAAGACGGCACGCACGTCGTCACCAACGCGCACGTCGTCCTCGGCGCGACTTCAATCAAGGTCACGGACCCTGCGGACGGCTCGCGCAACTTCCCCGCAAAAGTGGTGGCACTAAGCCCCTGCGACGACGTGGCGCTGCTCTCCGTCGACCGCGCCACCGGCCTGACGCCGATCAAGATCGGCAATAGCGACCAGGTCCAGCCGGGCGATCCGGTGGTGACCCTCGGCTTCCCCGCGACGATCTCGTCCGGGCCGTTCCAGATGATCCTGACGCAGGGCAACGTCAGCCGCGTCCACGCGACGTTCGACTACAGCGGTCAGCGCGACCTGGTCCAGCACACGGCGCCGATCAACCCCGGCAACTCGGGCGGGCCGTTGTTCAACCTTAAAGGCGAGGTCATTGGGCTGAACTCTTACCGCGCCATCGGTGCTCAGAACGAGAACTACGCCATCTCTTCCAACGAGGCGATCAGTGTGGCGAACGAGCTAAAGGCCGGCAAGAACATCGACTATATCGGCATCACGCTCGAGCCCAACAGCCAGGACCTCGCGACTCAGCTCGACCTGCCGTACATCAACGGCCTCGTTGTGACCGGCGTCGACCCGGGCAGTCCCGCCGACAACGGCAAACCGTACCCGTTGATCTTCGGTGACGAGATCTTCTCGGTTAACGGTACGTCGGTAGACAACGTTGGCCAGTTCTGCGACATCCTGCGCTCGGCGTCGTCCGGAGCAACACTGCGGATCCAGTCCGGAAACTGGGACACGAACGGCGAAGCCAACGACCAGTTCTTCCAGGACGTCAAGGTACCCTGAGCCACAGAAACTTGGTAACCAACAGCGCCACAGTAGTGAGCAAGGGCCTGCGAGCAGCGGGTCCTTCTCTCTTTTTCGGGGTCGATTCTGAGGTGCCGGGGAGCCCTCTTCGCGGCCGCTACGAGAGTCGTTCTACAGCAGAGCGTCAGCGACATATACCTTGGCGCACAGACAGTGGGCGCGTTATCTATAGGCTGCACTTTGTGTTGTCAATGGCCGTTGCTGGAGCTTAGTCTATAGCCTGAATGACAAAGCGCTGAACGCTACGCATGCGCTAGAGCCATAAGTACTAGAGGATAGGTGGCCAAATGGCAGGACTTCAAATCTTCGGAGCAGGCAGAGCAGGCGACGGCACCGGTACGCACGCCACGACTCTCGCCTGGGTCCTGAAGGACATGGGAGCTTGGGTCTTCAACTGGAAGGAAGAGGTCTACTCCAACATCTACACGCGCGACAGCTGTAACGCCGTTCGCGCCTCCGATAAACCGATTTACGGCCCCGACGACGAGTGCGACATCCTCGAGGCGTTCGACGAGGGAGCGCTCGTCGACGTCGCTAACGAGGGCCGCATCCCGCCGATCATGAAGCTGCGCCAGGGTGGCGTGCTGATTTACGACTCCTCCACAAGACTCGAAGAAGTCAACGCCGGCCACGAGGTCAAGCTCGAGAAGGTCCAGGACCTGCTCGACTCGAAGCAGATTCGCGTCTTCGGCATGCCGATGGGCCAGATGGCGAAAGAGCAGCTCGGCCTCTACGTGACGCGCAACACGATCGCCGTCGGCGTGCTTGCCGAGATGATCGGCATCCCGGACGAGCCCGTGCTCGAGCGCTTCAAGAAGCGCTTCGGCGACGGTACCCGTACCTACCAGGTCAACCAGCAGGCGCTGGCCATGGGCCGCGACTACGCTCGCTGCAACGGTTGGTCCATGCCCAGACATGCGCCTCGACTTCACACCGAAGCCGAACGACAACCGCCAGCTCATTCTCGGCAACGAGGCCGTCGCTTCCGGCTCCATCGTCGCCGGCTGCCGCGTCTACGCCGGCTACCCGATTACGCCGGCCTCCGAGGTCCTCGAGTTCATGGCCGAGCACCTGCACCACTTCGGTGGCGCCGTTATCCAGGCCGACAGCGAGATGGCGGCATCGCACCACGTCATCGGTGCGGCGGTCGCCGGCGCTCGCAGCATGACGGCTACCTCTGGCCCCGGCTTCTCCTTGATGCAGGAGGCGATCTCCGCTGCCGGCATCACAGAAACACCGATGGTCATCGTTATCTGCACCCGCGGCGGTCCGGCCACTGGTCTGCCGACGCGACAGGGCCAGGAAGAGCTCAACGAGGCGATTTTCGGCGGCCACGGTGACTTTTCGCGTATCGTCCTGGCGCCCGGCGAACCCGAAGACTGCTTCTACATCATGGAGAAGGTCTTCAATCTGGCGGAGCGCTATCAGTGCCCTGTTTTCGCACTCGAGGACCAGATGCTGGCGCAGTCGACCTACACGGTCCCTGCCCTCGACCCGTCCGGCTTCGACATCGATCGCGGCAAGCTGCTGACCGAGCAGCAAGTCGCACAGATGTACAACGGCAACGGCAAGCACTATCAGCGCTACGAGTTGACGCCTGATGGCATCTCGCCGCGCGTCATCGCCGGCACGAAGGGCATCACGAACTACTACACGAACACGAACGAGCACACCGAGGACGGCTACATCACCGAAGAAGAGGCGATCCGTCAGGCAATGATGGACAAGCGCTTCATGCAGCGGATGGAGCTGATCAAGAACGACCCGATGCTGCCCCAGGCGAAGCTGCACGGCGCCTCTGACGCGAAGCTCGGCTTCATCGGCTACGGCGGCACGCTGGGGCCGATTACCGAAGCCATCGAACGCCTCGACGCGCAGGGCACGAAGGCGAAGCTCCTGCAGCTGCGCACGCTGTGGCCCTTCCCCGGCGATGAAGTGCGCGACTTCGTCGATAGCTGTGACGTCGTCTACGTGACCGAGTACTCCGCGGGCAGCCAGCTCAAGGGCCTGGTGCAGCGCGAAGCCACCGGCCCAATGGCCAAGCTGAAGCCACTAATCCGCTACGATGGCCGGCTAATGTCGCCGGGATTCATCGTCAACAAGGTTAAGGAGAGCTAGAAATGGCAACATACACCCCAGAGATTCCGATCAAGCGAGCCGATATCACGGGTGATGGTGCCTGGTGGTGTCAGGGCTGTGGCGACTTCGGTGTTAACTCCGCCGTCCAGCAGGTGATCATGAGCCTGGTCAACGACCTGGGCACGCCGCTGGAGAACATCTTCGCGCTGTCCGGCATCGGCTGCTCCAGCAAGGAGCCGGAGATGCTGCGCGTCAGCGCCTACCAGGGCCAGCACGGCCGCTCGCTGCCGGTAGCAATCGGCGTAGCGATCGCCAACCCTGGTCTCAAGGTCCTCGACTTCGGCGGCGACGGCGACACCTACGCGATCGGCATGGAGCACTTCATGCACTCGATCATCCGCAACGTCGACGTGACGCTGATCATCATGAACAACCAGGTCTACGGCCTAACCAAGGGTCAGGCCTCCCCGACGGCGCACACCGGTCTGCACACGCCTTCGACCCCCGACGGCAAAGCAGGGCGCTCGGTGAACCCGCTGCGCCTGGCGATCGCCGCCGGCGCCGCCTTCGTCGGCCGTGGCGTCTCCTGGCAGCGCAACGAGCTCGCGGCCCTGATGCAGGAAGCAATCGCGACCAAGGGCTTCTCCCTGCTCGATGTCTTCTCGCCCTGCGTAACCTGGCACCGCGAGCCCGGCTTCCGCGGTTCCGGCCCGATCTACGACTGGTACAAGCAGAACTTCGTCGTCGACATCAAGGACGCCTGGCAGAACATGCGCGACCAGGTCTTCACGGACGAGGAGAAGGCTCAGCTCTCGCTGGACTACGACCCCTCCAGCCCTGAAGCAGCGCTCAACGGTCTGCGCCTGATCTCCGAGGCCTCCAAGCTCGGACGGGAGGTCACAGGCCTGCTGCTCAAGGACGAGTCGCAGCCCTCGATGGCCGAGAACCTCGGCGTGTCGGCAGACCGCGCTCCGGTGCACGTCGACATCGACGTGAACAACAACCTGCCGGCCTACCAGACGCTCCTCGCCAGCCTCCGCTAGGCACTAGCGTGCGGCGTCCTGCGCGGGTGGACTGGTGACAGACGACCCGTCGCGGAGACCGCCCGAGGGTCCACCGTAGGTTTCGGCCGAAGCATCGAACACAACGAAGAGGCCGCCTCATTTGAGGCGGCCTCTTCGTTTTCTCGTGATCCCGTGGCGGCTCGCGGGATGGTTCAGGCAGACGAATCAGGCCTAGCTATCCTTTCGCGCGGGACGCCGTACGCCAGTACTAGACGGCTGCGATTTTCGGAGCCTCGACCGGGATCAGGCTCTCCTTCGCCTTCTGCTTCGCTTCTTCGATCGCGGCTTCGACGTTGCCGTTGCGCACGATGGCGCTGGCGCTGTGGTAGTGGTAGGCCTCGGGAATCCACGGCTCCTGCGGCTCGATGCCATCGCGCATCGCCTTCGCGGCCGCGATCAGCTTCCGGCGCAGGTAGATCATGTGGTAGTCCATTGCGACCAGGTGCTCGCGCTCGCGCTTGGCGATTGGGCCCCACTGGTTCTCCATCATCGCGATGTCCTGTAGAGGGAACGTCTTGATTCCGGAGTAGAGGTGGTTCTTCTGGCCCAGCCGGTCGACGTCGTAGTCGTTGTACACGTTGGCCCTGGTCTTCCAGGTGCCGGGGATCATCTCCGGGTAGGCGTAACCGCCCTGCTTGTACTCGACGATGTCTTCCTGCGTCATGGGCGACATGCCCCAGCGCAGGCGGAAGAACATCATGCGCTCGTTGTCGACCGGGACGCGGATGTTGGCCGAGAAGTGGCCGGGACGAGACACGCCGGGCGGGCAGTAGGTTGGCATGAGGAAGCGCAGGCCGAGGCTGACGCGATCCTGGCCGTCGGGCTGCGGTACGCGGGCGATAGCGTAGAAGGCGCCATCGATGTCGATCAGCTGGTCCTTCGAGCGGATGTCGTCCTTCTTGAAGCGGCGGTTGCCGACCGAGAACGGAAACTGCTCGTTCGGGTCGACCGGGCCCTCGAGGAAGTTGCGCTGCGGCCGGCCGGTAAGGCTCTGGGTCGCGCGGTTACCGAAGCGAGTGAAGCCCGGGTTGCTGGCGTTGTTGTCGAGGGTGCTGTGCAGGAAGACGCCGTGACTGGGGTCGAAGTCGCCCTCGGTCGCCTGCAGCCAGTTGCACTCGAGCTGGAACTTCGTGACGTAGATGTTCGACGCAGGCACGTGGAGGTAATCGAACTCCGGGAACGGAGGCTGCTTGTCGCGCGGACCCATGTAGGCGAAGACCATGCCGCCGGCTTCACGGCACGGGTACGCGACGGTCGTGACTTTGTTCTTGAAGGTGTCGCCTTCGGGCGTGTTCGGCAGGTCGACGCACTGGCCGGTGACGTCGAACTTCCAACCGTGGTAGACGCAGCGCAGGCCCGACTCCTCGTTGCGGCCGAAGAACATCGGCGCGCCGCGGTGCGGGCAGAAGGCGTCGAACAGACCGACCTTGCCGTCGGAGTCACGGAAGGCGATCAGGTCCTCGTTGAGGATCTTGAGCTTCACCGGTATGCAGTCCGGGCCGGGCAGCTCTTCCGAAAGGGCCACCGGTAGCCAGAAGCGGCGGAACAGCTCGCCCATCGGCGTCTCCGGGTTGGTGTTGGTTACAAGCTCGTTGTCTTCGACCGATAGCATGCATGTCTCCTTGGTCGCCGCTTAACGTGTACGTAAAGGGCATCACTTGTTTCGATGGCAGAATACTGCCATCGGGCCGGAACGTACAGACTTGAAGGCCGCTGGGCCCTCAATTCTTCCTGGCTTTGCACAGTGCCGAGTACGGGGTCCTAGCTGCCTTCGGTTGGTTCGGCCGCCGCCATGGGCGGGACACTGCCGGAGGAAGAAGCAACCACTTCGAAATCGCCGGCTCTGGTTTTGCGCCGATGTTCCTCCAGGACGTAGTCCCTCAGGCGCGAGGCAAGGACGATACCGAAGATGCTCAGGCCCGTCATCAGCCAGAACGCATACCGGAACGTCTGCTCCATCGCCCCGATCGGCGCGTCGCCCTCGGCGATCGAGGTGCCGGCAGGCGCACCGGCGACCGTCAGGCCCACGATTAGCACGGAGCTGAGCATCGCGGTGCTGAACGCCGTCGTAAGGCGCTGGCAGACGTTGACGAGCGAAGTCGCGCGCGGCAGTTCCGGCGGATCGACGGCGTTGAAGGCGACGACCTGGATGATCTGACCGAATAGACCCATGCCGAAGCCGCGCCCGGAGGCGAGGATCATCAGCCAGACCATAGGAGTATCGCGGCCGATCTCGGACCAGGCGAATGTCGTCACAGCGAGGATGGCGAGGCCGGTCATTACGATCGGCCGTGGGCCTATCGAGTTGTACACCTTGCCCGCCGCGTTCATCGTGATGAACGCCGCGAAGCCGGTCGGCAGCAGGATCTCGCCGGTGGTTGCGGCGTCGAGGCCGTGCACGCGCTCGAGATACAACGGAATGACCAGGTTGAGGCCGAACAGGGAGAAGATACCGGTCCAGTGCACGAACAGCGACATCCGGAAGTGCGGCACCTTGAATAGCCGCAACCGCAGCATCGGGTCGTGGTGGGTCAATTCGGTGCGGATGAACATGATCAGGCAGAAGGAGCCGATCGCCAGCAGCGATAGCACCGGGAGCGACATCCAGCCGGAATCGACGCCCAGGCTCATGCCAAGCAACAGGCTCGGGAAGGCCGCCGC
Organism: uncultured Chloroflexia bacterium; assembly: GCA_963732945.1. Taxonomy (GTDB): domain Bacteria; phylum Chloroflexota; class Dehalococcoidia; order DSTF01; family WHTK01; genus WHTK01. The sequence continues at coordinate 359,942 of CAVTBL010000003.1, forward strand.
CGCGAACCCGAAGCCCTTGGCGTCCAGCTTCGTGTCCGTCCTCTTGACAGTCTCCGTAACCAGCTTTGCCGTGAGCAGGATGTCGACGATGCCGACCGGGACGTTGATCAGGAAGATCGCGCGCCAGCTCACGTATTCGACCAGGTAACCACCGACCGTCGGGCCAATCAGCGGCGCCAGCAGCGCCGGAATGCCGAGCAGCGCGATGAACTGCGGTCGCTCGAGCGGCGTGATCATCGTGAAGACGAGCGCGATCCCGAGCGGCTGCAGCATGCCACCGCCGAGGCCCTGCAATACGCGGAAGAAGATCAGGCTCTGCACGTTCCAGGCGAGGCCGCACAGCGCCGATCCGGCCACGAACGCCACCAGGGTGAACATGTAGAGGCGTTTCATGCCGATGCGCTCGCCGAGGAAGCCGCTGAGCGGGATCACGACCGCGAGGGCCATGACATAGAAGGTGATGACGAGCTGGCCGGTGCCGAGGTTGGTGTGGAAGTGTTGCAGGATATTCGGCAGCGCGACGTTAACGATGTTCGTGTCCAGGACGGACATGAAGGAGCCTATGACGGTGGCCCCAAGGGGCAGCCAGCGTGGGTCGAAGCGAGACGTTCGTGGCGCGGCTGCGGTGCCGCTCATTGATCGATGCCCGATGCGCGTCGCGAGGGCATCACTATTGCAAACTCCATACGGAGACTGGTCCTCGTGTCGTTAACGCATCGTCTCGTTGACGTTAACGTTAAGCCTATAATCCTTCCGCTATCCAGTCAATCGCAGAACGCTGCTTCTAACCGATGGCACACCGGCGTACACTGGGCGCGATCACGAGAACATAGGAAACCAAACGGAGGTAAGCGATGACCATCGCTCTGTCACACGGCGGACCAACCATCTTCGAATCGTCGCAGCCGGCATCCCGCGTGCTTGTCGGCACGGCGCGCGGTGTCGTCACAATCGAGCGCGCGGGTGGTGGCTGGCGCGTCGCCGCGCAGGCACTCACCGATAAGCACATCGGCGCCATCTTGATCGAGCCCGAAAGCGGGACAATCTTCGCCGGCGCCTACAAGGACGGCTCGGTCTGGGCCTCGACCGACGGCGGCGACACCTGGCAGCGTCGCGACAACGGCCTCAGCGAGACCAACATCTACAGCCTCGAGGCCGCGACGGTCGACGGGCACGTGCGGCTCTACTGCGGCACCGAGCCCGCGAAGCTGTTCGTCAGCGACGACCTCGGCGCCAGCTGGAGCGAAATGCCGGGCCTGCGCGACGTCCCTACCGTCGATAGCTGGAGCTTCCCGGGGCCGCCGCACGTCGCGCACGCCAAGCACATCAGCTTTGACCCGCGCAACGCCCGCACGATGTACGTCAGCATCGAGGTCGGCGGTCTGCTGCGCAGCGACGACGCCGGGCGCACCTGGCACGACGTCCCCGGCATGTACGAGGACGTACACCGGTTGCTCATCAGCCCGTCCGACCCACGGCGCATGTACGTCTCGGGCGGCGCGGGCCTCTGGCTCAGCGACGACGCCGGCGAGACATGGCAGAACACGACCGACCACGACCACGAGATCGGCGGCTACCCGGACCAGCTGCTCTACGACCCGAAGGACCCGGACCTGATGTTCGTCGCCGCGGCGCAGGACACGCCGGGGGCCTGGGGAAGAACGCATTTCGCCGGCGCCCGCATCGCGCGCAGCCGCGACGCCGGCCGCACCTGGGAGGTCCTGACTCACGGTCTGCCGGACCGTATGCAGGGCAACATCGAAGCGATGAGCCTCGATTCGTCCGGCGGGGTCGTGACGCTGTTTGCGGCGACGACCGCAGGCGAGGTCTACGCAAGCGACGACGCTGGCGATAGCTGGTACGTCGCGATGACAGACCTGGCGCCGATCTCGAAGGGTGGCCACTATCAGCCGCTGATGGCCGGCGCGGCCAGCGCCTGACGGCCTCGATGTCGTCTATCAACGACGCAGAGCTGCGGCAACAGCTGCTGGGGCGTCTGCGCGGTCGCGGCGCCCATATGCCCTTCGAAGAAGCGGTCAAGGACTTCCCGATGGCGCGGATCAACGAGAAGTTCCCCAACGGAACCTATTCGGCCTACGGTCTCGTGGAGCATCTGCGCCGCTCGCAGTGGGACATCCTCGACTACATCCGCAATCGCAACTACCAGCACCGCGAGTGGCCCAAAGACTACTGGCCCGATGAGGACTTCGTCGCTACGGGCGACAGCTGGCAGACCTCGGTGGAGGGCTTTCTCGCGGACCAGCGGCGACTCGAAGCCATGGTTGAAGACCCCGATGTCGAGTTGACGTCGGAGGTTGCGACCAAAGGCAGCGGCCACACGATCCTGCGCGAGATCCTGCTGGTCTGCGACCACAACGCCTACCACATCGGCGAGTTCGCGATCATGCGGCAGGTCATGGGCACCTGGGGCGAGCGCTAACGCCGAAGCCGCAGCCGAATCCCTGAGAGCGCCTCGACTTTCGAGGCGCTCTTTTGCGTCTAACGCCGCCCCGGAGACGTGTTGCAGCTGACAGAGCGATCGAGCGAGGACGTACGCGATAGCGATCGCTCCGAACGCCCTGCGCATCGAACGGGCAGCTTCGGGCCGAGCAGCCTGCGAGTCCGGTACCAATGGCCCTTAGGTTACCGGGCTCTCGAGAGGCAGCATTGAAGTAGATAGCGTTCCCGCGCTCGAGCGCTCGAAGGACACCAGGAGGCATGAGATGGTCGCAAACCCCGAAGCGGTAGCAGTAGTCGAAGGTCCGAACGGCAAGGCAGACGTACACGAGGTGCTGGACAAGCACGGCAACATCGAGTATCAGGTGCGATTCGCGGGGCCTCACGCGAGCCTCGAGGAGACGTTCAGGACGCTCGGCGAGGCCTACATCACGGCGAAGGAGAAGGCCGGGGTTAAGTAGTCCGCCAAAAACCTCGCTTTCAGTCGGCGGCGCCAACTGCGCCGCCGGCACTTTGCGGCGACTGCGAAGGTCTCCTAACCTGCACGTGAAGGTTAGAGTGACTTTCGGCTATACTCTGCATGAAACGCCGACCGGAATTAGACTCGGCGGCAGCAATCAGCCAAAGGAGACAATGGGCCTGTGCTAAGACCGGAAGATAACGAGCTGCTCTGCCGGGTCGGTCCCGGCACCCTGATGGGTGACTACATGCGCCAGTACTGGATCCCGGCGATCCGCTCGGACGAGCTGCCTTCGCCGGATTGCCCGCCGGTGCGCATCAAGCTTCTGGGCGAGGAGCTTATCGGCTTCCGCACGACGTCCGGTCAGATCGGTCTGATGCAAAACGCCTGCCCGCACCGGGGCGCCTCCATGTTCTTCGGTCGCAACGAAGAGGAAGGCCTGCGCTGCGTCTACCACGGCTGGAAGTTCGACGTCACCGGCGCCTGCATCGACATGCCATCGGAGCCGGCCGAGAGCAACTTCAAGAACAAGGTCAAGGCCAAGGCCTACCCGACGCAGGAGCGTGGCGGCATCATCTGGGCCTACATGGGCACGCGCGAGGTACTGCCACCGCTGCCCGCGATCGAGGCCAATATGCTGAGCAAAGGGCCGCAACAGGTCTCGGTGCTCTACCGCGCCTGTAACTGGATGCAGGGCTTCGAGGGCGAGATGGACACGGTACACGCCGCGTTCCTGCACTACGGCGCCGCCCGCCTCGAGGACCAGTCCGAGGGCTCGTTCGACTTCTACCACTACCGCCAGCGCGCCGCGCGCTTCAGCACGATCGAGACTGAGTACGGCACCGTCAACGGCGCCTACCGTCCCGCCGAAGAAGACACGTACTACTGGCGCGTGACTCAGATCCTCTTCCCGTTCTACCACATGATCCCCGGTGGCCGGATGGGCGAGGCGATTCGCATCGGCGCTTACGTGCCGATGGACGACTACAACCACATGCAGTGGGAGATCGGCGTCTTCAACCCGGACGGCAGCCCGATGGGTCGCAGCGTCGACCGCGGCAACCCGGGCATGAGCGCGCCACTCGGCTCGCGACGCCTGCCCAACGGCACCGGCTGGTACGAGCGCTTCCGCAGCGACCAGAACCTGGCAAACGACTTCCTCATCGACCGCGAGGCGCAGCGCAACTGGGAGAGCTACACCGGCATCGCCGGCATCCGCATCCAGGACTGCGCAGTTACCGAGACAATGGGCCGGATCAACGACCGCACGACCGAGCACCTTGGCACGACGGACCAATTCATCATCCGCACGCGCCGCAAGCTGCTCGCGGACGCGAAGGCGCTGTGCGAGGACGGCATCGTCCCTAACGGCGTCGATCACCCAGACATTTACCGCCAGCGCTCGGGTGAGATGGTCATTCCGCGCGCCAAGGACTGGTGGCTGCACTACGAGGAGCTGCGCGACAGCTTCAACCGCGAGCCCGTGAAGCAGGTCGTAACGGCCTAGGTTCGCATCGCATCGGAGATCGAGAGAGGGGCCGCCAGGGCCCCTCTCTTATTATCCAACGCAAGGCAACGGATGCCGTGGGTTTCAATCCACGGTGCCAGAGACCTTCGTCCTACCAGCTGCTGCCGCCGCCGCCGCCGACACCGCCGCCTGAGAAGCCGCCGCCACCGAAGCCGCTGCTGCCTGAGCCCCCGGGCGTCGATGCGATGGCGGACGAGACAGACGACGAGAAGTTCTCGACCGTCTGCGAGAACGCTGCAGCCGTGAACACACCGGTGCCGACGTACCAGCCGCTCGTAGTCGACGTGTCGATGCCAAGATCGGAGAAGACCTTGGCCCACTTGTCGACGCAGTGATAAACGATGGCGTAGGGCAGGTACTTCTCGAAGATGCCCTCTTCTTCGTAGAACTTCTGTCGATCCGTTTCTGCAACGGTCATGTAGAGACGGAAGCCCAGGCAGCGCCGATACGTCTCGCGGCCGTCGGCGGTGCGTCGCGCCATCGATTGCGACAGTACCAGCATGACGAGCCCTGAAAGCACGATCGCGAAACCGATAATCCCGGCGCCAATCGCCCCCAGCACGGCGACTGCGACGATACCGATCACGATAAGCGCGAGAGCACCGAAGAGGTTCCAGTTGCGCATCGTTTCCGGGTTGCCGGGGAAGAATCGGTCCTGCTTCACGACCTGCGTATACAGCGACTTCTTGACCGCCGCCAGGTCGGTGTAGAACTCGTTACGCAGCTCGCTCATCGTCACGGTTGCGCCGTCGTTGAACAGCCGCTCGTGCAGCATGCGCTCGTAGTCCAGCAGTTCGGCGTCGGCGTCCTTGAGCCGCTCGAGCTCGTAGTCGACGCTGCCGAAGGCCCACTTTTTCGGTACCTCGGTGATGCGCAGGTAGCCCCGCACCGCGAGATCGATGATGGTCGAGGTTACGTCCAGGGTGTCGGCACGCTCGTCCAGCAGCGTGCCGATTTCAGCCGGGCGCAGGCGGCGCTTGTCCTTACCGATCTCCGGCGGCGTGTACTCGACGACGATCGTGTCTTTGGCGAACAGCGGCCGGTGGCGCGAGCGGTTGTCGCCTGTGAGGTAGTGGACGTCGCCGTACCAGAGGTCGCGGCCCTCCAGCCACCAGTAGCGCAGGACCGCGGCGATTGCCAGGATGGCGGCAAGGATCGCCAGCGCGATCGGCAACGGCTTGAGGCCGAGGAAGTCGCGGACCTGCTCCCAAGCCGACTTGACCGTGACCAGCTCGAGCGGCGGCACCGTAACCGTGCCTTTCGGCAGGCCGGCAACCACCGTAAGCCCTTCACCGGCATTTAGCTGGTTTGTGGTCTCGAACTGGATGCGGTCCTTGGCGAGCGGCGTGCCCTTGCATTGAACTTTCGACCCCGTTTTGCCCTCGAAGCAGATGTACTGGCTGATCTCGGGTGCGAGGACCACCGCCGAAGCCGAGCCGATCGGAACGTCCCAGGCGTTGCCGGTGACGTTCCAGTAGAACTCGTCGACGGTCGCATCCGCCTGCGGGTTCAGCGCACCGGTCACCGTGTAGAGGATGCGGTAGTTCTGCACACCTGTTACGGTCTTGTTGGCGTCGCCGATCTTGATGGAGAGGTTGGCGCCGTTGCGAGAGGTCTCGTACGGAATCGGAGTCGTTCCGTCGTCGACGCTCTGCACGTCGATGTGGACGACGCGATTGTGCTTCGAGTCGAAAGTGTATTCGACGGGGATGTCGCGGATGATGCCGTGCTTCGCGGTGGAGCCGAAGTCGGCGGCGATGTTCTCGGTTACGTCGACGCTTCCGTCCTGCTGAATCAGGTAGGTCGCGTCGAATGAGCGGATCACCCAGCCGGAGTCTGCGCGGGCCGGTCGAGGCGCCAGCGCGATGAGCAGCGCCAGCAGCACGACGGCGACAATCGCGATGCGGGCGTTCGGCAGGCGGCGGAACGAGGTGTCTTGAGAAGCTGTCATGCAGCCACAAGCATACGTAGCGCCGCCGTGGGCTGGAAGCGCTTGCCTACTCTTGGCAAAATGGAAGCAGCAACACGCAGGCACAGCAGCGAGGACGAGCATGATCGACGTGACCAACTTCGAAGAGCAAGTGTTGGCGGCGAGCCACGAGAAGCCGGTGCTGGTCGACTTCTGGGCGCCATGGTGCGGCCCCTGCCGTCAGCTCGGGCCGATCCTCGAGCGCATCGCCTTCGAGAAGCAGGACGAGATGACGCTGGCCAAGCTCAACACGGACGAGGACCAGACGACCGCGATGAAGTACTCGATTCGCAGCATCCCCGCCGTGAAGCTGTTCGTCGACGGTGAGGTAGTCGACGAGTTCCTCGGCGCGCTGCCGGAGCCCCAGGTGCGTCGCTGGCTCGACGAGGCGCTGCCCAGCGAGGTGCGCAAGACGGTGCAAGAGGCGCTGGCGCAGGCCGATGCCGGCGACGTCGACGGCGCTACGGCTCTGGCGGAGCAGGCCCTGGAGGCCGAGCCCGCGAACGCCGATGCCGCCCTGCTACTGGCGCGCCTCACCGTCTTCTCGGACCCGGAGCGTGCTAGCAATCTGGCCCGCATCGCCTCGCAAGGTGGCGCCGCCTACGACCAGACGCAGTCCATCGAGGAGATCGCGCGTCTGCTGACCCGCGCCGGCGAGCTCGAGGGCCTGCCGGACGACCCGGCGCGCTCGGCCTACCTCGATGGCGTCGGCAAGCTCGCGCAGGGCGACGTCGAAGGCGCGCTGGGTCAGCTCGTCGCCTCGGTGCGGCTCAACCGCCACTACCACGACGACTCCGCGCGCAAGACCTGCCTGGCGCTGTTCAGCGTGCTCGGGAACAAGAACCCGGTGACGCAGAAGCAGCGCCGCGCCCTGGAGCAGGCGCTGTTCTAGCGTTTTGGCTATTGGCAATCAGCAATCGGCTCTTAGCTCTTGGCCATTGGGCGCCCAAGCGGAGTTCTCACCGTCTCTGGCTAACTGCTAATAGCTAATTGCTAATAGCTAACTGCCAATGGCTCGTTACAGCGCCGCTGCGCCTGCTCTCGCGATCGTCTCGTCTTCTTCGCTGGTGCCACCGGAGACGCCGATAGCTCCGACTACGACGCCGTCCTTGACCAGCGGCACGGCGCCCTGGCGCGGGACGAAGCGGCGGCCCGTTAGCTGATTCTTGATCGCGTCGTATACCGGCGAGGCTCCGGCCGCCATCTGCTCCAGCATCGCGGAGTCGCGGCCCGTGAAGGCGCTGCCGGTCGCTTTGCCCTCGGCGATTGCGGCCGTGTAGGACGTGACGTTGCCGAAGCGCTCGAACAGCACCATCGCGCCGGAGATGTCGACGATTGCGATGCTGACGGCCTTCTGCATTTCGACGTACTTGGCCTCGGCGGCGCGCATCACTCGTTGGGCGTCTTCCTTTTCCACGATTACCTCCGCGTGACTAGAACAGAGTGCAGAGTGCACTGTAGACGGCAGCTAGTCTGTAGTATTGACGCGCATCAGACTAGCGGATCGAAGGGCTGTCCTGGCGAATGACGCCTCCGTGATGCCTGCACTCTGCTCTCTGTACTCTGTTCTAACTGAGGGGGCCCGTCATGCAATCGACGATCATCGGCCAGCCGGTCGGCCGTATCGAGGGCCCGGCCAAGGTCACCGGCGCAACTCGCTACGCCGGCGACGTGGCGCTGCCGGGCATGCTGTTCGGCAAGATCCTGCGCAGCCCGTACCCGCACGCCCGCATCCTGCGCATCGACGCCTCGCGCGCCTGGACGGTGGCGGGTGTGCGCGCCGTCGTCACCGGCAAAGACGCGCCCGGCCTGCTCATGGGCAAGATCCTGCGCGACCTGCCGGTGCTGTGCTGGGACCGCGTCCGCTACGTCGGCGATCGCGTCGCGGCGGTTGCGGCCGATAGCGCCGAGGCTGCAGAAGAGGCACTGGGGCTGATCGAGGTCGACTACGAGGAGCTTCCGGCCGTGTTCGACCCGCTGGAGGCGATGCAACCCGATGCGCCCTTGCTGCACGACGACCCCAAGTTGTACCCGGGCTTCCCGATGCAGCGCGACGCGACAGACCTGCACAACGGCCAGACGCGCCTCAAGTGGAGCAAAGGCGACCTCGAGCAGGGGTTTCGTGAGGCCGACATCGTGCTCGAGCACAGCTTCTACGTGCCGAGCCGCCACCAGGGTTACCTCGAGCCGTACGCCAGCGTCGTCGACATCGAGCCGAGCGGTCGAGTGCAGGTCTGGTGCTCCAGCAAGGCGCCGTTCCGGGCCCGCATCCAGCTAGCGCAGGCTGTCGGCATCCCCGACGAGCAGATCCTGGTCAACGTCGTCGCGGTCGGCGGCGACTTCGGCGGCAAGGGCGACGTGCGCGACGTGCCGATTGCCTACCTGCTGGCGAAGCAGTCGGGACGGCCCGTCAAGATCATCATGAGCTACGCCGAGGAACTCACGGCCAGCAACCCGAGCCACCCGACCGTCGTGCAGGTGCGCTCCGGCGCCAAGCGCGACGGCACGCTGACTGCGCGCACGGTGCGCACTATCCACGCTTCGGGCGCCTACGGAGGGCTCAAGCCCAACGCGGCGCTCTCGACCTGGCACTACGTCGGCGGCGGCTATCGCATCCCGAACGCCGAGTTCGAGTTCCTGCAGATCTACACGAACACGACGCCGGGCGGTTACTTCCGGGCTCCCGGCGCGCATCAATACACCTTCGCGCTCGAGTCGCACACGGACATGCTGGCGCGCGAGCTCGGTATCGATCCCGCCGACTTTCGCCTGCGCAACATGGTGCGCCCCGGTGAAGAAGACGCCGTCGGCCGGCAGTTGCGCGTGATCAGTGCGAGAGACGTGCTCGAAGCCGCGCTCGACGCGGGCGAGTGGAGCGCACCGAAGCCTTCGGGCCGCGGCCGCGGCGTTGCGATCTTCGGGCGGCAGATCGGCGGCGGCGCTGCCGGCGCGATCGTCACGGCAGAGGCTGACGGCAGCTTCACGGTGCTCAGCCCCACCGTCGACGTCGGCACCGGCACGCACACGATCGAGCAGCAGATGGTGGCGAGCGAGATGGGCGTCGCGCTCGACCGCGTCAGCGTGCGTCCCGGCGACACCGACTCGACGCCGTTTGACGAGGGGCCGCGCGCCAGCCGCGTCACCTACACCGAGGGTTCGGCCATCCTCAAGGCCTGCAATCAGATCCGCGAGGCGCTGGCCGATGGCGCCAGCCTGCCGTACACGGCCCGCATCGAGCACGACGCGCCCCAGGCCGAAGACGTGATGTATTTCAGCGCCCAGGTCGCGGAGGTGGACGTCGACACGGAGACGGGCGAAGTCAAGCTGCGTCGCGTCGTCACGGCGCACGACGTCGGCACCGTGATCAACCCGCTGGGGCACCAGGGGCAGATCAACGGCGGCTTCGTCACCGGCCTCGGCCTCGCGATGACCGAGGAGCTCGTCTCGCAAGACGGTCGCATCGTCAACGGGCACCTCGGCGACTACAAGCTGCCGACCATCATGGACCTGCCGGAGCTCAAGACGGTGCTCGTGCCGTCCGATGGCGGCCTCGGTCCCTACGGTGCGCGTGCGATCGGCGAACTGGCGAACAACGCCACGGCTGCAGCGATCGCCAACGCGGTCGCGGACGCCTGCGGTGCCCGCCTGTTCGACCTGCCGGTGACCGCCGAACGCGTCTACAGGGCGCTGCAACAGAAGGACGCTTAGCATGGCAGAACTGACTTACGGCCTGCGCATTCCCGCGGTGCACCCCGCGAACGTCGAGGCGTTGCGGCGCTTCGTCACGCGCGCCGAGGCGCTCGGCTTCGACTCGATTTGGGCCGGCGATCACGTCTTCTATCGCAGCGACGTGCTGCAGCCGCTGCATCTGCTGACCTGGGTCGCGGCGCAGACGACGCGCGTGCGCCTCGGCCAGGCCGTGATGCTTTCGGCCTACCTCAACCCGGTGCTCCTGGCCCGCGACGCGGCCACGCTCGACTTCCTCTCGGGAGGACGCCTCATGCTCGGTATGTCGATCGGCGGCACGGCGGCCGAGTACGCCAGCATCGGCGTGCCGATGGACCAGCGCGTCGGCCGGCTGATCGAGACGGTCGAGATAATGCGGCGGCTGTGGCGCGAAGACGGTGTCGAGTACGCGGGGCGCTATCGCACGATCGAGGCCGGCAGCATCAACCCTAAGCCTGCTCAGCCCGGCGGCGTGCCGGTCTACCTCGGCGCCAACAGCGATGCCATGCTCAAGCGCATCGCCCGTGTCGCCGACGGCTGGATCGGCAGCGCGGGATCGATCGAGCGCTTCCTCGCCGGTGTGCAGACGCTGCGCGGCTTCGCCGAGGCGCGCGGTCGCGACCCCGAGAGCATCGGCATCGCGAAGCTGCAGGGCATCAGCGTTGCGAAGGACACGGCGACGGCGAAAGCGCGCGCCGAAACGCAGTGGAAGAGCTACTACGGCCCCAACTTCAACGTCGACGCCGCGACAATCTACGGATCGCCGACGAGTGCGCCGCGAAGCTGGACGAGTTCAAGGCGGCGCAATGCTCTCGCGTGACGCTGGCTCTGGAGCCGCCGAGCCTCGATATCGATTATCTGGAGATGCTGGCCGAGATTACGGTCGGCCGCAAGTCCTAGGAGGAAGCAACAACCCATGTGGTACGTCGTGATGAGCAAGTCGATAGGTCCGCGCGAGGCGATCCGTGGCCGCGAGAACGAGAACCTGGCCTGGATGAAGCAGCACCACGACGCCGGTGACGTGCTGTTCAGCGGTCCGACTAACCAGGGCGTCGGCATCTGGGTGCTGCGCGGCGAGAGCAAAGAGGCGGTCGAAGCGCTGATTCAGACGCACCCCTGGGTCTCGTCCGGCCTGCGCGACGTGAGCGAGATCTACGAGTGGAACGTGCAGCAGGCGCTCGGCATCGGCCGCTTCGAGCCCATCCAACGGGCCTAGAGGCCGGCGTCCTGCGCGCGTCCTCCGTGTGGACGCTGAACCGTCTGGTTGGACCGCCCGTGAGGCGTCTCCGCAATGTCTACGACGAACCGGCGCTGTACGACCGTTAAGCATCGAAGTATCCTGTCGCCGAAGAAGGCTGCAATGTGACCCAAGAACGCGTCGGTAAGTCCGGGGAGGTCGAAATCGATGCTTAGCGTAGAAGACAACGAGCTGCTGATGCGCACCGGACCCGGTACGCCGATGGGCGACCTGATGCGGCGCTACTGGCTGCCGGCGCTGCTCTCGACTGAGCTGCCGGAGCCTGACTGCGCGCCGGTGCGGCTGAGGCTGCTCGGCGAGGACCTTGTCGCGGTGCGTCTGACCAGCGGCCGTATCGCGGTTCTGGAGACGTGGTGCCCCCATCGCAATGCCAGCCTGTTCTGGGGTCGCAACGAGGATGAGGGTCTGCGCTGCATCTACCACGGCTGGAAGTTCGACATCGACGGCAACTGCGTCGACCAGCCCAACGAGCCCGCCACGAGCAGGTTCAACGAGAAGGTAACACTGCCCGCCTATAGGGCGGTCGAGAAGGCCGGCGTCGTCTGGGTCTACATGGGCACGACTGACAAGATGCCGCAGGTGCCGGACTTCGAGTGGATGAACGTGCCGGAGTCGCACCGCTTCGCTTCGAAGCGCATCCAGCGCTGCAACTACCTGCAGAACGTCGAGGGCGAGGTTGATTCGTCGCACATCGCCTTCCTGCATCGAAACAACCTGGCGAACGACCCCAACGCGACCCAGGGCGCACCGGTGTTCGATGTGCTCGACACGGACTTCGGCCTCGCGATCAGCGCCCGGCGCAACGGCCCCGATGACCAGTACTACTGGCGCATCACGCCGTTCTTGATGCCGTTCTACACGGTCATCCCCGGCCTCGCGACAATGACTTCGGCGGTGCCGGCCGACGACACGACGATGATCGGCATCACGGTGACCTGGTACCCGGACCGGCCGATCTCGCCCGACGACCTGCGGTTCCTCACCACCGGCCCGCACGTCGAGGTCGACGATCGCTTCATGCCGCTGCGCAACCTCGAAAACGACTACATGATCGACCGCATGGCGCAGCGCACGACCAGCTTCACCGGCATCGACGGTGTGCGCATCCAGGACATGGCGGTGCAGGAGAACCAGCGCGGGCCGCTGGCCAACCGCGCCCGCGAGCGTCTCGGCTCCAGCGACCAGGGCATCATCGCGCTGCGCCGGCGCCTGCTCGAGCAGGTCAAGGCGCTGCAGAGCGGCGTCGAGCCGGCCGAACCGCATCATCCCGAGTGGTATCACCTGCGGTCGGTAGCTGTAAACGCGGACAAAGACGTACCGTGGACGCGCGTGGCATCGGACAACATGATGCCGGTGCGGACGCGGCTCGAAGCAGAGAGTCTGGCAGGGAGCTAGTTTTGGCTAAAGACAAGAAGATCCGTTTTGGCATCACGCCGGGCTTCCCGGCGACGCTGGCCGAGTGGCAGGACATCGCCCGCAAGGCCGAAGACCTGGGCTACGACATCCTGCACGTCGCCGACCACCTCGGCAGGCAATGGTCGCCGCTGCTGGCGCTGCAGGCCGCGGCGCAGGTCACAACGCGTCTGCGCTTCGGCACGCAAGTTATCGCCAACGACTTCCGGCACCCCGTGGTGCTGGCGAAGGAAGTCGCGACGCTCGACCTGCTGACCGGCGGACGCTTCGAGCCAGGCATCGGCGTCGGCCATCCGGCGACCAGTCCGACGGGCCGCTCCGACTACGCTCAACTTGGCCGCGAGATGGGCACCCCCGGCGAGCGCGTCGACCGCCTGCGCGAGTCGCTGCAGGTGATCAAGGCGTTCATGCACAACAGCGAGGCGTTCGATTACCCCGGCAGCGTATTCAACCTGAGCAACGTCGTGCCGTTCCCGAAGCCGCTGCAGCGCCCGCACCCACCGATCATGGTCGCCGGCGCCGGGCCGCGCATGCTGCGCCTCGCCGCACGAGAGGCCGACATCGTCAACATAGCGCCGCGGCCGCCGATCAAGGGCACCACGTCGCGAGGCTCGACCGGTTTCGGCCTCGATATTCACGATGAGCTCAACGTCATGCGCGAGGCTGCCCCGGACCGCTACGACGACCTCGAGCTGGTCGTCTATGGCGACCGGTCGGCGATTACGGACCATCCGGCCGAAGAGAAACAAAAGCTAGCCGACGACTTCGGCATCAGCCTCGAGATGCTCGACGAGATGCCGCACACCGTGATCGGCAGCGTCGAGGCGATCGGCGACAAGATCCTGCTCGACCGCGAGCGCTACGGTATCTCCTACCGCATCGTGCTCGGTGCGCAGATGGACGCCTACGCGCCGATCGTGAAGCGGCTCAGCGGGAAGTAATATCATGGACTCCAGGCAGAGATAACACTCTGCAGGATGAATCCATGCAGCTTCTGGGTCTCGGTTGCCGTAGCTGCAGGTTTCAATCTGCGGGGTTCGCTCGGGACGAAAGAGGTGACTCGTGACCACAGCAGAGACCAAGCTGACGACCAACTTCCGCAACCAGGTACTGCACATTGAGCCGACCCAGCGCTGGGTGCGCGCCATGTTCAACGGCGTGACGGTGGCCGACAGCAAGCGGGCCATCCTCGTGCGCTCGACGGCGCCACGTCGCGGCCGCCCGACCTACTACTTCCCGAACGAAGACGTGCGCATGGACCTGCTCACGCCGAGCGGCGAGGTCAAGAACGACCAGCACATGGGCGACGCGACCTACTACAACCTCACGGCCGGCGACCGCACGGCCGAAGGCGCGGCCTGGTCGTTCGGCGAGCCCGCCAACACCGCCGAGGGCTTCGAGCGCACCGACGCGCCGGACCTGCGCGGCTACGTCGCCTTCGTCTGGGAGAAGCTGGACTCGTGGTACGAGGAAGCGGAGGAGATATTCGCCCACGTGCGCGACCCCTACAAGCGCATCGACTGCATCCCCAGCAGCCGTCACGTCAAGGTCACGCTCAACGGCGAGGTCGTCGCCGACTCGACACGGCCGATCGTCCTGTTCGAGACGGGCCTGAAGCCGCGCTACTACCTGCCTAAGATCGACGTGCGCACCGATCTACTGCGCGACAGCGACACTCACACGCGCTGTCCCTACAAGGGCACAGCGTCGTACCACTCGATGCAGGTCGGCGACAAGATGTACGAGGATATCGTCTGGTACTACCCGCAGGCCTTGCCGGAGTCGGCGAAGATCGCCGGCGGCTACGTCTGCTTCTACGACGAGAAGGTCGACAAGTTCGAGGTCGACTAGCACTTCGGACCTCTTCCTCGGGCCCGCGTGGTTCGACCATTCGACCCGGCTCAGGGGAGCCAGGCTCACCACGAACGGCGGCGGGATTCCATTCGGCCGGAGCCCTGTGCAAGCTCAACGCCGGGGGCCGGTTCTGGAATCCGTTCGTCCTGAACTTGTCGAAGGACGCCGTCGGAGAACACGGTAACGTCGCCAGGCCTCACGGGGCCGCAATTAATTGCCCCGACGGCTCCTCGTTACCCACAAAGGCTGCTTCCGCCGTACGATGGTGCCGTTTTGACGCGCTCGGTTCGCGAGGAGGTATCGCCGTGACGACGAAGCAGATCGTTCCCAGCGCCACGAGGCCCGAATACGGCTCCGACGTCATCGTCGAGGCGTTGCGGCGTCTCGGCATCGACTACATCGCGCTGAACCCCGGCGCTTCGTTTCGAGGCGTCCACGATTCGCTGGTCAACTACCTCGGCAACACGCGCCCCGAGATGATCGTCTGCAACCACGAGGAGATCGCGGTCGCGATCGCGCACGGATACGGACGCGCCGCCGGCAAGCCAATGGCCGCGTTCGTGCACGACATCGTGGGGCTGCTGCACGCCTCGATGGCGATGTTCAACGCCTGGATGGGCCGCGACGCCGTGCTGGTGCTCGGCGGCACCGGTCCGGTCGACGCCAACCACCGCCGCCCGTGGATCGACTGGATCCACACCGCCAACGTCCAGGGCACGGCGGTGCGCGACTTCGTCAAGTGGGACGACCAGCCCGCCAGCGCCGAAGCCGCCGTCGAGGCGCTGATCCGCGCCTACAACCTCATCGTCTCGGAGCCCAAGGGCCCGGCTTACATCTGCTTCGATACGGACGTGCAGGAAGGCAAGCTCGAGGCGCCGTTCGAGTTTCCGGACTTCGCGCGCTTCCCGGCGCCCTCACGCCTGCAGGCCGACCCCAGCGCTCTCGATCAGACCGCGGACATGCTGCTGGGCGCGCATCACCCCGTCATCCTCGCGAACACGATCGGGCGCTCTCCTGGCGCTGCAGACGCGCTGGTGCGTCTCGCCGAAGCGCTGGCAGTGCCCGTCGTTACCGGTGGCGACCTCTACAGCTTCCCGACGCGCCACGGCCTCTACGCAACGCAGGCCAAGGACGAGCTGCTGGCGGAAGCAGACGTCATCGCCGGCTTCGACGTGTACGACCTGCAGCAGCTCCTGACGAAACAGGACTGGGCAACGCGCACCAATGTCGACGTCATCCGGCCCGACGCGAAGCTGATCGACGTGTCGCTGCGTCATCTCACCGTGAAGAGCTGGGCCGACGACCATGGCGCCCTTTATCCGACGGCGCTCTCGGTCGCCGCCGACACAGCCGTGGCGCTGCCGGCGCTCGCCGACCTCGTCACGCAGCGGCGTCAGGACCGGCGAGGGCAACGCCGACGAGATCGAGGCGCGTCGCTCGCGTCTGACGCAGCAGCGTGACGAGCAGTTAACGCCGCGACCGGGAGCGCGCCCAGCGCCAGGCGACCGAGCAACCGCTGGCGCTCTCGACAATGGCAGCGACGCTGTGGGACGTGGTCAAGGACGACGACTGGGTGATCGGTAACGGCGACCTGCGCGGCTGGGTGCAGCGCCTGTGGGAGTTCAATGCGCCGCATCAGGACCAGGGCGGTCGCGGCGGCGCCGGCCTCGGGCAGGGTCTCGGTCACGCGATCGGCGTGGCGCTGGCCAACCGCGACAAGGGCCGCCTCACGATAAACATCCAGTCGGACGGCGACCTGCTGTTCACGCCCTCGGCGATCTGGACCGCGGTGCATCATCACATCCCGCTGCTCATCGTCATGTACAACAACCACACCTACGGCAACGACCTCGGCCACCAGGGCACGATGGCGCGCACGCGCGGACGCCCCGAGGAGAACAAGACGATCGGCATCGACATCGACGACCCGCTGGTCGACTTCGTGGGCATGGCGCGATCGTTCGGCGCCTGGGCAGAGGGCCCCATCCTGCGCGCCGAGGACCTCGCAGCCGCCCTGCAGCGCGCCCGCCACGAGGTCGTAGCGAACGGACGCGTCGCGTTGGTCGACATCTACACGCAGGTCACGTAGCGGTGAGTGCATCTTGACAGCACCCGTAGTGATGATATGATGCGTCTGATGCGAACAACCGTCACGCTTGATCCAGACGTAGTCGAGGAATTGAAGGCTTACGCTCGCCGGCGCAACCTGTCATTCAAAGCAGCCTTGAACAATGCCGTGCGTGCCGGAATCACTGCAGAGCGAGGCGGCGCCAAGCCCTACAAGATGCCGACCGCTCCGATGCAACTCCGGCCTGGCATCGATCTGACCCATGCGTTGCAGCTCGCGGAAGCTCTCGAGGACGAGGAAATCATTCGCAAGTTGGAACAGCGCAAGTAACTTCTAATATCCAGGTGAAGCTTCCGGACGCCAACCTCCTGCTCTACGCCGCCGACGAGACGTCGCCGCATCATCTGCGTGCAGTGCAGTGGCTCGAGGAGTTGCTTGCCGGGACAGAACCGGTCGGTTTCACGTGGCTAGTCTTGCTCGCCTTTCTGCGCATCTCCACTCGTGGCCAAATCTATGCACACCCTCTGCGTCTCGACGAAGCATTCGATCGGATCGATGGGTGGCTTGCACAGCCATGCGCGCTCATTGTGCACCCAACGGAAAGACACCTCGACATCCTGAGAGGACTGATCGAACCTCTGGGCACGGCGGGAAACCTCACATCAGATGCCCACCTTGCCGCTCTCGCTGTTGAATATGGCGGCGAGGTTTGCTCGGCAGATTCCGATTTCAGTCGATTCCGGGGAGTGCGCTGGACAAACCCGATTGACCTTTGACTCTTGCCGCTAAGACGGTTGCTGCACTCGATAGACGTGTGCTATTCCTACTGCGCCCCGTCACGGAACCAGAGCAAGGACAGAGAGGGACGATATGAAGCGCAGCACGAACCGTATCCTCACGACGCACGCCGGACGCCTCGACGGACCGAAGGAGCTCGTCGAGGTCACGCAGAAGATTCAGCGCGGCGAGTCGACCGATATTGCCGGCGCGATGCCGCTGATCCGGCGGTCGATGGCGGGCGTGCTGAGGCAGCAGGCTGAAGCGGGCATCGACATCGTCAGCGACGGCGAGCTCGGCAAGATCGGCTTCGGGCTGGCGTACTACGGCAAGCGCCTCACCGGCCTCGGCACGCGTCCGGTGCGCGAGGGCGAGGCCGCATCGATGTCGGGCATGACCAACGAGCGCATCGAGTTCGCCGATTTCTACGGTCAGCTGCGCTTCGGTGGCGGCGGCCCCGGTCAGCCACAGCGCGTGATCTGCAACGGCCCGATCAAGTACATCGGGCAGCAGGAAGTGAAGAACGACATCGAGCTGTTCAACGCCGCGCTGGCAGAGTCCGGCATCAAGCCCGAAGAGACGTTCATGTGCGTGCTGGCGCCGGGCTGGCTGGAGCACTTCTTCTACAACGAGTACTACCCGAACGACGAAGCCTACCTGTTCGCGATCGCCGACGCGATGCACGAGGAGTACAGGGCGATCGTCGACGCGGGCTTCGTGCTGCAGCTCGACGACCCGGGTCTGCCCGACACCTACGACATGATCGTGCCGTTGCCGAGCGTCGCCGAATACCGCAAGTTCGCGCAGATCCGCGTCGACGCGATGAACCGCGCCCTGCAGGGCATCCCGGCGGACCGCGTGCGTTACCACATCTGCTGGGGCAGCTGGCACGGCCCGCACACCCACGACATCGAGCTGAAGCACGTCGTCGACCTCATGCTGCAGGTCAACGCCGAGGCCTACTCGGTCGAGGCTGCCAACCCGCGTCATGAGCACGAGTGGAAGGTCTGGAAGGACGTCAAGCTGCCGGCCGGCAAGATCCTCATCCCCGGCGTCGTCAGCCACGCCAGCAACGTCGTCGAGCACCCGGAGCTGGTCGCGGACCGCATCATCCAATACGCCGAGCTCGTCGGCCGCGAGAACGTGATCGCGGGCACGGACTGCGGCATGGGCAACCGCGTGCACGCGCAGATCGGTTGGGCGAAGCTCAAGGCGCTCGGCGACGGCGCGGCCATGGCCTCGAAGCAGCTCTTCGGGTAGACGTGTCAGTAGACTGGATTTTCTTTCCGAAGTCAGACCAGGCGCCACAGGTTGGGCTTCGGGTGGTTGATGCCTTCGACTCGGTTCATTCTGCGATCAATTCTCAGGCCCATAACTTGACGAGCAATCAAGTGCTCGCACATTTGACGCCCGGTCTCCAGATGGCCGGCTTTCAAGTAGAGATCGGCAAGAAGAGGTCTGACGCAGTCCCGGTACCGGTCCTTTTTGGTGAGAAGGGGAGAGTCGAGAAGTTCTTCAGTGCGGACGCCTGGAACCGGAAAGACAAGACTGTACTTGAGGTTGAAGCTGGCACTGCGGTAGCTAACAACGCCTATCTCAAGGATCTTTTTCAGGCATGCATGATGCACGAGGTAGACTATCTAGCGATTGCGGTTCGGAAGCGCTACCTGAAGAGCCCCGATTACGCACGAGTGGTGAACTTCTTCGAGACGATTTACGTCAGTCGAAGGTTGAAGCTGCCATTAAACGGGGTGCTTGTCATCGGGTACTGAGCGTTTCACCCGCCTTCAGCGAGATTCGGCGCTCATGGTTCAGTCGCGCCGTCCCTTTGACAACACAGCGCGGCGGGCGGATGATCCCGCCACGAATTATGCTGTCGTTCTTCGATCGGAGGGTGAGATGGTTGCTCAGAAGCTCTGCATTTCGGCCGATTCGCACGTAGTCGAGACGCCGGAGATCTTCCAGGGTCTCGAGGCGCGCTTCGGCGACCAGGCGCCCAACATCATCCATCATCCCGAGTACGGTGACATTCTCCAGATACCGGGCCAGCCGCTGCGCCCCAACTTCGGCGTCGGGCGCCTCGGCATCGCCGGGCACTTCGCCAACGATCCCGAGACGATCGAGATGATCCACAAAGGCTACGCCGCCATGCGCCCCGGCGTGCTCGACCCGATCGCGCGGATCAAGGACCAGGAGCTCGACGGCATCGACGCGGAAGTGCTGTATCCCAGCGTTCTCTTCGCGATTTACCGCCTCCCGAACCCGGAGGTCGTCGCGGCCGTGTTCCACAACTACAACGACTGGCTGTGGAACTACTGCTCGCAGGTGCCGGACCGATTGTTCCCGCTGGCCTGCATCCCGCTGCAGGACGTCGACGCCGGCATCGCCGAGCTCGAGCGCGCTGCCAGGATGGGGCATCGCGGCGGCTGCATCCCCTGCGTGCCGCCCGCCGACCGCCCGTACTCCGACCCTTCTTACGATCGCTTCTGGGCCAAGGCGGTCGAGCTGAAGATGCCGCTGCAGATGCACGTCTTCACGACCGCAACCACGAATCACGGCCTGCCGAACTGGGGCCCGATCATGAATTACGCCCTGGCGCACACCGGCGTCGCAGCCGTGATCGGCGACCTGATCTGCGGCGGCGTCTGCGCACGCTTCCCGGAGCTGCGCTTCGTACCCACCGAGTTCGAGACGGGCTGGATCGGCCACTTCCTGCAGCGCCTCGACTGGGCTTTGATGCGTGAGCCCTCGACCGCGGCCGAAGAGGTGCGCGAGATGCCGAGCGAGTACTGGCACCGAAACTTCCTCGCCACGTTCGAGGACGACCGCATCGGCATTATGACGCGCGAGGATATCGGCGTGCGCAACCTGATGTGGGGCAGCGACTTTCCGCACCACGACTCGATCTTCCCGCGCTCGCAAGAGGTGCTGGACGACATCTTCGATGGCGTCTCGGACGAGGACCGCTACCGCATCACAGTCGCCAACTGCTGCGAGCTCTATGGCCTGCCGTTCGAGTACTAGCACCCGGCGAAAGGACTCGCATGGCTGAGAAGACGACGACACGCTTCGGGCGGCTGCTGCGCGGCTCGGAGCTGCTGCTGATCCCCGGGGGCTTCAGCCCGCTGGCGGCGCGCATGGTCGAAGCTGCCGGCCTCGATGCGTTCTTTCTCGCGGGCTCGCAGCTCTCGTCACACGTCTACGGTCTGCCGGACGTCGGCATCATGGGCCGCGAGGAGATGATCCAGGCCACGCAGCGCATCACAGCCGTAAGCGACGTCTGTGTGTTCGTCGACGCCGACACGGGCTACGGCAGCGCGCTCAACGCCTACAGCGCCACGCAGGCTTACATCCGCGCCGGCGCCGCGGGTATGCACATCGAGGACCAGGAGGCGCCCAAGCGCTCCGGCACAACGGGCGGACGGCGCTGTATCCCGCTGGCTGAGGCGATCGGCAAGTACAGGGCAGCGGTCGACGCAAAGCTCGACCTAGACCCGCACTTCGTCGTCTGCGCGCGCTGCGACCTGATCGGCGCCGAAGGCGGCTCCTTCGACGCAGCGGTCGAGCGCTGCATCGCCTACGTCGAGGAGGCGAAGGTCGATTTCGTCTGGTTGAACAACGTGCAGGAGCCGGACCAGGTACGCATCGCCAACGAGCGCATCCCCGGCCCCGTGATGCCGACCTACGGCGGACCGGCGCCCGGCCCGACGCTCGACCAGCTGCAGTCATGGGGCATCGCTGCCGCGATCTTCCCCGGCATGACGAGCTCACTGGGCCTGCAGGCGACATGGGACCTGCTCAACGACCTCAAGGAGCGCGGTCAGGCGGCGCTGGACGACCGGCGTGTGCCTCAGGCCGAGAGTAAATGGGGCCGAATACGCTTCGACAGCTTCGTTTCGCCGAGCCACGAGCGCGTCAAGCAGATCGAGGCCGCATACCTCACCGAGGACAAGCAGCGCGACTACGACACGACCTTCGGCCACGCGGCGCCGCCCGGCAGCGCCTGAGACGACTATGGGCGCGTTGCCCAGGGAGTGCCCGTATCGCGCGCTACGAACGATGGGAGTTCGCACTCCGTCTTTGCGAGCGGAGCGTAGCAATCTCGCACCTGTGCCATACGATCCTCAGCGGACGAGACGACCCGTCTTGGCATCGACGCGAGATTGCCACGGCCTGCCGGCCTCGCAACGACGCGAAAAACGCAGCGTCATTGCACCGTGTAGCCGAGGTGTCCTCACCACGGCGTCATGCGCCGAAGACGTCTCGCGTACACGACCACAGCCCGTCACGCCGCGTCATGAGCCGCCATCGAAGGCGAGGCGTTATCTCGTTCTCGACGCCGAGGTGAGGACACCTCCGCTACGTCACGGCAAGGCGACGGACTCTTCGCGCCTTAGTGCGGCAGCCCCAGCACTGCCTGCGCGTTGTGGTTGAGGATGCGGTCGATGTCCTCGGGAGGCAGGTCGGACTCGCGGATGTACTCGAAGGTCCGTTTGTACGACTCGAAGTTGAGCAGCACCGGGTAGTCGCTACCCGCAACGAGCTGGCCGGCCCCGAACGCGCTCCAGGCGCATCGTAGCGCCGCCTGCGAGCCGTGACCGACCGTGTCGTAGTACAGGCGGCGCGCGGTCGCGCTGGGTGCCTCTGCCAGGTTCGGGTGCTGCTGCGGCGCCTGGTTGTCGAGGCGCTCGAGCTGCATCGAGATCAGTCCGCCGAGGTGCGGGACGACGTAGCGGATGTTCGGGTAGCGTTGCGGAATCTGCTTCGCGATCAGGTGCAGCACGATAACGGTGTCTTCCAGCGATGCGCCGACCGCGACCGTGTAGCCGTAGTCGTTGATGAACGGCGAGCAGATCCCGTTCTGAATCGGGTGGTAGAACAGCACGGCGCCGCGGCGGTTCATCTCCTCGTACAGGGGTGCAAACTCGTCCTCGGCGACGGAGCGGTCGAACACGGAGCAGGTCATCGCGACGCCGAGCATGCCCAGCTCGTCGAGGCCGCGTCGCATCTCGCGCAACGACGCCTCGATGTGCGGCAATGGCAACGACACGAAGGCAGCCAGGCGCTTCGGGTTCTGCGCCACGAGGCCGGCATAGGCGTCGTTGAGCATGCGCGCCGCTTCGACCGCGTCGCTCTCCTTCTCGGCGTAGGGCGGGCTCGCGGCCGGCGATAGCACCTGCAGGCTAACGCCGGCGTCTTCCATGCGCTCGAAGCGCTCCGGCAGCTCCGAGGGCTCGTTGGCGCGAAGTGGGCGTCGAGTCGGGCCGCGCGCTGCCTCGGGCAGGCTGAGGCCGCCGATTGCCAGCAGCTTGTCGATGTAGGGCTTCGGCGAGTAGTGGGCGTGCAGGTCGACGATCAAGGCAGCCTCCGTTGTGCTAGAGCAGGGCGCGCTGATCCTAGCGCATCCGGCACCAGAGTGAGCCCATGGGGCTGGGAGGTCCGATCCCGATCGGGAAGCAACAATCGAGTTTGTACGTCTGAATCCGGAAGATTCGGCTTCTTTGCTGAACCTGACGAGATCGACCGATCAGCCGATTCGAGTCTCTCTACATAATCATCGTCTGCGAAAAATCCGGCGTTGACCATCGGGGGCCGCCTCGCGATAATGCCCTTACCCAGAACCGAACCGCACTCCCCGCACAGGAGCGACCTTGGCCGATCTCGTAGCCCTTCGTAGTCGTGCGCTCGACGCGTTAGCGTCGACCTGCGACGCCGCTTCAATCGATGCCTGGCGCATCGACTACCTCGGACGCCAGGGCGCCGTAACCCTGGTGTTGCGTGGCCTCGGCGAGCTTCCGGTCGAAGAACGGCGTACGGTCGGTTCCGCCGCGAACGCCTTGCGTTCCGAGCTCGAAGCTGCACTGGAGACACGGCGGACCGAGATCGAGCGCTCCGCCATGGCGGAGCTCGAATCCGGTTCGATCGACGTGTCATTGCCGGGCAAGCAGGGGCTCGTAGGGCGACTGCACCCGATTACGCAGACCGTGCGCGACATGCTGGCGGCGCTGGGCGAGATGGGCTTCCAGGTCGCCGAGGGCCCCGAAGTCGAGTGGGAGTACTACAACTTCGACGCGCTGCGCATTCCCGAACATCACCCCTCGCGCGACACTCAGGATACGTTCTGGGTCGACCACACCGGCAATGGCGGCAAGCGTGTCCTGCTACGCACCCAAACGTCGCCGAACCAGATACGCTTCATGGAGCAGCATCAGCCGCCGATCCGCGTCGCCGTGCCGGGACGCGTCTACCGCTACGAGGCCACCGACGCGACGCACGAGTGGATGTTCCAGCAGATCGAGCTGCTGGCGGTGGACGAAGGCATCAACATGAGCCACATGAAGGGCGCGCTAACCCAGGTGGCGCAGTCGCTGTTCGGCGCCGACCGCGCGGTGCGCTTCCGCTGCCACTACTTCCCCTTCGTCGAGCCGGGTGCCGAGGTCGACATTCAGTGCGGCATCTGTCACGGCGAAGGCTGTCGCTCCTGCGGCAACGAGGGCTGGCTCGAGATCGCCGGCGCGGGCATGGTGCACCGGGAGATCCTCGAGAACGTCGGCTACGACGCCGACCGCTACACCGGATTCGCGGCGGGCTTCGGTGTGGAACGGATCGCGATGCTGCGGCACGGCATCGACGACATCCGTCACTTCTACGCCAACGATTTGCGCTTCCTGCGGCAGTTCTAACCTCACCTCATGCTCATATCACTCAAGTGGCTATCTGAATACGTGCCCCTGACCCTGCCGGCCAAGGAACTGGCGGAGCGTCTCAGCATTGCCGGCGTAAAGGTCGAGCGCATCATCTCGCGCGGCGATGGCTGGGACGGCATCCGCGTGGCGCAGGTGCTCGACGTGCAGCCGCACCCCAACCCGCGCTTCACCCGCATCCGCGTCGTCACCGTCGACATGGGTGACGCTCAGCAGACCGTGATCTGCGGAGCGCCGAACGTCGCGGTCGGGCTCAAGGTAGCGTTTGCCACCGAGGGAACGCGCCTGCGCGACGGTCACACCGGCGAGATAACGACGCTGAAGGCGGTCGACTTCCACGGCGTGCAGTCGGCTGGCATGGTGCTGTCGGAGAAGGAGCTCGGGCTGTCCGACGACCACAGCGGCATCGTCGAGCTGCCGGACGACGCGCCGGTCGGCGAGGCTCTGAGCGACTACTACGGGGACACGATTTTCGAGCTCGAAGTGACGCCGAATCGCCCCGATCACATGTCGATGCTCGGCGTCGCCTGGGAGGTCGCGGCACAGACGCACACCAAGGTGCGGGAGCCGGAGCGCCTCTACAACGAGGCCGGTACACAGACGGCGAGTCAGCGCACCTCGGTCGAGATCGAAGACAAGGACCTCTGCCCGCGTTACATCGCCGGCATCGTCGAGCGCGTCAAGGTGGGACCTTCGCCGGATTGGATGCAGGAGCGTCTGACCGCGGCAGGGATGCGGCCGATCAACAACATAGTCGACATAACGAACTACGTCATGCTGGAGATGGGCCAGCCGCTGCACGCCTTCGACTTCCGTAAGCTCGGCGGCAACCGTATCATCGTGCGCCGAGCCAGGGCCGGCGAGCGCATGCGCACCCTCGACGGCTCAGAGCGCGAGCTTACGGAAGACATGCTGGTGATCGCCGACGCGACGAAGCCCGTCGCGGTCGCCGGCGTCATGGGTGGCGCCGACAGCGAAGTCGGGCAGGGGACGACGACTATCCTGCTCGAGGCCGCGAACTTCGACGCGGTTAGCGTGAGACATACGAGCGCGGCGCTAGGCATGCGCACCGAAGCCTCGATTCGCTTCGAGAAGGGGCTGCATCCGGAGCTGGCGGCCGTCGCGGCAAAACGGGCGATGGCGCTGCTGGTGCAGTACGCGGGCGGTCGCGCCGCCAAGGGCATAGTCGACGTCTACCCTTCGAAGCGCGGCGATACACGCGTCGTCGTGACGCGCAACCGCATCGAGCAGGTGCTCGGCGTCGACCTCTCGACGACGCAGGTGCGCACGGCGCTCATCGACCTCGGCTTCGGCTCGCGCTGGGTGCCGCCGGACCGCTACGTGGTGCGCGCGCCGTACTGGCGCACCGACGTGACGCAGCCCGACGACGTGGTCGAGGAGCTGGCGCGCGTCACGGGCTACGACAGGCTGGCGTCGCTGCCACTGGCCGGCGCGATGCCGCCGCCATACCACGAGCCCGTGCGCGAGCTACGAGAGCGTCTGCGCGACGCCGCGGTTGCGGCCGGGCTGCAGGAGATCATCACTTACCCGCTGACCTCGCCGGAGATGCTGCTGCGCGTGGCGCCGCCCGAATTGCTGGAAGTGCACCCGCCGCTCAAGCTGCAAAACCCGATGAACCAGGAACAGTCGGTGATGCGCACCTCGCTGCGCGCCAGTCTGCTGCAGGCCGTCGCGGGCAACCTGCGCCGCGAGCGCGGCATCGTCGCATTGTTCGAGGCGGCGCACGTCTACATGACCGCGGCCGGTGACCTGCCGGACGAGCGCGAGCTAATCGTCGGCGCGATCGCGGGTACGCAGCCCGGACGCTGGGGTGAGCCAACAGCCGAGCCGCTCGACTTCTTCGACGCCAAGGGCATAGTCGAGGAGCTGCTCGAGCGCACGCGCGCCGAGGTAGAGTTCGTGGCCGGCGACGAGTACGGTCTGCTGCGCGGCCGCACAGCCTCGATCGAAGTGAAGGGCGAGCGCGCCGGCGTGCTGGGGCAGGTGCACCCGCAGGTCGCATCTCAGTTCGAGATCGACGTGCCGGTGTTCCTGTTCGAGATGGACGTGGCAAAGCTGCTGGATGCGGTGCAGCCGGTCGTGCAGCACCAGCCGCAGTCGCGCTTCCCGGCCGTTATCCAGGACATCGCGCTGCTCGTCGACGCCGCGGTGCCTGCGGCGAAGGTGACGCGCTCGATCGCTACGAGCTCGCTGGTAGCGGACGCGCGCCTGTTCGACGTGTACGAAGGCGCACCGTTGCCGGAGGGCAAGCGCTCCCTGGCTTACCAGGTGCAGTTCCAGGCGCTCGACCGCACTCTGACCGACAAAGAGGTCGGAGACGCGCGCAACCGCATCGTCCGGCGTCTGCAGCACGAGTACGGCGCTGAGCTAAGAGGCGGCTAGCAGTTCCCGAAGGGCGTCGATCCCCGTAATATCCTTCCTGTATGGAGCCACCGCCCGTTCAGTACGTCGCCACGCCCGACGGCTACAACCTGGCCTATGCGACTGCCGGCTCCGGTACGCCGCTTGTCTTCCTTCCGCTCGGCCTCAACCACGTCCAGCTGGCCTGGCGCCAGGACGGACGCATCTCCGAATGGCTAAAGCTGCTGGCCTCGCGCTTCCGTTTGGTCCAGTACGACAGCCGTGGCCAGGGCATGTCGCAGCGCGGCCTCACGGCAGAGCACTCGATGGCTGACTACCTGATCGACCTCGAAACGGTGATCGACCGCCTTGGCCTCGAGCGCGTGGTGCTGCTGGGTTACTTCTACACGGGGCACACGGCTGTCAGCTACGCGATCAAGCACCCGGAGCGAGTGCAGGCGCTCGTGCTCATCTCTTGCTCTGTCTCGATTCGCGCCTGGCCGCTCGATAGCCTGCTGCGCCTCGCCGAGCAGAACTGGGAGGCGATGCTCTACAACTGGGTGCCTCCGACCGCCACTCCTGAGGAGCGCGCCGACTATCTCGCCTTCTTCAAGCAGACTCGCACGCAGCCCGATTGGCTGCTGGCAGCGCGCGCCTTCAGCGTCTCGAACATCGCAGACGTCTTGCCGAGGCTGCAGACGCCATCCCTCGTGATGCATCCGCGAGAGTTCCTCTGGTTGCCTCCAGAGGAGTCGGCGAACCTCGCGGCGCGCATAACGAACGCGCGCTTCAGCCTCATCGATGGCGTTCTGCCTCTCGGCAATGCGGCGCAGGGTGTGCCGGCGATTGAGAGCTTTCTGCGAGACGTTGCCGCCGACGAGATCGTGCCTCACGTCGACGCCGCAATGCATGCGACGTCCCGCAGCACGCTCTCGCAGCGCGAAATCGAGGTCGTGCAGCTGCTGGCGCGCGGCCGCAGCAACCAGCAGATCGCCGACGAACTCGTGATCAGCTTGAACACCGTCGCGCGCCACGTGAGCAACATTCTCACCAAGACGGGCGCCGGTAATCGCGCCGAAGCCGTCGCCTATGCGATGCGCCACGGCCTCGTCCGAGAGTAATCGCCCGAACTATGTAGCAAGTTCGTGTAGTCGGCGCGCCCTTGTGTGCCTGTTCGGTGGGGATAACGCCTCTTGAGAATCACCAGAGCGGGTGATGGCGGCGTTTGCGCCGGAAGGCATTCTGCGTGTGGGAGGCGAGTGGACCTCCATAGCAGCAGCAAAGGAGACGCACAATGCAGAAGACGATGGCTTACGAACGCAAAGACTTCTCCCAGCCGGATGAGGTACGCACCTTCGACAAGGGCAGGCTCGAGTTGGTGAACGTCGGCAACGGCGTCGTGGGGCGGCTCGTGCTGGAGCCGGGCTGGCGCTGGTCTGAGTCGGTGAAGCCGCTGGCCGGCACCGATTGGTGTGAGGCGCCGCACTTTCAGTACCACGCCGCCGGCCGCCTCCGCATTATCCCGGCAGATGGCGAGGAGTTCGAGGCCGGCCCCGGCGAGGTCACCAGCCTCCCCTCCGGACACGACGCCTACGTTGTCGGCGACGACCCGGTAATCGTGGTCGACTTCTTCGGCGCCTCCCATTACGCCGAGCACGAATAGCGGACGGGCGAGAGCAAAACGAAGAGGCCGGGCGCTGAGCCCGGCCTCTTGCTTATGGTTGCGGCGCCTTGTCAGGCGAGCGCGGCCTTGGCCTGCGCTGCGAGCGAGCCGAAGGCGGCTTCGTCGCGCACGGCGAGGTCGGCCATGACCTTGCGGTCGATGTCGATGCCGGCCTTGCTCAGACCGTGAATGAACTGGCTGTAGGACAGACCGTGAGGCCGGACCGCAGCGTTGATGCGCGTTATCCAGAGTCGGCGGAACATGCCCTTGCGGTCGTAGCGGTCGCGCGTCGAGTACTCCTGCGCGTGCAGCAGCGACTCGTTGGCGCGGCGGAACAGGCGATGGCGCTGTCCTTTGTGCCCGCTGGCTAGCTCGAGAATCTTCTTGTGGCGGCGGTGACCCGCGACGCCTCGTTTAACGCGGCTCATGGTTGCTCCTCAGTCCTGAAGAAAAGGGACCGTACTAGCGTATCAGGACAGGCCGTAAGGCAGAAGCCTGTGAACGCGCTTCTGCATCGAGTCCGACGCCATTACCTTTTTGTCGATCTGGCTGCGAGCGCGCTTCGACTTGGCCATGCGCAGGTGACTGATGCTGCCTTTGCGGTGCATGACCTTGCCGGTGGCGGTTATGTGGAAGCGTCGCTTGGCGCCTTTGTGGGTCTTGAGCTTTGGCATTTCTACCCCTGGTCGGCGGTTGCCGTCTCCTTAGTTTGTTTCGCGTGACCCGGCGCCAGAATCGCCGAGAGGAATCGACCTTCCATGTTCGGCGCCTTCTCGATGACCGAGACCTCTTTGAGCTGCTCCGCGACCTGCTCGAGGATGGCGCGCCCGATTTCGGGGTGGACCATCTCGCGGCCTCGGAACATGACGGTAACTTTGACCTTGTCGCCGCTCTTGAGGAACTTCTCCGCGTTGCGCGCCTTCATCTGGAGGTCGTGCGTATCAATCTTGGGCCGCATGCGGATTTCGCGCAAGACGGATGCGTGCTGGCCCTTGCGGGACTCGCGGTCCTTCTTCGCCTGCTCGTACTTGAACTTGCCGTAGTCGAGCAGCCTGCAGACCGGCGGCATCGCCGTCGGCGCGACTTCGACAAGGTCCATGTCGTGCTCGCGGGCAATCTCCAGCGCCTGCGGTAGGGGCATCACGCCCAAGCGCGTGCCTTCACCGTCGATGACGAGGACTTCTCTGGCTCGGATGCGTTCGTTGACTCTAAGTTCTCGAGCTATTGCGTGTCTTCCCTAGCTTGCTGAATCGTGCCTGATTATTGGGCATCAACATATCATCGGCCACGCAAGGCGGTCAATTGAAATACTGCAGCCAGGGATGTAGAGAACCTATCGGCCCCCGTACATGCCGCGACCACCGCCGCCGCCACCACCACTGGGCCGGCCGACGCGCTCGAAGCAGTCTCGGCAGTAAACCGGGCGGTCGCCGCGAGGCTGGAACGGCACCTTGGTCGGCTGACCGCAGCTGCTGCACGTCACATCGAACATTTCGCGGTCGACACGAGGCCCGCGGCTGAAACCACCGCTGTCGCCACCACCACCACCACCGCCTTCGCGTTCGCTACGACGCATGGCACGGCAGGAACGGCATCGCTTGGGCTCGCTGAAGCCGCGCGAAGCGTAGAATTCCTGGTCGTCGCCGCTGAACTGGAATTCCTGTCCACAGTCCGCGCAGGTAAGGGTCTTGTCTGCTAGTGGCACCTCGAAAGCCTCCTGTGTGTGCGCTAGTCGTAGTCCGCCTTCGAGTTGCTTCCGGCGCGGCTCGGCTATGAATGCCCGCCAAGGATAGCACAAGGTTTTGAGTTGTAAATGGCCTTAATAGACCTCTCAAACAGCAGTTGCGGAGTTCGCTGCGGCTATCAGTCCGCCGGCTGCTTTTTCGCTAGGACGGAACACCAGAACAGGCGCCGATCCGTGTAGCAAGCGGTCAGTTACGCTGCCCAACGCCGCGCGTGTTACGCCAGTACGCCCGTGCGATGTCGTGATCACAAGGTCTGACTTAACGTCTTTCATATGCTCCAGCAGCATCTCGCCGGCGCCGCCTATGATCATTGTTGTTGTGAACTTGACGCCCTTCACGCGATCGGCGATCTGGCGGAGGTATTCACGCACCGCGTCTTCCATTGAAGTGACAAGGTCTGCGCTGTACATGCTCATGCTCGGGTCGTAAGTCACGGCGGTTAGCGACATGCAGCGTACGATGTCGAGCTCAGCGCCCGTGATCTTGGCGATCCACATGGCGACGGGAATGGCGTGCTCGGCCATCTCCGATCCGTCCAGCGGCACCAGGATGCGATTCACCTTGTAGCTCGCGAGGTCGGCTTCAACGTTGGGGCCAACGACCAGCGCCGGGCACTTCGATTCCTTGATCACCTGGTCGGCAACGCTGCCGAGCCACCAGCGCGCGATACCGCTGCGGCCGTGCGTCGCGATCAGCACGAGATCGGTTCCTTCGGCGGCGTCGAGCACCTCGTCTGCCGGCCTGCCGACCCGCACGCTGGTCTCGACCGTGAAACCCGCCGCTTCGACGCGCTCCTTTTGCTGGTCAGCGTAGGCAGCAAGATAAGCGCGGCCCTTTTCGGTAACTTCGCTGAGCTCCTTCATGTCACGGCCGGTTTCGGCCTCTTCCCAGGCGCTCTCCCACACGGTAACGATACGCACCTTGTCGAAGCCGAGGAGCTTGAGCAACGGCAGCATCTCATACGCGTGTTCCGAGAGCTTCGTCCCGTCGAGAGGGATCAGTGCGGTGAGACCAGCCATTGTGTCCTCCGAATATCGCTTGACCATGGCAGGAAAGGGACTAACGGCCTCTCCAGCCTTGCACCACATTAGGCTATGCTCACAATCGAGGTCTAGATACATATGGCCCCAGGCAACGGCAAAGGTCTCAGCGTCCTCTGGGCAACCGACGGCAGCGACAGCTCGCGCGCTGCCATACCGCTGATTCGGCGTCTCGTGCTGCCCGCAACGCAGCATCTGACGGTGCTCAGCGTGGCGCCGCATTCGCTGATCTCCGGGGCGCGCCCAGACCCGGCGTTCCTGACGCGGATTACGCCCGCGGCGCGACGTCGCGCCACGCTCGACGCCGAGGCCACCGCGCAGACCGCCGCAACCGAGCTCGACCCCTCGTCGATCGAGGTCGAGGCGATCTCGCGCTGGGGCAACCCGATTGAAGAGGTACTTCGCGTCTCGCGCTCGACGCACGCCGATCTCGTGGTGCTCGGCGCCAAGGGTCACTCGAACCTCGGGCTAATCCTGCTCGGCAGCGTCAGCCAGGGCGTCGTGCAGTACTCGACTCGACCAGTCCTGATCGCACGGCCTGGATCCAACCACGTTCGCAGCGTCGTCATTGGCTTCGACGGTTCGCAGCATGCCCGCCGCGCCGTCACCTTCCTCGATCGCCTGAGCCTGGCGCCGGACGTCTCCTTCCGTGTCGTCTACGTCGTCGAGCCCTTTGGTCTGCCGGCCGGAACGCCTGCGAGCTATCGCAAGCGCGCCCTGGCCGAAGCGCAGGAGATCAACGAGAAGCGAGACGAGGAGGCGCGGCGCGCGCTCGAAGCTCTGGCGACGACGTTGCGCGCCTCTGGTCGCAGCGTCGAGACAGAGGTCGTGCACGGCGCGGCTGGACCGGAGCTCGACCGTATCGCCCGCGAGCGCGGCTGCGACCTCATCGTCGTCGGATCGCGCAAGCCCTCACCGGCGCGCCATTACCTGCTCGGCAGCACCGCCGAGAAGCTCGTGCGCCACTCCCACGCCTCCGTGCTGATCGTCCGCTAGACGCCCCGTCGTCCTGGTGCCTGCGCCCCGTGCTGGACAGCCCCGATTCGTCGGGCGTACCGTCGAAGTGTAATGGGTGCTAACCCGTGAGCTGCGAGACTGACACCGCCGCCATCCTGCGCGCCGCCGGCCAGAAGGTGACGCCACAGCGTCTAATCATCCTCAGCGCCCTGCGCCACGCGGAAGGCCACGTTACGGCGGCCGAGTTGCTCGAAGCGGCGCGACGCTCCTATCCCTATATAGACGCCTCGACGGTGTACCGCACGCTGGCGGCGGCTAAAGAGCT
This sequence comes from uncultured Chloroflexia bacterium, assembly GCA_963732945.1. Taxonomy (GTDB): domain Bacteria; phylum Chloroflexota; class Dehalococcoidia; order DSTF01; family WHTK01; genus WHTK01. Next base: position 392,247 of record CAVTBL010000003.1, read on the forward strand.
ACGCCTCGTCTCCGAGACCAACCTCGGCTCCGGCGATAATCTGTTCGAGTGGCTGGGTACGCACCGTCATCATCACCTGATCTGTCGCCAGTGCGGCCAGGTCTCGTCGCTGGACGAGGCGCACCTCGACGAGCTGGCCTCGACGCTGCAGCGTGAGACCGGCTTCCAGGCCGATCTCGACCACATTGCCATCTTCGGCGTCTGCAAGCAGTGCCTCGAAGCCGCCGTGTCTAACTGACCGGTCGGTAGGCCAGCAGCACCTCGGAGGGCCAGTCCGGCCCGACGTAGCGTCGCGTCACGCGCTCGAAGCCATGCGCCTCGAGCATCGATCGCAGCTGTAGCGGTCGCGCACCGCCGAAGAACTCGGGGTCGTCCGCATAGCGACGCTTCCAGTCCTCGATCATCGCCTCGTCCGCGGCGGAGCCGTCGGTCAGGTCCGTCAGGTTGACGATCACGAGGCGACCGCCGGGCCGTAGCACTCGCAGCGTCTCGTACAGCAGCGGCGGGATGTCGTCCTGGGCCAGCACCTCGAAGGTGTAGGTATTGAGCACGCAGTCGATGCTGGCGTCGGCGAAGGGGAGGGCTCGTCCGTCGCCGAGCAGCAGCGTCGCGTCCGCGATGCCATGCTTCGATGCGAGCACGTCGCGCGCTACCTCGAGCATCCCCAACGCGACGTCGAGGCCGCAGGCGTTAGCGGCGCCGGAATCGCGCAGCACGCGCCCGAATGCCCAGGCAGTGCCGACTCCCACCTCGACGAAGCGCTCACCCGGACGTCGCGCCAGCAACTCGATCGCCTTCAGCTTCGCCGCTGCCTGCTTCTCGGCGACGACACCGTCGTAGAACGCGGCGGTGCGTGAGTAGATTTCGCCCAGGCGTGCCACGTCGAGCGGGTTCGGCAGCGGCTGCGGGCCGCTCCAGGCATCGCGAATCGATTCGTCAGTCATGTCTGCTCAGCTTAGCGCGGCCCATGAGAGCGCTCCGAGAGCATTTAATCCGGCTGGCATATACAAATCTGCCACGCCTTGCCGATGATTGAGGTAGAAGTTTTGAAACTGGTGGAGGGGAACAGGCTTGATCGGTGACATGCTCACCTGGTTTGGCGTTGGCGTGGCTGCCATCGTTGCATTTAGCCTCTATCGATCAGCGATGGCCGACAACGCTCGGGAGCCCGAAGAGGTTCGCCGGGACGAATAGGTCCTCGTGTGGTCGCTGAGTACAAAGATGGGACGGCCAGCTGCCGTCCCATCTTTGTGTTGAGTTAAAAAGCCTTACTTCTCTTTGACCTCGATGCCGAAGCCCTTCATGCGGTTGCGCCAGGCGGGCAGGCAGGCGGGGTTGCGGAAGCAGGTCGGCGGCTCGCCGCGCAGGCCCTGCAGGATATTGTCGACGGCGAGGCCGGGTAGGGCCGCGTAAACCTCTTCGGAGTGGCCGACGTTGTGTCCCGTAGCGATGACGCGCGGATGCGTGCGCAGCGGGTTGTCGGCGCGCGTCGGCTCCTGCTCCCAGGTGTCGATGGCAGCGCCACGGATCAGGCCCTTGTCCAGCGCTTCGATAAGCGCCGCTTCGTCGACGCAGGGGCCGCGCGAGGTGTTAATCAGGAAAGCATCCTTCTTCATCAGCCCGAGCTCGCGCGTGCTGATCAGATGCGTCGTCGATTCACTCAGCGTGATCATCACCGAGACGACATCCGACTCGCGCAGCAGCGTGTCCAGGTCCACGAGCTCGACGCCGAACTTGGCCGCGTCTTCCTTCTTGACGAACGGGTCGGCGCCCAACAGGCGGCAGTCCCAGCCCTGTAGCCGGGCCGCCGTGCCGCGGCCGATGTTGCCGAGGCCGATCAACCCGACGGTGCGGCCCATGACCATGTGGCCGGGCTCATCGGTGCGCCAGCCGCCGCTCCGCACCGCCTCCCACTTACCGGGCAGGTTCTTGAGCAGCGCCGCGGTCAGCATCACAACCGCCTCAGAGACGCCGAGCATGTTCTCCGGCGCGGCGCCGTAGCCGATCGCGATGCCCAGCTCAGTGGCTGCTTCGACGTCGATCGTCTCGGTGCCGATGATCGGGCTGGCGCCGACGCGCAGCTGTTTCGCGGCGGTGAGCACCTTGCGGCTGATCGGCTTGGCGGCGAAGGTGCCGACGAAGGCGTCGGCGTCGAGCCAGTAGCGCTCAATTTCTTCGGCGGACCATTCAGGCGAGCCGCCCGGCTCAAAAGCCGGCAGGCGCACGATTTCACAGCCGGCGGCCTCGAGCTGAAGCACTATGGTTTCGTTGCGGAACAGCTGATTCGGAACGACGACCTTGGAACCCACGCTTCACCTCCAGCGAACGTGCGTAGCTTTGCCCAGCGAGGTCGCGAACGCAAGCGTGTCACCCGGGCGTCAGGCTCTCCAGATCACGCATAGACCAATCTGAACTTCGCATTGACACCGACGCGAGGCGATCCGATGATCGTGCGCGACCCGCCTTCCTTTCGAACCTGTGCAAATCGAGGCAAGCATGAACCGCAGCTCCGACCGCATTCTCACGACACACGTCGGCAGCCTGCCGCGCCCAACCGACCTGCTCGACGCCATGCGCGAGCGCTACGGCGGCGGCGCCTACGATGCAGCCGCGTTCGACGCCAGGGTGCGTCAGGCCGTTGATGAGGTTGTCGCGAAGCAGGTCGCGCTGGGTATCGACATCGTCGCGGACGGGGAGCAGGGCAAGCTCGGCTTCTACGCCTATGTGCGCGAGCGCCTCTCCGGCTTCGTGACCGGTGAGAAGGAGCCCATGGAGGTGACCATGGGCCGCTCGAAGGAGGTGCGCGCCTTCCCGGAGTACTACAACCGCTACTTCGCCAAGCGCGCCGGCCCTCGCATCGGCGACGCTTCAACGCCGGTAAAATGCACCGGCCCGATCAGCTACAAAGGCCAGGCGGCGCTGCAGGCCGATATCGCCAACCTCAAGGCTGCGATGGCGGCGTCGGGCGCCACGATAGGCTTCATGCCGGCCGTCGCGCCCCGCGGCGTCGGTCGCAACGAGTACTACAAGACGGAAGAGGAGTACGTCGAAGCCGTCGCCAACGCGATGCACGAGGAGTACGCCGCGATTGTCGATGCCGGCCTCATGGTGCAGCTCGACGACGCCTGGCTGACCAGCCTCTACGGCCAGGACGACATCCAGGACATCCCTGCGGCGCGCAAAGAGGCCGAGAAGTACGTCGAGGTGCTGAACCACTCGCTGCGCGGCCTGCCGACCGAGATGGTGCGCTTCCACACCTGCTACGGCATCAACGAGGGCCCGCGCGTCTACGACGTCCCGTTCGAGGAGATCATCGGCCTCATGCTCAAGGTCGACGCCGGCGCCTACTCCTTCGAGTTCGGCAACCCGCGTCACGAGCACGAATGGCACCTCTGGGAGCGCTTCAAGCTGCCGGAGGGCAAGAAGATCATGCCCGGCGTAATCACGCACAGCACCAACGTCGTCGAGCATCCGGAGGTCGTGGCCGAGCGGTTGTTGAACTTCGCCGGCGTCGTGGGCCGAGACAACGTCATCGCGAGCGCCGACTGCGGTTTCTCGTCTAACGCCAGCTACGAGACCGACATTCCGCTCTCGGTCGTTTGGGAGAAGTTCAAGTCGTTGTCCGAAGGCGCCGCGATCGCCAGCAAGAAGCTCTGGCCTTGAGCCGGTTCCGAAGAAACACAGTAGGAGAGGAAACATGACTGCGCAGGCCGAATTCCCGATTCCTTCCGACCTCGACGAAGGCTTCTACCTCTGGGACCAGCTGCACTGTCCTCGACCGTTGACACCGCTGGAGCACGAGCTATTGCTGGGCGCCACGTCGTACGGCTTCAGCAAGGCAATCGGCGACATGGGCTCGAGCATCGTTGCCAAGGCCTACCTGATCAACTACTACAACTATCTGCACGGCCTCGACCGCGACATCGGCAACGAGTCGAAGGAAGAGCGGCACGCCCGCTACGCGAAGAACGTCGAAGAGCTGATGCCGAAGATCGGTGATCTCTGGGAGAAAGAGTGGCTCCCAGAGATGAAGCCGAAGCTCGAGCGCGCACGCAACACCGACTTCGCGGCATTGAGCGACACCGACCTCCTCAGCACCTTCGACCGCATCGCAGAGGAGGTGAACGAGCGCTGGGTCGTGCACGGCATGCTGCTGTACTCCTTCTACTACGCCGGCCTCTTCGCTGACTATTACAACGAGGTCATGCAGCCCGAAGACAACAAAGAGGGCTACGAGGCGCTGCAGGGCTTCGAGACGATGGCCCTGCACAGCTCGCGCGGGATCTGGAATCTCAGCCGCACCGTGCGTAACACACCCGAGCTCAAGCAGCTATTCGACTCGCTGCAGGGCGACGAGCTCTACGCCGCGCTGGGCAAGAGCGACGCCGGCAAGTCGTTCCTCAAGGACCTTGGAGCCTACCTCGAAGAGTTCGGCTGGCGCGCCGACAGCGCCTATGAGCTGACGCGCCCGGCCTGGCGCGAGGACCCGAGCATCGCGCTCAACGCGATCCAGGGCTACGTAAGCATCGGCGACGAGAGCGCCCCCGACAGCCAGTACAGGGCGGCCGTGGCACGACGCGAGCATCTGCTGACCGGCGCGCGAGCCAGGCTGGCGAACGACCCGGAGCGCCTCAAGCGCTTCGAGGAGCTGTACTTCGGCGCCAGCTCGTTCACTCCGATCGTCGAGGACCACAACCACTGGATCGACCAGATGGGTGACATCCTCATGCGCTACCCGTCGCTCGAGATCGGCCGGCGCCTCGTCGCAAGAAGCCTGCTCGAAGCGCCTGACGACGTCTTCTTGCTCTACACCGCCGAGATCAAAGAGGCGATGGGCGGCGCCGACAAGAAGGCGCTCGCGGCGCAGCGCAAGAGCGAGATCGAGCACTTCGCCAAGATCGTGCCACCGCCCGTTATCGGCACGCCTGCACCGCCATCCGACCCGATCGAGGACGTGTTGTTCCGCTTCTTCGGCGCCCCGGTCGACATGAGCAGCGACCCGTCCGTGATCAACGGCACCGCGGCCTCACCCGGTACGGCGCACGGTCCCGCGAAGGTCGTACGCAGCCTCGCCGAGGCCAGCAAGGTCAAGCAGGGCGATGTCCTGGTCTGCGAGATGACGCTGCCGCCGTGGACGCCGCTGTTCTCGACGGTCTGCGCCGTCGTCGCCGACACGGGGGGCATCCTCAGCCACTGCGCCATCGTCGCGCGCGAGTACCGCATACCGTGCATCGTGGGCACCGCGGTCGGCACGTCGATGATCAAGGACGGCATGATGCTCACGGTAGACGGCACGCGCGGCATCGTCCGCATCGAGAGCTAACGGGCGCTGCGCCTCGAACGGAACCGTCGTCGAGTTGAATAACTCTGCAGGTTGAAACCTGCAGCTTCGCTGAGACGGATCCCTGGCTGCAGGATTCATCCCGCAGAGTCCGTCCTGGGTTCAAGACGCCTCGCAACGCGTCGCGCCTATAATCGACCAACGCTGACGACAGGAGGTGGGCGATGAAGTTCGGTCTCTTCTACGAGCTGCAGCTTCCCCGGCCCGCTGACAAGGACCAGTGGAACGACGACGATGAACGTCGCATCGTCCAGGAGACGCTGGAGCAGGTGCAGCTTGCCGACAAGCTCGGCTTCGACTACCTGTTCGAGGTCGAGCACCACTTCCTCGAGGAGTACTGCCACTCGTCCGCGCCCGAGGTCGTGCTCGGCGCTGCCGCGGCGTTGACCAAGAACATCCGCATCGGGCACGGGATAGTACAGATGCCGCCGAATCAGAACCACCCGGCGCGCGTCGCCGAGCGCATCGCCACGCTCGACCTCGTTTCGAACGGCCGCGTCGAGTTCGGCACCGGCGAGGGCGCCACGAGCACCGAGCTCGGCGGTTTCAACACGGACCAGCGCCTGAAGAAGGACGCCTGGGAAGAATCGACGCGCGAGTGCCTGCGCATGATGTCGGAGACGCCGTACCCCGGTTTTGAGGGCGAGTACTTCAGCATGCCTGAACGCAACGTCATCCCGAAGCCGCTGCAGAAGCCGCACCCGCCGGTCTGGGTCGCGGCCTCGCGGCGTGAGACCGTCATGCTGGCCGGCCGCATGGGCATCGGCGCGCTCGGGTTCGGTTTCGAGACGCCGGAAGAGGCCGAAGACCGCGTAGGGCGCTACTACGAGCTGATCCGTGAGTGCCGCCGGCCGATCGGCAAGGCGATAAACCCGGCGCTGGCCACGCTCGGTAACATGATGTGCTCTCCGACCGACGAAGAAGCGGTCGAGAAGGGCCTCGCGGGCGCGCAGTTCTTCGGCTTCTCGTTCGCATGGACCCACGGCCCCGTCAAGCACGGCCGCGACAACGTCTATCGCGAGTTTCGTCAGCGCCTCGCGGCCGCCGAGGCTGAGACCGCGGAGCCCGAAGACGAGGGGGCTCGGACGCTGTTCCGCGCCGGCCGCCGCGGCCCCTTCATGGGCTCGCCCGACTACATCCGCCAGAACCTGCGGCGCTACGAGGATGCGCACGTCGACATGCTGCTGTTCTTCGTTCAGTGCGGCGACCGGCGCCACGAGGACATCATGGCGTCGCTCGATCTGTTCGCGCGTGAGGTCATGCCGGAATTCGACGAGCGACATCATCTGCAGCAAAAGTGGCGCGAGCAGCAACTCGAAGGCGTAAAGTTCGCGGTGAACAGCACGATCTAGCGTTTCCCACGAATACGTTTGCAGGGGGAGGACGAGATGGCGCGCATCGAGGACGTCAAAGACCCGGTCTACCGCACGGCTCTCGAGGAAATCGACAACCTGCTCGGCGACGGCGACTACACGGGTGCTGCCAAGAAGGCGGCCGACACCTACGTCAGCCTCGTAGCGGCCCACCCCAATCTGCTCCCGGCGGCTCCGCCCGCAGTTTCGGCGCCGCAGACGACGCCTGGTCTGCCCGGCTCCGCCCGCGGCGTTGCACCGCCGGCCGGCGGCGCCGGCTTCGGCGCCAACCGATTCGGCTGGCCGAACACCGGGGCGCTCAGGGTACAGTTCGGCCCCGACCGCAAGCCCGTCGTCAGCTACGACAAGGAGCGCTACAGCTTTTCCGAGGCCGCTACCTACTTCGAGTTCGTCATGGGCGAGGCGATTCGGGCCGAGCATTAAGGCTTTCGCAACACGCAACGCGGCGCTCGAATTGAACGGCCCCGCGCGATCGATAACAATCGAAGCAACATGAGACGCCTCGCCGGAAGCTCCGCGGTTGCAAAGCCGTGGCTGTAACACCTCAGCACTTCGCCCAGGTCGAAGGCCTGCGCCTGCACTTCCGTCTGCGCGGCGAAGGCCCGCCGCTGCTCATGCTGCACGGCTGGGGCACGTCGTCGCTCAGCTTCATGGGCGCGTCCGTCGCACTCGAGAAGCGCTTTCGGACGCTTGTCCCTGACCTGCCGGGTTTCGGTTTCAGCGAGATGCCGCCGACAGCCTGGGGCGCCGCCGATTACGCTCGCGCCGTCGCAGCGCTGCTCGATCAGACCGGCTTCGGCCCCTGCGACGTGCTCGGGCATTCATTCGGCGGGCTCGTCGGCACGGCGCTTGTGACCTCGCGGCCCGAGCTCGTGAGCCGCCTCGTGCTGGTTGCCTCTCCGGTCGTGCGCCTGCCTCCCGCCGCCGGCGTCACGGCTCGCAATCGCTCCTACGCGATGGTCCGCAGAGTCGCGACGCTGCTACCACCGTTCAAAGAGCGCATCCTCGAGTGGGGGCGCATGCGCTACGGCTCGGAGGACTATCGCAACGCGGGGGCCATGCGTCCGACCATAGTGCGCGTGCTTAGCGAGAACTGGCGCGACGCTCTGCCCTCGGTGAAGGCGCCGGTGTTGCTTATCTACGGCGAGAATGACGCAGACGTACCGCTCGCCGTAGCGCACGCGGCGCTCGATGCGTTGCCGAAAGGCGCCGAGCTGGTCGTTATTCCCGGCGCCGGTCACTTCCCGTTCCTCGACGCCACCGAAGCGTTCGTCGAGGCCGTTTCGAGCTTCCTGCTGCCCGCCGGTGCCCGCGCGGATGCTTGATCTCTGGATCGCGTTCGCCGTCTCTCTGGTGCCGTGGGCGGGGATCGCTTACACGCGCAGCAAGCGATTCCTGCACATCCTGCAGCTCGAGGAATACTTCACGCGCCAGTACCTGCGCTGGCTGAGCGAGAATTACCGTCGCTACCTGACGCCGCTGCTGGTCGGCGGCGGGATGGTGCTCACGTTCTTCGCGGTTGGCGTCGTCTGGTTCAGCCGCTCGAGCGCCGACTGGGCCATCGTGCTGGCCTGGGGCGCCGCGGGCGCTCTGATCTGGTCGAAGCGGCCTGTCGCCAAGGCCAAGAAGCCGCTCGTTATGACCCAGCGCGCGACACGACTGCTGGCCACCAGCCTCGTGGTCTGCGCCGACGCTGTCGCGTTTCCGACGGCCGCTGGCCTGCTTATCTCGTCCCGTGCCTCGATCGGCCTCGGGATGCTGGCGGCGTTCCTCGCCTGTGTGTTCGCGGGGCATCTGCTCGCACTCGCGAACCTCATCCTTTACCCATCGGAGGCTGCTTCGCGCCGGCGTTTCGAGGCCATTGCTTCGCGGCGCCTCAGCGAGCGACGGCCGCGGATCATCGCGATCACCGGCAGCGCCGGCAAGACGACGACCAAGGAGCTCGTGGCGCATCTGCTCTCGGGGCGCTTCCGCGTGCTCAAGACGCCATCGAGCTTCAACACGCCCATGGGCATTACGCGCACGGTCAACGATTCGTATCGCGATCAGGACGTGTTCGTGGTCGAGATGGGGGCGTACGAGGAGGGCGAGATCGAGCGCCTCTGCCTGCTGGTCGGCGGCACCGACGTCAGCGTGATCACGACCGTGAACGCCCAGCACCTTGAGCGCTTCGGATCGCTGGAGAAAACGGCCGAGGCGAAGTGGGAGATAGTCGAAGGTATGCTGCCGAGAGGCGTCGCGGTGCTCAACTTCGACGTACCCGCGATCCGCGAACGGGCCGCGACCCTCAAAGGCCACGACGTGATTTCTTTCGGCGTCGGGTCGCTGGACGCGGACCTGCGCGGCAGCAACGTGGTCGAGACGCCGGACGGCATCGAGTTCGACGTGACGCACGATGGCGAGACCGTCTCGGTGAAGTCGCAGCTCCTGGCGCGACACAACGCCGGCAACATCCTGGCGGCGATCGGCGTCGGCCTTACCTTCGGCCTCGACCTCGGCTACATGGCCGCAGCCGTACGTCAGTTCCGCGCCCCGGACCATAGACTGCAGCCACAGCACCTCGCGAACGGCGTCGTGCTGCTGGACGATGGCTACAACGCCAACCCGGAGGGCATCGTCGGCGCGCTGGAGGTGCTCGGTGGTTACGCTCCCAAGCAGCGCATCGTGGTCACACCGGGCCTGATCGAGATGGGCAACGAGAAGTCGACCTACCACGCCGCGATCGGGCGTGCCGCTGCCAGGACCGTAGACGTCGCAGTGCTGGTCGGGCCGCGACAGACCGCCGACATCAAGGAGGCGTTGCTTGCGTCCGACTTCCCGGCGGGCCAGATTCACGTAATGAAGAGCTTCGACGAGGCGCGCCAGCTGGTCGAGTCAATGGCGACGCACGACACCGCGATCCTCTACGCCAACGACCTGCCGGACCAGTTCGACGAGTCACTGCTGATTTAAGGCGTCAGAGCCTCAGCAGCCTCTCGCCCTCAGACATAGCTTCGGCCCAGCGTGGGTCGCGTTGCGCCTCCTCGAGCCTGAGCGGCGGCGGCGGCTCGCCGATGCACGGTTGCAGCTCGAGCGCCCAGTACGAGACCGCGTGCCAGGCGCCGAGCTTGTAGCCGATGTGCTCGTAGACGCCGACGGGCTCGAAGCCGATTGCGCGGTGCAGGCCGACGCTGGCGTCGTTGGGCAGCGTGATACCGGCGTAAGCGTTGTAGTATCCCTGCAACCGCAACAGCGCCTTGAGTGATGTATACAGCGCGCGTCCCACGCCGCTACGCTGAGCGCTTTGCGCCACGTATACCGCGAAGTCGACGGACCACGCGAACGCGGCGCGGTCGTGGTGGCGCGAGGCGTACACGAAGCCGACAACAGCGCCGCTCGCGTCCTCGCAGACCAGCCACGGATAACGCTGCGTCACCTCGGCGATGCGGCGCTCGAATTCGGCGACGCTCGGCGGCTGCGCCTCGAAGCTGATCGCCGTTTCGAGCACGTATGGTTCGTATATCGCCTGCACGGCTGCGGCGTCGGAAACGGTTGCGAGGCGGATGTGTCCGGGCATGATGGCATCGAAGATAGCGCTCGGCGAGGCGCTTCGGAAGTGCGCTGACGATATTTACGCGCCTTGCCCCGCGGTGCTAAGATGAAGAAGCCAATAAGTTAGCGCTTATGAGGTGGGCTCTGCCCACCTTTTTGTTAGCGTTTTTTTCAAGGAGATAGCGCTTTGGCCACCGCAGTCAGGGCCCCGTCCACAGCTCCCAAGAACGACTTCCTCACAGCGATCACCCAGCTAGCGGCAGAGAAGAACCTGCCCAAGGAGGTCGTGTTCGACGCGGTGGAAGCGGCGCTTGCGTCCGCTTACAAGAAGGACGACCTCGCCGACATGCACCTCGTCGTGCGCATCGATGGCAACAACGGTGGCATGCGCGTTTTTGCGCAAAAGACCGTTGTCGAAAACGACGAGGCTGTTGAAGACGAGCGCAACGAAATGGTGCTCGAAGAGGCGCTGAAACTGCAGCCCAACACCTACGTCGGCGATACGCGTGAACATCGAGGTGTTCCCGCAGAACGCCGGACGCATCGCCGCGCAGACTGCAAAGCAGGTCGTCCTGCAGCGCCTGCGTGAGGCCGAGCGCGAGGTCGTGTTCGAGGAGTACTCCGGCAAGGAGGGCGACATCATCTCCGGCGTCGTCCACCGCCTCGAAGGACGCCAGGTCTACATCGACCTCGGCAAGACCGAGGCCGTCCTGCTGCCCAGCGAGCAGGTCCGCACCGAGCACTACCGTCCCGGCCAGCGCCTCAAGGTCTACCTGCTCGAGGTGCAGAAGGCGAACCGGGGCCCGCAGGTTGCGGTCTCGCGCACGCACAAGAACCTGTTGCGCCGCCTGTTCGAGATGGAAGTGCCGGAAATTTTCCGCGGCACCGTCGAGATCAAGGCGATCGCGCGCGAGCCTGGTTTCCGCAGCAAGGTCGCGGTTTACTCGCGCCAGGAGGGTATCGACCCGGTCGGCGCCTGCGTCGGCCTGCGCGGCATCCGCATCCAGAACATAGTCAACGAGCTCAACGGCGAGCGTATCGACGTCGTGCAGTGGGACCCCGATCCCTCGAAGTTCGTCGCCAACGCGCTCAGCCCGGCGCAGGTCCAGCGAGTGCGCATCCTGCCCGACGGCATGACCGCCGAGGTCGTGGTCGGTGACAGGCAGCTGTCGCTGGCGATCGGTAAGGAGGGGCAGAACGCCCGCCTCGCCGCCAAGCTCACCGGTCTGCGCATCGACATCAAGAGCCTCAGCGCCGTCGAGGACGAAACCGAGGAGCCGGAACTGCAGATCTCGGCCGAACCGGACGTGAAACGCGAGACGCCGATCTGGGAGGAGCTCGCTGCCCAGGAGCAGGCTGCTGCCGCTGCCGCGGAAGAGCAGGCACAGGTCGCTGCCAGCATCGCGGCAGAGCCGGTGACAACGGCCGAGCCCGTGGTCGCCGCGGCCGCAACTCCGGCCCCGGCGCCGTCCGCGCCGGAACGAGCTGGTGCAGTTCGGTTCGCCAGCGAGGTGCTGCCGGCAGCCCGCCCCGAAGAGGCTGCCCGTGGCGGCAAGAAGCGTCGCGGCGGAAGCGGCGGTGCGCGCGGTCCATCGCGCGAAACCGAAGAGCAGGCGCGAGCGCGTCGTGCCGCGGCGGGTCGTCGCGGTGGGCGTCGGTCACTGGACGAAGAGATTGAGGAGGAGCTCGAGGCGGCGCTGGAGGACGAGGACTTTGACTTCTTCGGCCTGAAAGAATCCGACGACGAGTAACCTATGACACAGGCCCGGCCGCGTAAGACGCCGCAACGCACCTGCATCGCCTGTCGCACAACCGGCGACAAGCGAGCGCTGGTCCGCATCGTGCGCACGCCGGCCGGCGTCGAGGTCGATGTTTCGGGTAAGAAGCCGGGCCGCGGCGCCTACCTCTGCCACGACCCGAAGTGCTGGCAGGAGGCGCTACGCAAAGGACGCCTGGACGCAGCTCTGAAGACGCGTCTCAGCGCGGACGACAAGCTCAGGCTCACCGAGTACATGACCGGCCTCAACGCGGTTGCGGTATAACGAGAGAAGTTGGATGGGAGATAGAGATTGGTAGTTAGCAAAGAAATACAGCTGCCGCGAGCACTAACGGTCAAAGAGCTCGGCGATTCGCTGAACGTTTCCGCCGTCGAAATCATCAAAGAGCTGATGAAGAACGGCGTCATGGCGAGCATTAACCAGGTCATCGACTTCGACACCGCCGCCATCGTGGCGAGCGACTTCGGCTTCGAAGCGCAGGAGCAGGAGTCGGCCGACGTCGCCGACGTCCCGGTCGAGCGCGCCGCACCTTCGGGTACGGAAGAGGCGCCCGAAGACCCGGCGCTGCTGGTCAAGCGCCCGCCCGTCGTCACTATCCTCGGTCACGTCGACCACGGTAAGACGAGCCTGCTGGACGCGATCCGTCAGACCAACGTCACGGCCTCGGAGGCCGGCGGCATCACGCAGCACATCGGCGCCTACCAGGTCGAGGTTAACGGGCAGAAGATCACCTTCCTCGACACGCCCGGCCACGAGGCGTTCACGGCCATGCGGGCCCGCGGCGCCCAGGTCACGGATATCGCGGTGCTGGTCGTGGCGGCGGACGACGGCGTCATGCCGCAGTCCATCGAAGCCTTGAACCACGCCCGCGCTGCCGGCGTGCCGATCATCATCGCGGTCAACAAAATCGATCTCGAGGGCGCGGACCCGAACCGCGTGCTGCAGCAGTTGACCCAGTACGACGTGCTTGTCGAGCAGTTCGGTGGTGACGTGCCGGCCGTACCGGTCTCGGCGCGCACCCGCGAGGGCCTCGACACCCTGCTGGAGAACATCCTCCTCGTCGCCGAGATCCAGGACCTCAAGGCAAACCCGAACCGTGCAGCGACAGGCGCCGTCATCGAGGCTGAGCTGACGACCAACCGTGGCCCTGTCGCGACGCTGCTGGTGCAGCGAGGCACGCTGCACACCGGCGACGCGCTGATCGCCGGCGACGCTGTCGCCAAGATCAAGGCAATGTTCGACGAGCGCGGTAAGACGGTTACCGCCGCCGGCCCGTCCACGCCGGTGACGGTGCTCGGCCTGCGGGAAGTGCCGCTGGCCGGCGACGTGTTCAACGTCGTCGCCGATGAGCGCACCGCGCGCGCCATGGTCGAAACGCGACGCCGGGCCCACGACGCCGCGCTGCTCGCTGAAGCGCACCCCGTGAACCTCGACACGCTGTTCGGAGAGATCCACAGCGGCAAGATCCGGGACCTCAACATCATCCTCAAGACCGACGTTCAGGGTTCGATCGACCCGATTCGCCACTCGCTGGAGCGCCTGAGTAACGAAGAGGTGCGGGTAAAGATCATCCACTCCGGCTCCGGCACGATTACAGAGTCCGACGTGATGCTGGCAGTGGCCTCGAAGGGAATCGTCATCGGCTTCAACTCCAGGGTTGACGCCGGCGCCAAGCGACTATCCGAACAAGAGGGCGTCGACATCCGTCAGTACAGCATCATCTACAACCTGATCGAGGCTGTTGAGCTGGCGCTCAAGGGCATGTACGAGCCCGTCTACGCCGACATGGTCGACGGTCACGCCGAGGTGCGCCAGATCTTCCGCATCAGCCGTCAGGGCAACATTGCCGGCTGCTACGTGCTCGACGGTACGCTGACGCGTAATGGTCTCGTCAAGGTGATGCGCGGCGGCGAGCAGCTTGCAGATACGCGCTGCGCCAGTCTCAAGCGCTTCACAGAAGACGTGCGAGAGGTGCAGAACGGTTACGAGTGCGGTATCTCACTCGAGGGCTTCGACGCCATCAAAGAAGGCGACATCTTCGAGTTCTATCACAAAGAGCGCACCAACTAGGCCCCGATCCCAACGCAGCAGGTTGCTTCGGCGGCTTGCTGCGTTTCTATTTGGCGCGGGAGGTTCCTGACATGACCCGGCGAACGGAGCGCATCAACGAACTGATCCGTGAGGAGCTGAGCGAGCTGATCATGCGCGATCTGCGCGACCCGCGGCTCGACGGGCTGATCTCGATTACGCGCGTCGACACCACGCCCGATCTGTTGAACGCGCGCGTTGACGTCAGCGTGATGAGCGAGACGGCCGACCAGAACGAGGCGATCAAGGCGCTCAACGCCGCCGCCGGCTACCTGCACCGCGAGCTGGTGCACCGTCTGGAGCTGCGCCGCGTGCCGTTCCTGAACTTCCGCCTCGATAACTCAATCGCGGAGGGCGCTGCGATGCTCACCCACATCGAGCGGGTAATTCACGAGGACCAGGCAACGACTGAGCAGGCCGGCGGCGGCTCAGAGGCTTGACGTCCGCTTGCGCTTTGCCGTTTGTATGTATGTTAGTTAGCCCGTGATTTCCGGCATCCTCAACGTCGATAAGCCCGCTGACTGGACCTCGTTCGATGTCGTGCGCTTCGTGCGCGGGCGTTGTGGCGAACGGCGCGTCGGGCACGCCGGCACGCTCGATCCTGCCGCGACGGGTGTGCTGCCGCTGCTGCTTGGTCAGGCGACGCGACTCACCGAGTACCTGGTCGACGCCACCAAGACCTACATGGCAAGAGTGCGACTCGGCGTCGAGACCGATACCTACGATGCGGAAGGGGAGGTCGTCTCGCGCGCCGACGCGGCCGGTGTCACGCGAGACGCTGTCGAGGCGGCGCTGTCCGCGTTTCGCGGCGAGATCATGCAGACGCCGCCGCTGTACAGCGCAATCAAGCGCGAGGGCGAGGCGCTGTACAAGAAGGCGCGCCGTGGTGAAACGGTCGAGCTCGAACCACGGCCCGTGAGGATAGATGAACTCGACATAACATCATATGAACCGCCGCTGATCGAGCTGCGCATCGTCTGCAGCAAAGGCTTCTACGTACGCTCGCTGGCGCACGATATCGGCGCCGCGTTGGGCGTCGGCGGCTCGCTGGCGGCCCTGCGTCGCACGCGCGTCGGCAGCTTTCATGTCGAAAACGCTGTGGACATCGACACGCTGCGTGAGGAGCTGGCTTCGGGCCGATGGCGCGAGCGCCTCTACGCGCCGGACGAGGTGCTGCTGGGCCGTCGCGCCGCGATCCTCGGCGACGAGAACGAGACGCGTCTGCGCCACGGCGTCGCGCCCCAGCTGCAGGCCGATGCCCTGGATGCGGCGCCGGAGGAGCTATGCCGTGCCTACAGCGCCTCGGGCGATTTCCTGGCGGTGCTGCGCGCGACCGGCTCGCGTGACTGGCGCCCCGAGAAAGTCTTCGTAACCTGATAACGCGGCTTAACGTTTTGCGCAGATGACTCCCTTGCTATACTGAGGTTGCAGTCTCGAACGAGGTAGGAACAGCATGTCGATGAACCAGCCGCCGCAGAATCGTCGCTCTCGGCGCGAGAATGTCGGCGGCGTCTCCGACATCAAGTACTCGGAAATGGACCTGCCGGGGCCGCTAAAGTTCCTCGGCAATCCCAAGCTGTTCATGGTCGTGGCGTTTGTCGCTGGTCTTACGATGGTGCTGGGTTTGCTGTTCGGCGCTCTGAGCAGCACCAAGAACACCAACAGCGCCGGACCCCAGCAGATGAACGAGGCCCCAGATGTGCCGGTCGGTGCATCAGGAGCCGCCGCGACGGGCGCCAGCGGCGCGACCGGGGCTTCCGGCGCCACGGCGAAGATAAAGCGTTACAACGCGGCTCCGCCGATGGCGATCGACACCTCGAAGTCATACGTGGCGACAATCAAGACCGACAAGGGCGACATCCAGGTTCAGCTCTACGCCGACAAAGCGCCCGAGACGGTCAACACTTTCGTCTTCCTGGCTAACGACGGTTACTACAACGGCACGCCGTTCATGGAGCTCGTCGCCAACTCGGACGGCAGCAAGTTCACCGCACAGACCGGCGACCCGACTCAGACCGGCTACGGCACGCCCGGCTTCTCGATCCCCAAGGAGACGACCGATCTGCCCTTCGACCAGGGCGCCCTCGGCATGGGCGGCACCGCGGCGAACAGCAACGGCGGGCAGTTCTTCATCTCCTACGGCGACTACCCATCGCTGAACGGCAAGTACACCATCTTCGGGCAGGTCACCTCGGGCATGGACGTGCTCAACCAGCTCTCGCTGCTCAACCTCACAGGCAACAGCGATGGCGGCGGTCCCGCGCCCGATACCATCCAGTCGATAACGATCACTTCGTCCTAATCCCGGAGTGCTCGATAGCTGCTGCGCTCCGTTGCACGAAACCTCGATTGAAGGCAGGCCCGTCCTTTGTGACGGCCTGCCTTCTCAGCAAACCCGTCGCGTGAGACACTCCGACTGATGAATACGAACCAGATTCGACAGCTATTCACCGGCTTCTTCGCCGATCGGCAGCACCGGCGCGTGCCGTCGTCGTCGCTGATCCCGCCGCCGGAGGAGCGCACGCTGCTGTTCAGCAACGCCGGCATGAACCAGATGAAGCCTTACTTCATGGGCATGGCCGAACCGCCGGCGCGTCGTATGACCTCGATTCAGAAGTGCTTCCGTACCTCCGACATCGAGGAGGTCGGCGACAACTCACACTGCACCTTCTTCGAGATGCTGGGCAACTTCAGCGTCGGCGACTACTTCAAGGCCGAGGTCATCCCCTGGGCATGGGAGCTGCTTACCGGCCCGGAGCCGAAGGGCATGGGGCTCTCGCCTGCCCGCATCTGGGCCACCGTCTTCCTCGAGGACGACGAGGCCTACGACCTCTGGCGCAGCGTCGGCATCCCGCCGGAGCGCATCGTGCGCTTCGACGAGAGCGAGAACTACTGGTTCATGATCAAGGGCGGCGCCGGCCCCTGCGGCCCCAACACCGAGATTTATTACGACTTCGGCCCCGAGCAGGGCTGCGGTCAGCCGGACTGCTCGCCGCCGACCCATGACTGCGGCCGCTTCCTCGAGATCTGGAACCTCGTGTTCATGTCCGAGTACCAGGAGGAGGACGGCAAGACGCGCCGCCCGCTGCCGATGCGCAATGTCGACACCGGCGCCGGCCTCGAGCGCTGGGCGCCGGTCTACATGTGGCAGAACAGCGTCGACTGGCAGGGGCGCCCGAAGCAGTGGACGACGCCACCCAGCATCTACGAAACCGACGTCTTCCGCCCAATCATCGAGCGTGTGGAGCAGCTTTCCGGCGTCTCCTACGACGACGCGACGCCGGAAGAGAAGCGCGCTATCCGTGTCGTCGCGGAGCACACGCGCGCCGCGACCTTCCTGATCGCAGACGGCGTCACGCCCGCTAACGACGGCCGCGGTTACGTGCTGCGACGCCTGATCCGACGCGGCACCAGCTACGGACAACGACTCAAGCAGGGCCAGCAGTTCCTCGACCAGACTGCCGACGCCGTGATCGCGCTGATGCAGGACGAGCACGAGAGCCTGCGCGAACGGGCCGACTTTGTGCTACAGACCCTACGCAGCGAGGAGACTCGCTTCTTCGAGACGCTGTGGCAGGGCAGGGCGCTGATCGAGGACTTCAAGAAGACGCACGCCGCCGACAAGCAGATCTCCGGCGCCGAGGTGTTCCAACTCTGGGACACGCACGGCTTTCCGCCGGAGCTGACGCAGGAGCTGTTGTTCGAGGACGGTTTCAGCGTCGCCGACCCGGAGCGCTTCGAGGCGCTCATGCAGGAGCAGCGGCAGCGATCGCGCGCCGCAACCAAGTTCGAGGGCGACTCGGAGCGCATCCAGACTTACGCCGAGCTCGGCCTGCATCACAGCGAGTTCGTAGGCTACGAGACGACGCGCGCCTTCTCCCTGGTCGAAGCCATCGTGCTCGACGGCTCGACCATCGTGCGTCAGCTCACGCCCGCGATGGCGTCGCAAGACCACCGCGTCGAGATCGTGCTCAACCAGACGCCGTTTTACGCCGAGGGCGGAGGCCAGCTCGGCGATCGTGGCGAGCTCGTCTGGCCGGAGGGACGCTTCGTTGTCGAAGACACGCAGGCCGTCGGCGATGGCGGCATCGTGGCGCACGTCGGGCGTCTGATCGAGGGCACGCTCTCGGTCGGTGACCCAATCGAGGCGCGCGTCGACGAGTCGCTACGCGGCGACACGATGCGCAACCACACCGGCACGCACATCCTGCACGCCGCCTTGCGTCAAGTGCTCGGCACGCACGTGCGGCAGGCCGGCTCGCTGGTCACGCCGGACCGCCTGCGTTTCGACTTCACCCATCTCGAAGCGCTGACGCCGGCCCAGCTACGCGAGGTCGAGGCTCTGGCCAACCGCGTTGTGCGCGACAACCTCACGGTACACATCGAGCACAAGTCTTACGAAGAGGCGCTGCGTGACGGTGCCCTCGCGTTCTTCGGCGACAAATACGCGGACGTCGTACGGGTGGTCGGCGTCTGCGACATCGACCTGCACGACTGCTTCAGCCACGAGCTGTGCGGCGGCACCCACGTGCACGCCTCCGGCGAGGTCGGCTCGATCATCGTCATCGGCGAGACATCAATTGGCGCCGGACTGCGGCGCATCGAGGCCGTGACGGGCCGCGCCGCCGCCGAACGACAGCGTCAGCAGGAAGAGACGCTGTCGCGGCTCAGCGCATCGCTGCTGGTGCCACAGAACGAGATCGAGGCGCGTATCGCCACGATTCGCGAGGAGAACGACCGCCTGCGCAAGCAGCTGCAGACCGTGGAGCGACGCATGGCGCGCGGCGAAGCCGACTCGGTGGCAGCCAACGCCACCAAGGTCGGTGATGTGTCGGTCGTCGTAACTCGGGTGCCGGACGTGCCCAGCGGTGACGCGCTGCGTGAGGTGGGAGACGGCCTCAAGTCGAAGCTCGGCAGCGCCGTGATCCTGCTCGGCGCCGTAATCGATGCCAAGCCCGTGTTCATCGCCATGGCGACACCGGACGTGTCCAAGCGTTGTTCCGCGGGCGACGTCGTGCGCGCCGCTTCGCAGGCCGCGGGCGGTGGCGGAGGCGGTCGTCCCGAACTCGCGCAGGGCGGGGGCAGCGACGCCTCCAAGCTCGACGCGGGCCTGGCAGCCGGTCGCAAGCTGATCGAAGACAAGCTGGCGGCGGGCAACTGACCCGCATCCTCGGCCTCGATGCCGGTGAGCGGCGCATAGGGGTCGCGATCTCGGACCCGGACGCGAGCTTCGCGTTGCCCCTGCGCAGCGTCGAGCGCGACGTGCGCGGCGGCAGCGACTTTGAGGCGCTGGCGACGCTGGCGCGTGACGAAGAAGTCGCCGAGATCGTGGTGGGGCTACCACTGTCGATGAGCGGCGAGGATAGCGCCCAGACGCAGCGGGCGCGTGAATTCGCCTCGGAGCTGGAACGGCGCCTCGGGCTGACCGTGCACCTCTGGGACGAGAGACTGTCGACACAAGAGGCGCTGCGCCTGGTCGCCGACGAGGGACGCAGTGGCGGCGGTAGCAGGCGCGGCCGAGGCCGACCCCAACCACCCGCAGCCGACACGGACGCGCTCGCGGCGTCGATCATCCTGCAGGCATACCTTGACGCACAGCGCATCGAACGAACCTGAATCTCCTGTTATCCTGAAGGGCGCAACGGCTGCGTGACGCGCGCTGGGTTGGGGTGGCTGCATCGTTGCGAAGGATCGCAAGTGAGTCCCTGGTCGAAGAAGACGGCTGGCTAGCCGGAGTGGCGGACCTCGACCTTGAATGACCCGCGTCACAGCTCGTTCGTTAAATCGGCCCTGACCGGCGCTGCCATCGCCTTGATCGCCGTCGGCGTCTGGGTGATCTACAACTCACCGAGCAGCGTCCCGGTCCAGGGGCAGCCGTTGTCGCAGACCGCGCCGCGCACGGGGCCCGTCTACATCACCGTCGAGTCCGGCGACACCGCCGCGAGTATCGGCAAACGCCTGCAGGCCGCCGATATCATCGATAGCGGCGCATCGTTCCAGCGCCTCGCCAAGATTATCGGCGCCGAAACACATCTCGCGGCCGGCGAGTACGAGTTCCTGCCCGGCACCAGCGTCCTCGACGCCCTGACGCGCATCCGCGACGGTCTCACCGCTGCTCGCGTCGTAACAGTGCGCGAGGGCCTGCGCATCGAGCAAGTGGCGCAGCTGTTGCAGGACCGCGGCGTCGTCAGCGCCTCCGACTTTCTTACGGCCGCCAACCAGGTCGCGGCCGACGGTACGAGCGTCGACCCGGACCTGCTTTCGAGCCGGCCGCCGTCCTCGTCGCTCGAGGGGTACCTGTTCCCGGCGACCTACAGCTTCGCCCCCAGCGTCACGGCCAAGCAGGTCGTGCTCGAGATGCTCGACGCGCTCTCGACGCGCCTCACGCCGCAGCTACGCGCGGATGCTGCCGCCCAGGGCCTGACGATTCACCAGGTGCTAATCCTCGCATCGATCGTCGAGCGCGAGGCTGTGCTGCCCGAGGAGCGACCGATTATCGCCAGCGTTTATCGCAACCGCATGAAACAGGGCATGCCATTGCAGGCTGATCCGACGGTGCAGTACGCGATCACAGCTCTACCGGGCGACATCCAGCAATACGGCTACTGGAAGCTCAATCTGACGCTGGACGACCTGAAATACGACTCCGCCTATAATACGTATGTAAACTCAGGCCTCCCGCCGGGGCCGATCGCCAACCCAGGTATCGACTCGATAATCGCGGTGATCCACCCGGCGCAGACCAACTACCTGTACTTCGTGGCGCGCAACGACGGCTCGCATGCCTTCGCCGAGACGTTTGCGGAGCACCAGGCGAACGTCGCGCGCTACCAGCCGTGACGCGTCGCCGGACGACGGGACGAAAGTAATGCTGGCCGCAATCATCGGTTACCCGCTGGGCCATTCGATGTCGCCCGCGATCCACAACGCCGCTTACAGGGCGATGGGCCTCGATCTGACCTTCGAAGCCTGGAGCACGCCGCCTGAAGACGTGCCGGCCGCTGTCGCACGCGTGCGTGAACCCGAGATGCTGGGCATGAACGTCACGGTGCCGCACAAGCAGGCCGTTATGCCGCTGCTTGACGAGGTCGATGCGACCGCGCGGGCGATCGGCGCCGTGAATACCATCGTCAAGCAGGCCGGGCGCCTCGTCGGCTACAACACCGACCGTTACGGCTTCATCCGCTCGCTGCGTGAAGCCGGCTGCGACCCGGCCGGCAAGCACGTCGTCATCCTCGGTTACGGCGGCTCCGAGCGCGCCGTCGCGTATGGCCTCGCCGAAGCCGGCGCGGCCTCGATCTCGATCGGCGGGCGCCGTCCCGAAGGCATCGCCGAGGCGGTCGAGCAGCTCGAGACGACGACGCCGCGTCAGTTAGCCATCGGTGCGCTGTACAACGACGAGTCGTTGGCCATGATCTGCGCCCGCGCCGACCTGATCGTGAACTGTACGCCCGTGGGCATGCGCCACATGGAGACAGAAGGCTCGTCGCCGTTGCCGGCGCAGCTGCTGCGAGCCGGCATCTGGGTTAGCGACCTGATCTACAACCCGCTGGAGACGGAGCTGCTGCGCCTCGCACGTGAGGCAGGAGCGCACGCCTTCAACGGGCTCGATATGCTGGTCTACCAGGCTGCGGAGGCGATTCGTCTCTGGACGGGCAGGGAGCCGCCAGTGGACATAATGAAGCAAGCAGCGCTGGACGAGCTCGCGGTAAGGAGCGTCTGAGGTGGAGTGGGGCATCCTGTTCGTCCTCGTGCTGCTCATGTTCACCGGCTACGCAATCGTGCAGGAGACACGCGCCCAGCTGCACTGGCGTTCGCTCGTCGACGGTGGCGACCTGGACGCGATTCGCCAACTGGTCGAGGGCGAGATCGAGGCCTGGCACAGTCAACGTGTGCCGCGTGGAACGCCGGCGATGATCTGGCACGGGATTCAGACCGTCGAGCTGCTGGACGTGAATTCGACAGCGGTGCACGTGAGCTGCAACGCCGACGGCGAATTCGCACTGGTCGAAGGTAAGCGCGTCGAGACCAGCAGTCCGCTGAACGAGGGTATGAAGATCACGAAGAAGTTGGCCGAGATGCTGCTCTACGACGTGCCCAACGTGAAGCTCGACCAGGCTCAGATCGACGTATACACTTCGTTCCGAAACCAGGGTGGCGAGGCTGAGACGCAGTGCATCCTCAGCACCTCGATAGCTCGGCACACGGTCGAGCACATCGACTGGGAAGAAACCGAGCCGGCTGATTTCGTGACGCTTACCTCGGGGCGTTTCGGCAACGGCCACGGCCTGCAGCCGATAGAACCGATTGCCTGGCCGGACGAGGCCACAAGGAGCAGCTAAGGTGGGTCAGTTCCGCTTTTTCACCGCCGGCGAATCGCACGGCAAGGGGCTGCTCGCGATCGTCGAGGGTATGCCCGCCGGCCTCGAGCTGTCGGAGGAATACATCGCGAAGCATCTGCGACGGCGCCAGCAGGGCTACGGCCGCGGCAAGCGCCAGCAGATCGAGACCGACTTCGCCGAGATCGTCAGCGGTGTGCGCCACGGCCGCACTATGGGCAGCCCCGTCGGTCTCAGCATCCTCAACAAGGACTGGGACAATCAGAACTGGCAGCGCCGCATGTCGGTCGCGCCGGTCGAGGGGGAGGTCGAGCGCCTCACCGCGATGCGTCCCGGCCACGCCGACCTTTCGGCCACGATCAAGTACGGCCTCGACGACGTTCGGCCGGCGCTCGAGCGCGCCAGCGCCCGCGAGACGACGGCGCGCGTCGCCGTCGCGTCGGTTGCGCGACGCCTTCTCGAGGAGTTCGGCGTGCAGATCCGCAGCCACGTCCTCGCGGTCGGCGAGGTGCGCGCCAACCCGCCCGAAGCAATCGACTGGCAGCGCGTCGAGGACTCGCCGATGCACTGCGCCGACCCGGCGATCGAGGCCGCTATGACCGCGCGAGTTGACTTCGCGCGCGAGAGCCACGACACGGTCGGCGGCGTCTTCGAGGTGCGCGCTTCAGGCGTCCCGATCGGCCTCGGCAGCCACGTGCAGTGGGACCGCAAGCTGGACGGTCGCCTGGCACAGGCTATCGTCAGCATGCAGGCCGTCAAGGGCGTCGAAATTGGCGGCGGCTTCACGACCGCCAGCCTGCCGGGCTCGCAGGTGCAGGACGTGATCCTGCCGCGCGAGCAGTGGACCGACCGTCCGTGGACGCATGCCACCAACCGTGCCGGCGGCCTCGAAGGCGGCGTCACGAACGGCGAAGACGTCATCGTGCGCGGCGCCCTCAAGCCGATCTCGACCCTGCCGCGGCCGCTGCCCAGCGCCGACCTGCTCACGGCCGAGCTGAAGGACGCCTTCTACGAGCGCTCCGACGTCTGCGTCGTCCCGGCCGCCGGCGTGATCGGCGAAGCGATGGTCGCCATCGTCCTGGCCGACGCGCTGCTCGAGAAGTTCGGCGGCGATAACATCGCCGAGACGTTGCGCAACTACCGGGGCTACATGCAGACCATCGGCCCGCGAGGCGAGGGCTTCCAGGCTTAATGGGTACGTTTCATCAGCAGATCGAGATCGGCGACTTTGAACGTGAGCGCTTTGAGTCACCCGATGCGCTGGTCGACACCGGTGCCACCTACACCTCCGTGCCGGCCGAAGTCCTGGAGCGCCTCGGCGTCACGCCTGAGGAAGAAGCTCCGTTTATCCTAGCTAATGGGGAGACAGTCCGACTCGGCATGGCCTGGGCACGCATTCGTCTCGACGACCGCGAGCAGCCAACGCTGGTCGTGTTTGGGGAGCCGGAGAGCAGCGTTCTGCTTGGCGCCTTCACGCTCGAAGGTTTGAGACTCGGTGTCGGCTCGGTCAACAAGCGCCTTATATCGACGCCCGCCTACCTTGTCGGCTTAAGGCTCAACGACCGGCGATGACCGCGCCTGAGCACATCACGTTGACCGGGTTCTCCGGCACCGGCAAGACCGCCGTCGCCCATCTCGTCGCCAAGACGCTGGGTTGGGAGGCTGTCGACGCCGACGACGTTATCGAGGCGAAGTCCGGCAGGGCAGTACCTGACATAATCCACGAGGACGGCGAGCTCGCGTTTCGCAAGGTTGAGGCCGCGACCTTCGCCGAGCTTGCCTCGCGGCAACGCGTGGTGGTCGCGGCGGGTGGCGGCGCCCCGGTCTACGAGCCGGCGCGCCGCGCCATTGTCGAGGCCGGGCTCGTGATCCTGCTGCAGGCCTCGCCAGCGGTCACGGAGGCTCGCGTCGCGGCCGACGCCAAAATGCGCGCACGACCCCTGCGCGGTGATTCGTCCGGCGTCGCGCGTCGTATGGACCAGCGCGCCGCCGTCTACTCCCAGGCAGACTTCACGCTCGAGACCGACGTGATGACCGCCGAGGAGGTTGCGGACGAGATCGTGCATCTCTACCAGGCTTACGGCGAGCGCGCCTTCGACCGGCCCGGGCGCGTCGAGCAGCTCGCGCGTACGCCGACCGTCCTGCCGCCGATCATCGACGCCCCCGACGCGACGACTATCATCCGCACAGTCTCGGGCGAGTACCCGGTGTACGCGCAGTGGGGCGCCCTGGATCGCCTCGGCGACTACACGAAACGCGCCACCAACGCACGCCGCGCCTTCCTGATCTCGGACGAGGCGGTTTTGGCGCAATGGGGCGAGACCGCGATCTCGAGCCTGCGCGAGGCCGGTATCGAGACCGCGACCATCACGCTGCCGCCGGGTGACGCCTCGAAGAGCATCCAGCAGACGGGCCGCACCTACGACTGGCTGGCCTCGCACCGCGCCGAGCGTCGAGACACGATCGTGGCGCTGGGTGGTGGCATGGTCTGCGACTTCGCCGGATTCGTCGCGGGGACCTACCTGCGCGGCATGCCGGTCGTGCAGGCTCCGACCAGCCTGCTCGCCATGGTCGACGCCTCGATCGGCGGCAAGACGGCCGTGAATCACGCCGGCGCCAAGAACATCGTCGGGCTGTTCTACCAGCCTCGCGCCGTCGTTGCGGACGTGGCAACCCTGAAGACGCTGCCGCGCCGCGCCATGGTCGAGGGCATGGGTGAAGTGATCAAGCACGCCCTGATCCGCGATCCCGAGTTACTCGATCTGCTGGAGCAGCGCCTCGCCGACATCATGGCGCTGGAACCGGACCTGACGACGCAGGTCATCGCCCGCAACATGGCGATCAAGGGCGCCGTGGTCAGCGAGGACGAGCGCGAGACAGGCGGCGTACGCGAGCTGCTTAACTACGGCCACACCCTCGGTCACGCCTTCGAGGCCGCCGGCGGCTACGAGGCGCTGCTGCATGGCGAGGCCGTCGGCGCGGGCATGATCGCCGCGGCCGAGATCGGACGGCGCATCGGCGTCACACCTCCAGAGCTGGTCGAGCGACAGCGAGCGCTGATCGAGCGCGCCGGGCTGCCGGTGAGACCGCCGAAAGGGATTGACCGCGCCCGCATCCGCGCCGCCCTGGCGCTCGACAAGAAGATCGTCGCCGGCGGGCAGCGCTGGGTGCTTCTCGAGGATGTCGGCCGGCCCGTTGTGCGTTCCGACGTGCCTACGTCGGTAGTCGAGTCGGTGCTCGATGACCTCCTCGACGCCTGATCCGGAAGCTGGAACCATCGCGTCGTACGACCGTGGCGCAATCGCTTATGCGGAGCACTCGAGCGATCGCTCGGCTCTGCATCACCTGCACACACGCTTTCGAGAGCTGCTCTACCCCCGGGCGCTCGTTCTGGAGCTGGGCTGTGGCGCCGGCCACGATGCCGCCGAGCTGGCGCATGAGGGGCTCGACATAATCGGGCTCGATCCGGCGCTCGGACTGCTGGCCCAGGCTCGCAAGCATGAACCTGTCGCCCGACGCCTGGTGGCAGCCGATGGGCGGGCTCTGCCGTTCGCAAACGCCAGCTTCGACGGTATCTGGGCCTGCGCCAGCCTGTTGCACGTACCGAGGCCACAAATCCAGGACGCTTTGGCGGAGATCGCACGCGATCCTCAAGCCCGGCGGCATCGTCTTCACCTCCATGCAGCAGGCAGACGTGGACGCACCAGTTGCATTCGATGCGGGCGACGGTTTGCCCCAGCGCGTTTACTACTTCTACCGCGAGAAAGAGTGGGCGCAGCACCTCGAAGGCGCGGGCCTCGAGCTGCTCAGTCACCGCCTCGGCGCTTCCACTGGCGGACTCAACTTCCCCGACTCCGGTGCCTGGATCGAAAGCTTTGCGCGCAGGCCATGACGAACGACCAACGCCAGACACTGCGAGCGCTGGTGCGGGGACGCGTGCAGGGCGTGGGCTTTCGCTACTTCGTGCAGGAGCGTGGGGCCTCGCTTGGTCTCGTCGGCTTCGCGCGCAACCTCAGCAACGGCTCGACCGTCGAGGTCATCGCCGAGGGCCCGCTGCCCCTGCTCGAATCGCTGCTCGAGGCGCTGCGTCGCGGCCCGGCGTTAGCCTACGTCGAGCGCGTCGACGTCTCCTGGGCCGCCGCGACAGGTGAGTATGAGAGCTTTCGCGTGCGCTAATCGCGCTAACATGCCGCGAGGTTCGATTCGAGGCGGCGTTTGCTGCACAGAGCCAAAGGAGCCAGATGGATGAAACTCGTACCGTTGTTCGAGATGGTTTACCGATATGTCGAGCGGCACCCCGTGTCGCTGAAAGGGCCGCTGGGGACGGATAGCACTGCCTGGATGTTCCGTGAGGGAACGATCTCCGGCGAGCGTGTCCGTGGCGGTCACAAGGCGATGAACAAGTCGGTCGTGCGCGCCGACAACGTAGTCACGCCGGATATACGCGGCGTGCTCACGACCGACGACGGCGTCGAGGTGTACTACGAGATCCGCGGCTACGGCATCGACGTCGACGGCCTGCGACACTTCAAGGGCAGCATGTACTTCCTCACCGGCGACGAGCGCTACGCCTGGCTCAACACGGTCGTCAGCGCCATCGAGGGTCGCTACACGCGCGATCCCCGAGGGCTTCCTGATCGGCACGTTCCAGGTCTACGAGTGCGTCTCCGAGTCGGAGAAGATTGAGCCGCGCCTCGAATACCACGCCGGCCTCGCGCCTCAGCCGCGCACACAGCCGAAGTTCGGTTAGGCCGACCGCTTCGACGCAGGTTTATCCTTGAGAAGCGCTTTCGGCAGCAAATGACTTGCATCGAGCACCTCGATGCCGATGAGACGCCCGGACTCATCAAAGTCGAGCTGGATTTGCCCGCGAACTTCTTCCGGGTCGCATGCGTATGTTCGAGCGGCATCACCGGCATGGACGGGAACAAGTTCTATGTAGGCACTGTCTATATCGGCGTCGTAGGTGACGTTCATTCTGATCTCCTCTTGAGGCCCTCGACATATGCGAGCCTCGTGCGGAATACGGTCACGACTCTTCGTCGACTACCGCGACAAATAAGCGTGAAGTAGGGTCATAGTAGCCAATATGACGGAATCCATGTTGATTGTAGGGGAACGGCTCCACTGACTGCAGGAGAGCGAGGACCTCGTCTACGCTAATGCGCCGCGCTGCCATCTGCCTGGCTGCGTAAGCTGGGATTAGACGGGTTAGTCTTCGACGTCGCCGCACCGGATGCCCGTCTGCGCTAAGGCCTTGGAAAGATTCGCGGAGGCCTCGGCCACGGTCGGCATGAACAACGGGAACGCCCCGCCTGTTGGCATAAGGCAGCATGCCCCTAGCAATTGATTTGATCGTAAGACGATTATCTGGTAGCTTAACGGAAACGAAATGGCCGCATCACAGAGGACGCGGCGGTGGAGCCGTGATGGGACCTGAGGCTGCCCAAGTTCTTGACTCGTGCTTGAGCGAGGCAGAGGGCCTTGGCCAACCCTATGTCCATCCGGAGCACATCCTGTTGGCTCTCCTGAAGTATGACAGCCAGATCGCGGACCTTCTTGCCCAGTTCGGCGTGACCTATGACGCATTGAAAGATGCTGCCGCGAGTAAACATAGCGCCGAATGATCTGGTTCAATTCGCAGGATATAGCCAGGCGCGGCCCACAGCGTTCCGCTTACGTCAGCCATGGTCTGGCGAATTAAGGTATATTGGTCGCGGTTGTCAAGGAGATCAGCTGCCGGGTTCATGGTTGCTATTCTGGTGCTCATTCTCGCAGCCATGTCTTGCAAGACCTCTAATGCACCCGAGCCAGCGCCGATCGCAAGCGCAACAAGTTCAGCCACGGCTGCCGCAACAACTCAAGCAACGAGCCAGCCACCATCGTCGACCTTGGTCATAAGGAAGGTCTGCATTCCGTCGAACGATCTTGGGCGCTTTAACCTGCGCCTTGATGGGATCGATGTCGACGGATTCTTTGAGTGGACCGGCGTCCCCTGCGGTAATACCACGAGTCCTCTTATTGTCAATCCAGGAAACTATAGAGTCTCCGAGAGCGAACCTGGAGCCACCGACATTGCTAGTTACACGGTAACCTTCAGCGGCGACTGTAGCTCTGAGGGCACTGTAGGGATCAAAGCCGGTGAGAATAAGGTCTGCACTATTAGCAACGCGCGCTGAGACCGTGGGCGTTCCGACTTTGCGCAGTTGCTGTGCCCACCAAGCCTAGCTCGCCATGGCGTCCTGGATCATACCGGCGGTGACGCGGGGCACCGTCAGTGTTCGTGCGAGTCTGGCGAGGGCGTTAACGATCTCGGCTTGCCTGCTCTATCCCGCCGCGGCTGCCGTTCGCTGCCTCACTGAGAAGCTCGTTAGCCGATGCGAGAATGGTTTCAACATTGGGAGCCCCGAGAGAGTAGTAGGCAAAGCGACCTCGCTGCTCGCGGTCAACGAGCCCGCATTCTCGCACAAACGAGAGATGCCCGGACACGTTTGGTTGAGAAAGCCCGGTCATCGTCACGAGATCAGAAACGCACTTAGGACCGTTCCGCAAGGCTTCGAGAACGGCCAGCCGAGATGGATCGCCCAAGGCCCGAAAGAGCCTGGCCTTGGTTTCTAATGGTGTGCTTGCATCGTTAATCATGCTGGTGCTCCTCGTCCTATAGGCGAGCGGATATATGTCTGGCGACTGATATGTGGGAAGGACCGCGCATCCCTGGCTCAGCTCGCCATCGCGTCCTGGATCATGCCGGCAATGACGCGGGCCATGAGCACGATCGCTAGCCCGGCGAGGGCGTTGACCATGGCGGACTTGCCGCTCTCCATCTGACGCGGACTGCCAGCCGCCGACATATATAGGAAGGCGCCCCACATGACGAAGAACGCGGCGACCGCGACTCCTACGCCGGTGCCGATGTTCAACAGGTTTTCGAAGAGCGTGTTGAACGGTGGTTCGGACGGGACGTCACCCAAGAAGCATCGACTCAGGGCGAGACGATGGGTCCCAGGAGCATTGCTGTCGGCTTCGTCGCCGGGCTCTAGCGACGGCACGTCTTCGGGGCAGACGACCAGCGCGTTGGCCAGCGCCATCGAGGTCAGGATGCCGGAGCCCTGCGGCCCCGTCAGCGATGCGACGTAGCGTCCCTCCTGCTGCCGCACGATGGCGCGCGCCAGGAAACGACGCCCGTCCGGGTTCTCGACGCGGTCCTCGACAGTGACGCGGATTGTCTGGCGCTCCCAGCCGTGACGGCCCGCCATCCTGTACACGGCGGGCCGGCCGAACAGCTCGAACGTGACCATCGAGCTCACCGGGTTGCCCGGCAGGCCGATGTGCGGCACGACGCGACCATCCGGCGCGGTGAACGTCCCGAAGGCCAGCGGCTTGCCAGGACGCATGCGCACGGTCCAGAAGCCGACCTGCCCCTCGCGCTGGAGAACGTCCTTGACGACGTCGTAGTCGCCGCGCGAGACGCCGGCCGTCGTCACGAGCAGGTCGGCGGTCGACAGCGCCTCGTGAATCCTCTCGGTCAGCGCTTCGACCGTGTCGCGCGCGATGCCGAGGCGCATCGGTACGGCGCCTGCTTCGGCTGCCAAGGCGGCGACGCTGTAGCTGTTCGCGTCGTAGATTTTGCCCTCGGAGTGCGCCTGGCCGAGCTCGAGCAGCTCGTCGCCGGTCGAGATGATCGCGACGACGGGGCGCCGGTAGACACTGACGTCTGCCTTGCCCAGCGACGCCAGCACGCCGATCTGCGCGGCGCGCAGCTCCGTGCCGGCGCGCATCACCATGCTGCCGCGCTGCACATCTTCGCCGGCGTAGCGCAGGTTGGCGCCGGGGTCTGCCGCCTTGAATACGCCGACGCTGGCGCGCCCCTTGGCGAAGGAGCCGAAGTTGCGCCCCGCCGGCTCGTCCGTCTCTTCGAACGGCACGACGGCATCGGCGCCGCGCGGGATCGGAGCGCCCGTCATGATCCGTACCGCGGTGCCGGCGTCGACCTCGCCCTGGTAGATGTAGCCGGCCGCGACCTCGCCGACCACACGCAGCGTTACGGGCGCGCTCTCGCTGGCGCCCGTCGTGTCGGCAGCGCGCACGGCGTATCCGTCCATCGCGGTGTTGTCGAGCGGCGGGATCGTCAGCGGCGACGTGACGTCTTCGGCCAGCACCTGACCCAGCGCTTCGGCCAGCTGTTTTGTCTCGGACGGCAATAACGGGATGACGTCGAGGATGCGCGCCCGCGCTTCTTCGACGCTGATCATGGGGTCGACGTTCATGGACGTAAGTATCTCACGAACAGGCGGCGGCGGAATCCAGCAGGCGAAACGCTGCCCTGGCTTCAGCCCGGGGCTCAATCAGCCTAGACGTACCGCCAGGCAGGTCGTGGTGCGCTGCACGCCCTCGATGCGCTGGACGCCTTCGGTAATCGCGCTGCCCAGCTTGTCGAGGTCGTCGGCCTCCATCTGAACGATCACGTCGTAGGGTCCCGTGACCGTGTCAACGGCGACGACGCGCGCGTCCTTATGCTTGAGGGCCGTTACCGCCTCCGCAACGCCCTTGGCGTGCCCAACCTCGGCCTCGATGAGGACGTAACCTCGGAATGCCATGCCGGCTCCTCCTTCCAGAAACAGGGGACGAGGTCATCATGATCTGCCCTAGATAGCCTGTCAACTTGCGATCGCATTCTCGTCGGGCCCGCGGCGCTCCGCCGGGCTGCCGCGCCGCCGCCATATCTGTTACGGTTCCCAGAGGCCGAGGGCTTCGCGCTGTTCGATGCCGTGGCCGAACTATGTTTGCTGCACGAGGTAGGCCATTGGCGACCCGCCCGCCGGCCCGTCTGAACATCACGCCGTCGCAGATCGGAGCGCCCGATGCTGCGTAGCAAACGCTTCTGGTTCGGCCTGATCATCACAGTCGTGTTCTTTGGCTTCTTCCTGGCACGTACCAACTTCAACGACATTGCCAATTCGTTCTCCGGCGCCAACTACTGGCTGGCGATTGCCGCCGTGCCGGTGTTCTTCTTCGGCTTCTGGTTCCGCACGCTGCGCTGGCGTCTGCTGCTACGGCCTGTTGCCGACGTCTCGACCGCCCGGCTTTACCCCGTCGTGATCATCGGGCTGATGAGCAACAACATCACGCCGGCCCGCATCGGCGAGCTGGTGCGCGCCTACCTTGTCGGCGAGCGCGAAAGCATCAGCAAGACAACCGCACTGGGCACGATCGCGGTCGACCGCGTCTACGACGGTCTCACGCTGGTCGCCATCCTCGGCATCACGACGGTGTTCACCGGCGCCGATAGCACCGTCAAAGGCCTCGGCATTCTCACGGCGGTCGTGATGCTCGCGGGCGTAGCGGTCCTCGCACTCCTGGCCATGTTCCCGGTGCAAGCCCGTATGATGATCGTGCGCCTGCTACGCGTGCTGCCGGAGCATCTCGAGGCGCGGGTCGAAGGGCTGCTCGACGCGTTTCTTTCCGGCCTCGTGGTGATTCGCAAGCCCTCGACGCTCGTGCTGGCGGCGTGCTGCTCCGTGACTTCATGGCTGATCGAGGCCGTGATGTACTACATGGTCGCACGGGCATTTCATGTCGGCGTCGGCTTCGATGCCATCCTGGTCGTCACGGCCGCGGCGAACCTGGCGCTGGCCGTGTTCTCTTCGCCGGGCGGCGTCGGACCCTTCGAGGTGACGACCAAGGAGGTGCTGTCGTTTTTTGGCGTCGCGGGCGCCAAGGCGTCGGCCTACGCCCTGGCGCTGCACGCCTTGCTGCTGGGCCCCGTGATCGTGGTTGGATTCGTCTTCATCTGGACGGCCCAGATATCGCTGCACGAGCTGCTCGGCATTCCGAAGCCTCAGCCGTCGCAGCCGCTGCCACCGTTGGGAGCGCCCGAGTAGTGCGCGTCGCGATCGTCGGCGGCGGCGTTGCCGGGCTCACCGCGGCGTATCGGCTGCTGCAGGGCGGGCATGAAGTATCGCTGTTCGAGGCGGCGCCGCAACTCGGCGGCCTTGTGCGCACCTTCGATGCCGGCGGCGAGCCGCTCGAGGAGTTTTACCACCACATCTTCACGACCGACACGACGATCATCGATCTGATCAACGAGCTCGGCCTCGGCGAACGGCTCGTCTGGAAGGACTCGAAGGTCGGCTTCTATCGCGACGGGCGCATCTGGCCCTTCGTCACGCCGCTCGACCTGCTGCGCTTCAAGCCGCTGCCGCTGGTCGACCGCGTGCGTCTCGGTCTGGCAGGAGTTTACCTCCGGCGTCAGAACGATTGGCATCGCTACGAGGAGATCACGGCCTGGGAGTGGATCCGGCGCTACGTGGGGCAGAAGGGGCTCGATGTCGTCTGGGGGCCGCTGCTGCGCGGCAAGTTCGCCGACCAGGCTGAAGACGTGGCGATGGCCTGGCTGTGGAGCAAGATTCACCTGCGCTTCTCGTCGCGCGGCTCCGGCGTCAGGCAGAAAGAACAGCTCGGCTACATGCGCGGCAGCTTCGGCGTCTACATCCGCGAGCTAGAGAAGCGTGTACGAGCCGGCGCGACGGTCGAAACCTCGGCACCGGTGCAGCAGATCACCGTGTCGAGCGGCGGTCATGCCGACGGCCTCGTGCTGCAGGACGGGCGCCGTATCGAGGCCGATGCCGTCATCGCCTGCGTGCCGTCCGAGCGCTTCCTGCCGATGGCGCCAGCGCTCGGCGCCGAGTACGAGCGTCGCGTGTCGGCGGCGCGCTGGCAGTGGGCGCTGTGCTACGTCCTGGCGCTGAAGCAATCGCTGACGCCGATCTACTGGCTCAACATCAGCGACCCCGGCACGCCGTTCATCGCCGTGATCGAGCACACGAACTTCATCGAGAAGGAACGCTACGGCGGCCTCAACCTCGTCTATCTCTCGAACTACCTGACGCCGAACCATCCCTGGTTCTCGCTCAGCAACGAAGAGCTCGACGATCTGTATCTGCCCCACCTCGCGAAGTTCAATCCCGGCTTCAACCGCGATTGGGTGGTCGACCGCTGGGTATTCAAGGGCCCGAATGCGCAGCCTGTGATCCGGCGCCACTACCGAGACGACCTACCGGACCATCGCACGCCGGTGCCGGGTCTCTACCTCGCGAATATGCAGCAGATCTACCCCGAGGACCGCGGCCAGAACTACTCGATCCGCATGGGCGATCAGGTGGCGAAGATGGCGATCGAGGACTGGGCTCCAGGGACGGCTGGCGGCCCACTTTAGTGGCGTCAACTTAGATCCGGCTCCGGGAGCCCCGAGGTTGCTTCGTCGCTCCACTCCTCGCAACGACGGCTTCAGCCCACCGTAGGCTGATTGCTTACAGCTGATAGCCCGTGCGGCGTCTGCAGCCGCCGCACGAGTCGCCGCGACGCTAGCAGCAGTCGGGCGGGCAGTCCGGGCAGCAATCGCAATCGCAATCGCAGTCGCCAGACTCCGATACGTCGATCACGGGGATGATCTCGATCTCGTCAGCAGCAGGCATTCTTCTCACCTCCTTCCGTCAGGTCTTCGATCAGGCTGCAGGAGACGCAATCGACGGCCATGACGCCGGGATCGCAGCCCTCGCAGCAGTGTTTGACGTGTTCTTCGAGCGCCGACAGTTCGTCGCGCAGCAGCGTCAGCTCGGTCAGGCGTCGCTCGATCTCGTCTCGCTGGCGTCGTAGCGTCGCGATCAGCTCGTCGCCGAACGTGGCGCAGTCGGCCGAGAGCGCCCGGTCGAGCAGCGACCTGATCGCCGGCAGGTCGAGGCCCAGCAGACGGGCGCGGCGCACCATCTGCAGGCGCGCGACGTCGTTCTCGCGGTATAGACGGTAGCCGTTTGAACCTCGACTCGGCCGCGGGATCAGGCCCTCGTCCTCGTAGAAGCGAATCGTCTTCGCGGGCAAACCGGTGCGCTGGGAGACTCGACCGATCGTCAGGTTGTCGCTCATGCAGGCAGCGTAAAGCTTCCAGTGACTGTAAGGTCAACAGCGATTCGAAAGAATTTTCAGCCGATCGGCGGTTAAGGCTTCCTGGCCCTCGCCGCGACCATGATCTGCGACTGCCAGCAGAAAGTTGGGTCGTCCAGCAACGCCGCCATCGCGTCCACGGCGGTGTCGTCCATCTCGCCGGTGCCTGTCAGAGCAGCGCGCAGGCTGAGCAGGCTGAGGCGCAGGAGGCCGCGGCCGGGCACGCCGCCGCGCTCGACGACGCTGCGTCCTTCGCAAGTCACTTCTGCGAGGCCGCGTTGGCTCAGCAGCGACATCAGCCGCCTGCCGTACGAAAGGTCGAGCTCACGTTGCTGCGCCAGCCGCTCGAATGCTCCGCAGGAACGCCGACCAGGTTCGTTGCGCTGCCGGCGTGCTCTGTGGCTCCGGCAAGAACGACACGTGATCGAACTCCTCGATGACCAGCCAGCCGCCCGGCTTCAGCGCGGCGATCATGCGGTCGAGGGCGACCTCGTGTTGCGGCAGGTGCTCGAGCAGCAGGCGGGTGTGCACGAGGTCGTAGGCGGCGGTCTCGAGTTCGTCACGGGTGATATCGTGGCGCCGCACTTCGAGGTTCGACTGCGCCGAGTCGAGGAAGCGCACGTCGGTGTCCGTGGCGACTACGCTGCCCTGCGCGCCGACTCGGTCGCAGAGCCAGCGCGCGATCGAGCCCGCGCCGGCTCCGACCTCGAGGCAGCGCCAGCCCGTCGCGAGGCCCGTAGCCTCCAGGTTATGCCGGCTGTAGCCATCCCAGATCGTCTCCAGTGCTCGCAGGCGCTCCAGCTCAGCCTGCCACGCCGTGTCGA
This sequence comes from uncultured Chloroflexia bacterium, assembly GCA_963732945.1. Classification (GTDB taxonomy): domain Bacteria; phylum Chloroflexota; class Dehalococcoidia; order DSTF01; family WHTK01; genus WHTK01. Next base: position 427,461 of record CAVTBL010000003.1, read on the forward strand.
AGATGTACTTACCTCTCGTGTTTTCCGATGCCTGACTCGTAGTCATGTCGCGCGCTCCTTCCGGTCTCGGCCGGCTGTTGCGGCCGTGATCGGATTCTCGCGGCGCCGGCAGAGCATGTCGTCCGGGGACTTTCGCGCGAACTTGCGGTTACTTCGAGACGAAGTAGGCGTAGAACGTCAGCGACGCGAAGAAGCGCTCCTGCTCGAGCGCGGTGCGTTGCTCCGCCAGCCAGGCGTCGACCACCGAGGCCGGCAGCAGGTTGAAGCGCGTGATCAGCGGGCCGTACATCTCCGCCATGTTGCCGAAGAAGCCGCCCGTGCCCACGTCCGCGACCACGCTGGCCTGCACGTTATCGATGCGTAGCCCGGCGTCACGCAGCAGGCCCGGCATCGCCCGCATGACGCGCGTGTTGGCCACGAAGGTCTGCAGCAGCGCGTCCTGCACCTCGCGGGCCACGGCGGCGTCCGGGTAGGCGAAGGTCAGACGACGCGAAGTCGGCATCGAAGATTACGAGGCGTCCGCCGGGCGCCAGCAGACGCGCCGCCTCGGCGATTACGTCCGGCGGGCTGTCGACGTGGCTAACCAGGGTCGACGCCACCACGACGTCGAACGAGGCGTCCGGCAGGCCGACAGACGCCGCGTCGCCGGCGCGCAGGTCGACGCGCTGCGCCACGCCCTCGTCCGCCGCAAAGCGCTTGCCGGCCTCGATCATGCCGGGGCTGAGGTCGATGCCGCTCGCGACGCCCTTGAACTCGGGGCGCCGGGCCGCCGCCCGCGCGTCGATGCCGGTGCCGCAGCCGAGGTCGAGGAAGCTCGACGCGCTGCCCAGGTCCGCGGCCTCGAGGTAGTCGGCGCGCATCTTGACGAAGCGCGGGTCGCGGCCGCGCAGCTCCATGCGGTCGACCACGCGCTGCAGCGTCGCGTCGTCAGCCTGGTCGAGGGTCGCGAAGATATCGTGCGAGGTCATCGGCGCTCCTCCTGTCTCCCTGTCAGGTGAACCCGCTCCACCGCTGCCAATTGCCAACCGCCAACGGCCAACTGCCGCGCTACAGCGGTTGGCGGCCCGCGAAGCCCGTCTCGATGTCGTGCCAGTAGGCGATCGTCTCCTCGCCGAGGCGCCAGCAGAGGTAGACGACGCGTCCGTCGCGGTCGCTGGGGAAGTCTACGAGGCCCTCGTCGATGCCCTTGAGCTGCACGCCTATGCCGTCGAGCTCGCCGATCAGCGCTTCGAGCCTGGCAGCAGCGTCCTGCACCGCCTGGCGCGCCGCCGTCTGGTCCGCCGCGAGGTGCCCGTTGCCGCCCGAGAGCCCCAGCAGCCGGTCGAGCTCGGCGCTGCGTGCGTCCATCTCGCGCTTCGCGTCCTGCATCTCGAGCAGGAGCTGGCGCACCGTCGGCAGCAGCTGCAGCGCCTCGTCCAGGGTAAACAGTCGTTCAGGCATCAGTCACCGCGCAGGAGCTTCCTGGCTTCGAAGCTGGCAGACCAGTCGTGTTCACTATCAGGTTCAAGTTCTTGGAACCTGCGTCGCTGACTCGAGGCCCAGCAAGGAAGTCTGATTCGGTGCTCGAAATCCGGCTCGATGCCCGAACTCACTTGCCTTCTGAACAGCGGTGTTGAGGACAATCGCTACCTGAGCTGTCGACGAGCAACTGAAGCACTGCATTCGTGAAGGAGCGGAGCGCTGCATTTGTCATTCCTGGCGGCCCAACGAAGTCAGGGAAGAGCCAAAATAGAGCTCTCGCAGTTCCGAGCACCGTCGTACGCTGTGCAGCGATTCGTACAATTTCGGTCCAGAGACAACCCTAAGCTTCAGATCGCTGAACAAGTACGCCTGTTGCCGCGACGCTTATCGTAGACCGGATCGCCGTTATCCATCCGTGAGCTGGAGAAGCAGCCACCTTTGTCGTCTTTGAAGCTGTGCAGTCGAGTCATTGGGCTTTTATCGGTGAAGATACGATCATGTCGATCGAAAGGGTGCCAGCGTTCGATGGACTCGCCGACATCTTTAGCCCGAAGAGTCGCTGGCGCCGGTGAAGTTCCAGCCGTTGATCTTCAGCGCCGGCACGCGCGACGTGCCCCCGAACGACCCCAGCAGCCTCGACTCCCGCCCGATCGCCTCGACGTGGTTCATCGCTTCGAGGTAGCTCTGCGTGAAGCGCAGGTTCTGCACCGGCGCCACGATGCGCCCGTCCTCGATCAGGAAGGTGCCGTCGCGCGTCATGCCGGTGATCACGGCGGTCAGCGGATGCACCGGCCGCGTGTACCAGAAGCGGCTGACCCAGATGCCGCGCTGCGTCGAGGCCAGCATCTCGTCCTTGCTGGCGTCGCCGGTGGCCATGAACATGTTCGACGGGAAGGGGCCGAACGTCTCGCCCGCGGGCAGGGCGTGGCCCGTCGAGGCGTGGTCCGCCATGCCGCCCGTGTAGCTGTCCCACACGACTTCGCGCGCGACGCCGTGGTCGATGAAGTCGACGCGCTGCCGCGCCACGCCCTCGAAGTCGAACGGCGCCGGGATGCCCTCGCGCGAGAGGCCGTCGTCCCAGATCGAGACGTTGGCGCCCATGATGCGCTCGCCGAGGCGTCCCGTCATGAAGCTGCGCTTCTCGAGGTAGGCCTGCGCGCCGAACGCCAGGTAGGCGAAGTAGTCCATGAGGTCGGCGACGGCGTACTCCTCGAGGATCACCGTGTAGGCCCGGGCTCGAGGTGATGCGGGTTGGCGGAGCGCCGGCACTTGTCGATCGCCTCGGCCGCAATCGCGGCGCCGTCGATCTCGTCGACGTCGAGGCTCCAGCGCTCGGCGTGGCCGCTCGAGGTCTCGCCCATGACGACCGTGTTGATGTCGGCGGCCGCGTCGCTGTGGTAGGCCCAGACGCCGAGGCTGTTCGCCACCGCAAGCTCCGATTCGCCGGTACGGAATGCTCCCGCCGCCACCAGACCCGCGCCGGACGCCGCCTGGCAGACCGCTCGCACCACCTCGGCGCGACGTTCCGGGCTGCAGTTCGCGGTGCGGTCGAGGCGCGCCTCGACGGGCGTGATCGGCGTCGGGCCCGGCAGCGAGACGAACTCGTCGTTGTCCTGCTGCAGGCGCGCCAGATCGACGGCTCGTTGTGCCACGCCGCGCAGCCCCTCGGGGCTAACGGAATCGATGCTCGCGACGCCGATCTTCTTGCCGATAACGGCGCGCACCCGCACGTTGACGCTGGTCTCCTGGACGTTCTGGTGGATGTAGTTGTTGGCGAAGCGGGTCAGCGCCGACGAGCCGCTGGTGATAACGACCTCGGCCTGGTCGGCGCCGGTCGCGGCCAGGACTTCGCGCGCCATGCGTTGCAGCTCTCGTTCGCCTAGCAGTGGCATCGGGAGCAACGTAGCTTCTGCGTCGCAGCCGGTCAAGGCGGGTGGCGCATCGCTCCAAGCCAGCACGGCGTCTATCATCGGTCGAGTGGGAACCGAAGCCAGCGCAGCGCGGATGGCGATAACCGGCGTGCCGTCCGCGTGAGCGAGGTCACGGCGCCCGCGCGTCAGGGACGCTTCTTCATCGGCTGGGCCGTGGTCGGCGCCGCGCTGCTGGCGTCCTTCTCCCAGGTCGCGTTCTTCAACCCGGTGCTCGGCGTCTTCATCCCGGAGTTTCAGCGCGAGTTCGGCTGGAGCCGCACCGAGATCTCTCTCGGCGTCACGTTCGGCTCGCTGGTCGGCGCCGCCTTCGCGCCGATCTTCGGTCCGCTGGTCGACCGCTACGGCGGCCGTCGCTTCGTGGTCGGCGCCGCCTGCTTCATGTCGATTCTGCTGCTGCTGCTGTCGCGCATGCAGACCGAGTGGCAGTTCTACCTGATCTACGCCCTCGGTCGCGGTACCGGCTCCGGCCTCATGGACCTGACGACCGCTGTCACGGTGAGCAAGTGGTTCGTCCGGCGCCGAGGCGTCGCGATCGGTGTCATGTCGCTGGGGCCGCGTCTGGCCTTCGCCGTGATGCCGATCGGCGTGCAGATGCTGATCGATGCCGCGAACTGGCGTACGGCCGTACTGGCACTATCGGCGGCCGTATTCATCTTCGGCGCGCTGCCGTCGCTGAAGTTTCTGTACCCGCGCCCCGAGGCCCTCGGCCTGCTGCCCGACGGCGACGAAGTGCTGCCGCCCGACGACACGCGCCCGCCACCCCGCCGAGAGGTCAGCTGGACGCGTCGCGACGCGATTCGGACACGCGCGTTCTGGCTCGTGACGCTGGCCGTAAGCCTGATGTCGCTGGCCGGCGGCGCGATCAACCTGCATCAGATACCGCATCTCGAAGATCGCGGCCTCTCGCCCGACACGGCGGCGCTGGTCATTACGGTCGTCGCCGTGTTCGGCGGCGCCGGCGTGCTGCTCGAAGGCTACGTCGATTCCAAGGTCGGCGCGCGCTGGACGATGGTGGTCGGGCTGCTGGGCTCCGCGGTTGGGATGGTGTTTCTGATCAGCGTGCACGGGCTGGGCATGGCGCTGATCTTCGCGGTGATCTACGGCCTCTCGTTCGGCATCATGGTGGCGAGCAACCAGGTCGTCTTCGCCGACTACTTCGGTCGCGAGGCCCTGGGAGCCATCAGGGGAGCGGCGGCGCCGATTCAGCTCTGCCTCAACGCGGTCGGTCCGGTGCTCGCCGGCGCCGCCTACGACCTGACGGGCGGCTACTCGGCGGCGTTCATCCCGTTCATGGTGGCGTACATCATCGCGGCCGGGGCGCTGGTCATCGCCACGAAGCCAGTGCCGCCGGAATCGAGCGTCACACCGCCGCGTTGGGAGATAGCGGGGTAGGCATAGGCATAGAGCGATGTGGCTCTTCGGGCTCTATGTCTATGTTTATGCCTATGTTCTTGTTACGCGGCAGGGCAGGGCACTCGACATAAGACGTTAGCGGTTATTGCGACGCAGCGCCCGCTCGATGTCGCGGTCCGCCTCGCGCTTGGCGATGGCTTCGCGCTTGTCGTACTGTCGGCGGCCTTTCGCCAGCGCGATTTCGAGCTTCGCGAGACCGTCCTTGAGGTACATGCGCATCGGCACCAGCGTCAGGCCGCGCGCTTCGACCTGGCGTGACAGCTCGTGAACCTGGGCGCGATGCAGCAAGAGACGCCGTGGCCGCCGAGGCTGGTGACCGAACTGCGCCGCCGGACCGTACTCGGCGATGTGGGCGCCGTGCAGCCAGATCTCGCCGTTCTCGGGGCGCGCGTAGGCTTCCTGCAGGCTGACCTTGCCCTGACGGACCGACTTGATCTCGCTGCCGGTCAGCGACAGACCCGCCTCGACGCGCTCGAGAATCTCGTAGTCATGCGAGGCGCGGCGGTTCACGGCGACGTCTTTGTACGTCGGCTTGTCGCTCTTCGACGTGTCGGGTCGAGGGCGTGATTGAGTTGGCGTTGGTCTGGCCACGAAACCTCTTCGCGCGCCGTGCTCTATGGCGTCTGGGTCATCTTACCCTGAAGGACCTCGACAGCTTTCTGCAGCTGCACGTCGTTGCGCGTGTCGATGTCCTGATCGGACGGCGTGATCTGGACGTCGGGCGTCAGGCCGACCCGGCTGATCAGCGTGTGGTCGGGCGTCAGCCACTCTTCGATGCTGACGAACAGCGCGCCGCCGTCCGGCAGCTTGTGAGCGCTGTTTACGGTGCCCTTGCCGAAGCTGGTCTCGCCAACCGTCGTGGCGCGGCCGTTTTGACGTAGCGCCGCGAGCAGAATCTCCGAGGCGCTGGCGCTGAACCGATCCTGGACCATGACGATCGGTATGCCGGCCGCGAGCTGGCCCTTCTGCGCCGTGTGCGTCACTTCCTGGCCGGCGGCGTTGCGCTCGATCAGGATGGTGCCGCTGTCGAGGAACTGGTCCGCAATCGTGATTGCCGAATCGAGCAGGCCACCGGGGTCGGAGCGCACGTCGATGATCAGGCCCTTGGCGCCCTGTGCCAGCTCTGACTGGACGGCGTTCTCGAGCTCCTGTGGCGTGCGCGGCGTGAACTCGCGGATGTAGATGTAGCCGATGTTATCGACCGTATTGCCCTGGGTGTCGGTGAGCTTGCCGCTCGGCGGTTCCGTCGTGACGCTGTCGACCTGGACCGTGTCGCGAGTCAGCGTGTAGTCCTGAGTGGTGCCGTCCGCGTGCTTGATCTTGATCGTGACTTGCGTGCCCTTGGTGCCGCGAATCTTCAGCACGGTCTTGTCGACGGTCCAGCCATCGGTCGATTCGCCGTCGACTGCGAGGATGGCGTCGCCAGACACCAGTCCGGCCTTTTCGGCAGGCGTGCCCTTGATCGGCGCTACGATGACGATTTCGTTGTTCTGAGACGCCACTGTCGCGCCGATGCCGTCGAAGGAGCCCGTGAGGGTAGTGCTCAGCTTGAAGTCGTCTGGATTGACATAATATGTGCCTGCGTCGTTGATCAGGCCGAGCATACCGTTGACCGCGGCCTCGAACAGCGCCTGGTTGTCGAGGTTCTCGGGCTGAACATAATACTTCTCGAGGAGATCGTGGATCTGATTCAGCTCGTCGTAGTTGAACTGCGAGCCCGTCGAGCTGGTGGTGGCCGTGGCCGAGTTGTTCGACTTGCTGTCGCGTCCTGCGACGAACGCTGCGATGCCGACGATTACCACGATGAGCACGGCTGCGAGGCCGAGCAGTACCTTGATCACGCGGTCGCTACGAGGACGCTTAGGTTCCTGGGGCTGCGCGCTTACTTCCGCCAAGACTCAACCGCCTCCAATGCGCGCGTTCATTGACGAAAAGTCTAGCATGGTATTCGCGGACGCCGCTATCGAGGCGCAACGAAGGGCAAGGCCGTATTCGAGTCTACAACGCTACATAACATATATAGTGCGAAGTTCACTCTACAGGAAGAAGATTCACCTCAGCGCCGCGAAGTCCCGCGCTCCCTCGTCCCAGTCGGGCGCCGATCGAATCGCTTCGAGCACGTCCTCGACGTTATCGACGGACGTCCACATGTCGAGATGGCGTGGGTCCATGAAGCGCTCGGCCACGGCGCGCCTGAACAACTCGATCAGCGGCTCGTAGAAGCCACCCTGGTTCACGATAACGATCGGCTTGAGGTAGAGACCGAGGCGTTTCCAGGTGATCGCTTCGAGCAGCTCCTCGAACGTGCCGGAGCCGCCCGGCAACGCCACGATGGCATCGACGCCGTCGACCATGAGGCGTTTGCGTTCGTGCAGGTCCGCAACCAGGATCAGCTCGGTCAGGCCCGGGTGACCCCATTCGACCTCGTACATGAACCGCGGCAGCACGCCGATAACGCGACCGCCCGCAGCCAACGCTTCGTCCGCCAGCGCCTTCATCGAGCCGATACCGCCGCCGCCGTAGACAACCGTTACGCCGGCCCGCGCCAGGTGTCGTCCCAGGCGTCCTGCGGCTTCGGCGTAGGCCGGGCTCGCGAGACTGCTCGAGGCGCAGTAGACGCAGACTCGTTTCGTAGCGTTCATGTTGTCGGCCTTCCCATGTCTGGAGCTACGGTGTCTGCTGCACCTCGTAGTCCATACTCGGCAGCGTTATCGTCAAGCCGGCATCGATCACGAGAACCTGGCCGTTGACCCAGCGCGCCTCGTCGCTTGCAAGGTAGACCGAGCCCCACGCGATGTCCCAGGCGTTGCCTTCGTCCTTGATCAGGCCGGACTTGGCCCTGCGCCGCCGTCCTTCTTCGCCGATGCGATATTCGACCAGCGGTGTGAACACCTGCCCCGGCGCGATCGCGTTGACGCGGATCTTGCGACCGCCCAGTTGACCTGCCAGCGCCATCGTCAGGCCGACGACGGCCGCTTTGCTGGTCGTGTATGCCGTGCTGTACGGCGGATACGCCCGCAGACCCGCGATGGACGAGATGTTGATTATCGAGCCGCCACCTGTGGCCGCCATGTGCGGCACGATGGCCTGCGCCGCGAGGACCATGGCCTTGACGTTCACTTCCATGACGTTGTCCCAGGCTTCATCGGTGATGTCTTCGAGCTTCTGGTCGGAAGGGATGCCGACGTTGTTCTGCAGAATGTCGATACGTCCGTAGCGCTCGACGGCCGCCAGCGCCATGCTCCGGCAGTCCTCTTGCCGCGTCACGTCGGCCACGAACACGGAGGCCTCGCCGCCTTCGCCGGTGATTATGTTCACGGTCTCCTGGGCGCGCTCCGCTACGTTGTCGACGCACAGCACCTTGGCGCCTTCGCGCGCGAACAAGATCGAGACCGCCTTGCCGTTGCCGAAGCCTTCGCCGCGCGATCCCGCGCCTGTGACCACCGCTACCTTGCCCGCAAGCCTGTTAGCCATTCGCAGCGTCTCCTTTTGAATCGCGTCTGAATCGCGCCTAGCCTACTTGGTCTCTGCGCCACGCGACAGTACAGGGTGCAGAGTTGAGAGTGCAGGTTGACGCGGAAGGTTGCAAAGGTCGACGTCGGGCATTCCCTTAGGTGCTTCCCTCATGCCCTGCCCCGCCGCGAAGTACCGGCTACGGCGCCGAGACGCTAGAGTAACTGCCGACACCCGGAGGCTCGCGCCGCTACGCTATCTGAATCCCGTCTCGAGATTCGACGCACCTGCGGGACGCCATCCCGGCAGGAGGACAGCAAGAACCGGCAGGAGGACAGCAAGAAATGATTCTGGTTACGGGCGGTATGGGATTTATCGGCGTACACGTAGTCAAGAGCCTGCTCGACGCCGGCGAAGACGTTGTCGTCACCTGGAACAACTCCTGGCGTGTACCCGACTTCTGGGAGGCCGAGATCGGTAAGCGCGTGATCGCTGAGCGCCTCGACGTCACCAACCCGCACGACACCACCGCGATGGCAATGAAGCATCGCGTCAACGGCGTCGTGCACTGCGCCGCGCCCGCGTTCGGTACCGGTTCGACCCCGGCGCAGGATTACGCAGTCAACATGCAGGGCCTCGTCAACGCCGTCGAGGCCGCGCGCATCGCCGAGGTGCGCCGCTTCACCTACGTCGGCTCCTCGACCGTGTACAACGGTCTCAAGGCTGGGCCCTACCGCGAAGACGCGCCGCTGCCGCTCGAGTCGCGCAATGCCACCGAGGCCTACAAGAAGGCCGGCGAAGCGATTCTCATGCACTACGCCGACCGCGTCGGGCTCAGCACCGTGACGGTGCGGCCTCGCGCCGTCTACGGCCCGATGTACTACTCGATGGTCAATCTGCCGAGTCGGTTATGTCACGCAGCCGCCCGCGGTACCCTGCCAGACTATGGCCCCGCCGGTGCGCCCTTCGCAGGCGACACGGGCGACTTCACCAACGTCAAGGACTGCGCCGAAGTCGTGACCATCGTGCACCAGGCCGAGAAGCTGCAGCACCGCGTCTACAACGTCGGCGGCGGTCGCGCCTTCGAGATGCAGGAGCTCGCCGAGGCTGTGCTGAGCGCCGTACCCAGTGCCCGCATCGAGCTCAAGCCCGGCAACCCGCCCGCCGGCAGCCCGCCCGACAACTACCTGGACCTGACGCGGGTCAAAGACGAGTTCGGGTTCACCCCGCGCTACCCCATCGAGCGCGGTCTGCCGGACTACATCGACTGGCTCAAGACGCACGACAAATAGGCATAGGCATAGGCATAGGCATAGGCATAGGCATAGGCATAGGCATAGGCATAATATAACATAGGTCAGCCTTGACCTTTCGGGCTTTATGTCTATGCCTATGCCTATGCGCCCTATGTCAGCCCGTAGTGTGCCATCGCCCAGGACTCTGCCGCCGTGTCGAACGCCAGCACCCGGTGCGTGCTGATGGTGAACACGTCGCGCAAGGCGCGCTCCATCGGGTGACCCTGCACCGTCGCCGACGTTCCCGCTGCAATGAACGCCGACTTCACGGCCTGCACGCTGAGGTCGACGATGCGCGACTGGTTCAGCGTCACCTCGGCGATTTCCTCGCGCGTCATCTGCCCGCCAGATGATTTGTTGGCGGCGCTGGTCGCCATCAGGCGCCGCGATTCACTGATCAGCATCGTCTTCGCCGTCTCGGCCAGGCTCTTCGCGTCGGCGAGGCGGCGCCGGAACGAGGGACGCGACATTTCGTAGGTCGTCGTCTCGCCGCCACCGCCCCCGCGCGCCCGAATCGGCTTCGTGCGCCCCATCTCTTCCAGCGTGTCGACCGCGCCAAGTGCCACGCCGACCGCCGCGCCGGTGACCTCGATCGAGATGAACGCCATCAGCGGCGTGCTGTACAGGGGGTTCGCATGCACCCGCGAACCCGGCGTCTCCTGGCCCTCGACCTGGCTCAGCAGCATGGCGCGACGCTCCGGCACGAACGTCTTCTCGATTACGACGGTCTTGCTGCCGGTGCCGCGCATGCCCATCGTGTGCCAGTCGTCGATCACGTAGCCCTCGGGGGCCGGCACGATGAACGTAATCGCCGCCGGCGGACCGCCCGCTGCATCTTCGAGCACCGCGCCGCAGCCGTACCAGTTCGAAACGTCGACGCCAGACTGATACGCCCAGCGGCCGCCGAGCTCGTAGCCGCCATCGACGCGCTTCGCCGTACCGCCGCGACCGAAGATACCGGTCGGCAGCAGCGCGACGCCGTCGTCGCCGAAGATCTCCTCCTGCCCAGCCTCGGGAAACTGCGACGCCCACCAGGCGTGGCCGGTGAGGATGCCCAGCGCCCACGCCGACGAGCCGCAGCCGCGTCCGATCTCGCACAGCACGGCCTGCAGCACGTCCATGCCCATCTCGAAGCCGCCGAAGCGCTTCGGCTGGCAGATACGGAAGAAGCCCGCGCGCATGAAGTCTTCGAACGTCTCGGGCAACAAGCGCCGCGCCGCTTCGGTCGCCGCGGCACGCTCACGCAGCGCCGGGATCATCGCTCGAGCCCGCTCGATCAGCGTTTCGGGCGTGATCGTTGCGGCCTCGGCGTGCGTCAGCGTGCGACGCCCCTTCGTGTCGACGCCAACGGTCACTTCCGGCATGCCCGCGATCACGTACTAACCCTGCAGCCCGAAGTGGGCCAGCGCCCAGCGCTCGTCTATCTGATCGAGGCGGAAGACGTTGTGCGTGCTGAGCATGTGCACGTCGCGGAAGACGCGCTCCAGAGGATGCCCCTCGAACGTCGCCGACGTCCCGGCCGTAGCGAATGCGTTCTCGACCGCCTGCACGCATAAGTCGGCGAGGCGCGCGTTGTTCAGGGTGTACTCGACCAGCTGCTCGCCCGTCAGCTTGCGACCCGCCGGTACGTACTCGCGCATCGTCGACATGAGGCGCTGGCACTCGGAGCGCAGCAGCGCCCGCGCCGCCTCGGCCAGCGACCGCGTCTCGGCGAAGCGACGCCTGAACGCCGGCAGCTCGTACGTCGACATCGGCTTCGCCAGCGCATCGCGTGTGCGCACCGGCTTGTTGCGCCCGATGTCCTCGAGGATGTCGACCGCCTGCAGCGCCAGCCCGACGGCCGCTCCTGAGGTCTCGATCGAAAGAAACGCGAGCATCGGTGCGGCGTAGAACGGATTCGGGTGGATGTAGCGCCCCGGTGTCTCCTGGCGCTGAACCGCCTCCTGTGACAGCGTCATGTGCTCCGGCACGAACAGCTCGTCGACCAGGACCGTCTTGCTGCCGGTGCCGCGCAGGCCCAGCACACGCCAGTCGTCCTGAATCGCGGCGTCTTGGGGTCGGATTGCGGCGTAGAGCCACGACTCCGGGTCGCTCGGTTCGCCGTTCTCGTCGAGCACCATCGCGCCGACGCACAGCCAGTTGGCGATGTCGCAGCCCGAGAGATAGATGAAGCGCCCCGAGAGCTCGTAACCGCCCGCGACGCGGCGCGCGCGGCCGTTGCCGCTGAGGTTGGTGGCCATGATCACGTGGCCTTCGTCGCCGTACAGCTCGCACTGACCCGCTTCGTTGAACAAGGCCGAGAACCAGGAGTGTCCGCCGAGGATCGCCATGCACCACGCCGTGGAGCCGCAGCCGCGCCCGATCTCTACGACCACGTCTTCGAGCACATCGATACCGAGCTCGAAGCCACCGAAGCGCTTCGGCTGCACGATGCGGAAAAAGCCCGCCTCCGTGAGCTCCCGCACCGTCTCCGGCAGCAGGTGTCGCGCCTGCTCGGTCAGCTCGGCGCGTTCCTTGAGGCGCGGGACCATGGCGCGTGCCCGCGAGATCAGCTCTTCGGGCGTGATCGCCTCGGCTTCGGCGTGAGTCAGGACTCGGCGGCCCTGACTATCGACGCTGGCTTGAACAAGTGTGGAGCTAGTCATGGATTGGCTGACGGATTGTGGGCGCAGCCTTCCGCAGGGGTCAAGGAGCGACCGACGAGAAATGAGTAGACTCGACGGGTGTCAAACGACTCGCACGCTGAGGCCCGCAACCACCTGCGCAGCGCCCACGCTCTGCACGAGCAGCGCCACATCGATGACGCCATCGCCGAGGCACGTCGAGCTATCGAGTCCTGGCCGGAGTACGTCGACGCCTGGTCATACCTCGGCACCACGCTGATTACGCGGCGCCTGGCGTTCGCCGATGGCCTGGCTGCCCTCGAGCGCGCCTACGAGTTGGCGCCCGACGATGCCGGCATCGTCTACGGACTCGGCTGGTGCTACGAGTTCGTCGCGTACCGTCTGCAGCACGCCGGAGTTACGCCCTACCGTGACCCGATCGAGCTTTATCACCTCGCCGCTCAGATGCTGCAGCGCTGCATCGACCTCAACCCGGAGAAGGGACTGCGCGAAGATGCGGAGGACCTGCTCGCGAGCATCGAGGCGCGCCTCGAGTAGTCACCCTTATGTCGAGTAATCCAAATCCCCTGCCGGCCACGAATCAGTCAAATGGAGGTGATGAAGCTGGAAGGGTGGAACAGAACTTTGAGCAGCGCGGTTGTCGGTATGGACGGGATCACGTACTTCGTGCGCTTCGAGGATTCTCGGCGTAAAGCGACGCAAAAGCCCCCTCCCGAAACAGGAGAGGGCCACGCGACAGGGCCAGGTTCGCTGCGGCCGCTAGGCCTCCGGGAACGAGACCAGCGAGGTCGTGCTCTGGATGCCGGGGATGGCGCGGATCTGCGTGCTGAGGATCGGCGGCACGTCCACGAGGTTGGCGACGTTGATCTCCACGATGATGTCGTAAGGACCCATGACCTCGTGCACTTCGGTCACTCCGGGGACCTGCGCCAGAGCGTCGTAAACGCCCTTCGTCGCGCCGGGGTCCGTCACCACCAGAACATAGGCTTTGACCATGTACCGTCCTCCTGTCGGGAATCTACACGCCGTCTGTGCGGCGGTCAATCGAAGCGGGCCGTTCGGCCCGTTCGATGAGATTATCTACGCCTATCACGTTCACAGAAGTGGCTCGCTGGTGCTAAAATCAAGGTGTCACGTATTGTTAACGTGATCCCAAACACATCAAGACAAGAGGATCTTTGGCTACCACGGCCGACACAGTCCGAGGGACGTTCGAAACCGACCCGATCAGCGCACTGGGCCTGCATCCTCTTATTTCGGTTCCTACTATGACCAGCGTTGGCGTCGCCCTGGATGCTATTCAGAGCCATGGTCAGGGTTGCGTCTTGATCGTCGATGACGGAAGGCCGCGAGGCATCATGAGCCAGCGCGAAGTCCTAATGAAAATCGTCGCGCATGACGTTAAATACAACAGCAATGTCATGGAGTATGGCTCCAGTATCCCCTTCACCCTCACCGCAAACGAGCGAATATCTCGTGCGATCAGGCCCATGATCGCCGAGGCTATAGATAACTTCCCGATCGTCGACGACGAAGGTCGCGCAACCGCAGTGTTGCGCTCTGTAGACGTCATCCAATTTCTCGCCGAGGCAATCCCGGAGCAGCCAGTCAATCTGCCACCGGATCCTCATCAGACGTTGTCTAAACCGGAGGGTGGCTAACGTGACAACTCTAACCAAGGACCCAGCACAACCGGACGTCATTGACGTCGATCGTGTAACCATTCGCTTCGCCGGCGACTCCGGCGACGGCATGCAGGTTACAGGTACGGCCTTCACCAAGACGTCGGCTGTGTTTGGTAACGACATCAGCACGGTGCCGGACATTCCAGCCGAGATCCGTGCGCCGCAGGGCTCCCTGCCCGGCGTCAGCGCCTTCCAGGTCAGCTTCTCGAGCTTCGACATCTACACTCCCGGCGACCGTCCGGACGTGCTCGTTGCCATGAACCCGGCGGCGCTCAAGGTGCACCTGCCAGACCTGCCGAAGGGCGGCATCGTCATCGTCAACACAGACGAGTTCAGCGAGACGAACCTCAAGAAGGCCGGCTATACGGTCAACCCGCTCGCTGACCACAGCCTCAGCTCCTACCGCGTCTTTCCCGTTGCGATCGGCACGCAGAACGCGCGCGCCCTCGAAGGCCTCGGCCTCTCGGCGCAGGAAGTCGACCGCTCGAAGAACATGTACGCGCTCGGGCTGATGTACTGGATGTACAGCCGCCCGCTCGACACCACGATCAAGTACCTCGAGGACCGCTACGGCAAGCGCAACCCGAAGGTCGCCGAGGCCAACATCCGCACGATGAAGGCCGGCTACAACTTCGGCGAGACGACGGAGATGTTCGCCCAGCACTACCACGTGCCGAAGGCGAAGCTCGCGCCCGGCCTCTACCGCAACGTTACCGGCAACGAGGCTACCGCCCTCGGCTTCCTCACCGCCAGCAAGCTCGCGGGACGGCCGCTGTTCTACGGCAGCTACCCGATTACGCCGGCGAGCGACGTGCTACACGCTCTGGCAGGGTTCAAGCGCTTCGGCGTCAAGACCTTCCAGGCCGAGGACGAGATCGCGGCCATCGGCTCGGCGATCGGCGCTTCGTTCGGCGGCTCGCTGGGTATGACCGGTACTTCCGGTCCCGGTATCGCGCTCAAAAGCGAGGCGATCGGCCTCGCCGCGATGGTCGAGTTGCCACTCGTGATCATCGACGTGCAGCGCTCCGGTCCCAGCACCGGCATCCCGACCAAGACCGAGCAGGGCGACCTGCTGCAGTGCATGTTCGGCCGCAACAGCGTCGCGCCCGTCGCGATTGTCGCGCCGTCCACTTCGTCCGACTGCTTCGCCATGGCCATCGAGGCCTGGCGCATCGCGATCAAGTACCGCACGCCGGTCATCTTCCTCTCCGACCTCTACCTCGGCGTCGGCTCGGAGCCCTGGATGGTCCCGGACTACGAGTCCCTGCCTCGCATGGAGCCGAACTTCGCCACCGACCCTGAGACGTTCCACGCCTACGAGCGCGACCCGGTAACCCTGGCACGCCCCTGGGCTATCCCCGGCACGCCAGGCCTCGAGCACCGCATCGGCGGCCTCGAGAAGGAGAACATCACCGGCAACGTCAACTACACGGCAGAGAACCACGACCTGATGACGCGCCTGCGCTTCGAGAAGATCGAGCGCATCGCCGACGACATCCCGGAGGTCGAAGTCTACGGAGACGACGAGGGCGACCTGCTGGTGCTCGGCTGGGGTAGCACCTTCGGCGTCAACCGCACCGCCGTGCAACGCGCCCGGACCGCCGGCAAGAAGGTCTCGCAGGCGCACCTCCGCCACCTCAACCCATTCCCGAAGAACCTCGGCGACGTGCTGCGACGCTTCAAGCGAGTGCTTATCCCCGAGAACAACATGGGCCAGCTCACGCTGCTGATCCGCGGCAAGTTCCTCATCGATGCCGAGGGTCTGCACCGCGTCACCGGCCGCCCGTTCACGATTTCTGAAGTCGAGGCCAAAATCCTCGAGATGGTCGACTAGGCAGAGTCCCGGAGCAGGACTGAGGCTTCGCCTCTCGTACGTACGAAGGAAGGCTTACGCAAAATGGTTACCAAAGACACGAACGACTCTGCGATCCAGGTGCTGACCCGCCGCGATTTCGTATCCGACCAGGAAGTGCGCTGGTGCCCCGGCTGCGGCGACTACTCCATCCTGGCTCAGACGCAGCGCGTCATGCCAGACCTCGGCATCCCGCGTGAGAACATCGTCTTCATCTCCGGCATCGGCTGCTCAAGCCGTTTGCCGTACTACATGAACACTTACGGTTTCCACAGCATCCACGGCCGCGCCCCAACGATCGCGACTGGCCTCAAGGCTGCTCGCCCCGACCTCAGCGTCTGGGTCGTCACCGGCGACGGCGACGCCCTGAGCATCGGTGGCAACCACATCCTGCACGTCATTCGCCGCAACGTTGACCTGCAGATCGTGCTGCACAACAACGAGATCTACGGCCTCACCAAGGGCCAGTACTCTCCGACCTCGCCGCTCTCCAAGGTCACGTACTCGTCGCCGATGGGCTCGATCGACTGGCCGCTGCGCCCGCTCGCCGTCGCGCTCGGAGCCGAGGCGACCTTCGTAGCCCGCTCGATCGACGCCGACCCGCATCACATGGTCGAGATGCTGGATCGTGCCGCAAAGCACCGCGGCGCCTCGTTCGTCGAGATCTACCAGAACTGCAACATCTACAACGACGGCGCCTTCGAAGAGTTCACCGCCAAGGACGTTCGCGCCGACCGCATGCTCTTCCTCAAGCACGGCGAGCCGATGATCTTCGGCAAGGACGCCGACAAGGGCATCCGGATCAACGGCCTCAAGCCCGAGGTCGTGGAGCTCGGCAAGGACGGCATTACGGAGAAGGACGTCTTGGTCCACGACGAGACGATCGTAGACCCGACCATCGCCTTCCTGCTCAGCCGCATGGACTGGCCCGATTTTCCGGTGCCGGTCGGTGTGCTTCGCGCCGTTCAGCGCCCGACCTACAACGACCTCATGACTCAGCAGATCGAAAAGGCGATCGAGACTCAGGGCGAAGGCGACCTCGAAGCGCTCTACCGCCAGGGAGACGTCTGGGAGGTCGAGTAGCTCTCCGAGCGTTGGGCCGCACTTTGTAAGCACGAAGGCACGTTCGGGACGGCGCTCTCCTTATCTGCCTACGTGAAACTGGTGACCATGCGGCAGGCACTTGTCGACATCGACCAGACAAGATCCATGAAGCCAGTGCGTAACACAGTTACTGTCAAACTCGGTTCGGACCCCATTGTAGGGCGACGCCCGGGCCGGCAACCTCGTCGGCCATAGATCGCACAGTAAAATTGACAGCGCCTACCCTGACGGCGTAACTTCGACTCGTGAGTGCACGGCCGTGACCGATCCCATTTACCTCGATTACGCCGCCACCACGCCCCTTCACCCTCAGGCGCTCGAAGCCATGCTGCCTTACCTGACGGGCCGCTTCGGTAACCCGTCGGCGACCTACAGCCTCGCCCGGCAGGCTCAGAAGGCAATCGACGATGCGCGCAAGGCAGTCGCGGGCGTTCTCGGCTGTCGAAGCTCCGACATCGTCTTCACCAGCGGCGGTACGGAGTCGATCAACACGGCCCTCAAGGGCGTGGCGTTCGCGCAGAAGAAGGCGCGCGCCGGTAACCACATCGTCACCACAGAGGTCGAGCACCACGCCGTGCTCCACACCTGCAATTACCTCGAGCAGTACGGTTTCGACGTCACGTACCTGCCCGTCGACACCTATGGCCGCGTTGATCCGGATGACGTCGCGCGCGCGATAACCGAACGCACCGTGCTCGTCTCCGTCATGCAGGCCAACAACGAGGTCGGCACCATTGAGCCCATCGCCGATATCGCGCGTGCCGTCTCCGAGCGCGCCCGCAGCCTGCGCAAGCGCATCCCGCTGCACACGGACGCGGTGCAGGCGCCCGGCACGTTGTCGGTGCGCGTCGACGAGCTCGGTGTCGACCTCCTCAGCCTCTCGGGACACAAGTTCGGCGGACCCAAGGGCAGCGGCGTGCTCTTTCTGCGCCGCGGCACCCCCTTCGCACCGCAGCTTTCCGGAGGTGGCCAGGAACGGCAGCGTCGCGCCGGAACCGAGAACGTCGCGGGTACCGTCGGGCTCGCGACAGCTTTAAGCATCGCCGAAGCGTCGCGCGAAGGCTCCGTCGAGCGGGTTTCGAAGCTGCGAGATAAGCTAATCGAAGCGCTTGTAACCCAGATCCCCGATGCGCGTCTCAACGGTCACCCGGCCGAGCGGCTGCCGAACAACGTCAGCGTCAGCTTCCGCGGTGTGCGCGGTGACGAGCTCGTGCTCGCGCTCGATAGGCTGGACATTGCGGCCAGCGCCGGCGCCGCCTGTGGATCGTCCACCTGGGAGCCATCACACGTCTTGCTCGCGATGGGTCTCAGCATGCCCGAGGCCGTCGGCGGCCTGCGCCTCAGTCTTTCGACCGAGACCACGGAGGAGGAAATCGATGCGCTGCTGCGCGTCCTGCCCGACGCCGTGCGCAATCTCCGCCCTCTCGCTGCCGCCCACTGAGGGCTTCGACGCTGAGCAAGCGGTCATCGAGAGGACCCTTGTAACCTCAACGCACCGTCAGAATTTACGCGCCCGTCCTCTGTGCCGATAACTTCTCATGACCTACACAGGTTGGCCCCTGCGCTTGCGGCTCGCGGCTCGCAGCCTGTAGCTTGCAGCTTGTAATGACTGCTGATTTCTCCGAACGCCTGCGTCAGTACCGTGACGCCATCTACGAATCGCTGGAATCGTCCGGCGCTGCTGTGCGCGACGTTGACCCGCTGTCGCAGCTCGGCAGGCTGGCGCGGCGTTGCGTCACCATCGTGGCGGGCGAGCAGCCGGCAACCGGCGCACTCGAGGCGCTCGGGACTATCGCATCACGCTCGGACATCAATGCCGCAGTTTCCGAAGCCGCTGCCATCTTCGAGTCGCCGCAGCGCTTCCGCGAGACCTTGTACTTTGCGCGCTGCCTCGAACGCGAGCCGGACCCGGCCCTGGAGCTGCTACACGCCCGCCTTTACCTCGAAGGTTCTGCCGCGCCCGCCGCCATGTATCCCAATCTGGCGACCGACCAGGCGTCCCTGCTCGACGCCACGACCTTCGCAACCCTGTGGCGCGAGCCAGCTCGGCACGGCTGGATGCTCGACGTTATCGACATCTGGCGCCGCGAATACACGCCGATATACACCGCTCGTCATGCCGAGTTCAACGCCTCGGTCGATGCGGTGGCGGTAGAGGTGGAGGAGCTCGCCTCGCACGCTCATGCGATCGAGCAACTCAACGGCCTGCGGCGACTCGGACCGCCGCTGTCGCTCGTGGCGCTAGGCCAGTTCCACGAGCTAGAGCACCTCTTCGCCTGCCCGGTCGACGCCGATGGGCTTGCTGAGGCGCTGGCGCACCAGCCGGTCTGCCCGCTGTGTGCCTACCGTCTCGGCGAAGATGCTCCGACCGCGGACGTGCGACGCGTGCGTCAGGCTCTCGAGCGCGCCCTCTCGACCCAGCTCTCACGCCTCGCCCAGCGCGTCGTCACGCGTCTCCTGGCTCGCCCCTCTAACCTGCGCGAGGACCGCCTCGACCGCTTCGTGCAGGTGGTTCAGGCTTCCGATCTCTCCGGCCTGGCACTCGTACTCGACGAAGGCCTGGTCGAGTTTCTGCGCGACCTGCTCGAATCGCCGGAGCCGCGCCACAACCTGCTCGACCTGCTGGCACGCGACTACCCCGAGGTCACGACCACCAACGCCGACGAGGTCGTCGAGGACTTCCGGCGCCTCGTCGAGATTGAGCTGGCGCGCGAGGGTGGGCGCTTCTTCATCGGCCGCGAGGACAGCGGGGCGTGACCGAATACCTGATCATGGGTCAGGGCAACCCCGGCTCCGAGCACGCAGGCCAGCGTCACAACCTCGGCTTCTGGGTCATCGACGCGCTGGCCAGGCGCAACCAGGTCAAGCTGCAGGGACCGCGCTTCTGGCAGAAGAACCTGGCCGAGGCCGGGCGCGGCAACGTCGCCGGCGCCGACGCGATCCTGGTGAAGCCCCAGACTTTCTACAATGGCACGGGACGCGCGGTGCAGTCTTTCATGACCCGCGAGCGCGTCAAGCCCGACCACGTCATCGTGGTCTACGACGACCTCGATCTGCCGGAGGGACGCATGCGCCTGCGGCCCAACGGCAGTCACGGCGGCAACAACGGCCTCAAGTCGATCATCGAGTCGATCGGCAGTACCGACTTCGGGCGGGTGCGGGTCGGCGTCGGGCGCCCCTGGGCCAACAAGCTGCCGTCATGGGACCAGGAGGTCGTGATCAAGTGGCTGCTCTCGAAGCCGCCGCCGGAGTCGCGCGAAGTGCTGGACGCCGCCGTCGAGCGCGCCTGCGACGCTATCGAGGCCGTAATCCGAGATGGCTGGGAACGCGCGATGGACACCTACAACCGCAAAGACTGAAGCACGAGATCAGGACCGAGGAGGCAGCAGGATGAAACTCACGCTTATCTACGCCGGCGCCGACGGCGAGTCGCACTTCGAGGACCTCGATCTGCCGCTCGACGCCACACAGCGCCGTGCCACGTCTGACGCCTTGCCCGCGTCGACGTTCGCCTTCGGGCTATCGCAGTCGCTGCTACCGCCGCAGGACTGGCACCACGCGCCCCGCCGCCAGCTCGTCACGCTCCTGACCGGCGCAATGGAGATCGAGGTCGGCGACGGCACGAAGCGTAGGTTTGCGGTCGGCGACTCGTTCATCGCCGACGACCTCGCGGGGCGCGGTCACCTGACGCGCGACCTTGAAGGCCCCGTCAACCTACTTTATGTCCACTTGCCCGACGACCTTGACTTCGGGCGCTGGCGTATCTAGAGGCGTCTGCGAGACAGCTGGCAACCTTTCGCCCGTCTCGAGCGTTACACTGTGAGTAGGCCCCGGCGTTCGGGGTCCCGAGAGGCCCCACAGCGCGTGAGGGCCTGTTTTTGCGTGTCTGACCGAGCTGCCTATGGACCTGTCCCGCCTCGTCGAACTCGTTAACGACTCGCTCGCCGAGATGCCGCACGCCCGTGGCTCGCGCGTGCGCATCGGCGTCGGCGATGCGCCCAAGGCTGCTGTGCTCGCCTCGCTGGCCCGGCGTGCCGACGCCGCGATGCTGATCGTCGTGCCCAAATCGACGCGCGTCGGAGACCTGCAGGAGGAGCTCGGCTTCTGGCTAGGCCCCGGGCACGCCCGGCGCCTGCGTCTTTACCCCCAGCGCGACATCCTGCCCTACGAGCGCGCCTCCGACGATCCCTGGGACACGCGCACCCGCCTCGAGACGCTGGCATGGCTCGCCTCCACCGATGGCGCACCGCCGCCCATCGTCATCGCATCGGTCGAGGCTATCGCGCAGCGCACGCTCTCGCCCGAGGTCGCGCACGCCGCGATGTCGCACCTCAGCATCGGCGACCGCATCGAGCCCGAAGACCTGCTGCGACGCCTGCAGCACAGCGGCTACGAGGTCGTGTCGCTGGTCGAGGCGCCGGGGCAGGCTGCGCACCGCGGCGGCATCGTCGACGTGTTCCCGCCGCAGGCCGAGGCGCCGGTGCGCATCGAGTTCTTCGGCCCGGAGGTCGATAGCCTTCGCGAGTTCGACGTGGACACGCAGCGCTCGCGCGACAAGATCGGCAGCGTCGACCTCGGAGGCGCCAGCGACGTCAGCCCGGACGCCGCCGAGGCTGCCGCCCTGCTCGACAGCCTCGATTTCGCCGCCTGCGAGCCCGAGGTCGATCTACGTCTGCACGAGGAGTTGGCGGCGTTGGCCAACGGCGGAACGATCGCCGGTCCGTCGTTCCTGCCGGCGCTGCTCTCGCCCTACTCGCTGCTCGACCACCTGCCCGCCGACGCGACCATTGTCCTCGACGAGAGCGCGGACCTGACGCGCGCCCTCGACGAATACGTCGCCGAGACCGCCACGATGCGCATCGAGCGCGAGGCGCGCGGGCTGCTGCCGATCGGTCTGCCGACGGCGCAGGCTAACTGGAGCGACTTGCTGCCACGCATGGACGCACGCCGCGTCGTCGAGCTGGCGCGCTTTGCTACCGCCGAAACGGTCGTTACTCAAGGGTCCAACGATTTAGAAGACGAGACGCGGCAGCCGTCCTCTAGCGGAGGTTCGGGAGTGTCGCCTGACATTCGAGCCATCAGGCCCCCGTTTGCCCCTGCACCCGGTTTCGGCGGACGCGTACGCAACCTGGCACATGACCTCGGCGAGTCGATGCGCCGCCACGAGGCTGTCGTCATCGTTTCGCAGCAGGCGTCGCGTCTACTGACTTTGCTCGGCGACGAAGGCCTACCGGTGCGTAGCATCGACAACGAAGCCGAAACCCCACAAGCGGGCGTCATCCAGCTGCTCAAGGGCTCCTTGCCCCACGGCTGGCTCTTGCGCCCCGATTCGGAGTCGACACCGGGGGGGTCAACAGCCGATGCAGCATCGCCAAAGATGCGCGGCGCTTCAGCCCGGCGCGCCGAGCACCCTGCTCTGCTGCTGCTCACTGACGCCGAGGTCTTCGGCTTCGTCAAGCAACGACGCGCCCTGCGACACCCCGGCGCCGATCGCTCCAACCTCATCGCCGACCTCACACCCGGTGACTACGTCGTGCACCTCGAGCACGGCATCGCGCGCTTCGCCGGCATGGTGCTACGCGACGTCGAGGGCACGCAGCGCGAGTTTCTCGAGCTAACCTACGCGCAGGGCGACCGGCTGTTCGTGCCCGTCGAGCAGGCCGACCGCGTGGCGCGCTACGTCGGTCCCGGCGACTACCATCCCGACCTCACACGCCTCGGCAGCGGCGACTGGGCCCGTGCGCGTGAGCGCGTACGACGCGCAGTCGCCGACGTAGCGCACGACCTGCTCGACCTCTACGCATCGCGCCAGCTGCTCGAGGGCCACGCCTTCTCGCCCGACACGCCTTGGCAGCAGGAGCTCGAGGCGTCATTCCCTTATGTCGAGACGCCCGACCAGGTCGCAGCGATCGGCGAGGTCAAGACCGACATGGAGCGCCCCCGTCCGATGGACCGCCTGATTTGCGGCGACGTTGGCTTCGGCAAGACGGAGGTTGCGGTGCGCGCTGCCTTCAAGGCCGTCATGGACGGCTACCAGGTCGCGATCCTCGTGCCGACGACCGTCCTCGCCCAGCAGCACTACAACACCTTCAAGGAGCGTCTCGCTAGCCTGCCGGCGCGCGTAGAGATGCTGTCGCGCTTCCTGAACGACCGCGAGCAGCGCCAGGTCACCGCCGACACCGCAGAAGGCACGGTCGACATCCTGATCGGCACGCACCGCATCCTGCAGAAGGACGTCACGTTCAAGAAACTCGGACTCATCGTTATCGATGAGGAGCAGCGTTTCGGCGTCGCCCACAAGGAACGCCTCAAGCAGATGCGCAAGGAGGTCGACGTGCTCACGCTCTCGGCCACGCCGATCCCGCGCACGCTCCACATGTCGCTGATCGGCATCCGCGACCTCTCGAACATGATGACGCCGCCCGAAGATCGCACGCCGATTCGCACCTACGTGCTCGAGTCGGACGACCAGATCATCCGCGAGGCGATCACCCGCGAGATCGAGCGCGGTGGCCAGGTGTTCTTCGTGCACAACCGCGTCTACAACATCGAGCTGATCGCGGCGCGCATCCGCAAGCTGGTGCCTGAGGCGCAGGTCGGCATCGGCCACGGTCAGATGCACGAGGACCAACTCGAGCGCACGATGCTCGCGTTCTCTCACGGTGAGCTCGACGTTCTGGTGTGCACCACAATCATCGAGTCCGGGCTCGACATCCCCAACGCCAACACGATCATCATCAACCAGGCGGACCGTCTCGGCCTGGCGCAGCTGTATCAGCTACGCGGCCGCGTCGGTCGCGGGGCCGTGCGCGCCTACGCCTACCTGCTCTACGATCGCGGCCGTACCCTATCGGAGGTCGCCCAGCGCCGCCTGCAGGCCGTGTTCGAGGCCACAGAGCTCGGAGCGGGCATGCAGATCGCCCTGCGGGACCTTGAGATCCGCGGCGCGGGTAACCTGCTGGGCTCGGAGCAGAGCGGCCACATGGCGGCCGTCGGTTTCGACCTCTACGTGCGCCTGCTCGGCGAGGCCGTCGAGCGGCTTAAGGCGCTCCAGCGTGGCGAAACGCCGCCGCCGCCGATCTCGTCTCGGCCGGCCGTTACGCTTGATCTCCCGCTAACCGCCTATCTGCCGGACGGCTACATCCCGGACCTCAACCTGCGGCTCGCCGTCTATCAGCGCCTTTCGCAGGCCCAGGACGACGGCGAGGCGAGCGCCATCGAGCAGGAGCTGCGCGATCGCTTCGGCCAGCTGCCGCCTGCCGCGCGCAACCTGCTCTGGGTCCTTCGACTGCGCCTCATGGCCACCGCGGCCGGTGTCGGCGCCGTGCAGACCGAGAACGAGACGATGGTCATCCGCATGCTGCCCGGCCGTGCCCTCGATCGCGCCGCCCTGGCGCGACGCTTGCCCGCCCACAGCACCGTCCTCAGCCACCAGGTGCGCCTCGACCGCGACACGCTGGGCGAAGGCTGGCGCGAAGGCCTGGTCCGGGCCCTCGACGCCATCGCCGGCGCCGCCGTCGTGGCAGCGTAGCTATGGGCGCGATTCAGACTGGCCTGGTTGCGAGGGTGATCGGCGTCTTTCCGAGCGAAGCCGAGGAATCGCCGCTGCTGTTACTCCAACTCTGTTATTTGCCAGCCGGTCGCTCCCATGTCCGATGAATCAGCTCGGGAAGCCGGCGCGCTGATTCGAGACGCGGGGCGCGCATTCGAGTCGCCGCCAACGCACTCGTGCTCCGAGACGGTCATGCGCTGCTGGTCGAGTTCTCGGGCGGGACCGAACGAGAGCACTACAACTTCCCCGGCGGTGGCGTCGAGCTCGGCGAGACGCTGGTCGAAGGCGTGCGGCGTGAGGTGCACGAAGAGACCTGTCTCGAGATCGAAGTCGAGCGCGTGCTCCTCGTCGTCGAGTCGGTCGGCTCGCGCAACACTAACGAGATCGGCGGCGTGCTCGTGCCGTGGAACGAAGTGCGCTTCTTCTTCCTCTGCACGCCAGTCGCCGGTTCCGAAGCTCGTCTTCCCGATGGACCCGACGCGAACCAGACCGGTGTGCGCTGGTTCCCGATCACGCAGCTCCCGTCCGTCAACGTCCTGCCCCAGGTCAGCGAGCACCTGATCGTCGCCCTCGAGGCCGCTGCGCCGTTCATCGTCGTCCCGAACCCGCACCCCTGAGGCGCCGCCGGTTGCGACCAACGGAATCGATTTGCTACGCTTCGATGGCTGGGGCTGTAGCTCAATTGGGAGAGCGTTTGACTGGCAGTCAAAAGGTAGGGGGTTCGAATCCCCCCAGCTCCACCAGACAACGCATCGTAGCGGGCCCTCTTCGAGGGCCTTTCGTTTTGCCGCCGCCATCGAATCCTCACGGACCGCCTCGCTCACGCGCCCGGCTCAATCCTTAACCAACCTGACAAATGCGGCGCGTCCCGTAGCCTCGCGCCGTCTTATCCTTAGGCGATGGCGTATCTCGAGAGCAGTAGCGCCGCGCTACGGACCGACATTCGTGAGATGGGTCGCATCCTCGGCGAGGTGATCCAGGACCAGTGGGGCGTCGAGCTGTTCGACCTCGTCGAGGAGGTGCGCATTTGGACGCGCGCCCTGCGTGAGCGTCCCGATCCCGATGACCTGCAGCTGCTGCTCGACCGCCTGGAGCGCGAGCCTCTGATTCAGGTCGAGCGCCTGGTGCGCTCCTTCACGCTCTACTTCCACATCGCCAACACCGCAGAACAGCATCACCGCGTCGCGCGCGACTTCGGTTCCCCGGATTACGACACGGAGGTCGTGCTGCGTCGCGCCCTGCAGAGCGGCGTCGGACCGCCGCAGCTGCGCTCGTTCTACGACAACCTGCACATCCGCCCAGTGTTCACCGCCCACCCGACCGAAGCGGCGCGACGGTCCATCCTCTCGAAGCACCAGGCGCTCGATGATGCCCTGGCGCATTGGCACGACAGCGAAGGCTCGGAGCGATCGCAGCGGGCGGTACGTCAGCGTATGGCCGAGGTCATCGAGGCCATGATTCAGACCGACGAGCTGCGCCTCGACCGGCCCGACCCGCTCGACGAAGCGCGCAACGTCCTCTACTACCTCGAGCTGATGTTTCACGACACGGTCGCGTCGGCCGTCGATGGCTTCTACTACTCCCTGGCGCAGGCCGGCATGCCCGGCGATCAGGGACAGACGAGCCCGATTCGCTTCGGCAGCTGGGTCGGCGGCGACCGTGACGGCAACCCGTTCATAACGTCCCGCGTCAGCCGCTCGATCCTCGGTCTGCAGAACGAGCGCGCCCTGCGCCTCCTCGCCGACGAGGTGCGCGAGGTTGCCAGCGAGCTGAGTCAAAGCTCAAAGATCGTCGAGGTATCGCCGGAGCTAGCAGCGTCGCTGGAGGCCGAGCGTGCGCTGATGCCCGAGGTCTGGGACGACTACTACCGCCTCAACTCTGAAGAGCCGTACCGCATGAAATGCGCCTTCATCTTTCAGCGTCTGCAGAACGCCCTCAGCGTTGCGCGCTCCTGGGAGCAGCCACCCGGCCCGTCCTACGCCAACCTGCGCGAGCTGATCGATGACCTCAGCCTCATGCACCGCTCTCTGCGTGCCCATCGCGGGGCCCGCGTCGCCGGCGGGCGACTCCAGCGACTGATCACCAACGCGGCGACCTTCGGCCTGACGCTGGCACAGATGGACATACGCGAAGACTCTTCCGTGACCACCGGCGCCGCCATCGAGCTGATGACGACCGCGGGCGTGCCCGGTGTCGACGACTCGACCCCGCCCGACGACCTCGTACGCATCATGGCGGTCGAGTTCGCCGGCAGGCGGCCCCTCAGCGGCGCCGCGACCCGTCCGTCGCCCGCGACGCGCGAAGCCATGGACGTGATGCAGCTCGTGCGCGACGCCCAGGACCGATTCGGCG
This sequence comes from uncultured Chloroflexia bacterium, assembly GCA_963732945.1. Lineage (GTDB taxonomy): Bacteria > Chloroflexota > Dehalococcoidia > DSTF01 > WHTK01 > WHTK01. The sequence goes on from CAVTBL010000003.1 coordinate 454,183, forward strand.
CCGAGGCCATCGATACCTGGATCATCTCCATGACCGGTCACGCCAGCGACCTGCTAGCGGTTCAGCTGCTGGCCAGGGACATCGGCCTCAACTACCCGCCCGAGGACATCGCGCGGCTCAAGGTCGTACCGCTGTTCGAGACGATCGACGACCTGCGCGGTGCCTCCTCGATCATCGACGCCTACTGGTCGATTCCCGTGATCCGGCGTCTCGTCGCGCTGCAGGGCGACGTCGCCGAGATCATGGTCGGCTATTCCGATTCCAACAAGGACGGCGGCATCACGACCGCCAACTGGGAGCTGTATCAGGCACAGCGCGCAATCCTCGACGTCGCGACGAGGCATGGCATCTCCGTCATGTTCTTCCACGGCCGCGGCGGCTCCGTCGGGCGCGGGGGCGGCCCGACACGTGACGCGATCGTGGCGCTGCCGGCCGCGACGGTGAACGGACGCATCAAGATTACGGAGCAGGGAGAGGTGATCTCCGACCACTTCGGCAACCAGTCGATCGCCGCTTCTCAGATCGACCTGTTCCTCGCGTCCGTCACCGAGGCGTCGCTGCTGCACGACCAGCCGCTACACGACGAGGCGACGAACGCGCGCTGGTCCGGGACCATGGGCCGCATCTCGACCCTGGCTTTCGCCAAGTACCGCTCGCTGGTCGAGCGCGACGGCTTCGTCGAATACTTCCTCACCAGCACGCCCGTCGAGGAGCTCGGCGAGATGAATATCGGCTCACGCCCCGCACGGCGTCGCGGTCCGGTCGCGGGTGTTCAGAGCCTGCGCGCGATTCCCTGGGTGTTCGGTTGGACCCAGTCGCGTCAGATTATCCCTGGCTGGTACGGCATCGGCACGGCGCTGGAGCAGGCCTGCAACGAGGGCCTCGGCGGCGAGATCGACGAGATGTTCGGCGAGTGGCGCTTCCTCCAGACCCTCGTCTCGACCGTCGAGATGGCGCTGGCCAAGACGGACCTCGAGATCGCCGCGCGCTACGTCCACGAGCTGGTGCCGGCGCACCTGCACACCATCTTCAACGAGATTCGCGACGAGCACGCGCGCACCCTGGCGCAGGTCAAGCGCCTCACCGGCCAGGCCGAGCTGCTGGACAAGTTCCCGGTGCTGCAGCGCACCCTGCGCGTCCGCGCCCCCTACATCGACCCGCTGAATTACATGCAGGTGCTACTGCTGCGCCGCATGCGCCAGCAAGGCCCGGACCACGACCCGCTGCTGCGCCGTTCGCTGCTGCTCACGATCAACGGCATCGCCGCCGGCCTCAAGAACACGGGCTGACGAGGGCAACCAGCAAACGAGCAAACGAACAAAGAGCCCGAACACACCAACTGGAATCGAGTCTCACCCCAACGCTCAAACGCACCGTCAAACAACAAAAGGGCCCGGCCTTGTCCAGGCCGAGCCCTTTGCTCGTTTGCTGGTTTGCTCGTTTGCCCTTACGAACCCCAGACCTTGCGCGCTGTGCTGACCACGAGCTCGAGCTTCTTCCACTGCTCCTCGGGCGTCAGCGAGTTGCCCTGGAAGGTCGACGCGAAGCCACACTGAGGGCTCAGCGCCAGGTCGTCCAGCGCCACGTACTTCGCGGCCTCGTGGATGCGCTCGATCAGCTCGTCCTGCGACTCGAGCTCCGGGAACTTCGTCGTCACGAGGCCGAGGACTACCGTCTTGCCCTTCGGCATGTAGCGCAGCGGCGCGAAGTCGCCGGCGCGCTCGGTGTCGTACTCGAGCAGGAACGTATCGACGTCGAGGCCGCCGAACGAGGTCTCGGCGACCCAGTCGTAGCCACCGGCCTTGTGCCAGCCGCCGCCGCCCGTGTTGCCGCGACAGTAGTGCATGCCGATCGTCACGTTGGAGCGGTCGAGGCCCGAGATCGAGTAGTTGTCGGCCTCGACGTCGTCGCGCAGCGCCTGCGCCGGGTCGATGCCGAGCGCCGCGTACTGGTTGCGAATGTCCTCGGAGACGTAGTCGGTGTAGTGCGGGTTGTCGAGCTGGATGTACGGGACGCCCTCGTCGATCAGGGCCTTGACCTCGCCGCGTATGAGCTCGGCGACGGCGTGCAGTAGACCGGCCCGGCTGCCGAACACCGGGTCCGAGGCTTCGGGGCTGTAGGCGCGCGACGCGACGTACGAAGCGGCCGGCATCGTCACCTTGAAGGGACCCGGCGCGTGCTGTTTGAGGAACACGGCGTCGTAGCCGGTCAGACGGTGACCCTGCACCAGCGGCGCGCCGATCACGCGACTGGGGCCGCCCGGTCCGCCACCACCGGGAATGCCCGCGGTGGCAGGCGTGGCGCCGAGGCGGTTGGCGATCGGGTTCTGCTGGCCGAAGATGCGTACGGCCGGCGTGCCGGGGATGTAGCCCTCGGCCATCGCGTCCGAGAACGGGCTGGCCCAGCCGGCGCGGCGCCATTCGCCGTCGCTGTATACGTCGATGCCGGTCCGCTTCTGCATGTCCAGCAGCTGGAGGATCTCGGCGTCTTCGACCTTACGCAGCTCTTCTATGGTGATCTTGCCCTGCGAGTAGGCGGTGTGGGCGTCCTTGATCGCCGGCGGTCGCAGGAAGCTGCCTACCTGGTCGGCGCGATACTTGTGTGCCATGTCGTATCTCCCCTCGTGTATTCGCTGATCTGCTCGGTAATACTCCCGGCTGCGGTCGACAGCGTCAAGACGAATCGGTTTTCGCCGTGTGCGAACCTGCGGCGGGACCGCTTTGCAGCCAGCCTGCGACCGGCAAATGGCCGATTCGAGACGCCGCCGCGACGGCCTTGATTCCGTGCCGGGGCCGCCGCGAGACGTTCGCCGGGCCAACGAAGGGCCATTTCGAGGGCGCGGCCGCGATGGGTGGGCCTCTTGCAGGTGAGCAATGACGGCGCCCAAATTGCGCGATCGGGCCGGAGCACCGAGGCTGCTTCGCCTCTTCGATGGCTCGCAGCGAGGGAAGTTGCCACTGGAGCGCCCGGCCCCACCCCCTGGCGACCGTGAAGGTCGCCGCTACGACGCGCTTGGGGCACCCCGGCCTGGCCGCCTTTGACAAGCGGTCGATTCCAGATAAAGATTACGCCACTTTGACGTTTAACCTCTTAACGGCCGTGATCACCGCGCCCCGTCCCCGCCCGCGCTCGTGAAGTCGATCAACGTCGTCAAGGGGCTGACGCCCAGCGAGGTCAAGCTGCTCGCGGTGCTGGGCGCCGCCGCCTTCGTGCTCGCGAGCACGTACAGCAGCATCAACGTGGCGCTGCCCAAGATTCAGAACGACTTCGCCGTCAGCCTTTCGGCCCTGAAGTGGGTCTCGATCATCGGCTCGATCATGGTGGCGAGCCTGTCGCTGTGCTTCGGGCGCATCGGCGACCTCATGGGACGGCGCCGCATCTACAAGATCGGCATCATCATCTACACCCTGGGCGCCGGCCTCACCGCGACCGCGATGTCGTTCCCCGAGCTGATGGGCTTTCGCGTCTTCATGGCCGTCGGCCTGGCGATGTCGAACCCGCTGGCCGGCGCGATCATCGCCGCGACCGTCACGCCGGAGCGCCGCGGCCAGGCGATCGGGCTGTACGCCTCGGCCCAGGCCGCGGGCCAGCTCACCGGCCCGACGTTCGGCGGCTTCATCCTGCAGGTCTTCTCCTGGCGCGGCATCTTCCTGAGCTACTTCACGATCGGCCTGGTGCTCTCGATCGCGCAGTTCTTCCTGCTGCGCGGCAGCGAGGAGCGCCGTCACGAGCCCTTCGACCTGCTGGGCGCCCTGCTGCTGCTGATCGGCTACCCGTCGCTGCTGATCGCGCTGAGCCTCGGGCCCGGCTCCGGCTGGGACGCGCCGCTGACCCTGCTGTGGTTCGCGATCGGCGGTATCGGCCTCGCGAGCTTCGCGGTGCGCGAGCTGCACTACGAGCAGCCGATCTTCCACTTCCGCTTCTTCCGCAGCGGCGCCTTCTGCGTCGCGATGTTCATGCTGGTGGTCGCGTCCGCGGTGCAGAACCCGATCACGCTGTTCGCGCCGCTGTATCTGCAGAAGGTGCTGAACCACAACTCGCTGACCGTCGGCTTCATCATGATGGCGCTGCCGATCTCGACCCTGATCGCCGGGCCGATCGGCGGCAGCCTCTCGGACCGTCGCAACCCGCGCATGGTCGCGGGCGCCGGCGCGGCGGTGACCTTCGTGGCCGTGTTCCTCTACTCGCGCGCCGGCGTCGATGGCCCGCTGCTGCTGGTGGTCGCCGCGCTGGTGCTGGTCGGCATCGGCGCCGGGCTGTTCCGTCCCGCGAACCAGGTCTGGGTCTACGGCGACACGGAGCCGCGCGACTACGGCGCCGTGACGGCGATGCTGGTGCTGATGCAGAGCCTGGCGGGCACGCTGGGCACGACGATCGCGGTGGCGATGAACGAGACGCGCTCGGCGGGCAGCGACCCCGCCAGCTTCACCTCGGGCCAGCGCTTCACGTTCGCGGCGCTGCTACCGCTGCTGGCGCTCTCGACGCTGCTCGCCTTCGCGGGCCGCGCGAAACGGCCGAAGCCGGAGGTCGTAGAGAGGGAGGTCGTGGGGTAATGGATAGAGTGAGCAGTTCGTAGTACCATTACATTATGTCGCTTTCCAGACAAGAAATGGACTGTATCGATGCCGCTCTGCCCTTGCTCGGCATTAGTTACGGCGGACAATGGGCATTCGAGCGCGACCTCGATGAACTCCACAATTCAGAACCTACGCCCTGAGTGCGTCGTATCAAATGGCGCTATCGACGCTGCTATTGAAGTGAAGCGGCTCACTGGTGATGAAGTATTCCGCGCTTACAAGGAAGGCCTTCTCTCTTTGAGTCGCGTTCTTAACCCAGAATGCCAAGGATATTTCATTCTCGGTTCGGCGGCCGGCCTTAGGGTGCCAGCAAGCAAACCTCTCCTGCGGAATCTACGTAAAGAGGTCTCCCGTGTTGCGCCCAATTTGGCACGCGGAGAAACTGGAGCCTTGCGAATAGCCCGCTCTTCTTGGGTTTCTCTGTGCAGCCCAACGGGTCGCGGTTACGTCTATTGCTGTCACAACTACACTGACCACCTATTCAAAGACCTTGACTCAGTTGTGCCGGGAACGTTTCTACTTGTAGATCAGGAACTCCCAGACCACAGTTTCATCACTGAGGAGGCAAGATCGAACTTCCGAGTCAATCTCGTAGAGGCGTGTGCAAGAAGACTGCGCGGTGAATCCAACCATTTCGACTGGTATGAGGAAGTGCCGCTGTACCGAAGCGACACAGACGACAATGACCGAGGTCTCGACATACTAGCTGTCACGGAGGCACGTAGCGTAGATGCGGCCGTCGCCGAAGGGCTCGACTATGTGTTGGATCGAGCTGTCCGCAAGTTCCAAAAGACCCCACGGTGGGCGGCGAAGCACGTGATTGTTCTCGATCGGGAAGATGGCTTCTCTTCGCCTGAAAAGGTTCAATTCGCAATGAAATGGACGAACCCTGAGGAACTGGCAAATATTGATCTTGTTATCATGCGAGACGGGCTAGCCGCTTACACGATCTGGGAGAACGCTGGGTGAACCAGCGCTTCGATGCGACTTTGCGCACCGGTATACTGAGCGCACAGGATCAGGCATGCACAAGGGCAAAGCACGCTCGCAAGTAGACGATTCGCCGCCAGAAGGCGCGGTCTCTCATCACGCCCAGGAGCTGGTGTTCTTCCGGCAAAACCGATCGAAGCTGCAGCGCAAGTACGCTGATTGGTTCGTCGCGATTCTCGATAATCGAGTGGTCGACAGCGACCAGGATTTTCGGACGCTCGAACGCCGGGCCGGGGAACTATCTGGAGGACGGGCCCCGTTGATCACCTATGCCTCAGCCGCTCCGCTGGATAAACTCCTGCAGGCGTTCAAGATCACGGAGCCCTTCGATGCAGCGGCTTCGCGCAAGGCATCGGAGTGAGAAGCGGTCCGGGACGTGATCTCTGGTGGCTAGAGTTTCCAGGCCCCGAAGCTGCCCTATATAGGTCGTCCTGAGGAACGAAGGACCTGATAGCGAACGTTGTCCTACTACGTCTACATCCTGAGTAACCCGCGTCGCACGGTGTTGTACATCGGCGTGACGAACAACCTCGAGCGGCGAATTTATGAACACAAGCAATCGCTGGTGGAAGGCTTCACAAAACGGTACCTGGTCCGAGACCTCATGTATTTCGAAGAGACCGATGACGTGATGAGCGCAATCGAGAGGGAGAAACAGCTCAAGGGGTGGCGGCGCTCGCGCAAAGCAGAACTCATCGAGACGATGAACCCGGGATGGCGAGACCTGAGCGAAGACTTCTGACGGGGCCTCTAAGGTCCTTCGTTTCCTCAGGACGACATTGGAAGAATGCTCGAAACGTCCCTCTTAGGTTTCGCGTACTCCCGAAGCGTATAGCCTCTAACCCCGCCAGCAGCGGCCGCCCTCCGCGCGCATTCGGTCTCGATGCCCCAAAACGCCCCCGCCTTGCTGTAGACTCCTCGCAGCGTTCGCGAATCGGCACGAAAGGCTGGTGACCCATGAGCCCTGAAGCAGCCTCCCGCATCGGACCGCTGGCTCACATCCGCGTGCTCGACCTCACGCTGGCCCGCGCCGGACCGACCGCGGTGCGCTGCCTGGCCGACTTCGGCGCCGAGGTGATCCAGGTGATCCGTCCCGACGGCGGCGGCCTCGATGCCAGCCTGCCGAACTTCGACCGCGAGAACCTGCACCGCAACAAGCGCTCGATCGCGCTCAACCTGCAGACCGACGCCGGCCGCGAGGTGTTCTACCGCCTGCTCGAGAACGCCGACGTGGTGGTCGAGAACTTCCGCTCCGAGGTCAAGTACCGCCTCAAGGTCGACTACGAGACGCTGCGCGCGATCAACCCGCGCATCATCCTCGGCAGCATCTCCGGCTTCGGGCAGGACGGCCCCTACGCCAAGCGCCCCGGCGTCGACCAGATCGCGCAGGGCCTCGGCGGGCTGATGAGCATCACGGGACAGCCCGGGACCGGACCCTGGCGCGTCGGCGTCGCGATCTCCGACCTCTGCGCCGGCCTCTACCTGGCGCAGGGCATCATGGCGGCGCTGATCGACCGCGACCTCTCGGGCGAGGGGCAGTGGGTGCAGACCTCGCTGCTCGAAGCCATGGTCGCGATGCTCGACTTCCAGGCGACGCGCTGGCTGATCGGCGGCGAAGTACCGCCGCAGGCCGGCAACGACCACCCCACGGCGTTCCCGATGGGCGTGTTCCCCGCCTCCGACGGCCTCGTCAACGTCGCCGCGTCGGGCGACCGCATGTTCCGCGACTTCCTGCGCGTGATCGAGGCCGAGGAGCTGGCGGCCGACGAGCGCTTCGCGACGCCTCACGCGCGCGCCAACCATCGCCCCGAGCTGCGCGAAGCCGTCGAGGCGCGCACGACGCAGTACAGCTGCGAGTACCTGATCGAGCGCCTCAACGAGGCCGGCGTGCCCTGCGGACCGATCCTGACCATCGACCAGGTGTTCGAGGACCCGCAGGTGCGGCACCTCGGGCTGGCTCAGCAGGTCGAAAGCCCGACGTACGGCCCGTTGAACGTCGTGCGCGCGCCGGTGCGTCTGTCGCGCACCTCGACCTCGCTGCGCAGCGCCGCACCGCGCCCCGGCGGCGACACCGAGGCCGTGCTGCGCGAAGCCGGCTACTCGGCGTCGCAGATCGAGGCGCTGGAGAAAGCAGGCGCCGCCGGGGTGCCGGAGTAGGCGCCAGACGCTCCATCCGCTCATCCTGAGGCACTCGAAGGGCGAGCGAGCGGTCCGAGGGGTGGTCTAGGTCATCGCCGCGTAGGCCTGCGTCCAGAAGTCGACGAACAGCGTCGGCGCCTGAGGCGACTCCATCATGCGCTGCGTGAACAGCACCCCGATCATGCTCTCGGCCGGGTCGGTGTAGGCGGAGGTTCCGTAGCCGCCGTCCCAGCCGAAGCGGCCCGGCGTATTGAAAATGTCGTGCCGCGCCGTATCGACGGCCATACCGAAGCCCCAGCTCCTGTAGCTCCCGAAGAATATGTCGGCGCCGCCCATCTGCTCCCGCGTCACGTGCGGTGCCGTCATCAGCTCGACCGAGGCGCGCGACAGGATCTGATCGCGGCCGTGCTGGCCTCGGTTCAGCATCATCCTGCAGAACGAGAAGTAGTCGTCGATGGTCGAAACGAGCCCGCCGGCGCCCGATTCGAACGGTGGCGTGGTCGCGAACTCGCTGTCGGTTACGCCGTCGAACAGCTCGAGCCTGCCGGTCTGCTGTTCGCGGTAGTACATGGCCGGCAGACGCCCGAGGTCCTCGGCGAACACGTGAAAGCGCGTGTCCTTCATGCCCAGCGGCTCGAAGATGCGCTCGCGCATGAACTCGCCCAGCGTCTTGCCCGAAACACGCGCGATGAGCACGCCGAGCACGTCCGCGCTGACGTTGTACAGCCACTGCTCCCCGGGTTGCGCCATCAGCGGCAGCGTCCCGAGCCGCCGCAACCACTCGTCGGGCGGCGGCGGGTCGAGCGGCCGCGGCGGACCGTCGCCGCCGATGCGCAGATCACGGATCGGCGTCTGAATCGGGTACGTGCCCGGCATCGCCATAACGCTACCGAAGCCCATGCGATAGGTCATCAGGTCTCGTACCGTAATCGAGCGCAGCGCAGGCACCGTGTCGTCAAGCTCCGACGCTATCGACCGCAGCACGCGACGGTTCGCCAGCTCGGGCAGCCAATCGTCGACCGCGTCGTCGAGCCGAAGCTTCGACTCCTCGAGCAGGGTCATCGCCGCTACCGCCGTGATCGGCTTCGTGATCGAAGCGATGCGAAAGATCGTGTCGTGCTCCATCGGCGTCGTGTCGCCGAACGACAGCGTGCCGATTGTCTCGATGTGGAGGTCGTCGTGATGGCTGACCAGCGCCACAAGACCGGGCAACTCCTGCCGTTCGACGTAGCCCGCGAGCACGTCGTGCAGCCGTTCGAGGCGCGACTTCGAAAATCCGGGCATCCTCATGTTTCGCTCCCGGAACTACGCTTCGAGCCCGAAGGCCTGAGCCAGCAGCTCGTAGGAATGGCGGCGCGCCTCGTGGCTGTGCACGACCGTCACCGCCATCACCTCGTCGACGCCCAGCGCGCCGGTCATCGCCTCAATCTGGGTCTTAACCTGCTCGACGTCGCCGACGAACATGCGCGGCCACTCCGACTCCTCTTCGAGGCCCTCGACGCCGTAGTCTCCCAGCCGCGCCTCTGCCTCTTCGGGCGTCGGAATCGGCCCCGACTCGCCGGTGCCGCGCAGCAGCCGTCGCAGGCGCTGGCTGGCGCCGAGGCGTCGTGCCTCCGCCTCCGTGTCGGCCACGATGGCGCCGATCGAGATCAGCACCTGGGGCTCCGAGAGCATCTCCGACGGCTTGAAGTTGGCGCGATAGTGCTCGATGGCCGCGCGCGTGGTCTGGGGGTTGATGAAGTGCGCCGCGCCGTACGGCAGGCCCAGGTACGCCGCCGCGTCGGCGCTCCAGCCGCTCGAGCCCAGCAGCCAGACCTCTGGCATGCCCGGCATATCGGGCGAGACGTGGATCTGCGCGAAGGCGTGCTTCTCCGGGAACGAGCCGCGGAAGAAGTTCAGCAGCTCGACCAGCTGATGGCCGAAGTCGTCGCCCTCGAACTCCTTCTCGCGGGTGCGCTGCAGCGCGTAGGCATCGAGCCTCGTACCGCCCGGCGCCCGGCCGATGCCGAGGTCGATGCGCCCCGGATACAGCGCGTGCAGCACGCGAAACGTCTCGACCACCTTGAGGGCGCTGTAGTGCGGCAGCAGCACCGCCCCGGAGCCGACGCGGATGCGCGACGTCTCCGCCCCGACCCGCGCGATCATGACCTCGGGCGCCGGGCTGGCCAGAGACGGCGTCGAGTGGTGCTCGGCGATCCAGTAACGCTCGTAGCCCAGCGACTCCGTGTACCGCGCGAGGTCGATCGTGTTGTGCAGGGCGTCGGCGGGCGTGAACCCGGCCGGCACCGGCGACTGATCGAGCACCGAAAGCTTCATCGAGCTAAGTGTAGCGCCCCGTGCGCAATCGAAAGATGTTTAGCATCTCGTCTCGTGCACGACGGCATCGAGGTGGCACGATCCGCTCATCCTGAGGCAGTCGAAGGATGAGCGGGCGCCCTACGACGTCTCTAACACTCGCGTGGTTCGACAGGCTCACCACGAACGGGATTAGGCTCACCACGAACTGGTTTAGGCTCGTCATGGACTGGTCCAGGCTTGGAAGCCACCGCTTCGTAGGGCGCGATTCATTGCGCCGGGGCCGCGCCGCCTGCACCAGCGCGCCGCGTCTCGTACGATGCAACCCGCCCGCCCTGCGAGAGCCTCAGGACGAGCGGTTCGAGTGACGCCTGTCTCTCACCCCGACGCTGCAGCACCCGCCCGGCCGCCTCTACCGGCGCCGCATCGATCAGGACGAACGCGATCACGCAGGGCTCCGTGCCGTTGTTGACCCAGTTGTGAATCGTGCCGCGCTGCACCAGCACGTCGCCGGCCCTGAGGTGCACCGACACCCCATCGTCGAGGTCCATGTCGATCTCGCCTGAGATAACGACGCCGTAATCGATCGAGTCGGTGCGGTGGTTGCGCGGCGCGCAGCCGGGGCCGTAGGAGACGACGCGGAACACCGTCCCGTTCGGCACCGTCGACCCGACCTGCCGCTTCGATCCGTCCTCGGCGCCGGAGTTGTCGACCGGGAAGCCCTCGGTCGTCCAGACCAGCGTCGCCTCGGTGCCGGGACGGCGGTTGGGCGCGTTCTGCGAGAGGCCGTCGATGCTCACGACCGCCTTGCCGGCCGCATCGTGGCCCGTCACGACCCGTCTAATCTGCAGTGTCATTCAACGTCTCCATGGCTCATGGGTTCCGAGGTTCCGAGGTTCCGAGGTTCTAGGTTCCAGGGTTCTCAGGTTCCGTCCCATGCTCAGTGCATCGTGGCTTCGAGAACCTTGCCGCCGGCCTCGACCGGCTTAGCGGCGATGAGGATGAATGCGATTACGCACGGCACGCTGCCCTTGTTGAGCCAGTTGTGAATCGTGCCGCGCTGCACCAGCACGTCGCCTGCCTTGAGGTGCACGCTGACGCCGTCGTCCAGCTCCATGTCGATCTCGCCTGAGATCACGACGGCATAGTCGACGGAGTCGGTGCGGTGGTTCATCGCCGGGTTGCCCGGCCCAAAAGAGACGATGCGGAACACGGTGCCGTTGGTGTGCGTGATGCCGACCTCTCGCGTGCCACCGTCGTAGGCGTCGTCATTGTTGACAGGGAAGCCCTCCGTCGACCAGACGACCGTCGTTTCATTCACCGTGTTGGTGGGGTCGCGCGGCGGCCGGTTCGGCGAAATGCCGTCGATCGTCACGATCGCTTTGCCGTTGGCGTCGTGACCTGTAACCACGCGTCGTTGCTGGAGCGCCATACTCATCCTCCCTCGCTACGTTGAGCCGTCGAGATGCACGCGCATGATTACCACGTTCCCGAGAGGAACGCCAGACCGTGTGCGGCCGCGCAGCAACTCGATGCCCCGGTTTTTGAGGCCGGGGCAGGAGCCCCGGCACGCCGGCCTGAAGGCCGGGGCATCGCTCACATGTCTATTTGAAGAAGCCGTCGATCAGGTTCGCCGGCACGATCTCGACCTCGTTGCGCGTCACGTCGCTAAACGCGAAGCCGCCGTCCGGCATCGCCACGACGCCCACCGGTTGCGAGTCCGGTAGGGGCTGCCACGTCCCCAAAGGCGTACCGTCCGGCTGGAACAACAGCAGACGGCCCGTCGCGGGATCGGTCGTCAGGATGCGCCCGTCCTTGAGAATCGCGAGGTACGGCTTCGAGAGCACGTCGCGGCTGGTCCAGTTGACCGGGAACTCGCCCGCGGGCTGCATGTCCGGCGTGAACTTCTGGATGCGGGCGTTCCAGGTGTCAGCCACGTAAATGTCACCCTGCGCATCCATCGCCAGGCCAACCGGCTCCGAGAACTGGCCCGGCCCCGAGCCCTCGCTGCCGTAGGACCCGAGCGCCTCGCCGGCCGCGCTGTAGTGCAGCAGGCGTTTGTTGCCGGTGTCGGTGATCCACAGCGTGCCGTCCGGCGCAAACAGGATGTCGCGCGGCCCGAACATGTCGTAGAGGGTCGGCGCCTGGTTCTGCGACGTCGTGGCCTGGCCCCAGGTCCCGGCAAACGTGAAGTCCGGCCGGTACTTCTCGATGCGGTGATTCCAGGTGTCGGCGACGTAGACGTTGCCGCCCTGGTCAACTGCCACGGACCACGGCTCGTTGAAGCCGCCCTGGAATGAGCCGGCGCGCCCGAAGTCCGCCACGAAATTACCCTTCGAATCGAACTCCTGGATGCGGTTGTTCTTCGAGTCCGCGACCCAGAGGTTGCCCTTGGTGTCGACGTACATGCCGGTCGGCTGCCAGAACTCGCCGCGCGTACGAGCGCCCTGCACGGCGTCCTCGCCGCCGATCAGGACGCGACCGTCACCCAGGACGGCCGGCGCACGCGGCGGTGCTGCCGGCGACGGCGCGTAGTCGAATGCCGAGAGGTCGCTCGGGAAGAACGCGACGCCATCGACCGAGCCTGTTGTCGTCGCCGCGGGGCGGCGGTAGAGGAAGAAGCTCAGCAGATGGTCGAAGCCCGTCTTGCTGGTAGCGATGCTCGCCGCGTCGTGGAAATTGAGGTCGCGATACGTCTCGTTGAACCACCAGCGGTGCTTGTACGGCACCTGGGTGTAGGTCGAGTCGGTAACGTAGGCAACGTTGCTGCGGTTGACCAGCAGCACTGCGCCCTTCGGCGGCTCGTAGCTCTGGTTGACGTCGACGTAGCTGACGTTGTGGTAGTCGCGCAGATACCAGGCCCACGGCCACGCGAAGCTGTCGGTGCTGTCCACGACGATCGGCAGGTTATGCCCGAGGCCGCTCTTCTTGGCCAGCGCGTCGATGCGGTCGTTGATCTGCACGATGTCCGGCGCGGTCTGGGTGTAGACCAGCATTTCGACCGGGATGTCGTCGTGCGTGAACGCCGCCGTGATGCTGGCGCGCACCGTCAGGGTCAGCAACGCCGCCACGCCCACCGCCAGCATGCCGCGCCCGAAGCTCTTGCTGCCGCGTAGCAGGGTCGCCATAAGGTGCCCGGCGACCGCCACCGGCACCAGGGCCAGGACCCAGAACACGAACCAGATGTCCCAGCCCTTGAGGGGGACAAGGGCCGCCACAATGACCGCTCCGGACAGGATCACAGCGATCGTGATCTGCAGCTCGTTTGAGATCAGCGTTTTCGCCAGCGACGACGCGAACGACTTCGGCAGGTCGCGCACCAACGCAATCAGCAGCCCGACGCCAACCGCCGCCAGGATCACGATGCCGAGCAGTCTCAGGACGGAGCCTCCATCGACGACGAGCATCACGCCCGTCGCCGTCACCACGGCCGCGATCGCCGCGTCGAACCAGCGCCGGCCGCGCAGCTCCAGCGCCTCGATCGCACCTGCCAGCGACACGGCCCCGACCAGCGCCAGCGGCAGCGCGATATGCGTTTCGAGCCACGGCATCTTCTCGCCGGCCAGCGACATACCGATGAAAATCGTCACGGCCCAGAACACTAGCCAGCGTTTGAACGAGTTGCCGCGCAGCGCCAGCCATACCGAGCCTCCCGCCGCCAGGACCAGCGGCAGGAACTCGTACAGAGGCGTCATCAGCGCGTAGTAGTAGCCGGGCTGGTTGCCGCGGTGTACGCCCTGCTGCGCCAGCCAGTAGTCCAACGAGCCCCAGATGCCGGTGAAGAAGCCGTTCATGTTCGTGAAGAACGTCGTGTAGAGCAGCACGTAGGGCACGAAGAAGCACGCTGCAGCGATTGCCCACACACGCGGCCGCCACAGCAGCCCTACGTAGACCGTGACTACGAGCAGCGCCGCTACCGTTATGTCGCGCAGGCCGTTCTCGGCGGGCACGTCGTAGCCCTTGTCGCCGATGCCCGGCACTTTCTGAATCGCTGCCGAAAACTGCGGCAGGCTCAGCAGCCCCACGATCAGCAGCACATCGCCGACCGGCGGCAGCCTGTCGCGGCCGAACGGCTTCTTGCCCAGCAGCGGCCACGCCGCCGCGATCGCCCACGCGACCGGTGCAATCGCCGCGGTGCGGAGCCACACCGAAATTTCGTCGAGATTCTCGCCGTCGCGCCGCTTGCCGAGCTCGATCGCCAGCATCACGTCCACGAACACGAGCAGGATCGCGGCGGTGATGAACGTGACCTCTTTGGTCGCGAAGCTCAGCGCCAGGATCGCTGCCAGGGCGTAGAGATAACCATTCTTCTGCTCGTCCAGGTAGCGCCAGATGCAGATCACCATGCCGAACGTCCACACGGCGATGTACATGTCGTTGCGGTAGAAACGGCTGAAATAGAGCAGTGTCGGCGAGAACGTCAGCAGCACGGCGGCGATCAGCACGGCGGTCATGCCGATCTGCTTGCGCAGCAGGAACGGCATGCCTACCAGGATCGTCCCGAACAGCGCCGGTAGTGCCCGCGCGCTCGCCTCGCTGGCGCCGAACAGGAAGAACATGACGGCGCCGGAGTGGAACAGGAACGGGCCGTGCATCAGCGGGTTATGCACGTAGCCTTTGCCGCTGTACAGGTACCAGGTGTACTGGGCGTGCAGGCTCTCGTCGTGGTGCAGCGCCATCGCGCCGAGGTCCCAGAAGCGCAGCACCGCCGCGATCGCCATCAGCCCCGCGACGGCCGCCATCTCCTTGTGCGCCGCCAGCCAGGAGACGCTGACGCGTGTTTGTGCGAACCCACGCTCGTATGTCGCCTCAGCCATCCGAGTTCCCTTCCAACCGCCCCGCCATCATCACTTCAGAGCTCCCGCGTTCGCCGGCGCCGCATCCTGGCTCGGCGGCACGCGATATATCGTCGTATTGCCCGAGACGAACGCGGTCTGCAGCCCGTCTTCGAACTTCTGCAGCCCCGCCGGCGGGTACATCGTCCGTTCGATGCTGCCGACAAAGACATAAGTCACGCCGTATTTTCGCAGGATCGGCATCGCGTCTGCCAGCGACGCCGACGAAAACACCGTCTTCACGTCTGCCTCGCGCTGCGCCAGCAACGAGCCGCTGCGGCCCCACTGCGTCTCGTGTCCGGGCCAACCCAGCACGGTGGGTATGCCCGACCACGCCGATGCCCTCGCCGCCGTGGAATACGACCCTCCGACCGCCTCGATCAGGCGTTCGCCGGGGTCTGCGTTGCGGTCCAGCCACTCGACCGCGGCCAGGTCGGCCGATTCCGGTGTACTGGGAACGTAAGCCAGCCCGTTGAGCGTGCGGTTTACGGGCCCCGTGCCTTGCATGCGCGACAGAGTGGCCCCCAGCGGGTAAAGCAGCGCCGCGGCCAAAAACAACGCGGCGATACCGGCCCACGCCCCGCGCGCCAGTCGTAAGCCCGGCGACAATTCGAGGCGCGCCTGGTCGAGCAGCCAGAAGGCTCCCGCCGCGCCGCTGATCGCCAGCAGCAGCCAGGCCTGGTAGTAGAGCTTGAAGACGCTGTTGAGGCGCGAGTTGAACACGTCTTTCACGAAGAACAGCTCGGCGCCGAAGATCAGCAGCAGCGCTGTCGACATCGCCGCCAGCACCGGCACCAACACTTCGTTGTCCTCGGTACGGGTTTCGATTGCACGCCACAATGCCAGCAGGCAGGCGATCAGCGCCCCGGCGAAGAACAGAGCGGTGAGCCAGTTCCAGCCCCGGGACCTGATGGCGTCGCCGAGCACACCGCCGTTATCGATGAGAACAAGCAGACCCCAGCCGAGCAGCAGCACGGCCGGTAGAGCACCGGCGTAGAACACACGCGTCCCGGAGCGGGCCTTCGCGTCTTGGGCCAGCCTGTACAGCGGCAAGGGCAACGCGATCGCCATGAGCGGCCCCCAGAACAGGAAGGCCTGCACCGGTCGCGTCGCACCGTTGCGTACAGCATCGAGGCCCTGCGCCTGGCTCGAGAAGCTCAGATAGAACGGGGCGTAAAGCAGCACCGCCAGCAGGAACAGCGGCAGGAGGAACTTCGCGGTTTCGATTAGCCCTTCTCGCGCCGACTCCCGCCCGATCAGGTTGCGCGCCAGGACAAGCAGGAGCAGCAAGAACCCGAACGTCGGCAGGTCCCACGTGTTCATGAAGCCGAGGCCGCCCAGAAGCACCGCGCTCAGCAGCAGCAACGGAGGCGCCCGGCGCCACGTCTGCAGGCTCAACGACTCCTCAGATCGCCACAACGACAGCGCCAGCCCGAACACGGTCAGGACGAAGGGAATTGCCATGACGTGGGGGTGCAGGTCGCCGAGGATGAAGCTGAAGAACGGGAACTCGGTGATCGTGCCCGCATCCGGGGAAATGCGCGTTGCGCGCCACCACCACCAGAAGCTCGACTTCTCCGTCGGGTAGTGGATGCACGGGAACGGAATCAGGCAGGCGTTGCTCTCGTTCGCTCCCTTGAGGCCCTGGATGTCGACCGCGCTGGCCACGCTGTTCGGCAGCGCATTGTTGGCCGCACCGAACTCGAGCGCGCCTTCGAGATTGCCCAGCAGGCAGACGCAGAGCGCCGCCGCGACGCCGACCGCAATCGCGGTACGAAACGCGACGCGTCGCAGCGCCGAGACGATCTCGTAGCCGAGGCCAAACGCCGCTGTGCCGGCCAGAGCTGCCGTGCTCGCGAGTCCCAGGTTGAAGCCGACATCGGTCGGAATTGCCGCCAGCCTGCCGATCATCGCCTGCAGCACGTAGCCGAAGTAGTAGTAGCTGACGTGGAAGCCGGAGAGCCAGGGGTCCTGCGGCGGGTAATAGGTGCTGCGGCTGGCCGTATTCAGCAGCATGAAGTCCATCGGCTTCTCAGTCGCCTGGATCTCCGGGATGAACGTCTTGATGTGCGCCGCCGCGAACAGCCCCAGCGTGAACACGACCTCGACAGCCAGGATCAGGCCCAAACGCTCCTGCAGTGTCGTACGCGTCTCCTGCAGCCGGCCGCGCAGGATCAGCGCGTCGATCGCGATCAAGACGAGCAGTACCCAGCCGATGCTGCCGGGCCGGTTCGAAAGCACCTGCGCGCTCAGGGCAAGCCAGAACAGGTAGCCCGCCAGCAGCAGGCCCAGCGGCTTGGCGAAAGCGATGCCCCTACCCGGTAACGATTTGAACAGGACGAGCGCGATCGGCAGGCCGACGATTCCGAAGACCTCGACGGCGAGCCACCAGCGAAAGGTCTGTTCGATCATCCGCGAGCGCCTCCTCGGCCGGCCTCGCTACTCGAACAGGGCTTCGACGAACGCTTCAGCGTCGAAGGGGCTCAAATCGTCTTCGCCTTCACCGGTGCCGACGAAGCGTACCGGCAGGCCCAGCTCATCGCTGATCGCGAACACGATGCCGCCCTTGGAGGTCCCGTCCAGCTTGGTCAGGGCGATCGCCGTGACGTCGACGGCCTCGGCGAACGCCTTGGCCTGCAGTAGCGCGTTCTGGCCGGTGGTCGCGTCCAGGACCAGCAGCACCTCGTGCGGAGCGCTCGGGTCGCGTCTCTCGATCACGCGGCGTACCTTGCGCAGCTCCTCCATCAGGTTGAATTTCGTGTGCAGACGCCCCGCGGTATCGATAATCGCGACCGCGGCGCCACGGCTCTGAGCCGCGCCCACCGCGTCGTAGGCCACGGCTCCCGGGTCGGCGCCTTCTTTATGCGCTACGACCTGCGCGCCGACGCGCTCGGCCCAGGTAGTCAACTGATCTATCGCCGCGGCACGGAACGTATCGCCGGCAGCCACTACGACCTGCTCTCCCTCCTGGCGATAGAGGTGCGCCAGCTTGGCAATGCTCGTCGTCTTGCCGGTGCCGTTGACGCCGACGACCAGGATGACTCCCGGTCGCGGCGGCGTCTCGACCTCATCGCCCCACAGCGCGCCCTTGAACGGCACCGCCTCGAGGATGTCAATCAGCTCGTCCTTGAGCAGCTCACGCACCTCGTGGGAGTCGCGTACGTGCTCCTTGTCGACCCGCTCGCGCACGGCGTCGAGGATCTTCTCCGTCGTGTGCACGCCGACGTCGGCGCCGAGGAGCACCTCTTCGAGGTCAAGCCACAGCTCGTCGTCAATCGAGCCGCGGTCGAGGATGCCGGCGATGCGCCCGAACCAGCTACGCCGCGTACGCGCCAGCGCGACCTCGGTCTTCTCCTCGACCTGTTCTTTGGGTGCGGCGCGGCGGAAGAACGGCAAGGCGGGGGCTCCTGTCCTATCGGCGATTCAACGAGGCTGCATCGATCTTAGCATCGGGGTTCGCGTGACTCATCAGAGCGCCGCTCGGATATCCGTGGCCGCGAAGTCGCGTCCGATAAAGAGCAATGGCTCGCCGCTCGCCTTAGCCAGTGCGTAAGAGAAGCAGTCGCCGAAGTTCAATTGAGCTGGATGGCCGCTGCCTTTGCCGAAATCTCGATAAGCGGCGCGCCCGATGAGCGCTTGTTCGACCGTGACTGGCTCGATCTCGATTCCGAACAGGGCCCGAAGCTCATCCAGACGCCTGCTCGCCACCGGGTCACGAGCCGAATCGATAACTATCGCCGCCTCCAGAAGGCTCGCAGCAGACATGCGACGATTACCAGCTCTGGCCATCGCGAGCGCGCAGGGCTGGGCTTGCGGCTCATCTTGGAGAATGGCGAGCAACGCTGAAGTATCAACAATCACTTTGGCAGGCCTCGCTCGTCATACAGGAGGTCAGCATGATCCACGAATCGATACTCGCCGAGTCGAGACGCACAGTCCCTTCCGATTTCGAGCGCTCGCTCCACAAGCGTTTGCTCGTCCCCTGCCCGGATGCGCCGTAACCGTTCCTGAATAGCCACCGTGACTGCCTCGGTGACGTTCTCACCGGTCAGCGCGGCAAGTTCCCGTGCGAGGGCATGCGTTTGTGGATTCTTGATGTTCAGGCTCATGTCTACCATTCTACCTTGAACGGCAAGCCATCTACCATTGCGTCTAGTTCTTTGTCTCGTCGAGGCGCAGCGACAGGATGCGCGACGTGTTGTCAGAGCCCATCGACACACCGTAGATCGAGTCCGCGGCCTCGATGGTGCGCGGGTTGTGCGTGATGATGATGAACTGCGTCTTCTTCTCGAGCGCCGTCAGCGCATCGACGAAGCGCCCCACGTTCGTCTCGTCCAGCGCAGCGTCCACCTCGTCGAGCACGCAGATCGGGGACGGATGCGCCTCGAGCAGCGATAGCAGCAGCGCCAGGGCCGTCAACGTGCGCTCGCCGCCCGAGAGCATCGCGATGGTGTTGACGCGCTTGCCCGGAGGCTGCGCCACGATGTCGATGCCGGTGTTGGCGTAGTCGTCCGGCTGTGTGAGGCTGAGGTGCGCCTTGCCGCCGTTGAAGAACGACTCGAAGTAGCGCGAAAACTCCTTATCGACGACTGCGAACGTCGTCTTGAGCCGCTCCCGGATGTTCGTCTCGAGCTCGTCGATCGCGGTCTGCAGAGTCTCGCGCGAGCCTTCGAGGTCATCGACCTGTCCCTGGAGGAAGTCGAAGCGCTCTTTGCTCTCGCCGTAGTCGGCCTGCGCTTGCTCGTTGACGGGGCCAAGGGAGCGGATCTCGCGCCGTAGCGCGGCCACGCGACCGCGCAGCGCCTCGACGCCGACGTCGGCGCCACCACGGATCGGTGGCAGGTTGCCGCTGCGTTCGTCCGAAGGACCCGAGTCGATCGACAGCACCCGATCGCGCTCCACTCGAAAGCCCTCGCTGGCCATCGTCTCGCGCAGACCCTCGATTTCGTCGCCGCGCAGCTTCACCGCCGATTCCGCCTCCAGCGAGGCGCGCTCGGCGTCGAGCAGCCGTGCGCGCGCCGTCGTGAGCTGCTCGCGCATGCTGCGGACTCGGTTCGCCAGATGCGCCAGCTCGCCCTCGGCCGGCTCCATCTCTGCTTCCAACGCGGTCAGCTCTTCGCGCGCCGTCGCCAGCTCCGAGACGCCGGACTGGCTGCGCTCTCGTAGGGTAACCAGCTCGACGTCGATCGCCTTGAGCGACTCGTCGCGACCCTGCAGACGTGCCTCGCTGCGGCTCAGGGACTGGCGCAGGATCTCGAGCTGTCGCGCCAGGGACCGCGCTTCGCCCTCGAGGTCTGCGTGCGCCGCGGCTGACTCAGAGACGGAATCGACCGCTGCCCCACGACGGGGCGCCAGCTGGGAGAACTCCTGGCGGTCGCGCTCCAGCGTCTCGCTGACCTGGCGCGCCTCGGTCTCGTAGCGCTCGCGGTCCGCGTTTAGCCGCTGACGCCGTCCGCGCCAGTCGACGACCTCGTCGCCGCGCCGTAGCTCCGCCCAGAGCGAGCGCGCCTCGCTGCGCAGCAGGATCAGACGGCCCCGGTTCTCCAGCAGCGCGTTCTGCCGCCGTGAACGCTCCTCGCGCAGGTTGTGCAGTCGTGGCTCGATCTTGGCCAGAGCGTCGGTCGAGCCGGCCAGCATCTCACGGTCGCGCTGCAGTCGCGCTTCGACCTGCTGACGGCGCATCGCCATCTCTTCGATCTGCTGTGGCAGCTCCTCGACCTCGCGTTGGCGCATGAACGACTCGCCGGCCGCCTTGTTTACGCCGCCCGAGAGCGAGCCGCTGGGACGCAGCAGCACGCCATCCAGCGTCACAACCGAGCCGAGGCCGCGTCGCAGGACCTGCTGCGCCAGCGAGACGCCTTCGACCACGATTACGCGCCCGAGCAGGCTATCGACCAGCGGCCGGTAGCGGTTCTCGCAGCGCACCAGCTTCGCCGCAACGCCGACGACGCCCTTCTCGCGCAACAGGTTTAGCGGCGGCGCCGGCCTGATCGCGTCGAGGGGGAAGATCACGGCGCGTCCTGCTTCGCGCTGCTCCAGCAGGTCGATCGCCGCCAGTGCGACCGAAAGGTTCTCGAACACGAGAGCCTGCACGTTTTCGGCCAACGCGGCCTCGATGGCGCGCTCGAGCCCCGAAGGCACGCGCACGATGTCCTGCACGAGACCGATCAAGCCTTCGGCGGCGTCGCGGCGGCGCCCGTCGTCGGTGTCTTCGCCCAAAAGGTAGCGCGCGCCCGACTCAAGGCCGTCGGCGGCGCTCTGCATGCTCTGCAGCATCGCCTCGCGACCTCGGAGCTGCGACAGCTGAGAATCGACCTCGAGCGCCTGGCGCTCCAGCGCGAACATGCCCGTACGCCCGCTCTCGACCATCGAGGCGAGGCCGTGCCGCTCCTCATCCGCGTCGGCGATCTCGCGCTCCAGGCCCGCAAGGCGTCGCTGATGCTCCTGGTACTCGCGCCCCACGTCGGCCAGCTGCTCGATTAGCTCCTGGCGCCGTCCAGCGCGCCTGCTGCTCTCGCCCTGCGACCGGCTCTCGTCGTCGGCAACCCGTGCCAGGGCCGTCTCCGCTTCCGCGATGCCGCGCCGCGCCCGTTCGAGCCGTTCCTCGCCCTCGGCGATGCGGCGGCGCAGAGCCGCGTGCTCCTGCTCGATCGTGTTCATCTCCTGCCGGCGCGTCGTGATCAGGCTCTTCGCTTCTTCGATCTCCGGCAGCAGGCTCGCCTCGCGCTCCTGGGCCTGCGTGATCGACGCCTGCGCATCTGCGCGCTCGTCGCGCAAGGACTGCAGCTCCGCCTCGACTTCGACACGACGGCGCGTCTGGGCTTCGAGGCGCTCGGTGTCGAACGTCATGCGCTGCTCCAGCGCGTGCACCTGGTCGGCGACGGCGCGCTGCTTGGTGCGTCGCACGCCCAGCTCGCGCTCGCGCTCCTCGACCGCCGTGCTCAGCGCCGCGAGCCCTTCCTCGGTCGCCCTGAGCTGGTTCTGCGAGACGGTCAGCTCCTGGTGCTTCTGGTCGAAGGCGGCGCGCGCAGCGGCCAGCGCTTCCTGCGCGTCCTGCCAGAGCTGCGCATACAGCTCTCGCAGCGTCTCGGCCAGATCGCGGGCCAGGCGCCCGTGCTCGATGGCGCGCGATGCCTGACGCTCGAGCTGCTTCAGGCGCGGCCCGATCTCGTCCAGCAGCAAGTTGACGCGCTCCAGGTTCTCGCGGGTCGCCAGCAGCCGGTCGCGCGCTTCGTCCAGGCGTTGTCGCAGCAGACGCACGTCCGCCGCCTCTTCGAGCAGGCGGCGGCGCTCCTCGGGACGCATGACCAGCACCTCGTCGACCAGGCCCTGGCCCATGAAGGCGTAGCTGTTCTGGCCGACCTGGGCGCGCAGGAACAGATCGACGACGTCGCGCAGGCGCACCTTGGCCTTGTTGATCAGGTACTCGGACTCGCCGTTGCGATAGGCACGGCGCGAGACGACGACCTCGGTGTAATCGACCGGCAGCCAGCCTTCGCTGTTATCCAGCGTGATCGAGACCTCGGCCATGCCCACGGCCGCCTTCTGGCTCGATCCCGAGAAGATCACGTCCTCGAGGCGCCGGGCCCGCAGGCTGCGCGACTGCTGCTCGCCCAGCACCCAGCGAATCGATTCCGCGACGTTGCTCTTGCCGGAACCGTTAGGCCCGATGACCGCCGTAATGCCTGGCGCGAACTCGAACAGCGTCTTGACGTGGAAGCTCTTGAAGCCCTGCAGCTCGAGGCGTTTGAGATACATCTAGGAACTCTTCTCGACCGGCTCGAGCGTCTCCAGCGCGTGGCGCGCCGCTTCTCGCTCCGCCTCTTGCTTGCTGTGGCCGCTGCCACTGGCCAGCGCCTCGCCGTGTACCTGCACCTCGACCGTGAAGATCTTGCGGTGCTCGGGGCCTTCCTCATGCACCGTCTTGTAGCTGGGCGCACGCTGCCAGCGCGCCTGCACCAGCTCCTGCAGCTTCGATTTGGGGTCGATCGGCGTCGGCCGGCCCTCCAGGTTGAGCTCCTCGCCGATCGCGTCGAAGATGAACTTGCGCGCGATGGTCAGCCCGCGGTCGATCGCGATGGCGCCGACCACGGCCTCGAACAGGCTCGCAAGGTTGGCAGCGCGATGCCGGCCGCCCGCCGCCTCTTCGCCGCGGCCGAGCAGGAAGAAATCGCCGAGACCCAACCCGCGCGCGAACATCGCCAGGCTGTCACGCCGCACGAGGTAGCCGCGCCACTCCGTGAGGTCGCCCTCGTCGCACTGAGGGCAGTCGCGGAACAGGCGCTCGGCCACGACGTAGCTGAGCACGGCGTCGCCGAAGAACTCGAGCCGTTCGTTGGACTCCTGGTTGGGCGTCGGGTACTCATTCATGTAGGAGCGGTGCACGAAGGCCTCGTGCAGCATCTCTTTGCGCTTGAACGTCACGCCAATGCGCTCTTCGACGCGCTCCTCGAAGCTAAGCTCGGGCATTCGATCGATGGGTGCGGCTCTGGGCACGCAGAATGGCAGCACGCTGGCCGTAGACCGATGAAGGACTCCGGAGGCGCGCTCTGGGGGGTGTCACGGGTGGGCGGGTCACCCAGTTGCCTCCTACCAAGGAGGGCACCTCTTCAAGAACGGTGGTAGCCTGATGAGCACGAATTCGCAGTCTGCAGGCCCCGGATTTGCCTGCGATCATATGCGCGGTTTCGATAGAGTGTCAAGGTGATACCGCTAAAGCGAGTAAGCCGTGAACGGCATTAGCGTAGGCATAGACATAAGCATAGA
The DNA here is from genome assembly GCA_963732945.1 of uncultured Chloroflexia bacterium. Taxonomy (GTDB): domain Bacteria; phylum Chloroflexota; class Dehalococcoidia; order DSTF01; family WHTK01; genus WHTK01. Next base: position 477,785 of record CAVTBL010000003.1, read on the forward strand.
CACAGGCTTTAGCAGGCAGTCAGGCCGGCCCTCTGCCGCCATAGTCCGGTGTATTTCCGCCGCCTGTCGTCCGACTCCCGACATGATCTATGTCTATGTCTATGCCTGCGCCCTCCTCCCATGCCGTCTCCTGACGCCGGCGCCGAGCTGGTCGCGCGCCTCGAGCGTCACGTCTCGCCGCCCGCGCTCGCGGCCCTGCGCGCCGCCGAAGCAATCTGCCGCGATCGAGGCATCGGGCTGTTCCTGGTCGGCGGTACGGTGCGCGATCTCGTGCTCGAGCGCGAAGGCTTCGACATCGATTCTCTCGATCGAAGCCGAGGTCGAACCGGTCGCCCGTGCCCTCGCCGAGGCGACCGGCGGACGCACCGTCCTGCATCCGAGCTTCGGTACCGCCAAGGTCTCGGGCCGCGACTTTCAGCTCGACCTCGCCCGAACCCGTCGCGAGACCTACGCTCATCCCGGCGCGCTGCCCGCCGTCGAGCCCGCCACTCTGGCCGAGGACCTGGCGCGCCGCGACTTCACGATTAACGCGATCGCCCTGCGTTTGGCCCCGGAGGCGGGAGAGATCGTCGACCCGTATCGTGGCATGGACGACATCGCGGACGGGCTGCTGCGCGTCCTGCACGAGCGCAGCTTCCAGGACGACGCCACGCGTATCCTGCGCGCCCTGCGCTACGCCTCGCGACTCGGTTTCAAGCTCGCGCGCCAGACCGAGGCGCTGGTCCGGCGCGACCTCTCGTACCTGCGCAGCCTTAGCGGCCCGCGCATCCGTCGCGACCTTGCGCTGCTGTTCGACGATACGGGCGCTGTCGAGGGCACGCTGCTGGGTCAGCGCCTCGGCGTGCTCGAGGCGATTCATCCCGCCCTGCGCCTCAGCGACGCCGTCGCGGGCCGCTGGCGCGACGCAATCGCCGGCCCGACGCTGGCCCCGCGTGACGAGCTCGGCTTCTGCCTGATCGCCGACCCGCGCGACGAAGGTACCGCAGCCTCGGTGTCGCAGTGGCTGCACCTCACGGGCCGCGTGCAGCACGCCCTCGAGCACCTCGTGCGCCTGCGCGAGCGTTCGGCGGAGGTCGCAGGCCTGCGATCCAGCCCCGTGGAAGCCGTCGACCTGCTGGACCACGTTGCGCCCGCCGCGATCTGGGCCCTGGCGCTGCTCGCGGCGGGCGACGTGGCCGAGACCTGCTTCGCCTACCTGCGCGAGTGGCGTCACGTGCGCCCAGAGCTCAGCGGCAGCGACCTGCTGGCGCTGGGCATGGCGCCCGGCATGCAGGTCGGCGAGACGCTGCGCCGCCTGCGCTACGAACGCCTCGACGGCCGCGTTACGAGTCGCGAGCAGGAGGTAGCTATCGTGCGAGAAGCGCTCGGCGGTTAGGATGAAGGCAACATGCCAGCGAAACGCCGACAACCCAAAGACAAGACCAACCTCGAGTGGGACTTTTTCTCGTTCCCCGTCCTGTTCGCGCTGAGCTTCGGTCTCCTCCTGGGCCTCCTGCTCTATCCGCTGGGGGTCCTGCTCCAGCCGCTGGGGCTCATTTCCTTCGTCGCCGCTCTCTTTGGCACCTCCTATTGCACGGCGCACGTAATCAGCAACTGGGTGTCGAACCGTAAAGACAGGAAGAGCCGCGAAAAGCAGGACGAAGACGAGCGCGAGCGTCGTGCCCTAGCCGCGCGTGCGGCCCGCGCCGAGGCCTCGGCCGTCGCGGCAGCTAACGCCGAACCGCGGGAGCCGCGCCTGCCCCGCAAACGCCGACGCCGCAGCCGCAGCTAACGACTGAGCCGATCGCAATTTCACAGATTGCGTTTCGCCATGCTTGACATGCAACCAAATAGTTGCCTAACATCCGTAACGGCAAGTGGATGAAGTATTCAAGGCGTTGGCCGACCCGACGCGCAGACTGCTGCTCGACCGTCTGTTCGCGGAAAACGGCCAGACGCTGTCGCAGCTTTGCGAAAGGATGGGCATGACGCGCCAGGCTGTCACGAAGCACATCGCAATCCTCGAGGCCGCGAATCTCGTTACAACGGTGCGCCGCGGCCGCGAGAAGCTCCACTACCTCAACCCCGTGCCCATCGGTCGAGATATACGAGCGCTGGATCGGCAAGTACGAGCGCGAGCGCGTTCGGGCGCTGAACCGGCTCGGACACACACTCTCGGACGTGAACGATGACCAGCCCTGAGTCCGTCTACGTAACCTATATCAACGCGACGCCGGAACGCGTCTGGCAGGCGCTGACCGATCCCGACTTCACGCGAGCAGTACTGGGTCGGCTGCCGTATCCGGTCCGACTGGCAGGTAGGGCTCGAGAGTCGAGCTCCTGGGGCCGAACGGCAGCGTCGCCTGGGCGGGCGAAGTGCTCATATCGGATCCGCCGCTCCGTCCTCTCATACACCTTCGCCATGCTGATCAGCGAGCAGCACCGCGCCGAAACGCCGTCACGCGTCACGTTCGTGCTCGAACAGATGGGAGAAGTCGTGAGGCTGACACTTACGCACGACCGTCTCGAGGCCGGTGCGACCTATGAATCGACCCGCTACGGCTGGGCCGCGATCATGTCCAGCCTCAAGAGCCTGCTCGAAACGGGAAGGGCGCTGCCGTTCGCCCGGCTGGGCTTCGGACCAAGTAGGACCCCGGGAGGCCGGGATTAGCCAAGGGAGCAAGTTATGACTACGGTCAGCGTCCGCTACATCGTCCGCAACGTCGACGAGGCGATCCCGTTCTACACCGAGGCGCTCGGGTTCAACCTGGACATGCACCCGGCGCCGGGCTTCGCCAGCCTCTCGCACGGCGACCTGCGACTGCTGCTCAACTCTCCCGGCGGTGGTGGCGGCGCCGGTCGCGCTATGAGCGACGGTGCGATGCCGGAGCCGGGCGGCTGGAATCGATTCCAGTTCGAGGTTTCGGACATCGACGATTTCGTCTCCAAGCTCAAGGCCACGGGCGCGAAGCTGCGCAGCGAGGTCATCAACGGCAACGGCGGCAAGCAGGTCCTGGTCGAAGACCCGTCGGGCAACCCGGTCGAGGTCTTCCAGCCCCACTAGCACGCAGGCAAGGTAGGGCAGTGGACCGAGGATCAGACGGCCCAACCGCGTATGCCTATGTCTTTGTCTTTGTCTTTGTCTTTGCTCTACGCCTCGCTGAAGCGCTGCAGAATCGCTGCGATGTGCTTCGTGCCGCGGCGAAAGTCCTCGATGCGCACGTGCTCGTCCGGGGCGTGATCGCGCCCGCCGACGTAGTTGATCCCCGCCATCACGGTCGCGAGGCCGAGGTCGTGCACGAAGTGGTACATAGGGCCTGTCGCCGCCATGCTCGGCACCAGGAACGCCTCACGGCCGTAGACGTCTCGCGCCGCCGCCTGCGCCACGTCGATGAACGGGTCGTCCATCTGCGTACGCGCGGCCCGCTCTGAAGACGACTGCTTCACGACCACGTCGTCGAAGCCATATTTCTCGAGATGGCTGCGCAGCTTCGCGATTATGTCATCCGGGTCCTGGTCGCCGACCAGCCGGAAGTCGAGCTTGGCCGAGGCGCGCGCCGGCAGCACGGTCTTCGTACCCTGGCCCTGGTAGCCGGACGTGAGGCCGTTGATCGTGCAGGTCGGCTCGAAGACGTGGCGGCGGCGGTAGTCGGCGTCCTTGACGCCGAGCACCGCCTCGTGCAGGCCCAGGCTGTCGAGGAACTCGCGCCCTTCGTCCGGCAACAGACGCAGCGCCGCCAGCTCTTCTTCGGTCGGCGCCGGCACGTCGTCGTAGAAGCCGTCGATCAGGATGTTCTCCTGCGGGTCCTTGATGCTGCCCAGCGCCCAGGCGAGGCGCCAGGCCGGGTTCGGCACCACCGTCCCGTAGGACGAGTGCACGTCGCGGTTCGGCCCCTGCACTTCGATGTCGACGCAGAGCAGGCCCTTAGCGCCGAGCATCAGGGTCGGGCTGCCGTCCCACAGCGCGTAGCCCCACTCCCAGACGCAGGCGTCGGCCGCGAACATCGAGCCGTACTGCTGCATGAACGGGGCGATCTGGGGGCTGCCGATCTCCTCGTCGCCCTCGATGAAGAACTTGACGTTGCACGGCAGGCCGCCGAGCTGCTGCTTGAGGGCTCGGACCGCCAGCATGCGCGAGACGATGTTGCCCTTGTCGTCCGAGACGCCGCGACCGAACAGCTTGCCGTCGCGCCGCGCGGGCTCGAACGGCGGCGATGTCCATTCGTCGAGCGGGTCGGCTGGCTGCACGTCGTAGTGGTTGTAGAACAGCAGCGTCTTCGGGCTGCGACCGGCCTGCTCGGCGTAGACGACCGGGAATGCTCCCCCCGGCTTCGGTAGCAGGCGCGTCTCGAAGCCCTCGGCCTGCAGCAGCGCGATCGTCGCCTGCGCCGTCTCCTCGATCGCCGTGCCGTGCGCGCTCACCGTGGGCAGCCTGCAGTACGCGATCAGCTCGTCGAGCGCGCGCTCGAGCCCGGCATCGATGTCTGCGAAAACGTTACTCATCGTCATGGCGGCATCATCTCAGATTGCAGCGCCGCCTGACGACGCACCCTCGACGAAATCTGGGTCGAAGACGATACTGTGTCGGTGAAGAAGTCCGCAGTAGTCGTTTTTGGCACTCTCGTGGCTCTGGTCGCTATCGGGGCGCTGGTTTCGGGTAAGGCTCTGCTCTTGATCTGGCTTCTGGTGCCGATCGCCGGCCTCGCCCTCGCGTTCGCGGAGGATCTGCTGGCCATTCTTATGGACAAACCCAACTTCCAAATGCCTCGCGATGAGTCAGAGGAAGAGCACATCGAGCACTACCAGGATTACGTTCCGATGCCGCCCGGCAACTTCCCTGATTCCCGTGACGATTCGATAGTGGAGCGCCTCGACCGATAACAAGGACCAGATTCGAGTCGAGTCCCGGGTCTCACGCCTCGTCGCGCAGCATCCAGATACCGGGCTTCGATTCGTCCGTCAGGCCAAGCGGCGGGCCCGGCGAGTCCGCGGCGCTGAGCGGCCTGAACCCGAGGCGCAGCCAGAAGTACACGGCCAGCCCGCGTCCCTCCGGCACCGGCGCGTAGACTTTCGCGACGCCCAGCTTCTGACGCAGCCTCTGCTCCAGTGCCAGCCCTGCCTCGCCGCCGAGGCCCCGGAAGCGCCGCTCGGGGTCGATTGCCAGAAACGGGATCGTCGCGGCGTCCTGCGAGGGCTGATGGGCCAGCACGACAGCCATGCCGATCGCCGCACCGCCCGCGTCGCTGACGAGCACGCTTTCGTGCGCCTCGATCGCGCCGCGCAGGTCCTCGAGACGCCACTCCGGCGCCACGGCCGCCTCCAGCCAACCCGACATCGCCTCGAACGCCTCGGGCGGCAGCGGGCCGAGGTGTATGCGGCCGGAGATAAGAGACTCGGTTGGCTCGAACAGGGTCACGGCCGCGAGCATAGGCATAGTCACAGGCATAGAGCAAAGACCGGACCGGGCTCTATGCCTATGCCTGTGCGCTATGTCCTCGTCCGAGCCAGTCTTCGACCGCCCCCGCGATGTCCCGCGACGGCAGCTCCTTCAGCGTGCAGCGCGGCAACGACCGCAGGAACGCCTCGCCGTAGCGCCGGCCCTTGACGCGCCGGTCGAGCACCAGCAGCACGCCCCGGTCAGTCTTGCTGCGGATCAGCCGCCCGAAGCCCTGGCGGAAGCGCAGCACCGCCTGCGGCAGCGCGTACTGGTCGAACGGCTCGTCGTACAGCGCCGACCGCGCCTGGTAGATCGGGTCCGTCGGCACCGCGAACGGCAGGCGCACGATGACGAGCAGTGACAGCGCTTCGCCGACCACGTCGACGCCCTCCCAGAACGACGAGGTGCCCAGCAGCACGGTGCGTGTGTTCTCCCGCAGCGCCGCCAGCAGCTGGCGCGGCGAACCGTCGACGCCGTGGCCCAGCACCAGCATGCCCTCGGACTCGAGCGTCGGCTTGATCGCGTCGCGCACGGCGTTGAGCTGCCCGTACGACGTGAACAGCACGAGCGCGCGTCCCTGGCTCGCTCTCAAGGCTTCGATTAGCAGCTCGCTCATTTCGGCGACGAAGCCGGGCTGGTTCGGGTCCGGCAGGTCGGTCGGCAGGGTGATCAGGGTCGAGGATGGGTAATCGAACGGCGAACCGAGCAGCAGCTCGTCCGCATCTTCGAGGCCGACGCGCTCGCGCAGGAAGTCGAAGCGTCCGTCTGCGCTGAGCGTAGCGCTGGTCAGGATCACGCTCTCCTTGGTCTCGAACAGGTCGCGCTGCAGGATGCCCGCGACCTCGAGCGGCGCCGTGCACAGCGCGATCTCGCCGCTGTTGCGCTGACGCTCCAGCCAGCAGATCAGCGACGCGTCCTCTTCGAGCAGCGCGTGCGCCAGCCCGTACTGCAGGCTGCCGCCGATCTGGCAGAGGTCCGAGACTTCAGCGAGCAGCGCCTCCTGGTCGACCAGTCCCTGGTCGCCGATCTCCAGCATGCCCCGCAGGTCATCGAGCAGCGACAGCAGGTCTCCCAGCGCCGCGTCGAGGTTCTCGGCCGCGATCTGCACGTCGGACCACAGCGGCTGCACCCGCGTCGCGCGCGTGATTAGCAGCCGGTCCGCGCTCTCGCGGTCCTCCGGCGCGCACTCGCGCAGGACGCGCGTTAGCAGCCTGTAGGGGTCGGAGAGCCGTGCTCGCGCCCGGGTGGTCGCCGACACCAGCGACGCAGAGACCCCGGCCAGGAACATGCCCGGACCCATGAGGTCGCCGCCACGCGATGCATCGACAATCGAGCCGGCAATGCCGCTGGCGCGCTCGCCGGTGCGCCGGCCGACGCGGTCGAGGAAGTCGGCGAAGTCGCCTTCCGTCGCCTTGAACGCGAACCGCGACGTCGCCTCGTCTTCCAGGTTGTGGGCCTCGTCGATGATCAGGTGCTCGTACGGCGGCAGCACGTGGCCGCCGGTGGCGAGGTCGGAGAGCAGCAGCGCGTGGTTCACGACCAGCACGTGCGCCGCGTCGGCCCGCTTGCGCGCCCGCAGCAGGAAGCACGTGCCCTGCTTCACGAAGGGGCAGACGATCTGCAGGCACGGCACGTTCTCCGCCGCCAGCTTCGACCACGCGGAGTCGAAGCCGCTGTGCAGGTTCATCTCGGCGCGATCACCGGTCTGCGTCAGCCGCAGCCAGACCAGCAGTCGCGCGTGCAGGCGTGCCTCTTCTTTGTTGGCCGGCGCCGAATGACGTGCCGCGGTCCAGCGCTGCAGGCAGAGGTAGTTACGCCGCCCCTTGAGCGCGGCGACCCGCAACGGCTCGCTCTCGACGCCCGCCAGCAGCGACTTCACGACCGGCAGGTCCTTCTCGATCAGCTGCTCCTGCAGCCCAATCGTGTCCGTCGATACGACGACGCGCCGGCCGCTGCGTAGCGCCTGCAGCGCCGCCGGCAGCAGATACGCCAGCGACTTGCCGGTGCCGGTCCCGGCCTCGACCACGAGGTGGCGGCCGTTGTTCAGGGCCTGGTTCACCGCCGAAGCCATCGTCTCCTGCTCCGGGCGGCGCTCGAAGTCCGGGAAGAAGCGCTCGAGCTGCCCGGCGCGGCCCAGCAGGGTCAGCACCTCGCCGTCGCCGACCTCGGCCTTACGACCGCCGCTGAGAGGTTTCGCAATCTCCTCGGGCGCAGCCAGCAGGTCCGACGTCAGACCAGCGTTGAAGTCGACTCCGTCCGGCAGCTCCGACAGCACCTCGCGCACGAGGCCGGAGAGTCGCCAGTCGGCGCCGTTCATCAGCCGTTCGAGCTCGTGCAGCAGCCACACCGGCAGCGTCGCCAGCCTCGCTCGCAGCGCCAGGAACACGGAGCGTGAGGCGTCGGCGTCAGCGTAAGCGCGATGCCGCAACGGGAAATCGATGCCGAGTCGGTCGGCGATGCCGCGCAGGCTGTAGTCACCGAGACCGGGCAGCAGCAGCTGCGCCAGATCGAAGGTGTCGTACACAGGGCCGCTGAGCAGCACACCGCTGCGGCCGAGGAAGTTGATGTCGAACTCGACGCTCTGGCCGATAACCGGGCTGTCGCCAACGAAGTCAGCGATCTCGCTTGCCACCGCCGCGAACGGCGGCGCCGTTTCCAGCTCGGTCGCGCTAATGCCGGTGAGGCGCTGCACCTGATACGGCGGCGGATGCGCCGGCCGCACCAGCGTCTGGTACTCGCCGACCACGCGCCCGCAATCGAACGCGATCGCCGCGACCTCGATGATCTCGTCGGCGTCGGGGTTCAGACCGGTGGTCTCGGTATCGAGGGCGACGTAGCGGGTCACCGCGCCTCCAGAGAAGCTGCAAGCTAAAAGCTTCAAGCTTCAAGCAAGACTCGAACAGATGCGCGAATCGTAGCAGCTTCGAGCTGTAAGCCTCAAGCCACAGGCTGCATGCAGCGAGCCTTGAAACCGCAGCGTGCAACTACGAGGCAGTCCCGATCCCTTGAAGCTTGTGGCTTGCAGCTTTCAGCTACTGAACGTGCTCCACTTCGCCAGGTAGGGCAGCAGCCAGCCGAGCACGACCAGCACCGTCAGCCCGTAGAGCAGCACGAAGCGACGCAGCGGCGCAAGGATGAAGTACACCGGTGCGAACATGGCCAGCACGAGCGCCGCGACCATCAAGCTAAACGCGAAGTTGAGGCTGCCGGCGCCACCGCCCGGCGTGACGCATCGCGATCAGCAGCATCCCGAGGATCAGGCCGATGGCGGTCCAGAACACGATCAGCGCTCCGTGCAGGATCACGCTCAGCCCCACGACGCTGCTGTTTTCCGGCAGGATGCGCGCCAGCACGCCGTCACCCGTGCGCAGCCGTAGCAGGCCGAGCGAAACCAGCGGCGTCGAAATCAGCGCCACGATGTAGCCGGCGATGAAGCCGGCGAACGTCTCTGCCACTTACACCTCGCGAATCGCCGTCGCTTCTGCACGCGAAAGGCTGGAGCAGTCGATGGCGTGCACGCCCCAGTCGCGGTCGAGCTCGCGCAGCAGCAGGTCCGGCAGCTCGTCGAACGGCGTCGGGCTGAAGAAGCCGGGGCCGCTGCCCGCTGCCAGGACCGCCAGCTCGGCGTCGCGACACAGCATCAGCGCGCCCTCCAGCGGCGCAGCGACCTGCCCGATGTGCCGGTCGAAGGCGTTGTAGAACTCGCTCTCGGACAGCGACAGACCGCGTCGCACGCTCTCCGCCGCCACGCGTGCCCTGCGCCCGTCCGTGAAGTCGGCCGGGCTCAGCATCGAGTACATGCGCCGCGTCTTGTCCTCGATCTCGATCTCCGAGACGAACAGCGTCATGTGCCGCGACTCACCGTCCGGCAATCGCCTCGACGTGCTCGCCTCGCCCCGTGACCAGCGCAGTGCCGCCGGCGATGAAGAACGGCACGTCCGAGCCAACGCCGGCTCCGACCGCCATCAGCTCTTCGATGCTCATGTCGAGACCCCAGAGCTGGTTGAGGCCGCGCAGCACCGCCGCCGCGTCGCTGCTGCCGCCGCCGAGGCCAATGCCAGCCGGAATCTGCTTGTCGAGCTCGATGTGCACGCCGAGGTCGCTACGGTTCGCCGCTTCGGCCAGGGCGTGCGCCGCGGCGTACGCCAGGTTACGCGGCCCTTCGAGCGGCACGCCCAGTAGCTGCTCGCCGAGCAGTTCGATGTCGATGTCGGACGCCTCGTCCAGCCGTACGCGGTCCGCGAGGCTGATCGTCTGCATCAGCGAGACGATCTCGTGGTAGCCGTCGGGACGCCGCCCGGTGATCTCGAGCACGTAGTTCAGCTTGGCCGGTGCGATTAGTTCCAGCGTCACGAATTGGCCTCTCTCGATAGTCGCAGCCAGTCTTCGAGGCTGAGCTGCTGCGGCCGTAGTGTCGGTTGCAGTCCCGCGGCCTCGATAATCGCCGCCGCGTCGCCCGCCGGCAGGCCGAGGCCCTGCGCCAGCGTGTTGCGCAGCTGCTTGCGCGGCGCGCTGAAACCGGCGCGTACGACTCGGAAGAAGCGCTCTCGTTCCTCGATCGGCACCAGCGGTTGCTCGCGCAGATCGAGGCGCACGACGCTCGATACGACGCGCGGCGGTGGGTAGAAGGCGCGCGGCGGCACGTTGAACAGCCGCTTTGTGTGCGCGTACACCTGCACCGAGACCCCCAGCAGACCTGTCTCGCCGGCCGGCGCCGTCATCGACGCGGCAACCTCGCGCTGCAGCATCACGACCAACCGCTTCGGTGGCCGCGACGCCTCCAGGAAGCGCCTGACGATCGCGGTGCCGACGTTGTAAGGCAGGTTGCCGACGACCACGTAAGGCGTCTCCGGGGCCACCCCCGCGGCTTCGAGTAGCTTCTCTGGGTCCGCCTCCAGCGCGTCGCCCTGCACCACGATGACGTTCGCAGCGTCCTTGAGCTGCTCCCGCAGACGTTCGGCGAGGCGCGCGTCGATCTCGAGCGCGATCACCTTGCCTGCCGTCTGAGCCAGCTTCTGCGTCAGCACGCCCAGCCCGGGACCGACCTCGATCACCACGTCATCGGGCGACAGCTCGGCCGCCGCGACGATGCGGTTAACGAAGCCGTAGTCGCTGAGGAAGTGCTGACCCAGGGACTTCGCCGGGCTGACGCGAGCCTCGCGCAGCTCGCGCGGGCGATACGGCCGCGGCTCGCGGCGATGGGAGCGTGAGGAGCTAGGGCGAGAGGATATAGACGTCAGTCCAGCCGGTATTCCAGTCAACGGGTACGCCGTCCGGGAAACCAAGATCGATTCTGTTGCCTACGATACCGCCTCCGGTGTCTCCGGCGACCGCGAAGCCGTATCCGGGGATGTACAGGCGAGTGCCCAATGGTATCACCGACGGATCGACGGCAACAATGCCCTTGGTCAGAGGCATGCCCGAGGCGGTGATGCCGTACGAAGAGCTGGTCGCCACCTTGCCGGAGCTCGCCGCGTCGTACCAGGTGCCGTACATGCGCATCGTGCGCTGCACCGTCAGCGTGCTGGGCGACAGGCCCGACCCCTGCAGGCTCGATGCCGCGTAGTAGATCACGGTGTCGTCCGGCTGCGGCGAGTAGTACTGCTTTGAGAACGTGCGATCGGTCTCGACGCCGTCCTCGATCGTGATTTTGTACTCGGTCACGCGCACACCGTCGCTGCCCTCGACGCGGCGGGTCTGCGTCCCGGTCAGCGAGTTGTCCGGCTTGAACACGGTTACGTGCTTCACCGGCTCGGTCTCCGTATACGTCTCGCCGTCGACTCGCACCAGGCGGGCGTCCATGCCGTCCGACACCGTCGCGTCGAGCGCCGGCTCGATGCGGTCCTGGGCGCTGAAGCTTAGCCCCGCCTCCGCCAGCGCGTCGGACAGGGTCGTCTTCTGCGTGTAGATCACGCGCGTGCTGTCGCCGATGTGCAGGTTGATCGTCTTGGCGTGATGGATCTCGATGTGCATTCCCGCCGTTACGGGCGCCGACGGCGCCGGGTAGATCTCGTCGGCCGGCCCGAGGCGTATGCCGGCGTCCTTGAGCGCGTCGTCCAGCGTTTTGTCAGTCGTTTCGAGGCTAATGTCGCGTCCGTCTTCGAGAATCGAGATCGGTACGGCGCGCTCGACGGTCACGTTTGCAGGATCGAGGCTCGCCTGAGAGACGGCACCGCCTGCCGTGGAGGCTGTGAGATCGCCGGCAACCGGGGCGTTGAGGCTGACGGCGGTGCCGTTGTAGAGAACAAGGTCGTGGGGGCTGACGTCGACGCTGAGCTCGCTGAGCAGGGCGCCTACCGTGTCGGCGCGCGTGCGCCACGACAGCGTGCGGCCGTCGACACCGACCATCACGGGCACGGCACGCTCGACGGTGATCTGGTTGTCGCTCTCGACGAGCACGTCACCGGCGTCGCGCTTCACACCCGCAGAGTCCAGCAGAGCTGCTACGTCCTGCTGCCGCGAAACCACATCGATCGCGTGCCCGTCAGCCGTCACGGCCAGGTGACGTGGCGGAAACACAACGAAAGCCAGCACTGCGGCGACTGCGATGCTACCGATAAGAGCGAATCGCAGGCGAGCCCGAGCGGAGGTTAGTAGACGTAATTCGGCGGGACCTAGTTGTGGGATTTGACGGGCTTCTGGTCGCGCTGGCGCGCCTTGCAGCCAATACGTCAAACGGTACTCCTTAGGCTAACGGACGCCCCGCGCGTCCGGACACCTTGAAAGGTCGTGCACCCGCTGTCGATCCGGAACCGAGCTTGCCGCCCCTACGCCAACTCAGGCCAGGTTTTCCCACGGCGCCCGAAGATATCTACTTACCGCTGCTTCCTTCCGGATCTGACGGGGTTCGCAGCTCTTCGCCGCGTAGGGCCAAGCCATCAACGTTACGTAGTTTTGGCAGTCCCCGGATGCCTAAACCTCGAGCGGGAATTCGACCCCGCTATAGCGGGTTGCGGGTACAGGGCACCGCTAGCTCCCCGTCTAGCACGACCGAAGGCATGCTAGCACAGCGCGACACGCCAGCGTCAAGGCGACATGTTATCTACACGAACCCGCTATCAACGTTAACGAAACGAATCCAAATCAAGCTAATCGAAACGCAAACAACGATGCATCTGATCGCTTTGCGGCCGCTGGCGCTGCCCGATGGCCACCAGAGCGCCCCGGTCAACGTTTAGCCCTGCGGCAGCACCTCGGGGTTGACGGGGCACGGAGGGCGCTCGCCTCGGAAGAACGCCAGCAGGTTGTCGACGGCCAGGTCCGTCATGCGCGCGCGCGTCTCGAAGGTAGCGCTGCCGACGTGCGGCGATACGACTACGTTATCGAGCGACAGCAGAGGGTGGTCAGTCGCCAACGGCTCGGACTCGAACACGTCCAGCGCCGCGCCGCCGATCGATCCTTCTCGCAGTGCCGACAGCAGCGCGTCTTGATCGATGATCGGCCCGCGCGCCGTGTTCACGATTACCGCGTCGCGCTTCATCATCCCGAGCTCCGCGGCGCCGATCAGCCCGCGCGTCTCCTGCGTTAGCGCCAGGCTGATGCTGACGTAGTCGGCCTCGCGCAGAAGATCGGGCAGCGATCGCCATTGCAGCCCCAGCGCTGCCTCCGCCTCCGGCTTGCGCGTTCGCGACCAGTAGAGCACCGGCATGCTGAACCCCAGCGCTCGCCTCGCGATCGCCGTGCCGATCGCGCCCAGGCCCACGATGCCGAGCGTCTTGCCGTGCAGGTCATGGCTCAGCATGAACACGGGGCTCCATTCGCCCCACTCGCCGCGGCGCAGCGCTCGGTCGCCCGCGAACAGGCGCCGTGCGTGCGCCAGCATCAGCGCGAAACGCGAGGTCGGCCGTCGCGTCGGTCAGGACGCCCGGGGTGTTCGTAACCAGCACCCGGCGCGCCGTCGCCGCCGCGACGTCGATGTTGTCGTAGCCGACGGCCAGCTGGCTCACGACACGCAGGTTCGGCGCGGCGTCGAGCAACGCGGCATCGATACGGTCCGAAATCATGACAAGCAGCCCATCGGCGTTACGGGCGCGGTCGATGAGGACGTCGTTGTGGCGGAGGATCGGGTTCAGGCCAGACCTCGACCTCGGCTACGCGTGCCAGGCGCTCGAGGCCGCTGCCGACCAGCCCGCGCGTGACGAAGACCCGGGGGCTCAAGCCCGCGAAGACCCCTGCTGCGAGAGTCGGGCGCGCTGGGCGATGTGATAGCCGAGGAACGCGATCAGCAGCGCATCGAAAACGTGGAACGAGCGCAGCCAGTGCGGCTTAAGGCTCTCGGACGCCCATAGCGATTGCAGGACCACGAGGATGAACAGTACCAGAACCATGCCGATGATCTGCTTGCCCATCTTCGCCCAGATCGCAGCCCCGAACATCAGTAGCGGGATCAGGTGCATCACTACGTAGCCCCACTGACGGTGAGCCTCGATGCTGTGCCCGCCGAACTGCGGCAGACCGTAGCCGGCGAGGAAGAACTGCACGGCTACGGCGAGCAGGAACAGGTAGGAAAGCAGGCGGAACAGCATGCGTGGCGTAAACATCGAAGCCAATCCCTCCCGCTATCGTCTGGCCGACCTCACTACAACACTCGTCGAAGCCAGGCGTCAAGCCGAGGCGCCGTCTGCTGCACCGTGCTCCCGCTGTAGACGAGGCCCCAGTGCCCGGCGCCCTCGACCGCCAGCGGCTCGCCGTCGAGATGCCGTGCCAGGCCCAGGTTCTGCTCCGCTATCGCCTCACGTTGTTGCGTCTCACCGTAGACCACGAGCGCCGGGCAGCTGATCGACCCCTGGAGTATCGAGATGCCGCGCAGGTTCTGGCGCAGCGCGATGCCGCTCTCGGTCGCCCCGCTGCTGTTCGTCAGCAACGACTGCGCCTCGGCGTCCGTGAGGTCGAACAGCCTCGGGCGCGATTGATCGAGATCGTCCGGATACAGGCCCAGCGACTCGGGCGTCAGGATATCGCCCTGGTACTGCCGCACGACGTCTCCGCTCGCCTTCCCGGCGACCTCGAGCGGCAAACTGGGCTCGAACAGCACGAGGCCTGTCGTCTCGGGATGCTGCGACGCGTACATCATCGCGATCATGCCGCCCATGCCCCAGCCGCCGATTACGGGATGCACGCCCTGGGCCGCCGCGATCTGCACCGTCACAGAGGCCACATCGGCAACGTAGTCCTCCATCGTCGTGGTCGAGAGGTCGATCGGGATGCTGCGGCCGTGGCCTCGCACGTCCAGCACGTTGGCGTGCCAGCCGAAGTTGCGCAGCTCGGCGCGCCAGAGGTCCCAGACCCAGGCTCCGGATGCCGCGCCGTGGATCAATAGCAATGCAGGTTGCGTCATAGTCTCGATTCTAGACTCAGCGTCGCATCGGATGCGCTCGGGGAAGCGCTATTTCGGGTTCGGAGACCCGGTGGCGCGGCCGCAGCGAACACCCTGTATTCAGATTCGATATGAGCCTATAAGTTGTCTCGTAAGCGTCATCCGATGCGCGATTGCGAGAAATCCCAAGAATTATTGACACCTGATATGCCCTATGCTACTTTGCCGCTCGCTGGCGGCTCCCTGAGCAGCTCAATGCTTGCTAATATTTAGGGGTGGTCAGCAGTTGAGTGACCCACGGGCCTCTAGCTCAATTGGCAGAGCAGGTGACTCTTAATCACCCGGTTCCCGGTTCGAGTCCGGGGGGGCTCACCAGCTACCAACAATCTGCCGGCTGAGGAAGCGCCGGCGAGGGGAAGTGTCGGAATTGGCAGACGAGCATGACTTAGGATCATGTGCCGCGAGGCGTAGGAGTTCGAGTCTCCTCTTCCCCACCACCTCGCCATTTCGCACACGTTCCCATGCGCCCGGCCACCGAAATATCCCTTGCAGGACAAAGGGGGAGTAATGCCGCCACTTCTACAGGTCAAAGATCTTCGGACCCACTTCTACACCGAAGAAGGCCTGGTCAAGGCCGTGGACGGTGTCACCTACGACGTCGAAGAGGGCGAAACCCTCGCACTCGTGGGCGAGAGCGGCTGCGGCAAGAGCATCAGCGCCCTCTCCCTCCTCAAGCTGATCCCGATTCCTCCCGGCCGCATCGTCTCCGGTGAGGTGCTCTTCGAGGGCGAGGACCTCCTCAAGCTCAACGAAGACGAGATCCGCAAGGTGCGCGGTAACCGCATCTCGATGGTCTTCCAGGAGCCGATGACCTCGCTCAACCCGGTGCTCACCATCGGCAAGCAGATGACCGAGGCCCTGGAGCTGCACCTCAAGCTCAACAGCGAGGCCGCAACCGCGCGCGCCATCCAGCTGCTGGAGATGGTCGGTGTCGCCGAGGCGGAGCGCCGCATCGACGACTACCCGCACCAGTTCTCGGGTGGTATGCGACAGCGCGTCATGATCGCCATGGCCATGGCCTGCAACCCCAAGCTCCTGATCGCCGACGAGCCCACCACGGCGCTCGACGTGACGATTCAGGCACAGGTGCTCGAGGTCATGGCGCGTCTGAGCCGCGAATTCGGCACCGCCGTCATCATCATCACGCACAACCTCGGCGTCGTCGCCCGCTATGCCGACCGCGTCAACGTCATGTACGCCGGCAAGATCATCGAGAAGTCGACCGCGGCCAAGGTCTACGCCGACCCGCGTCATCCCTACACTCTGGGTCTGCTGCGCTCCGTGCCGCGTCTGGACCAGGTGACCGGCGAGAAGCTAATCCCGATCGAAGGGCTACCGCCGGACCTCGGCCACCTGCCGGCCGGCTGCGCGTTTTACCCCCGCTGCACCTTCCGCATCGACAAGTGTCGCGATGAATACCCGCCGCTCCAGCTCGTGAGCGAAGACCACTACGCCGCCTGCTGGGTGGACGTTACGAAGGGGGGGCCATCCAACAATGGCAACTGAAGCAGTCGACGTCACCAGGAGACCAGCTCCATCTTCGAGCGATCTGCTCCTTGACGTTCAGAACCTCAAAATCTACTTCCCGGTCATGGCTGGGTTCCTGGTCTCGCGAAAAGTCGCCGAGAACAAGGCCGTCGATGGCATCACCTTCGATGTGAGGCGCGGGGAGACCGTCGGTCTGGTGGGTGAGAGCGGTTGCGGCAAGTCGACCACCGGTCGCGCCATCCTCCAGCTCTACAAGCCCACCGAGGGCAAGGTCATCTTCGACGGCAAGGACATGGCTCAGCAGCACGGTGAAGACCTGCGACACCTGCGCCGCCGCATGCAGATGATCTTCCAGGACCCCTACGCGTCGCTGAACCCGCGCATGTCGGTGCGCGACATCATCGGCGAGCCCCTGATGATCCACAAGCTCGGCAACACCGCCGAGCGCCGTGAGCGCGTCCAGGAGCTGATGCGCATCGTCGGCCTCAACCCCTACTACGCGACGCGCTTCCCGCACGAGTTCTCGGGCGGCCAGCGCCAACGCATCGGCATTGCGCGCGCGCTCGCGGTCTCGCCTGACTTCATCGTCTGTGACGAGCCGGTATCGGCGCTCGACGTGTCGATTCAGGCGCAGATCATCAACCTGCTCGAGGAGCTGCAGGAGCAGTTCGGCCTCACCTACCTGTTCATCGCGCACGACCTCGCGGTCGTGCGTCACATCAGCGACCGCGTGGCCGTGATGTACCTCGGCAAGATGATGGAGCTGGCGGACCGCAATGACATCTACGACAAGCCGCTGCATCCCTACACGAAGGCGCTGCTCTCCGCCGTGCCAATCCCGGACCCGGCGCTAGAACGCAAGCGAGAACGCATCATCCTCACCGGTGACGTGCCCAGCTCGCTGCGCCCGCCACGAGGTTGCGTTTTCCACACCCGCTGCCCGATCGCGATCGACGACTGCCGTCAGATCATCCCGGAGTGGCGAGAGGCAGAACCCGGTCACTGGGTCGCCTGCCACCGGGTTTAGCGGTCTTGACAGCGACTGAGAAGCAAGCCAAACCGACCACGCTCCGGGGACGCGACCGCACCCGGCGATACGTAAGTGACCAGGCGGCGAAGACCTTCGAGCCTTTCGCTGCCGAAGTCGCCTACATGCACGTCAACGAGCGGCTCGTAGACCGCGTCGTGCGTCGTCTGCGCAGCTGCGCCAGCATCAACCTGCTCGACATCGCTGCCGGCACCGGCCTCCTCACCTCAATCGCCTACGACAAGGCAAAGGAGTTCGGCGCCGAGGTCAACTCGACGCTCCTCGACCTCGACCTGCCGGCGCTGCACCAGGCGAAGCAGGACGTCCACGCCGACCGCGCCGACTTTCTCTTCGCCTCTGCCGATCACCTGCCGTTGAAGCCCGGGTTCGATGCCGTGATCTTCGGCAACAGCATCCATCTGCTCGACAACGACGCGAAGCAGAAGGCGCTGGCCGAGACCTATCGAATCCTGCAGCCGGGCGGCCTCCTGGCGCTGAACAGCACCTTCTACGACGGCGCCTACCCGGAAGAGAGCAAGCCTTTCTACAGCCGCTGGATCCGTCGAGCTATCGTCGAGATCAACCAGCGACTGCCCCAACGCTCGAAGTCCGGCTCCGTCCAGGCAATGGAATGGCTCCCCGCCGAAGGCTATCGCAGCCTGATCACCGGCGCCGGCTTCAAGGTGCTCGAGATGCGAGAGCGTCGCGTCCTGCTCAGCCAGGCTGCCGTGCGCGCGATCAGCTCCTACAAGGAGTTCGCGAAGGGCGCCCTGCACGCCACCGACGAAGACGCCGACGAAGCATCGCGCGCCCTCCAGGTCACCGTGCAGCAGACCTTCCGCGACCTCAAGATGAAGTACCTGCCGCGCACCTGGCTGGAAATCGTAGCCCAGAAGGCGTAGAACCGGCCCCTAGCTCTAACTCACGAGCCCGGTGTTCTGTACCGGGCTCTCTCTTTGCCTAGAGCGCCCGTATGCGCCGCGACTGGAGCATCGCCGCCAACGCAAGGCAGACGAGCAGGACGCCGTTAATCGAGAACGCCGCCGATACACCGAGCAGCGCCACCAGCAGCCCTATCTGAACGTGGCCGATCGGCCCGAAGCCGATCGCCAGTATCCACGAACCCATGGCTCGCCCCCGGTATTCGTTCGGGACGGACGCCTGCACCAGGGTCTGGCTGAGAATGTCAGTCAGCGCCGCGAGGCCGCTGACCACCGCGATCGCAACCAGAGCAAAGGCCAGCGCGGTGCTATTGCCGAGTACGACGATCGCGAAGCCGAATAGCAGTAGCACCGCGAGGAAGAGCTTGCCCTTGCGCGACGGCTCACCCCTCATCGAGATCGCCAGGATCGCCAGGATGGCGCCGACCGACCCCGCCGCGCTGAGCAGGCCGAGGCCTTCGGGTCCGAGACCGAGCAGGTCTCTCGCGAGGCTGGGCAACGCCGCCATGTGCGAAAACCCCAGGACCTCTACCGCGGCCGTGAGCGCGACCAGCGTGGCCAGCGTGCGATTTGCGAGCATCTCGCCGATGTACACCCGCCAGCCTGCCCAGATCGGCGTACGCGTTACCGGCGCCGCCTCACCCGGCGTGCGGGCCAGGAACATCACGAAACCCGCTGCAGCCATGCAGAGGGCAAGGCCAAGATATGCCTCACCGGCGCCTCCAACCTCAACAATGACGCCCGCGCCGAGCGAACCGACGATGCCGCCGAGGCGTTGAGCCAGCGTAATCATCGCCATGGCACCGACCGCCTGCTGCGGTCCGGCGACGTCGTAGGCGTAGCTCTGACGCGCCGTCTGAACCAGGGCGCGCAGACCGCCGCCGCTGAACGTGAACACAAGGAGCGCGGCGACCGAGAGCAGGCCGCCGAAAGCGAGTGCCGCCATCACTCCCGAGTTCAGCGCCATCGCAAAGCTCATGAAACGCAGCAGGGTACGACGGTCGATGCGATCCGCGATCGCGCCGCCTGGTATGCCGAGGAGGAAGTTCGGCGCCGCCCGTAGCGCCACTCCGAGGCCAACCACGAATGCGGAGTCGGTCTTCTCGAGCAGCAGCCAGCCCAGCACGACCGTTTCGCCGATGTAGGCCATGCCCATGAATAGCGTGGCCAGACAGAGGACGCGGTAATCGCGATGCCGTAGCGGCGAAACGCCGAACGCTGCAGGCAGTCGCCGGGTCCGGAGCTGCCTTGCGGTACTCACGCAGCAGATTCTAGGGCCATGCTACGATGACCTTGCATTGGAACTGAACCGAATCCGTAACTTCTCGATCATCGCCCACATCGATCACGGTAAGTCCACTCTCGCAGACCGCCTCCTGGAACGCACCGGCACCATC
Organism: uncultured Chloroflexia bacterium; assembly: GCA_963732945.1. Taxonomy (GTDB): domain Bacteria; phylum Chloroflexota; class Dehalococcoidia; order DSTF01; family WHTK01; genus WHTK01. Next base: position 497,430 of record CAVTBL010000003.1, read on the forward strand.
GGGCCGCGCGAGACCACCGCGCAGTTCCTCGACAGCATGGACCTCGAGCGCGAGAAAGGCGTCACGATCAAGGCCAAGGCGGTGCGCATGCAGTACACCGCCAGCGACGGCCTCGACTACGAGTTCAACCTGATCGACACGCCGGGGCACGTCGATTTCGCCTACGAGGTCTCGCGCGCTCTTGTTGCCTGCGAGGGCGCCCTGCTGATCGTCGACGCCGCACAGGGCGTGCAGGCCCAGACGCTGGCCAACCTCTACGCCGCTATCGAGCAGGACCTGACGATCATCCCGGTGATCAACAAGATCGACCTGCCGAACGCCGAGCCCGAGCGCGTCGCCGAGGAGCTCGAGCGCCTCATCGGCTTCAGCCGGGACGAAATCATCTACGCCTCCGCCAAGGAAGGCACCGGCACGGCCGAGATCCTCGAGGCCATCGTGCGGCGCGTCCCTGCCCCCAAGGGCCACGCGGAGGCGCCGCTGCGCGCCCTGATTTTCGACTCGAAGTACGACTCATACAAAGGCGTCATCGCCTACGTCCGCGTTTTCGATGGCCGCGTGCCGCCGTCCGAGACGCTGAGGCTTATGTCAAACGGCACCCGCGTCGACCCTATCGAGGTCGGCGTCTTCACTCCGGCCTTCTACGCGCTGCCGAGCCTCGAGTGCGGCGAGGTCGGGTACGTGGCCACGGGGCTCAAGAGCGTGCGTGAGGCGCGCGTCGGCGACACCTTCACGACCGAGGCGCATCCGGCTACCGAGCCGCTGCCAGGCTATCGACCCGTCAAGTCGATGGTCTTCGCTGGCCTCTACCCGGCGCAGGCCAACGACTACAACTTGCTGCGCGACGCCCTCGAGAAGCTGCACCTCAGCGACGCCGCTTTGACCTTCCAGCCGGAATCGAGCATCGCGCTGGGGTTCGGTTTTCGCTGCGGCTTCCTCGGCCTGTTCCACATGGAGATCGTCCAGGAGCGCCTCGAGCGCGAGTACGACCTCAACCTGATCTTCACGGCCCCGAGCGTGGAGTATCAGATAACCAGGACGGACGGCACCGAGATCGTGCTCGACAACCCGGCCGAGCTGCCATCGCCGAACGAGATCGCCGAGATCCGCGAACCGTGGGTCGATATCTCCGTCGTGCTGCCGGACCGCTACGTCGGCGCCGTCATGGAGATCACCAGCGCCCGCCGCGGCGTCTACAAGCGCATGGAGTACATGGACGCGGGCGCCAACGCCGCCGGCTCCGGCCAGGCCGAGACGATGCGCGTCCTTATCGAGTACCGGGTGCCCCTGTCCGAGATCCTGACCGACTACTACGACCAGCTCAAGTCGCGCACTCAGGGCTACGCCAGCCTCGACTACACGCTCTCGGGCTACGAACCGGCGCGCCTGGTCAAGCTCGACATCCTGGTCAACAACCAGCCCGTCGATGCGCTGACGATCATCGTGCACCCGGAAGAGGCGCAGACCAAAGGCCGCGAACTGGTCGAAAAGCTGCGCAAGCTGATCCCGCGCCAGCTCTTCGACGTGCCGATTCAGTCGGCGATCGGCGGCAAGATCATCGCGCGCGAGACGGTGCGGGCGATGCGCAAGAACGTGCTCGCGAAGTGCTACGGCGGCGACGTGACCCGCAAACGCAAGCTGCTGGAGAAGCAGGCCGAGGGCAAGAAGCGTATGCGTCGCGTCGGCAACGTGGAGATACCGCAGGAGGCCTTCATGGCCGTCCTCAGCCTCGAACGCTAGACCATTGGCATGGCGGCGTCCTGCGCGAGTCACTTACGGACGACGCGCCATTGAGGTGACCGTCCGATAGCTGCCCTGCGTCACGCAGGTAACGTCGAGATCACAGAGGGTCTTCATGCAGTCCTCAGCCTCTAGCGCCAATCTCCCGCAACAGCACTCTCCGCTTCCGCAGCGCCCATAATCCGACTATTGGACCGTAGATGACCGTGCCCACCACAAGCCACATCGAAGCACCTATTGCCACGAAGAGAACGGCCACCCCTTCGACCAGGCAAACGCTCAAAACCCCAAGCCGAAGATATGTGCGGGCTGTCTGCAGTGGATTCTGGTCGACCGAACACCTTCTCATGCTGACGCTTGAAGGAATCGGTCTGCATCCAGATGACAAACCAACTCGGACTAAGTGTCGAGGCGCCGGCGATGAGCAGCAGCGCAGTGACCAATCGAAAGCAAAAGGGCGATGGCTGCGAGGCCAGGACCGGCAGACCCAGTAGACTGAGATAGACCTTAGCGAGCCTGCGTCGCATCGCTTAAGAGAATCCGCAATCAAAAGCCGCGGAAACGTTGCTCGCGGTTGCGTCTTCGATTGCGGAGGCAATACAAAGAGGCCGGGAGCTAGGCCCGGCCTCTCGATTTCGCAGTCGTGCTGGCGCCGAGGCTACCCCTTGCCGATGCGGTACATCTTCGTGCCGCAAACAGGACACGCCCCCTGGGTGGCAGGCTTACCATTCTTCATGGTTACCTCCTTGGCGTCCTTCATCTCACGCTGAGTCCTGCACTTAAGACAGTAGGCCTGCATTTAGATGCCTCCTTTGAGAAGCTTGAACATATCTGCTAGATAGCCTACGCACTTTACCAGTCCAATACGCCTAATGTTTGTAGCATACCGCTTTGCAGACTCGTGTCAAGCCAATTTAGATTGCAGGCATGCTAAATCCGAATCTGGGTGCCTTCCTTGTTCGCCCGGCACTCCGCTGGGTAGAATGAGGCGACGGAGGGATCGCATAGTGGTCTAGTGCGGCCGCCTGCTAAGCGGTTATCCCGGGTTACTGGGATCCAGGGTTCGAATCCCTGTCCCTCCGCCATCTTTCTACCCTACCCACCGGTGCGTCTCCACACTCCGAATCGTCTCGAAGCCTCTTCCGGCGGTGCATGGCGCCTGGGAAACGATGAGCCTCGTGCCGCGGCCGGTGACCTTCGGCCTGTAGCCTACGGGCCGTCTGCATCTCGAAACACTTTGCGCTCGCGGTCGATCATGCCTGTAGACGCGATTGCGCGTCGAACCGGACAGGAGGCACCCCATGCCTGAGAATCCCATGATCGTCTTCCAGCGCGAGGCGCCGGGCGTGGCGCTCGCCTTCAACGGGCTGATCGACGCACTCGTCGAGTCGCGCGGCCTCGACAACAAGACGAAGCAGCTGATCTACATTGCGATGAAGGCTGCGCTGGGTGACGACACCGCGGTGCAGTACCACGTGCCGATGGCGAAGCAGGCCGGAGCGACCCGTGAAGAGGTCATCGACGCGATCCTCATGACGCTGACCGTATCCGGCGTGCGTGGCGTTGCACTCTGTCTGCCCGAGGCGCTGCGCTACTTCGACAAGGCTGCCTAGCTACTCGCCGCGCCTCAGCTCCGCTGCCGCCCGCGCGATGCCCGCGCCGAGCTCGCTCGCCAGGAGACCGGACGAGCCGTAGTCATCGGCGTACAGCTCGCCCGCCGCGCCGTGCAGGTACACCCCCAGCCCCGTTGCGGTAAACGGCTCGACGTCCTGCGCCAGCAGCCCCGCGATCGCCCCGGCAAGCACGTCGCCGGTGCCGGCCGTCGCCAGCGCCGCGTTCGCGAACGGGCTCAGCAGCACTCTGCCCGACGCGTCCGCCACGATGGTCTGCGCGCCCTTGAGCAGCAGCGTCTGCTGCCATTCGGCGGCGCACTCTCGCGTCGTCTCCAGGCGCTGCGCTTGGACCTCACGCACGCTTGTGTGCGTCAGGCGCGCCAGCTCGCCGGGATGCGGCGTCAGCACCGCCTTACAGGCCAGAGACTCGTGCCAGGCGTACTGGTGCGCCAGCGCGTTCAGCCCGTCGGCGTCGATGACGACCGGGATGTCTGCGACCGACGGCGACGTCACGAGGCCGCGCACCAGCGCCTGCGCCCCGTTCGACTGTCCCAGCCCCGGCCCCACCACCAGCACGTCGTAACCCTCCAGCGCCTGCACGACCACGTCAGCGGCGTTCGAGGCGTGCTCGCCTGCGTCCTCCGGGAGCACCAGGAACGTCACCTCCGGCAGCTGCGCCGCGACCGCTGCGCGCACGTCCGGCAACGTCGCCAGCGTCACGAGCCCGGCGCCGGCCCTGAGCGCGCCCAGGCAGACCAGCGTCGCGGCGCCGGTGTAGTTAATCGAGCCCGCGACGACCATGACGCGCCCGAACGTACCCTTGTTCGAGACCAGTGGTCGTTCCGGCAAGGCGGCTCGCGCCCAGCCCAACGTCATCATCTCGACGCTGACGTCGGCGCCCAGCGCCTCGTCGAGGCCGATGTCGAGCACGACGACCTCGCCCGCGTGGGACGATCCCGGCAACAGGTGCAGCCCGATCTTCGAGTAGCCCAGGGTCAGCGTCACGTCGGCATCGGCGCAGTGTGGGTCGACGACGCCGTTATCGGCGTCGAGACCGCTCGGCAGGTCGACGGCAAACAGCAGGCAGCGCCGCTGCTTCAGCGCGTCCAGCGCTTCAGCGATTACGCCGTTCAGCGGCCGCAGGTGACCGGTGCCGAAAATGGCGTCGATCACCGCGTCTGCGCGCGAGAGGTCCATGTGCAGCTCGCGCCCCACGCTGCCCGCGTCGACCTCAACGATCTCGATCTCGCGCTGGCGCACCGCCTGAAGGTTCGCGTCGTCTTCAGACCGCGGCGCCAGCAGGTAGACGCGCACGTCGGCGCCCTCGTCGTAGAGGTGACGCGCCGCGACCAGACCGTCGCCGCCGTTGTTGCCGGGCCCGACCAGGATAATCACGCGACGCGCCCTCGCGCCGCCGAGACGCTCGCGCACGGCCTGCGCTACGGCCGTTCCCGCCGTCTCCATGAGGCCCGCCGGTGTCGCGCCCGCCGCGAAGGCCGCCGCCTCGATGGCGCGCATCTGATCGGACGTAACCAGCTTCACAGGAAGCCCCGTCGCACCAGGCGCTCGACCAGGGCTGACTTGGCGTCGTCGTAGTCGATTTCCTGCGAAACGTTGGCCACCACGAAGGCCAGCGCCAGCAGATCGCTGTGGGTCATGCTCACCTCCGGCTGGTCCATGCCCAGCAGCTCGGCTCGTTTTCTGGCGCGTCCGTGCAGGTAGACCAGCGGCTTGCCGCGCCGGTCCGGCAGAATCTCGATCTCGCGCCAGCCGACGCCGCGCACGCCCGTGCCCAGCGCCTTCATCATCGCTTCCTTCGCCGCGAATCGGACCGCAAGCTCGCGCACGCGACCGTGGCAGTAGGCGATCTCGAGCTCCGTGAACACGCGGCTGAGGAAGCGCTCCGGATGGCGCTTCAGCGTCTTCTGCACACGATCGATCTCGATGGCGTCGATGCCGGCGGCAAGGGATGACATTGACTCCGATTCTAGCAGGCAGCCTCGTTTGGGCCGACGCCCACGCGCCGGATGAGGCCGAATGGCGCCACATGAAACGGCGTTCGGCTCCTGCCATCTCTCAGGGATGGGCGCATCGTTGAGTTGTGGTAGAGGACAACGAAGAGGACGTAACCCTGAGCGACAGCGGCGGCCAGCGGCGTCGCGGCTCCATGTTGCGACTCGTCGTGTTCGTCGCGGTCGTTGCCCTCATTGTGGGCGTGCTGGCGGGGTCCCTCGTCACCGGCGCTATCGACCACAACTCGAACGCTTCTGATCGCGGCCCGACAGCCTCGACCGCTGGCGCTCCGACGCCGACCGCCGTCGTCGTACTGCCGAACGTGCCGCAGATCATCGCCAACGCGCGACCGTCCATCGTCCTGATCGAGGTGGAGGTGCCCGTCCAGTTGGGTCCGCGCACCACGATCAGCGAGGCCACCGGTACCGGCTTCGTCTTCACCGCTGATGGCCTCATCGTCACCAACGCCCACGTGGTCAGCGGCGCCCAGAGCATCGAGGTGACCCTGGCAGACGGCTCGAGCGTCGCCGGCACACTCGCGGGCATGGATCTGGCCGCCGACATCGCGCTGGTGCAGATCGACCGCACCGGCCTGGTTCCGCTCACCATCGGCAGCTCGTCGAACCTGAAGGTCGGCGACTTCGTCGTTGCAATCGGAAATGCGCTGGCGCTCGAAGGCGGGCCCACCGCCAGTCACGGCATTGTCTCCGCCCTCCACCGCGCCGTGTCGGTCGAGAACCAGACTCTGAACAACCTGATTCAGACAGACGCCGCGATCAACGAAGGCGATTCCGGCGGCCCGCTGCTCGACGCGGCCGGAGCGGTCGTCGGTATCAACACGATCGCCTCGACCAACGCCCAGAACATCGGCTTCTGCATCCCGATCGACGACGCTCTCGACGTCATCGCACGCCTCGAGTCGGGCGGCTAGCGGCGGTTGGGGCGGCACTACAAAGCGTCGCAGCGCATTTCGTGGCTCCGGGACTTCGACAAAGCCCGCATCGATTCGAGATAATCGCGGCGTACCTCGGATTCGGCAAGAGAGGCGCGTGCGGCCCGATTGCTGCGGCCGCGGCCCGATTAGCACAACGATGAGGATCAGCTGATGACTGCGAACATGATGCCAGGCGGCCCGGTAGCGGATGCGGTATTCGCCGACCTGACGACGCGAATCGAGAAGCTGCGCGCCAACGGCTACAACCCCGGCCTCGGCACCATCCTGGTCGGTGGCGATTCTGCGTCGGCCGGCTACATCCGCATGAAGATGGAGAAGGCGAACGAGATCGGCTTCAACAGCCCCCACGTCCACCTCGGCGACGACGCCACGCAGAAGGACCTCGTCGACGCCATTCACGCCTTCAACGACGACCCAGGCGTCGACGCGATGCTGATCCAGCACCCGGTGCCGCGACAGATCGACTTCGAGGCGGCTCTGCTCGAGATGGACCCGGAGAAGGACGTCGACGGCCTGCACCCCGCGAACATGGGCCGCCTCGCCCTGTCGATGCCCGGTCCCGTGCCGTGCACCCCCGCCGGCATCGAGGCGTTGCTGGCCCACTACGAGGTCAACATCTCCGGCCGCGAGGTCTGCATCCTCGGTCGCGGCACCACGCTGGGCCGCCCGCTGGCGCTGCTGCTGTCGCAGAAGCGCCCCACGGCCAACGCGGCCGTCACCGTCGTGCACACCGGCGTGCCGGACTGGCCACGCTACACCCGGCGCGCCGAGATCGTCGTCGCGGCGGCTGGCGTGCCCGGCATCCTGCAACCCGAGCACATCTCGCCCGGAAGCGTCGTAGTCGGCGGCGGCGTGCGCTACGAGGGCCGCAAGCTCCTGCCCGACGTCGACGAGCGCTGCGAAGAGGTTGCCGGCTGGATCACGCCGCGCATCGGCGGCGTCGGCCCCACGACGATCGCGATGCTGTTCCGCAACGCCGTCGAAGCCGCGGAGCGCCGCGCCGGGTTGGCGTAGAGCTTCAAGCTCCAAGCTCCAAGTTCAACGACCAGCCCCATGCGTTGCTGCCTCGTCCTCTTGCCTGTAGCTCGTCACCGATTCAGACAGGTCCCGTGTCAAGTACCTTCGCGCCTTGAAGCTTGAGGCTCGCAGCTTGTCGCTCATTAGCACTCTCTTGTATCGAGTGCTAAACTAGAGCTTGTCAATCTACTCCCTGCCGGTTAGACTTCCTGCTAACGCTCCGGCGTCTGCGAAATTGGAGGACGGGACCACCGTGCCGCTCTACGACTACAAGTGCACCAGCTGCGAACACCAGTACGAAACCCGCGAAGGCTTCGACGCGCCGTCGCGACAGCCCTGCCCCAAATGCGGCAGCGTCGCGAAGCGCATCCTTCATCCACCGCCAATCGTCTTCAAGGGCAGCGGCTTCTACATCACCGACAGCCGTAAGGGCAGCCAGGCAACCGTCGGCGAAAGCGCGTACACCGGCAACAGCGAATCGAAGAGCAGCGACGCCTCGTCGACCTCTTCCGACTCCAAGCCTGCCGCCGCCGCAACCTCCAGCGACGACTAGACTCAGCCTCGACCTGCAAAGATCAAGCCCGGTTCGTCCGGGCTTGTTTCGTTACGTCCGCCTGCCATGAGGCTCGTCGTCCAGCGCGTTCTTAGCGCCTCCGTGCGCGTCGACGACGAAACGGTCGGCGCCATCGGCCCCGGCCTGCTCATCCTGATCGGCGTGCGCGACGGCGATGACGAAGCGATGGCCCAACGGCTCGCCGCCAGGACAGCCGAGCTGCGTGTCTTCGCCGACGCCGAGGGTCGCTTCAACCGCTCGCTGCTCGAATCGGGCGGCGCTGCGCTGGTCGTGAGCCAGTTCACGCTGTACGGCGACGTGCGACGCGGCAGGCGCCCCAGCTTCAACGACGCCGCCCGCCCCGAGCTCGCCGAGCCGCTCGTCGAGGCCTACGCGCGCGCCCTCGAAGCGCGGGGCATACGCGTCGCCCGCGGCCGCTTCGGCGCCATGATGCACGTCGAATCGGTCAACGACGGCCCCGTCACCATCATCATCGACAGCGCCGACTTCGACAGACCGAGACGCGCGTAGCAAGGCTCCCATTTCGGACGAACCGTGTTTCATGACGTAGCCGAGGTGTCCACATCTCGGCGTCATGCGGAAGAGGCGTCTGTCAAAGATGACTGCGAGGTGAAGACACCTCGCCTGCGCGGATAAGAGCCTTTCGAGACTCAACGAGGCCACGTCCAGTCCGGCGGAAGCCTTATGCCCCCACGCGAGTGGGCCAGACGATGCTCTCACCCGACGTCGTTAGCGCCTGGAGGCGGTCCGCCGTCAGCTCAGGCGTCAGCTCCGAGTTGTCGACCGTCGGCGCGCCCTCTACCTGCAGCGCTTCGAGTTGCCGGTAAGCCGTCTCGACGTGCACGGGGCGCATGCGCTCCTGCGAGTCGCGACCGGCGTTGCGCTGCAAGCAGACATCGAGGCGCGGCAGCAGCCGGATGAAGTGCACCGGCACGCCCGCGTCGTGCAGCCCGTCGCGATACCACGAGGCCTCCTCTTCCGTCGTCACCGTGTCGTCGATGATCACGGCGAAGCGTTCGGCGAGGAAGTTCAGGGTGATGCAGCAGGCGTTGCGTATGTCCAGCCGTCGCTGATGGCGCCACACGTCCGGCTTGCCCCACGGATGCACGTGAGCGGTCGGCGTGATGAACTCGTCGAGCTGGTCGACGCGGATGTGCGTCACGCGGTCGTAGCGCGCCGCCAGCGCTTCCGCCGCGCTGCTCTTGCCGCTGCCGGGCGGCCCCGTGAGGATGAGTACGTCAGCCATACAACAATCGCCCTCGTTGCGAGCCATCGAAGAGGCGAAGCAACCTCGGTACGCTACAGTTCGTCAAACAAGTCACGCCATTCGGGGTTGAATGCCCTGATCAATTCGAGCTTCCTTTTGCGGGAACCTGCCTTTATCTGCTTCTCACGCTCGAACGCCGCCATCGCTTCATCGCTCTCCTCATAGAACACGAGGCGGTTCACGTTGTACTTCTTGGTGAACCCATCGACGAGCTTCTTCCTGTGCTGGTCAACACGCGCCTGCAAGTTGCTAGTAACTCCGGTATAGAGCACCGTGCCGGCGTTATTGCTCAGGATGTAAACGTAATGAGGCACCCCAACCCGCTTCCCGAGATTGCTTCGTCGGCTGCCGCCTCCTCGCAACGAGGGCACGCAATGTTCACGCCGTCTCGATCTCCAGGCTTATGTCGAGTGACGGCGCCGAGTGTGTCAGCGCCCCGGACGAGATGATGTCGACGCCGCTCTCTGCGATCGCGCGCACGTTGGCGATCGTCACGCCGCCCGACGCCTCGGTCAACGCCCGCCCGCCGATCATCTGGACACAGCGCGCCATCTCAGGCGGACCCATGTTGTCCAGCAGGATCACGTCGGCGCCGGCCGCGACTGCCTCCTGCGCCTCCTCGAAGCTCGTCACCTCGACCTCGATGCGCATCGTGTGCGGCGCCCCGTCTCGAGCCGCGACGACGATCTGCGTCAGCGTCAACCCGCGCGATCGGCCCGCGGCCAGGTGGTTGTCCTTGATTAGAACCCCGTCGGCCAGGTTGAAGCGATGGTTGTGGCCGCCACCCAGACCGTACCGCGTAGCGCTCCAGCGCCCGCAGCCCCGGCGTCGTCTTGCGCGTGTCGACGATGCGCGCCGGCAGCCCATCAATCGCCTGCACCAGCGCCCGCGTCGCCGTAGCTACGCCGGAGAGACGCTGGAGAAAGTTGAGCGCGATGCGTTCCGCCGAGAGGATCGGCGCCAGCGGCCCCTCGACCGTCGCGATGATGCTGCCGTGCTCCATCGCCGCGCCGTCACGCAACGACGGCGTCAGCACGATCGACGCGTCCAGCGCCTCGAACGCCGCGAGCGCCAGCGGCAGCCCGGCCAGCACGCCCGTGTCCTTCGACAGGAAGACGCCGCGGCCGCGCTGATCCGGCGGCACCGTGGTCTGCGTCGTCACGTCACGGAAGGCGCCGTCTTCCTCCAGGGCCTCGCGCACCACACGCTGCACCAGGTTCGCGTCCAGCGGCGGGATCATCGAGGGCACGATGCGCCACCGAAGTCTCTGCCGTTTCGTTGCCAGTTAGCCGGTATGCCCGTTTGCTCGAATCTTGCCGTCATGCTCACTCCCGGCGCTCAGCTTAAGCAGCGAACGGAGCGAGCATCAAGCGCCCTCACGCATCGTTGCGGAACACGATGTGGCGTCGCCAGGATTCCTGCGTCTCCGGGAAGTCGGTGCGGTAGTGGGCGCCGCGGCTCTCCTGCCGGATCAACGCGGCCTCCGTCGTAAGCCGGCCCGCGACCAGCAGGTTCGCCAGCTCCTGCGACGGACGGTCCGCGGGCGCCGGCGCCGATCGCTGCCACATCGCCAGGGTCAGCGCCGCCTCAGCCAGCCCTGCGCCGTCCCGCATGATACCGACCTTATCCCACATCAGCGTCTGCAGGTTCACGAGGCTCAGCGCCGCCTCAGCGAACGGTAGCGCCCTTGCCGGCGCACCGATGCGCGGCAGCGCCACGCCCTCGGGCCGGTAGATACCGGCGCGACGCCCTTCCTCCAGCGTGTCGGGCAGCCGGCGCGCCCCGATCAGCGGCGGCGTCGGGTGGTGCTCAGGGTCGAGCGTGCGGCCGATCACGCGCTTCGCAAACACGACCGTCTCGAGCAGCGAGTTGCTCGCCAGCCGGTTGGCGCCGTGTACGCCGGTGCACGCGGTCTCACCCGCGGCGTAGAGGTTGCGGATGTTGGTCTCGCCCCAGGCGTTGGTGCGCACGCCGCCCATCATGTAGTGAGCCGCCGGCGACACCGGGATGCGCTCCTTCGTTATGTCGAGGCCGTGCTGGGCGCAGTAGCGCATGATCTGCGGGAATCGTGCCGCCGTGCGCTCGGGCGGCAGTCCGGTCACGTCCAGCAGCACGTGGTCCGAATCGGTGCGCACCATCTCCGACACGATCGCCCTGGCGACGATGTCGCGCGGCGCCAGCTCGGCGCGCTCGTCGTAGCCCGGCATGAAGCGCTCGCCGTCGACGTTGACCAGCAAGGCCCCTTCGCCACGCACCGCTTCAGAGATCAGGAAGACCGGTACGCCGGGCAGGCGCAGCGCCGTCGGGTGGAACTGGATGAACTCCATATCGGTGATTTCGGCGCCGGCGCGATAGCCCAGCGCCACGCCGTCGGCCGTGGCGACCTGCGGGTTCGTGCTCACGCGGTAGAGCTGGCCGCAGCCGCCCGTCGCCAGGATCAGATGCTTGCAGGCGAACTCGTAGCGCTCGTTGCTGCGCGCGTCCAATGCGATCACGCCGACAGCCGCGCCGTCCTGGACGATGAGGTCCTGAGCCTGCGCGTACTCGAGGATCGTCACGCGCGAGTGCTGCGCGACCTCGCTCAGCGTCAGCTCGATGTGCGCACCGGTCGAGTCGCCGCCGGCGTGCAGGATGCGGGCCCGGCTATGCGCCCCTTCGCGCCCCAGCGCTACCTCGCCGTCGACGCTGTCGAACGGCACGCCGAAGCGTACGAGGTCGGCGATGCGGTCGGCGGCCTCGCTGGTCAGGATACGCGCCGCCTCCGGGTCGACGAGGCCCGCGCCGGCAACGATCGTGTCGTCGTAATGCAGCTCGGCGCTGTCGTCGGTGCCAACCGCCGCCGCGATGCCGCCCTGGGCGTACTTCGTGTTGCACTCGTCGATGCTGCTCTTGGTCAGCACCAGCACTTCGCCGTGATCGGCGGCCATGAGGGCCGCGTACAGCCCGGCAATCCCGGAGCCGACCACGATATAGTCGTAATTTCGCGCCACGTCATTCATCCTGATGACTTAGTGTCGCAATGACACTAACTAGGCCAGATCCTACGCCCGGCCCCCAACACTGTCAAACCAGACGCCCTGCGAATAGGATAAGGACGATGCCCTGGTCACAACCTTCAACGGATCGCATACGCGAAGTGTTACGTCTTTGTGCCCCGCAGCTCGCGCACGAGCCCATCGCCTTTCTCGCCGAGGGCTGGGAGTTCTGGGCCTACATCGCCGGCGACCACGTCCTGCGCTTCCCCAAGGCCGATCGCGGCTTCGTCTGGAAGTTGGGCGATCAGAGTAGCGCCGATTCGCTGCGCATCGAGCGCGCCCTCACGCCCGAGCTGGCGCCGCGCCTCTCAACCGTCGATTCCAGTAACGGACGTCTACTGCGGCTCCGGCCCCAACGAGGCGCCGTTCGCAGGGCATCGCTTCCTCCCCGGCGAAATCGTCATGTACGCGTCGCGTAAGCCATCCCCGGGCTTCGGCCGCGACCTGGGGCGCCTGATCCGCGAACTGCACTCGTTCCCGACGCAGCGGGCGGCGGAGCTCGGCGTGCCCTATTTCGACGGGCCGAAACTACGCGCCGACCGCGCCGCGCACTACGAAGCCGTGATCCGACGCGCCTTCCCGCTCATTGCCTGCGAAGCCCGCTCCCATGTCGAGCACGGACTTACGAGGCCTATCTCAACGACGACGCCAGCTTCGACTTCGAGCCCGTGCTCGTGCACTCAGACATCGCCGTCAACGCCCTGCTCGACCCGCGAATCCGGAAACCTCTGCGGCCTCATCGACTTCGGCGACGCCGCCGTCTCCAGCCCGGCACTTGACCTCTGGCTGCCGGTCTACGGCTTCGACCAGCTCGGAATCGCCGGCCAGCGCTCGGAGTTTCTGGCCCAAGCCGGCGTCACAGAAGCCGAGTTGAACCGCATGGCTCGCGAGCTCGCCTTCATCGACCTGCGCTACCCGCTGATCGGCATCCTGCACGGCCTCGCCACCGGCGACGACGACTGCGTAACCGAAGCGATCGTCGAGCTCAACGCGCTCGTCCCCCACGACTTGCGCTGCGTGTAGGCTCGGCGTAACGGGCGTAACGAATGTAGGGACGAAGCTTCAACTCGGTCCGTAGCAGCCTTCCGAGATTCACCGCTGCCCGTCCGCCGGCTTTCGGCTACGATGCCAGCATGAGTGCAGAAGACAAGGCTAAGGAACTCGGACTCGACCTCGGTGGGACCACGCCGCCCGTCGCCAACTACGTCTCTACCGTCAGGACAGGCAACCTGATCTTCGTCTCGGGCCAGCTACCGACACGCCCCGACGGCTCCCGCCCGACCGGCAAGCTCGGCGCCGAAATCAGCGTCGAAGAGGGCTATGAGGCCGCTCGCCTCGCCACGGTCGGCCTGCTGGCCCGCGTGCGCGCCGAGACCGGCAGCCTCGACCGCGTCAGGCGGGTCGTCAAAGTCACCGGCTACGTCAACGCCACGCCCGACTTCACGCAGCACCCGCAGGTGATCAACGGCGCGTCGGACCTGCTGGCCGAGGTCTTTGGCGACGCCGGACGCCACGCGCGCGCGGCCGTCGGCGTCGGCAGCCTGCCGCTGGGCGCGCCGGTAGAAGTCGAGCTCATCGTCGAGGTCGACTAACCCTACGGCAGGACGGCCGTCGCCTCGATCTCGATCATGATGTCGGGCGACGCCAGCGCCTGTACGCCGACCAGCGTGCTCGCGGGCGGGTTCGTCGCCGGCAGGTACTTCTGTCGCGCCGCACCGATCAGCGGCCGGTCGCGCGCCGCCTGGTAGCCCACGATGAAAGTCGTCAGCTTGGTCACGTCCGCGAACGTCGCGCCGACACTGGCGAGGCACGCCTGCAGGTTCTGAAACACCTTTTCGGCCTGGGCCGCGAGGTCGCCGGCGCCGACCACGTTGCCGTCCTTGTCGATCGGCACCTGCCCCGACAGAAACACGACGCGTCCCGGCCGCGCCACGACAACATGCGTGTAGTTCGCGGGCTTCGACACCGCCTCCGGGTTGATGTACTCGTGCGCCACTTTCCCCTCCGTCCGTTCGTCCTGAGCCTGTCGAAGGACGCGAATCCTTGACCAACTCTCCCAGTCTGGATGATTCGCCTACATTAGCGCCTGTTCACGGACAGCGCAGCATAATAGGCGCATGCCCCCGAACGTCATCATCCGAGACGCACGCCCCGATGAGGTCGATGCCGTCGGCAACGTAATCCTCGAGGCTTACGCGCAGTTCGAGGCCGCCTACCCGGCCGATAGCTGGGCGCGCTACTACGACATGGTCGGGCGTATGCAGGAGCACTTCGAGGCTGCCGAGGTCATCGTCGCCGAGCTCGGGGGTCGCATCGTCGCCACCGTGACGTTCTACAGGGACGGGTCGAAATCGGGTCAGGGCGAGTGGCCCGAGGGCTGGGCCGGTGTGCTACGACTCGCAGTGCTGCCCGATCAGCGCGGTCTCGGGCTCGGCAAGCAGCTCACCGAGGAGTGTATCCGCCGCTGCCGCGTCGGGGGCATCTCGACCCTCGCACTGCACACCACGGACTGGATGCCGCTGGCGAAGTCGATGTACGAGCGCATGGGCTTCGTGCGCGAGCCCGGCTTCGACTTCATCCCGCGCCCCGGCATTTACGCCTACGGCTACAGGCTCGACGTCTCATAGGCATAGGCATAGGCATAGGCATAGGCATAGGCATAGGCATAGGCAGGGATTAGTCCCGTCGCCTCACTCTATGTCTATGTTTATGCCTATGTCTTCGCGTTACGTCTCCGCCGGCGCGCCGATCGGCACGTTGGGGAACCGCAGCGCCTTCGTTGCCTCGAGCCAGTCGACGCCGCGCGGCATGATGATGCTGCCGGAGCGCTGCCGGTACGCCTCGGGCTGGTCGACGCCCGGAGGCACCACGCCTTCGGTCGCCAGCGCCTTCACCGCGTTGAGCATGCGGCGCCGCGTCCTGATCACCATGGAGTCCGACGTGCCGAGGTGCTCGTTGGTGCGGTCCATGATCGGCCCCATGCTCTCGCCGACCGCCTTGTCCTGCTGCCGCACGCCGCGAATGCCGGTGAACGACTCGCCTTTGGCCTGCGCCTCGCGGTCGATCTGGTAGTCGTTCTCCTTGTTCTGGTCGAGCAGGAAGCGACCCAGCCAGTCGGACGTCGAAGGCAGGTACTCGAAGCCGGCGCGGCTCGGCGGCGCCGCGGCGTTCAGCGGCCGGCCCGTCCCAGCGTTGGTGTCGGTGTTCTGCTGGCCGCCGCGGCCGACGTTCGTGCCGACGATCTGCCAGCCCCAGTACATGGTGTGGTGGTCGTCCAGCGGCACCCAGGCCTGCGCCCGCACGACCTTGCCCAGGTCGCCCGTGGGGATCAGCGCCCAGCACGGGAACATGAAGTGGGCGATGCGCCAGTAGGTCGTGTCGTCCTCGGCCGGGCGGTAGGCGCCGTAAGTCGTGCCGACCTCGTTCTCGACCACGACGTAGCGCGGTGCGCGGTCCTTGACCATGTAGTAGTCGTAGCTGCCGGCGATCGACTGCTCCGGCGTCACCGAGCCGAGGTGCAGGAAGCCGAGGTGCGCCGTGTCGAGGTCGCCCTCGACGCACTGCAGCCAGTTCGACTCCATCATGCAGAGCTGAGCCCGCGAGCCCTCGAGCATCGTCGCCTCGAGCATCGGCAGCGGCGGCGCCTCTTCGCGCGGCCCCATGTAGACCCAGATCATGCCGGCGCGCTCGTGTGCCTGGTAGGCGCGCACCCGCACCTTGCTCTTGAAGTTCGACTCCGCCGGCTCCGAAGGCATGTCGACGCAGGCGCCCGTCTCGTCGAACTTCCAGCCGTGGTAGACGCAGCGCAGGCCCTCTTCCTCGTTGCGACCGAAGAACAGCGAGGCGCCGCGGTGAGGACAGGCGTTCACCACCACGCCGACTTTGCCGGAGGAGAGCCGAAACGCGATCAGGTCCTCGCCCAGGAGCCGGATGCGCAGCGGCGGGCAGTCCGGCGACGGCAGCTCGTCCGACTTCATTGCCGGCAGCCAGTACTGGCGCATCAGGTTGCCCATCGGCGTCCCGGGGCCGACGCGGGTCAGGGTGTCGTTATCACGCTGCGTAAGCATTGAGGGGTCTCCTTGAAAGATCGACGCGCCGCACTACGAGGCGCGCATCGACAACGGCTCGTACTCCACATTGTTTAGCCCTTGACGATCGCGCGTCAACGGGCCGTTCGGCCCTCGCACTTCTGTGTTGGCGTCGAGGCTTCTTGCTCGTTTGCTGGTTTGCTCGTTTGCCATCCTTCCCCTGGTTTCCTTGACCTTGCCGTTACGCCGTCACCATAATCGCGCGGGCGTTTTGGGGAACCCGGCATCGTATCGCTAGCAATGGAACGTGGAGGCTCGTCATGAAATTCGGTATCCAGTACCAGCTCAACGTTCCGAGGCCGATGGACCGGGACGACTGGGATCCCGACGACGAGCACCGGATCATGAAAGAGGCCCTCGAGCAGATCGAGTTCGCCGACAAGCTCGGCTTCGACTACATGTTCGAGACCGAGCACCACTTCCTCGAGGAGTACAGCGCCTCCTCTGCGCCCGAAGTCTTCATGGCCGCCGCCTCGCAGCGCACGAAAAACATGCGTCTCGTACACGGGATCGTCCAGATGCCGCCGCGCCAGAACCACCCGGCGCGCGTCGCCGAGCGCATCGCTACGCTCGACCTCGTCTCGGACGGTCGCGTCGAGTTCGGCACCGGCGAAGGCGCCACGATCACCGAGATCGAGGGCTTCGGCACGCGCCGCGAGGACAAGAAAGAGGCCTGGGAAGAGGCGACGCGCGAGTGCCTGCGCATGATGACGATGACGCCCTACCCCGGCTACGAGGGCATTCACTTCAGCATGCCGGAGCGCAACATCGTGCCGAAGCCGCTACAGAAGCCCCACCCGCCCGTCTGGGTCGCCGCGAGTCGACTCGAGACCGCGATGGTCGGCGCACGTCTCGGCATCGGCGCCATGGGCGTCGGCTTCGAGACGCCGGAAGAGGCCAACGAGCGCGTCACGCGCTACTACGACCTGATCCGCGCCTGCCGCCGGCCGATCGGCGTCGCGATCAATCCGGCGCTTGCTGCCGGCGGCAACCTCATGATGGCCAAGACCAACGAAGAGGCAATGCAGCGCGGTCTGCGCGGCGCCCAGTTCTTCGGCTTCGCGCTGCAGTTCACCAACGGCACCGTGCACCACGGCCGCGACCACCTCAACCGGCTGTTCGTCGAGAAGTTCGGGCTGCAGGGCGAGAAGATGAACACCGTCACAGAGACAGAGCCCGACGACGAGACCCAGCGAACGTTGTTCCGCGCCGGCCGACGCGGCAACTTCATCGGCTCGCCCGACTTCGTGCGCGAGAACCTGCGCCGCTACGAGGACGCTCACATCGATGTCATGAACTTCTTCATCCAGGTCCACGAGCGCAAGCACGAGCACATCATGGAGACGCTGGAGATGTTCGCGACGCAGGTCATGCCCGAGTTCCATGAGCGCCACGAGCAGCACCAGAAGTGGCGCGAGCAGCAGCTCGACGGCGTCACGCTGCCGATCAACAGCTCGATCTGAGTCAGGCACAAACAAGCAAAGTACAAACAAGCAAAGAGCCCGACGTTGCCTTAACGCGGGCCGTACAGCGGGGAGGAGACCGAGCAGAAGGGCTGCCTTTGCCCTTTGCCCTTTGCCCTTTGCCCTTTGCCCTTTGCCCTTTGCCCTTTGCCCTTTGCCCTTTGAGCCTACACAGCCGTCTGCGGCGCTTCCGCCCAGGGTGCGCCGAACTTCTCTCGCGAGGTGATTTCCGCGACCGGCTGTCGTTTGCCGCGGCCGTACTTGCGAATCGGCCAGCCTACCGGCAGGATCGCGTGCGCCTCCATGTTGTCCGGCAGACCCAGCAGCGGCTTCACCTCGGCCTCGCGCGCTTTCCAGCGCGTCGTCAGCACCGAGCCGAGACCCATCGCGTGGATCGCCAGCAGCAGGTTCTGCACCACCGGGTAGATCGAGGCGCCGCCGCCACCCTTGCCCTCCTCGGTGCACGCCGCGATTAGCACCGGCACGTCCTGCCACGGCGTGCGCACCGGCGCCCGGTCGCCGTAGATCTGCTGCCCCAGCTCGTCGAAGATCACGCCCAGCTTTGCCTTCGTGGGACGGTCGCGGATCACGATGAAGCGCCACGGCTGCGTGTTGCCGCCGCTCGGCGCGAACGTCGCGGCGCGGATCGCGCGCTCGATCAGCGCGTCGTCCACCGGCTCGCCGTCGAACTCACGCACCGCCCGCTGGCGCAGCATGACCTGCTCGACGACCTCGAAGCGTGGGTCGATTTCGTTGCTCATGACGTTCCCTTCTCTAACTCGACACAATCTGATTGGTTGGTCTGGCAAACGGCTGTCGGACGGTTACAGCCGGAGCCCGAGTCTTGGCGCCTGCTCAGGACGCCGCACGTGGTGGCCGCCATGCTAATGCTCGAAGGTCAGCACCGTGCGCGCCACCTCACCCGCCCGCATTGCGCGGAACGCCTCGTTCACGTCCGGCAGGTGACCGCGCTTCGTGATCATCTCGTCCAACTGCAGCCGCCCCTGCCGGTAGAACTCGAGGTAGCGCGGGATGTCGGTGCGGAACTGGTTCGAGCCCATGCGCGAGGTCTGCACCTTGCACTCGGGGCGCAGCGCCATGAACGGAAACTCGATCATTGCCCCGGCCGGCGGCACACCGACGATCGTCGTCGTGCCGCGGATCGCCAGGCTCTCGACCGCCTGACGGATCAGCGTCGTGTTGCCCACCGCCTCGAAGGCGTGATCGACGCCGCGGCCCTGGGTCAGCGCCCGAATCGCCGCCACCGGTTCCTCCTCCGACGACTTGACGAAGTCGGTCGCACCGGCTCGCAGCGCCATTTCGCGCTTCGATTCGTACTGATCGACCGCGATGATGCGTGACGCCCCGCCGATGCGCGCACCCTGGACACACGACAGCCCGACGCCGCCGCAGCCGAACACCGCGACCGTCTGCCCAGCCTGCAGCCCCGAAGTGCGCAACACGGCTCCGACACCGGTCAGCACGCCGCAGCCCACCAGCGCCGCGCGGTCCAGCGGAATCTCGGGGTCGATCTTCACGACGGAGTTTTCGTGCAGCAGCATGCGCTCGGCGAAGCTCGCGATGCTGAACAGCTGCCCGACGCCGCGTCCGTCCTGCGACAGCCTCGGCCCGCCCACGATGCGCTTCGTCTGAACCGACGTCTGACACAGGTTTGGGTGGCCGCTGAGGCACTGCTCGCACACGCCGCAGAACCCCGACAGGCAGGCGACGACGTGATCGCCGGGCTGCACGTAGGTCACGTCCTCGCCGATCGCCTCGACGATGCCGGCGCCCTCGTGACCCAGCACCATCGACGGGTCGGTCAGCGCTCCGGCGCGCATGTTGCCGTCGATTACGTGCAGGTCGCTATGACACACGCCCGTCGCGACCGTCCGGACCAGCACCTCGCGCCCGTGCGGCTGGTCGATGTCGACCGTTTCGATGCTCAACGGTTCGTGGGGCTGGCGGTAGACGGCTGCCTGGATCTGCATCTTGGCTCCTCCTGCGCTGCAAACGCGGCCGAAACGCTGGTCAGCGCGCGCCGCGTGAGTAGAATGACACCGCAGTTTAGACCCTGCCCGCGACGCCGCAAACGCCGGCGCGGACGCTCTCGACCCGGCAGCACGCGAGGAGGTTGCGATGAAGATTCTGGTCGTTACGGGCATGACGCTCCCGGAGGTCCTCGACGAGGAGCTGAAAGATATCTACGTCGCGTCCGGGGAGGGCGACATCGTCGTCGCCACCACCAACGAAGAGGCGCAGGAGCACTGGCCCGACGCCGACATCGCCCTCGGCACGCTGAACCGCGAGACCTTCGTCAAGGCGAAGAACCTGCGCTGGCTGCACTCGACCGCCGCCGGCGCCGACATGCTGATGTTCCCCGAGATGATCGACAGCGATGTCGTCCTCACCGGCGAGAAAGGCCTCGTCGGGCCGCACCTCTCCGACCACGCCTTCGCGCTGCTGCTGGCGCTGACGCGCCAGATGCGCCGCGCCATCCTCGAGATGCCGAAGTCGTGGCCCAGCCGCCCCTCGATGCGCAAGGTCATGGTCGAGCTGCAGGGCATGACCATGGGCATCGTCGGCCTCGGCGGCACCGGGCGCGCCGTCGCCCACCGCGCCCGCGCCTTCGGCATGGACGTGGTGGCCGTCGACTCTGAAGACGTGCCGGCGAACGAGGACGTCAGCTCGCTCTGGGGTATGGACCGCTTCCACGAGATGCTCGGCCTCTGCGACGTCGTCACGGTCTGCTGCCCGCTGACTAACGAGACGCGCGGCATGTTCAACGACGCCGCCTTCAACGCCATGCGCGAGGGCGCCTACATCGTCAACGTCACGCGCGGTCCCATCGTCGACGCCGACTCGATCGTGCGCGCCTTGCAGTCGGGCCGTCTCGGCGGCGCCGGCCTCGACGTCACGCCGATCGAGCCTCTGCCCGAGGACCACATCCTCTGGACCTTCCCCAACGTGGTGATTACGCCGCACACCGCAGGCGCCTCGCAGTTCCGCGCCCGCCGCAACGTCAAGCGCTTCATCGAGAACCTGCCGCGCTACCGCAACGGCGAACAGCTCGAAGGCGAGATCGACAAGCAGAAAGGCTTTTGATCCCGCAAAGCGAAAACTTGAGCCGCTATCTCCAGGCGCGATGTCGCCGGCGTCGAGCCGTTGTTACGAGCCATCGCGGCAGCGAGACGCGGCAATCTGGGGCGGGACTTCGCCACGTTGCGGTACATTTCGGCCCGTCGTGAGACGCTTCGAGTTTCGCGGGCGCGCCAGCAAGGCGAAGAGGCGCCAAATCCTGCCCTGCAAAACTGCAGACACCGCGAGATACGACGACGCGACGGAGCCTCTTGCGACAGCACGATCAGAAAAAGTTGGGCTTAAGGGCGTGGGAGCGAATAATAGATGCAGGCCTGACAAGGGCGGCTCGCTGAGCAATTCGATCCAACCTAGACGGCAGATTCTCCTTGTTCGGTCGCTGATGACTCTTGAGGCAAATTTCTGGCTGGACGCTGCATTCGACCAAGGGTAAGTACCTGCTGGCGCTCGCCGTGCTGATTGTCGCCGTGGTCGCCGGTTACGGCATCACCGCGGCAATGTCGGGCGGCGGCTCGTCGAACACGACCGCCAACGTTCCCGTCGGCTCGTTCGGCAACGTCACTCAGCCGGCGCTCGACACCGCCGTCGCCGGGCTCTGCCAGGTCCGTACCGACTTCCAGCAGAGCGACCAGGCGGCGGCTCGCAGCGTCTTCTACGACAAGTCGCACCTGCTGCTGCACCAGCTCGCGGCGCAGGTCCAGGAAAAGGACGTGCCGGACGCGACCAACCTGCTCCTGGCCATGTACTACGTCGAAAACCTGATCCCGCCGCCGGGAGGCACGCCGGTACCGGTCACGGGGCCAGACGCCAACCTGCCGCCGCCCGAACTAGTCACTCGTCTGATCGGCCAGGTCCAGCAATCGGCGGCCGTTATCGGCTTCCAGGCGCCAAATTGCACACAGTGAGGAACGTTATGACGAATTCAGGGCTCTCTGACACGCTATCGACCATGCAGACGCGCATCTACAGCCGTCGCCGATTCATGGCGCTTGGCGGCGCTATGGGCCTCGGCGCATTGATCGCGGCCTGCGGTGGCGGAAGCAAGAACGATTCCTCCAGCGGTAGCAACGCCGCCGCCGGCGCTAACGGCAAGCAGAGCCTCAACGTCGCCGTCGCCAGCTACGACCTGGCGTCGGGCAGAGACGTGCGCTTCATCGCCGGCCTGCTGACGCTCGACAACGACTTCGTCAGCTTTGGCAGCTCGCAGATGCGCTTCACCTATCTCGGCACCGGCAAGGAAACCGACAAGCCGGTGTTCTACAAGGAGTTCACGAGCACGTTCCTGCCGATCTACGGCGAAGGTCCCGCCACGCCGCCATCGACGCCGAGCGCCGGTCCTGCATCACAGGGACGCGGCGTCTACGCCGTCGACCCGATTAACTTCGACAAGCCGGGCTACTGGCAGGTCGATGTCACGGTGAAGACCGACAACAAGGGCACGCTGACCGGCACCTCCGCTTTTGGCGTCAACGGGCGCACCCTCATCCCGGCCCCGGGCGACAAGGCAACGCCCTCCGAGAGCCTCACCGTCAAGTCCACAGACGTGCCGCCGGCCGCCATTGACTCCCGCGCCAGCTCGATTGCCACCATCCCGGACGCCTCGTTGCACCAGGTCAGCATTGCCGACGCCCTCAAGCAGAACAAACCGCTCGTCGTCGTCTTCTCGACGCCGGTGTTTTGCGTCAGCCAGTTCTGCGGCCCCGTCACCGACATGGTGGTCGACGTCCAGAAGCAGTTCGCCGACAAGGCAAACTTCATCCACGTCGAGATCTGGAAGGACTTCCAGAAGCAGCAGATCAACGACACGCCCAAGGAGTGGCTCTACCGCAACGGCAACCTCAACGAGCCCTGGGTTTACCTGATCGGCGCCGACGGCACCATCCTCAACCGCTGGGACAACGTAGCCACCGAAAGCGAAATCGTACCCGCCCTGCAGAAGGCGATCGGCGCTTAGAGGCGCCTTTGCTTTCGAGTCGTCTAAGTGACCTCGACACCGTCCTCGACGGAGAACATCACCTCTCCTGGGGGAGAGGGTTAGGGTGAGGGGATCGCTAACGCCCCGTCTCTCAGCCACGGCCTCCCGTGTATGCCAGTCGTTTAATCAGCCCTAGCGACGATAACTGACGCACAGATGCTTCCTAACGACCGCATGACGTCATCGAGGATTTTGCCCGCGACTGATCGGCCCTCGTGGCGTCTTAGGACTATAGGAGCCTCGATTCATGCTCGATCAGCGCTTGCTTCACGTCGAGGCCGTAGGCGTAGCCCGTCAACGAACCATCAGCGCCGATCACCCGATGACACGGCACGATCAGGCAGAGCGGGTTCGTTGCGTTGGCTCGGCCCGCCGCGCGTGGCGACGTTCCCAGCGTTTGCGCCAGGCGCCCGTAGGTCGTCGTCTCCGCGAAGCCTAGGCGCGCCATCGCCTCGCGATAGCGTTGCTGGAACGGCGTCGCGGCCGGCGCCAGGATCAGGGTGAACTCACGCAACGAGCCCGCGAAGTACGCCTCGACCTGCTCTCGCGCCTCACGCGTCCGTCGCGGGTCGGCCGCCGCCTCATGGCCCGGCAGCGCCAGCGCGCTCACGTCGCCGAACGCCGCCGCGACCGCCGCGCCGGTCTCGTCTACTGCCACGCTGAAGGCGCCGAGCGGCGTCTCGAACGTATCGCAGTACGCCACGCCCGCGCTCCGAGTCTTCGTCGGCCTCGATTCGAGCAACGTCGTCATGTCCGGCTCCTCCTGGTCTGCGCGCGATAAGCCGCCGGCGTTACGCCGCAGCCGCGCTTGAAGCTCTCGTGGAACGTCGATAGCGTGCGAAAACCGGACGCGAACGCCACTTCGCATACCGGCGCGTCACCGTCCGTCAGCAGGCGTTTCGCGGCGCCAAGCCGCGCCTCGAGCAGGAACGCGGCCGGCGTGGTGCCGTAGCGCAGCCGGAACAGCTCGAACAGCCGCGTCGTGCCGTAGCCTGAGCGTCGCACCAGCGACGCCACGTCCGAGAACGTCGAGGGCTCGGCGCGCACCTCGGCCGCCAGCGCCTCGATCTGCTCGATCACGGGGTCCACGCCGTGCGCGAAGTCGTCGGGGTAGCAGCGCTTGCAGGCTCGCAGTCCCGCCGCTCGCGCCGCTTCGACGTCGTGGAAGAGGCGCACGTTGCGCGGCAGCGGCCGTCGCGCCGGACACGACGCCAGGCAGTAGATGCCGGTGGTCATGACGCCGGCGAAGAAGCGTCCGTCGTACGACACATCGCGCGCCATGAAGCGCGCCAGCATCGCGTCCGAGGTCAGCGTCTCGACGGCGGTCGTCGTGTCTCGTAGCGTCGCGTTCATCACGCGACTACTGTATCGCGCCTCCGAGCCGGGCGTCGTCCTGAATCCTTCGCCCGAACTACGGCCCCTGCGCCGCCGAATCGCGCAGGTCGATGACCTCGAGGTCGATTCCGAGAGTCGTCAGCTCCGCCGAGGTGCTGGCCAGCGTCTGCTGCGCTGCTAGATCCTCTTGGGGAGTCTGGATCAGCATCACGTCGAAGCTGATCTCCGATGTACCGCGCCTGAGCGTCGGACTCGTCTCCAGCGCCTCTTGCACGGCCGCCGAGTCGACGAGGTAGATTACCTCCGCCACCGCAAACTTCGACGGCACGGTATCGGCCGCCGGCACCGCCGCAGCAGCCGGCGCCGGGGCTGCAACTGCCGGTGTAGTGGTTACTCCTGTCGAATGGTCTTTCAACCCGCCCATCGCTACGATCGCCGCGCCGCCCAGCACGACTATGGTCAACAGTGTCGGCAAGAAGCGCAGCAGATCGTTCGGCAGCGACGCCGCGCTCTCGGTTTCCATGCTCACCTGAGGTTCGGTCCTTCCAGATACTTACGCGCTCGAATTCGCGCTTCCATGCACGAATCTATCGCCGCACACATCCGCGCGGCTTACGAACGCGTTAAGTATCGAAGAAAGACGTGTTAAGGGCTACTTCACTTATGGCTCGCTTTGTCGTCCATGTTAGCGTGCATAACTATGGCGCGTCGTACAGATTGATTACGCCCATACGTAGCGCGACAACGAGCGCCTCCGTACGGCTCGAAGTGCCGAGGCGCTCGAACAGCGCCGCGACGTGAAACTTCACGGTGCGCTCGCGAATGCCCAGCGCGAACGCGATCTCCTTGTTCGACCTGCCCTGCGCGATGAACGACAGGATATCGAGCTGTCGCGGCGTCAACGAAGGCGCCGTTCTCGGCTCCAGGGCAGGCCAGGCTAAAGCTGGTGGTCTTGTAGCAAGCATCTCGTCCTCTTCCATCTCCCGAGGCACCTCATGCCCCGCTGAACGCGAGCCCGTCGCAGCAGGCCCGCAGGCGAATGGTTTGTCGAGGAGCCCGGCACGAGGACCGGAAAACAAAAGGCCCACCAGGCCGAAAGTCTGGTGGGCTGAATCTGTGCCTTGCACCGGGCTCTCTCAAATGGGGTGAGGCGCTACCTCCATGCCGTCCGCATGTGCGTGGATGCAGCGTCCCGTGGTAGTTACCGGACGGAACTGCGGCATCGTAAGCGGCTGACGGCACTGCGTACCCATTGAAGAGACGCTCCTTTGAATGCGATGAGTATAGGACGTTTCTCTCGCGCTGACCACGTCCTTTGGTACAGGCTCTTCGATTACGCGATAGTCATAGACGCGGCCTACCGGCCCCCTCATAATCCCGGTAATCACCCGCACACCGCGGCCTGCCGTGCCAGCCACAGACAACCCGGAGCGCATCCAAAGGGCGCATCGATAAAGCGACAGCCGATCAAAAAAGGAGGAGAGATGTACAAGAGCACCGACCGTATCCTCACCACCCACACCGGCAGCCTGCCGCGCCCGGCCGACCTCATCGAGATGATTCGCGCCCGTGAGCAGGGCAACCCCGGCGACGATGCCGCATTCCACGCCCGCGTCCGCGAGGCCGTCGCCGAGGTTGTGCAGAAGCAGGTCGATTGCGGCATCGATATCGTCAGCGACGGCGAAGAGGGCAAGCCGAGCTACGCCACCTACGTCAAGAACCGACTCACCGGCTTCGGCGGCCAGCGTCGCATGCCGATCCGCATGCAGGGCGAGGCAAAGGACTTCCCGGAGTACACCGAGCGCCGCATGGCCACCACCGCCACTCTGCTCACGCGCCCAACCTGCGACGGCCCCATCGCCTGGAGCGACTTCGACTCCGTTACGCGCGACGTCGACAACTTCAAGGCTGCCGTCGCCGCCTCGAAGCCGGTCGGCACCTTCATGACCGCCGCATCTCCCGGCGTCGTCGCCTTCTTCCTCGGCAACGACTACTACAAGAGTGACGACGAATACCTCGATGTGCTCGCATCCGTCATGAAGGACGAGTTCGAGGCGATCACGAACGCCGGCTTCGAGCTGCAGCTCGACTGCCCCGACCTCGCCATGAGCCGTCAGAGCCAGTTCGCCGACCTCAGCACCGCCGACTTCCGCAAGATCGTCCAGCGCCACGTCGAAGTCGTGAACGAGGCCACGAAGAACATTGCGCCCGACAAGATGCGCCTGCACCTCTGCTGGGGCAACTACGAAGGCCCGCACCACATGGACATCCCCATGCGCGACATCGTGGACATCGTGCTCACGAGCAGTGCCTATTCCATCTCGTTCGAGGGCGCCAACCCGCGCCACGAGCACGAATGGAACGTCTGGCAGGACGTCAAGCTGCCAGAGGGCAAGGTGCTCGTCCCCGGCGTCATCGACTCCACGACCAACTTCATCGAGCACCCCGAGCTCGTGGCGCAGCGCATCATGAACTACGCCCGCCTCGTCGGGCGCGAGAACGTTATCGCCGGCGTCGACTGTGGTTTCGGCACCAACGCCGCCTCCACCAACGTCGACCCGCGCATCGTCTGGGCCAAGCTCGCCACGCTCTCCGAAGGCGCCGCCCTCGCCTCGAAGCAGCTCTGGCCGTAGGGCACAGAGGCATCTGATAGGCATAGGCATAGGCATAGACAAGGGCCGAGGCGCCGAACCGGTCTATGTGGTCATATCCCATCTATGCCTATGCCTATGTCTCTGCCCTGTGCTCTACTACGCCCATGAAGCGCAGCACGGACCGCATTCTCACCACCCACGTCGGCAGCCTTGTGCGCCCGCCCGAGGTCGTTTCGATCCTCACGGGCCGTTCTTCCGGCCAGCCGTTCACGCCCGCCGAAAACGAGACAATTCGCCACGCAATCGCCGATGCCGTGCAGACGCAGGTCGACTGCGGCATCGACATCCCCAGCGACGGCGAGTTCTCCAAGGCCGGCTTCGCCAACTACATCACGGACCGTCTCACGGGCTTCTCCGAAATCGAGGGCGCCCAGGCGGGCTTCCTGCTCGGCCGTGACCGCAAGAAGTTCGCCGAGGCCTACTCGGAGATGGAAGGCGGCGGCGTCCAGGGACCCGGTCTCGCCGCCGGCGTCGGCCGCACTCAGACCCGCCTCGCCTGCACCGGCCCCGTGAGCTTCGTGGGCCAGGACTTCGTACGCCAGGACATCGAGAATCTCAAAGCCGCGATGGCTGCGAGTGGCGTCGAAGAAGCCTTCTACCCCGCGACGGCGCCCGGCACAATCGAGCTGCAGCGCCCGAACACCTACTACAAGACCGACGAGGAGTACCTCTACGCCGTTGCCGATGCGATCGCCGTCGAGTACCGTATGGTCGTCGAGGCCGGCTTCATCCTCCAGATCGACGACCCGCGCGCCGTCACCGCCTACGACTCCATGGACCCGCCACCGAGCGCCGAAGAGTACCGCAAGTTCGCCGCCGTGCGTGTCGAAGCGCTAAATCACGCCTTGCGAGGCCTCCCGGAAGACCGCGTGCGTTACCACGTCTGCTGGGGCAGCTGGCACGGACCGCACACCACCGACATCCCCCTGCGCGACATCATCGACGTCGTCCTGCAGATCAAGGCGCAGGGCTACTCGGTCGAGGCCGCCAACCCGCGCCACGCCCACGAGTACCACGTGTTCGAGGACGTGAAGCTGCCCGAGGGCAAGATCCTCATCCCTGGCGTCATCGCGCATACCACGAACTGCGTCGAGCACCCCGAGCTCGTTGCCGAGCGCATCATGAACTACGCACGCCTCGTCGGACGCGAGAACGTCATCGCGGGCACCGACTGCGGTTTCGCGCAGGGTTTCGCCACGAAGCGCGTCCACGAGACCATCCAGTGGGAAAAGTTCCGCATGCTCTCCGAGGGCGCACAACTGGCATCACAGCGCCTCTGGAAGTAAGCGCGGGGCCTGCTCAACACAAACTGCGGTGCCTCAACCGGCGAGACTCGAGTCTGCCGGTCTTCACCAGCGAGGTCTCACACTTCTATGGCCCCTGGGCCTACCCTATGACGCTGTTCGGCCAGTCCTCGTCGAGCCACGCCGGCAGCGGCTCGCCGGGTCGAGTCACCTCTAACGGGACGTCCTCGTCGCCGCGCCCTACCTCGGCGAAGCGCATCAGCGCGTCCGGCATCTCGTAGTAGATCTCGAGGCGGTTGCCATCGGGGTCGGAGAAGTAGATGCTGCGCTGGCTCACGTGGTCCGTGCAGTGCGAGATCGGCACGGCGTGCTCCTGCAGCGTGCAGTAGGCGCCGCGCAGGTCGGCGTAGTTACCCACCTCGAACGCGATGTGGAACAGCCCGATCTGCCCGTTCTTCGGTCGTTGCGCATTCTCCAAGTCCGGCGTCGGGAAGACGTCGATCGTGTGGAAGTTGTCGCCCAGCGTCATGAAGGTGCCGCCGTGCTCCGGGTCGTTCTCGCTCACGTCGAATCCGAGTACGTCGCGGTAGAACGCCCGCGACTTCTCCTCATCGCTGACCCGCAGCGCCACGTGACCAATTCGCTTCAGCTTCATCTCGAACCTCCGCCCGGCCTACGCCGTCGCGTGCTGCGCAGCGTCAATCGGCGCCGTGCCCGCCCAGTGCCCCAAGTCGACGACGATGCCGTCCGGTCCCTCGAACTTCACTTCGTAGTGCGCGCTGTCGAGCCGGACCGTGTTCAGCTCGTTGGCTCCCACGGCCTCGAGTGCCAGCCTGGCCGCGTCCTCATCCTCCACCTCGAAGCCGATGTGCGCCACGCCCAGCTTCGCCTCGTGGTCCGCCGGCGTCAGCGACGATGGCAACAACGTGATGTTCAGCGTGCCGTCCGTAAGGTCCACGGCGCCTCCGGGCCGGCGCTCAACTACCTCCATCCCGAGGCCGTTGACGAAGAACGACTCGTACGCAGCGATGTCGCTGCAGCGGTAAGCGATATGACGGATCTTGCCCATAACTCGTTACCTCCTGGCGCGGACCGGGCCGCTGGCTCTGATCGGCGCCAGTCTACGCCCGGCTGCAAGGCCTGTCATCCGCCACTTCCGGCCCATCGTGTAATAGAATCAGAGCCGAACCATTCGACGCTGAACTGAGAAGGAGCCGCTCATGATCATCGACGTCCACGGACACTTCACTACGGCTCCCAAAGAGCTGGCCGCATGGCGAGCCGAGCAGGTGGAGAACATCGGGCGGCCCTTCACAAAAGAGCTGCAGATCACCGACGACCAGCTGCGCGAGACCCTCGAGGCCAACCAGCTGCGACTCCAGCGCGATCGCGGCACCGACCTCGCTCTGTTTTCGCCGACCGCCGGCGGCATGCAGCACCACGTCGGCGACGAGACGACCAGCCTGCAGTGGACACGCACCGTCAACGACCTGATTTACCGCGTCTGCAACCTCTTCCCGGACAGCTTCGTTCCGGTCTGCCAGCTGCCGCAATCGCCCGGCGTTTCGCCCGCCAACTGCATCGCCGAGCTGGAGCGCTGTGTCACGCAGATGGGTTTCGTCGGCTGCAACGTCAACCCGGACCCCTCCGACGGCTACTGGACGGACCCGCCCATGACCGACAAGTGGTGGTACCCGCTTTACGAGAAGATGGCCGAGCTCGAAGTGCCGGGGATGCTGCACGTCAGCGGTTCCTGCAACCCGAACTTCCACGGCACCGGCGCTCACTACATCAACGGCGACACCACGTTCTTCATGCAAAACGTCCTCGGCAGCCTGTTCAAGGACTTCCCGACGCTCAAGTGGGTCATCCCCCACGGCGGCGGCGCCGTGCCCTACCACTGGGGCCGTTACCGCGGCATCGCGCAGGATCAGGGGCGTCCCGAGCTGGACGAGTACCTGCTCGACAACATCTGGTTCGACACCTGCGTCTACCACCAGCGCGGCATCGATTTGCTGGTCGACGTAATCGGCGCCGACAACGTCATCTTCGCCTCGGAGATGATCGGTGCGGTGCGCAGCGTCGACAAGCGCACCGGACGCTACTTCGACGACACGAAGCCCTACGTCGACGCCGTCCCCGGCATCACCGAGGCCGACAAGGCCAAGATCTACGAAGGCAACGCCCGCCGCGTCTACCCCCGTCTCGCCCGCCTGCTGGACTCGAGGTCCAAAGAATGATCGACGAGGAGCTCGTGCGCCCGGAAGCCTTCGCCCTCGCAGTAAGCTCTCGAGCCAGCTACCTGGCGCGCGAAACGCTCTACGAATCGCGGACACTACGGCCCTACGCACAGCTAACGCTCCTCCTCGGCATCGAGCTCGATCAGGCGGAGTCGCGCCTGAAAACCCTCGGACTGTCCGGCGCCTACCGTTGGGCCGTGACCTACGGCCAACCCGACGGCCTCCCAAGTCGCTCAACACCGCTAGGCTCCTCTTAATCTCGCGCTCAACCAGACTCCTCACGGCCGGTTCCATCAAACGCTCCGACGGCTGATCACTCGACGCGCAGGACGCGCGCCATGCCAGTGGCTCAGACGGAGCGGCTGCGCTGACGGTACTGCACCGCTTCTGCGATATGTGCCGTCGCAATGTCGTCGGCGCCCTCGAGGTCTGCGATCGTGCGCGCAACTTTCAGGATGCGATGAAACGCACGCGCCGATAACGACAGGCGCTCCGTCGCCAGCTTCAAGAACGACCGCCCGGACTCATCGAGCACCGTCTGGCAGAACTCCCGCACGTCGGCGGGCGACATCTCGGCGTTGGCGCCGGCGGGGCGTTCAACGAATCGCTGCGTCTGCAGCTGGCGCGCGCGGTCGACGCGCTGCCTCACGCAGGCAGACGATTCGGCCGGCGTCAACGCCGAGAGCTTGTCGTAGTCGATGCGGGGCACCTCGACGAACAGATCGATGCGGTCCAGCATTGGCCCCGAGATGCGCCGCTGGTAACGCGACACCGTCGACTCCGAGCACACGCAAGGCTTCACCGGGTCGCCGTAATTTCCGCACGGGCACGGGTTCATCGCCGCGATCAGCATGAAGTTCGCCGGGAACGTCACGCTGCCCTGCGCCCGGCTGATCGTCACGATGTGGTCCTCGAGCGGCTGGCGCAGCACCTCCAGCGTCTGCTGGCCGAACTCCGGCAGCTCGTCCAGGAACAGTACGCCTCGATGCGACAGGCTAATTTCGCCCGGACGAGGCTGGCGGCCGCCGCCGACAAGGCCCGCCTGCGATACGGTGTGATGCGGCGCCCGGAAGGGACGCTGCGTGATCAGCGGCAGGTCGCGCGGCAGTAGCCCGCCGACGCTGTAGATGCGCGTCACCATCAGCGCCTCTTCCGGTGTCATCGCCGGTAGAATCGACGGCAGTGCGCGCGCCAGCAGCGTCTTACCGGCTCCCGCCGGACCCACCATCAGCAGGTTGTGCCCACCCGCCGCCGCGACCTCGAGTGCGCGCTTCACGTGCTCCTGGCCGCGTACTTCCGCGAAGTCTGTGCCTACGTACGGCTGCGATTCGCTGAGGCGCTCGCCCGACGGCACGAACGGCGACAGCGGCTCGTCACCGGAGAGGTGGTTCACCAGCGCCGCAAACGTCTCGACGGCATAGACGCGCACGCCTTCGACCAGCGCCGCCTCGGCCGCGTCCGATGCAGGCACGTAGACGTCGCGCATGCCACGATCGCGCGCCAGGCTCACCATGGGCAAGATGCCGTGCGTCGACCGCAGCCGTCCGTCCAGCGACAGCTCACCGAGGAATAGCGACGTCGATACGTCTGCCAGGACCTGCTCCGACGCGATCACTACGCCGACCGCGATCGGCAGGTCGAAGCTCGGCCCCTCTTTCTTGATGTCTGCAGGCGCCAGGCTTACCGTGATGCGCTTGCGCGGGAACACGCAGCCGGAGTTGCGCACCGCCGACCGCACGCGCTCCTTCGCCTCCGTTACCGCCGTATCCGGCAGCCCGACCACGTTCACGGCCGGCAGGCCCGGCAGCAGATCGACCTCGACCTCGACCAGCTCGCCCTCGAGCCCTACTACCGCCGCTGAGTAAACCTTTGCCAGCACCTGCTACCTGCCAATCCAACTGTCACGCGCAAACGATTCGCATATCTGTTCTATTGCGACTATAGGAGGGCCTTAGGAAGCAGTCAACGGCTTTCGCCGAATAATTCGAAAATTTGTTCGTATTCGTGTGTTATGTCGACGAGCCGTCCATTCGCGGACAGGGTAACGGGGCGAAAACCGTAGCTTCCGCCCCGTAAATGCGCCGACAGTCGTGTTGCCTAGCGGTGTACGTGCCGTTCTCGCTCGACATAGGCCGAGTCGGTGCCGTCGTCTTCGTAGACCACATCGCGCGTGTTGACGCGACGGTGCTCGTGCGGCGACGTGACGTTCGGGCTGTAGTCCATGTCCTCATAGTAGGTATCTCGGTGCCAGATCGAAGCCAGCGAACCAAGAAAGATGAACGACATCGCCAGCCCGATGAGCCCCACCACCAGCAAGATGTAGCCGATGGAGGTAACGTCGACCTGCGACGACCGCACATTCACCGCGAAGGCCAGCACGGCACCCGCGGCGATCAACATGAGGCTTGTCGCTATTCCCGTTCCACGCATGACACGCCTCCTTTCTCGATTGCAGCGTAGACCCGCACAACCTCCTGCCGAATCAAGCGAAGCCGGCCCGCATTTCGACAGGCTTTCGGAAGCGCGTCGAAACCGCAACAAGTGAAAACCTGAACCAACGGCAAAAGACGAAGGGCCCGCCTTTCGACGGACCCTTTGCTCGTTTGCTGGTTTGTTTCTTTGTCTTTTGTTCTCGTTACCCCCAGAGCTTCGCCGACGCGATGCGCGATCCTTCGGCCATCGCGCGGAACTTCGCCCAGGCGATCTTCGGGTGCGCCACGCGGCCGCCGAGACCGCAGTCCGTGCCCGCGATAACGTTCTCTTTGCCGACCAGGTTCGCGTAGCGGATCAGGCGCTGCGCCACCAGCTCCGGGTGCTCGACGAAGTGGCTGCTGTGGCCGATGACGCCGGGGATTAACGACGTGCCGGCCGGCAGCTTCACGTCCTCGAACACCACGTACTCCCACTCGTGCATCGGGTTCGACGCCTCGATCGAGTAGGCGCCCGCCTTGACGGAAAAGATCACGCTGGCGATGTCGCGCAGGGGGATGTCGTGGGTGTGCGGACCGTGGCCGCTGCCCCAGCAGACGTGCAGCCGGATCTGGTCCTGAGGGATGTCGCGCAACGCGTGGTTCAGCGCGTCGACGCGCAGCATGGCGTAGCGCTGGTAGTCCGCGACGCTCATCTCCGGGAACATCTGCCAGCCGTCCGGCAGGTCCGGGTCATCGATTTGCAATATCAGGCCCGCGTCCGTGATCGCCTTGTACTCCTCGTGCATCGCGTCGGCGATGGCGAGGAGGAACTTGTCGGTGTCGTGGTAGTAGTCGTCGCGCAGCCAGTGCTCGATCGTGCCGGGCGAGTTCGCCGGCAGGAAGCCCTCGATGCTCGGGTACTTGTCCAGTGCCGCCTTGAAGTTGCGAATGTCTTCCTGCACGTAGTCGCCGCCGACATAGCGCAGCGGCTCGACGCAGAACGTGAAATTCGGCTGGCCCGTCTGCACGCCGCCCGACTGCACAAGTCCGGCCTGCCCCGCGACAACCTGCAGCGGCCGCCCGAAGAAGTCGTGCATGGCGTAGTACTCGGGGAAGTCGACGATGTCGCGCGCCGAGATGTTCATCGCCGGCACGGTCTCGCCCGCTTTGAGCGGCCGCGACTCGAAGCCGGCAAGGCGCTCTCGCACGTAGTTGGTGAAGTTCGTCTTGCTCAGCTCGCCGTCGTTGACGCTGTCGAGGCCGCATTCGACCTGCATGCGCACGACGTCTGCTACCGCTTCCGGCAGCATCCGATCGAGCAGCGCCTTGTCGTACTCGCGTCCCGCGGCGCGAGCCATGACCAGCGGCGGCAGCGCATCCGGTCGCGGCAGACTGCCGGCGTGGGTGTTGATGATGCGATTAGTGCTTGTCTTCATTGCGATCCTTTCGATGCGGGAGCCGCGCCGCAGCTTCCGCTGGCAGTATACGGAACGAGTTCCTTAGCAGCGACGACGCCTCACACGGGACGGAGGCCGCCCATGATGGGCGGCCTCCGCGCTACGTCGATTACGCCGAGTCGCTACTTCTTCAGCGGCGGCTGGCTCGGGTCCAGGAAGCCGTGCAGGCCGCTGGGTGTCGTCATGCCCAGCCAGTTCGTGCCGCCCTGGTAGACGCCCAGGTTGCGCAGCACCGGCCAGTAGACCTGGAAGCTGCCGGCCACGCCGATCTTCTCGTTGTACATCTTGCCGGCGTCGTACTGCTGCACCTGGTGGATCAGGTCCATGCGCTTGGCGTCGTCGAACTCCTGGCGCGCCTTGTTCGTGAGGTCGTCCAGCGTTGCGTCGCCGCCCATGAAGTAGCCGCCCTTCGAGTTGTACACGAAGAACATGCCGGACGTCGCCTCGACCGAAGACGTGTCGGGGCCCCAGGTCATGCCGTTGAAGTTGCCGAGCGAGAAGCGATAGCGCTCCGTGCTCCACTCCGTCTTGTAGTCGATGAGCTTGCGCGTCATCTTGAAGATGTCGCTGCTCTCGATCATGCCCATGAAGATCTCGGCCCGCGTGTAGTAGGTCGGCG
Source organism: uncultured Chloroflexia bacterium (assembly GCA_963732945.1). Lineage (GTDB taxonomy): Bacteria > Chloroflexota > Dehalococcoidia > DSTF01 > WHTK01 > WHTK01. The sequence continues at coordinate 532,226 of CAVTBL010000003.1, forward strand.
GGAAGCTGGTCGGCGAAGGCGCGCCGTACGTCATGTCGAACGCCAGCGTGTCGTGACCTGCCGCCGAGAGCAGCTTCTTCGCGGCCTCAGGATCGTACTTGTAGTTGTCCGCGTTCGCCCCGAACGACGGGTCCTGCGGGTTCAGGTACCAGCCCGTGTAGGTGCCGGCGTAGATCGAGCCCTCCCAGAAGGCTTTCACCGGCAGGCCGTCCTTGGCGAAGTTGTCCGTGTTGTACGCCGCGGCGATGAAGCCATCGCGGTCGAGAATCTTCATCAGCGCGATGCGCACGCGCTCGTCTTTGAACGGCGAGTCCGCGGACTGGCCGAAGAACAACCGCTCGTTGAACGTCGTCGGCGGCGTGGCGCGCATCAGCAGCTGAGATATGTCCTTCTTCGTGCTGACCAGCTCGTTCGCCGGCACCGGGTACTCGTACAGGGCGCCGGTCCGGAACTGCGACGTTCCGGTGGCGATGTCCGTTACGACCGGCTCCTCAATCTCGTCGATGAATGGCTCGCCGTTGGTCAGCTTGGCGCGCTTGAAGTTCGGGTTCTTCTTCCAGCTGTAGCTGACCTCCGAGTTGCCAACCATGTAGAACGGCCCGCTGCCGATGGCGGTACGCGCAATGTCGAAACCGCCGTCGCCTTCCTTCGGGATGACGTAGAGGCCGCCGAGCACGTCCGAGCCCAGCGACGGGAAAATCGTCACGTCCGGCTGCGCCAGCTTGATCACGACGGTCTGCTTGTCAGGAGCGGTCATCGAAACGATCGGCGCCGCCGCGTTGGCGCTGTTCACCAGGCCGGTGCGCAGCACACCCTCGGTCTGCAGACGGTTCCAGGAATAAAGGACGTCGTCCGAGTCCATCGCGCGGCCGTTCACCGGTGGGATCGGCGGCAGGCCGGCGCCCGGATCGAGCTTCGCCGTCAGCGTCAGCTTGTCCGGCGACATCTCATACGACTGCGCCAGATCGCCCTCGATGCTGCCGTCGGACTGCTGGTTGACGCCGTCCACGACACGAAACAGCTGGCTGTAGCCGCGACGGGCGACGCGGATCTGGCCGCCGGACTTCATCGGGTCCATCGTCACCAGCACCAGCGGGTGGCTATCGACGTACTTGCCGCCCATGATCGCCTTGCTGGTCTCGTCCGGCGATTGGTACAGCAGGCCGGACTGGTCCTTGCCTCCCGTGGCGCCCGTCGCCCCACCGGTGGAGCCGGTGCTGCCGCCCGTACTGCTGTTGTTGTTGTTACTGCTGCCTCCGCAGGCGGCGAGGAACGCTGCCGCGGCGCCGACGGCCCCCGTCGTGGCAATCACGCGCCGGCGTCCGACGCGTTGCTGCAGGGTCCTCTGCCAGTAGTTACTCATTTGTCTCCTAAGCTAGTCTCGGTTCGACCGAGGACGCGTGGATTGGACCTGGAACCAGGTACTTACTGTGTACGACTCTCCCAAACCCCACATAAGGGGTCAATGGCGAGGATCGAATCGACCCAACACCGCGGTCGATACTGCGTGTACGCAACGACCCACCTATTAGTGAACCTATTTCCATAATCTCATCCCTTGATTGCAAACCTGGTTCGTCAGTCGCCGCGGACGCTGCAGCTCAGCTAACAGCCTTGAAAACTGGAAGAGGCTCCGGCGAAACCGGGGCCTCTTCTGCTGCAACCTCTGTCTCAATCGGGCCGTCAGGTCGACGGCGCAGTCCTGTCGCGGCCAAACGGATCGCCGGCCAGCGACTCGGTGTGCAGGTAGCAGGTCCAGCGTCCATCCTCACGTCGCCACAACGACGCGTCGAACGCCGTCAGGCTCAGCGGCCTGCCGTCCACCGTGAGATGCTCCGTCACCTTGTAGGCAGCGATTACGGTGCTGTCGCCGATCTCCTCGACGTTGACGTCTGCGAAGGCATAGTCCTCGAGCGTCCAGCTACCGCCCGCGAGCATCTGCGCCATTGTCGGCGGGTCGATCACGCGCACGCCGGACGCGCCCGTGACGACGCACTTCGCTGCCGTCATGCGGGCGGCCGTCTCCGTGTCCTTGTTCTTCATCGCCTCCCAGAACGCCTTCTCGAGGCTCATCACTTCGTCTTGCAGCTTCTTATCAGCCATCGTTGTCCGCCTCCCGTAACCATGATTTCTGGCCCAGCACTATTCGCACCGGTGCAGCGCGTGTCGTTACACCTCGCGGCGCCTCACTCATACGCGACGCCACTCAGGCTACGCTTCGTCTCACCATCGGACGCGGGGCGTTACATTCGAATAACCGAGGCGGGTCCTACGCTTCGATGCCCTGCGCCACGAGATCGCTGTAGTGCGCCCAGACGCCACCGGTGCGCGGTTGCCCGCCGCGCATCACGTCGGCGAAGTGCGGCAGTTCACGCAACGGCGTTCGGTCCGTCATCTCCACGATGCGGTCGTCGCCGATGCGCTTGTGCTCCGGACCGGCGGCGCAGTAGGCGTACCAGTTCATCCGCGCCTGCTCCTCGAGCTGCAGCATGCTCAGCACCGATTCGTCCAGGCTCGATCCCACCGTCGTGGCGCCGTGACCCTGCAGGATCACCGCCTTGTTATCGCCGAGCAGGTTCGCGACTTCCATGCCTTCTTCGTCAGACTGGATCGTCTTGACGTGCGGATACACGGGCAGCGGACGCCGCACCAGGTTGATCCCCTCCTGGCACATCGGTACCAGCGGCGCCTCCAGAACGCTCATCACGACCACGAAGCGCGGGTGCACGTGCACGATCGACTTCACCTCCGGGTACGTGCGGTAGATGCAGGAGTGCATCTTCACCTCGAACGGCTGCGTGCCTCCCGGCGGCCCCTCGACGCGAAAGCCCTCGAGATCGCAGACGATCATGTCTTCGGGTCGCATGCGGGCCAGCGCGTCGATCGCGTAGCCGCGCCCCTTGATCACGAAGCGGTCCGGAGCTTCCGGCACGCGCAGGCTGGCGTGGCCGTTGCCGGCCAGCACGCCGGTCGCCAGGCCCGTCTCCGCCAGCACCCGGTTCGCCACCGCCACCTCGCGCTTCACGTCCTCGAACATCGATTGCCTCCTCTATTGATTACGATTCGCCCTTAACGCCACGCACAAAATAACGCGGCCTCAGGTATCTGAGGCCGCGTTATTACTCTTTGTTCGTTTGCTGGTTTGCTCGTTTGTTTGTCGTTACCCCCACGGCCCCAGGAACGGCTCGCCGTTGTAGCTGTCCGGCAGCGGCTCCAGCGTCGCGGGCCAGGTCTTCTCGACCGGCCGGCGGCTGCCCGGCTCGCGTACCTTGCCGTCCCAGCCGACCTGCTCCATGTAGCAGTAGAGCTGGATGCAGTGCCCGTCCGGGTCCCAGGCGTGCGCCGCGTAGTCCATGCCAGGCACCAGCGACGCCGGCGGGTTGCGGTCGACGCGCACGCCGTTCTCCTCGAGGAAGTCGCAGGCGTCCTTGAGCTGCCGGTAGTTCGCGAGCTGCACGCCGAAGAACGCCGAGGTCGTGTGCGCGCTCATGCCAAGCTTGCTGCGCAGCGACATCGGCAGCAGCGTCATCGAGTGATGCTCCGTGTTCGTGCGCAGGAACACGACGCGCTCGCCGTCCTGCCGCGTCTCTTCGCTCAGTTCGAAGCCCAGGGTGTCGCGATAGTACGCCTCCGCCTGCGCGACGTCGTCGACGAACAGCCCCACCGGCCCGATGCGCGTTATCTTGAAGGGACGCGGCAGCATCACGCCCTGCACGTCGTACTTCGCCGGCAGGTCCTCGATGTAGCGATAGCCCGACTCGAGGTCGATGCCCTTGGCGAGCGCGTCCTGCACTTCCTGGAACTCGTTGATCTGCGGCAGAGCCGGCGCCTCACGGAAGCCTCGGTCGTACATGCTGCGCGGCTTGCTGAAGCCCTCCCAGCCGACCTGCTCGATGCCGTAGTACAGCTCGTTCGTGTGTCCGTCGGGGTCGTAGACGTAGGCATGCCAGTTCGAGCCCGGCATGTCGCGGCCGACGCGCTGCAGCTTCTCGCCGCGCTCGTTAAGCCACTTCGCCGCGTCGCCAACCTCCTGCAGACTGCCGACTTGCCAGGTGATCTGGTTGATCGTAATCGGCGAGGGCTCGCTGCCGCGGAGCATGTCCATGACCTGCTTGTTGAACAGCACGAAGGCGTGATGGTCGCCGCCGTAGCGCGTGAAGTAGCCACGGGCGTCGCCCTTGAGCTGGGCCTTCTGCTCCTCGCTCAGCCGCGACGTGAAGAAGTCGGCCACGTCGGAGATGCGGAAGCCCAGCAGGTCGATGTAGAAGCGCTTGGCCTCGTCCATGTTGACGACGTTGAAGCCGAAGTGCCCCAGCCTGCGGATCTTGAACGGGCGGTCCAGCAAAATCCCGCCGACGTCGTATTTAGTAGGTACAGCCGTAGTCATGACGACTCTCCTTTTCCGGACGTAGCCTCCGGAGTCTTGAATCTGCGCCCCGTCAAAGGACGGAGCGCTTCAGTAGCGCGATATTAGCGTATCGCAACCACGGTTTCAGCATGTCAGGTCTCAATGCGCTGTCGCGGTTGGCTCCGGAGACACGACGCGCGTCGCCGTGACGACGTGGCGCGAATCGTATTCCTTGGTCGAGGGGTTGAAGTCGCCCGCGCACGTGATCAGTGTTATCGACTCCGTCGACGTCGCCTTGAACACTTCTGCCCACTTCGCCACGTCGTCGGCCTTGATGTCCTGCGATCCCGTAACACTGTACCTGTACACGAGGTCGCCCAGGTCGATCTCTATCGTGTCGCCCGAGGCAAGCTTGTTGATGTTCCAGAACACGGCCTCGCACGGCGGCTGGACGGTGCCGTTCTGGCAGGCCATGTGCCCCGAATCGACGTGTCCCGAGAAGATCCCATTGCCGCCGACACCCGGGTAACCCCCGAAGCCCGAAAAGCCGGCGAAGTCGTAAAACACGACGTCGTCCGGCGTATCCGGCGACGGTAGCGCGCCGCCGGTCGGCGGTACGTCCTTGTACTTGATCGACGCGTCGACGTTCGCCTTCGTGATGATGATGCGGTCGTTCTGCTCCGAGCCCGGGATCGGCGGCGTAGCGCTGGGAGACGCTGTGACGCCTGCAGCCGGTGTCGATACAGATGCGGATGCAGCGGGAGTCACAGTAGCGCTCGGACTGACGACGGCGCTGTTGTTTGCGCTGCCGCCGTTACCGCCTGAGAGCAGCAGCACAGCCGCAACCGCAATCGCGACCACCGGCACCAGCCCGGCGCCAAGCATGGCGAACTTGAGCGAGAAGCCGTTGAAGATGCTGGACCAGGCGCGAGGACGCTTGGATCTCATGGCGGGTTACCTCATATTAGCGCGACCCGCCCGCGCTGGTTTCCTCTCATGCAAAACGATTCGTCGCGACGCCGCTCACTCGGGAGCCGCCGCGAGGTGTTTGCGACTGGCGGGGGGTTAGTCGCAGTTGTCATCTATGGCTGCTTAGTGACCGGAGCCCTCCTCGACCGGGGGCGCCGGCTCCGACGCAATCGCCTTCAGCGCAGCGAGCGCCTTGTCGACCTCGGCCTCGGTGTTGAACGGCCCTGTGCTAAACCGGATTGCCGCAGGCGAGTTCACAGCGCGCACCGCTATGCGATAGCGGTGCCACATCGCATCGACGACCTGGCGCGGCTCCCAGCCCGCGACCGCCACGGCAGTGAGCCCGCAGGTCGCGTCTTCGGTGATCGGTCCCGTGAGAGAGCAGCCCGGGATGTCGGAGACGCCGGCGCGCAGCTTGTCGCCGAGATGCGCGCAGTGCTCCTCGACCTCTTCCATGCCGTTGTCGCACAGCAGACCCAGCGCCGTCGCGAAGCCGGCCGTGAGAGCCGGGCTCTGCGATGCGATGCGGAAGCGTCCCAGCAGGTTCGGTGCGCCGGGCGCGTCGCCGGGCAAGGCGCGGCTGTCGGCGATCGAGTTGGTCGTAAACAGCGGCTCGAGGCTGCGGATGTGCCTTCGGTCGACGTACAGAGCACCCGTGCCGTTCGGGCCGAGCACCCACTTCTGCCCCGAGATCGAGTAGAAGTCGGTGCCCAGCGCTTTGACGTCGATGGCGAATTGACCGCCCGTCTGCGCCCCGTCGATCGCGATAAGCGCCCCGGCTGCGTGCGCCGCGTCCGCAAGCTCCTTGACCGGCAGCTTCAGTCCGCAGCTGTACTGGACGTGGCTCAGAGCCACCAGCTTGGTGCGCGGGTTGATCGCGGCCTTGATCAGCTCCAGCGCCTGCGACGCCGAAGCGTTGGCCGGCACGTCGACGCGCTTCACCGTGGCGCCGTAGCGCTCCTCGAGCACGTTGGCGGGCGTGGCCAGCGCCGGGTGCTCCAGGCCGCAGGTCACGAACTCGTCGCCGGGCTGCCACGACATGCCGTAAATCACGACGTGCAGGCCTTCGGTCGTGCCGTGCGTGATCGCGACCTCGTCCGGGTCGGCGTGCATGTACGAGGCGACGACGTTGCGCGCCTCCTCGCTGATCTGACGCGACGCCGCCAGGCCCTCGACGCTCGCCGGCCCCACCGAGGCCTCGAACTCGAGATGCTGGCGGATGCGCGAAATCACCGGCTCCGGCGAAGGGCCGGTGAAGCCGGTGTTCATGTAGATAACTTCTTTTGTAGCGCGAATCGAGTCGCGCAGAGTGCTCAGTGACATCACGATTCCTTAGCTAGGCGTGCGCAGAACGACCCATTATAGACCGCCCTACCCCCGTCGCCTCGCGTTGCCGCCCATCGATGCGCCGCGTTAGCATGGCCTCATGGAGCTCGTCAGGTTCCCCGCCTATACGCACGTCGACGTAGAGCCCAACGACAACACGCCGATGATGGCGATGCAGGTCTACAAGAACCTCGGCGTGCCCTTCCCGGTGTCTCAGGTCCGCATCTACGAGGGCGAGCCCGAGGGGCGTCTCTGCGCCGTCACAGGCTGGGCCAGCGCTTCGGGAGGCTCCTCGACCGCCGCCTACGCGGTGCAGGTCGAAGACTCCAGCGAAGGCGCGGCCTACCTGATCTACGGCGGCGACTGGGGCGTGCGCCTGCGACCCGCCGAATCGGACGAGGCCTGGAGCATCGATGCAGCCGATCAGTGGGGCGAGACGCATCTCGTCCTCGCTTCGCTCGAAGACATCACGCGCGCCTGACTCCCATCGCCGACCACGAAGAACGGGCCGCCCCTTTCGGGACGGCCCGTTCTTCATATCAACTCGACGCCGCGTCCGGCTCTACTGAGCCGTGAACGTCGTCGTCTTGTCGTTCACGTTCACCGTATAAGTGTGACCGCTCGCGAAGTCGCTGCCGAGGTTGATGTTCAGCTCGTACTGACCGTAGATCGCGGTGCAAATCTGGTCCGGAGCCGGCACGTTGTTCAACACCGTGATGTCGATAACGTCGCCGTGACGGTAGACCTGGTGCGACGCGGGGCTGGCGCATCCGCCCTGTAGACCCGCGACGATGTGCACTACGTACTGAACGGGGTTCGAACCCACCGTGTTGACGTTCAGGTGATCGATCGGCGCAGGCTTCGTCAGCGTGCTGGGCCCGCACGACTGCGTCGAGAAGCTGCTGATCGCGCTCTGGACGTTGCTCGTGTAGTTCCACGAGTAGACGTTCCAGTAGTACGTCGTGCCGCACGTCAACCCGTTGATCTGCAGGCTCGTGCCCGTCGTCCAGCAACCATAGTTGCTCCACGTCGGACCGCCGCCATACACGTCGTTGTAGTTACGAGCCAGGTTGACGCAGTACCAGATGTTCGCCGCCCCCGGGGTCCAGTTCACGACCACCGATGTGCGGGCCGACCGACCTGCGAGTTCAGGTTCGTGGCCGGCGTGATCGCCGGAGCACACGGCAGCGTCGTGAAGCTGCTGATCGCACTCTGGGCGTTCGTCGTGTAGTTCCACGTGTAGACGTTCCAGTAGTACGTCGTACCGCACGTCAGGCCTGTGACCTGCAGCGCGGTGCCGGTCTGCCAGCAACCAAAGTTGCGCCACGTTGGGCCGCCGTAAACGTCGTTGTAGTTACGCGCTACGTTGACGCAGTACCAGATGTTGTTCATGCCCGGCTGCCACGTGAAATTCACCGAAGTCGTCGAAGCGTTGTATGCGATCAGTCCCGTGGCCGGCGTCAGGCTCGAACTCGGTGCCTGGCACGAGGCCGTAAACGCAAACGTGTCGCTGGACACCGTGCCGTACGGCGTCGAGGTGTTGACTCGCGCGTAGTACGTGACGCCCTGCCTCATGTTCGTGAACGAAACGGCGTTGGCGTTCGCTGCGTACGGCCCGCCGCGCGAATACCTGACGAAGCCCGGGTCGAGCGCAAGGTCAGCCGTCTGCGAACCTGCTCCCGACGGCGACCAGGCGAGCAGCGCCGCAACGCTTCCGTCCGGAGCGCACGACTCCTGCGACAGGTTCAGCCCCGTCGCGGCCCCAGCCGGCGCCGCGACAGCTGCCCCGCCGGTCCCGAGAACCACGGCGAACGCCGCGGCGACGAGCATGGCCGGCGCCAAAAGTTTCCATTTCTTCATACGCGAGTTCCTCCCATTTCCACGCGAAGCAAACCGCCAACGGCTGCAGTTCGCGTCGCTTTGACTACTGTAGCTAACGACGCATCGCTATCGAGTCAATCCCAATCGGGACGGGTTGCATTTACGTTTAGTTGCCGAATCGGCTGCTTCGACCGCGGGGCGTCTTCAGAACAGACGCCGCGCAGTCCGATTCGGTTCCAGCGGTGTCGTCCGGCCTGCCGCGGGTATGGCGTCCGAGGCCTGTTCGCGGCCGAGAGGGCAGTCAGGCGCTAACGGCCGCCCGGACCGCGCTGCGGCACCGCGATCGACGTACCGGCGTGGCCGTTGTCCACGAACCACTGGTACTCGGCGTCCGAGTAGCCGCAGACCTGCTTGTAGACGTACTCGTTGTCTTCTCCGAGGGTCGCAGCGTGCTTGCGAATCGGCAACGGCGTCTCCGACATGTGGTGGATCGGCGTCTTGAAGTGCACGTAGGTGCCGGCGGCCGGATGCGTGACCTTCTGGAAATCGTCCCGCGCCTGCAGATGCGGGTCGTCGAAGATCTCGGCGGGGCGCAGCACCGGCCCGGCGGCGATGCCGGCGTTTTGTAGCGCGTAGAACGCGGCGATGTGGTCCTGCGTCGCGCTCCACGCCGCGATCGCCTCGTCCAGGGCGTCCTGGTTGGCGTAGCGCGAGAGGCTGTCGGCGAAGCGTGGGTCCGTGACCATCTCCTCGCGTCCGATAACGTGACACAGCGCCGCGAACTCGTCGTCCGTCTTTATCGAGAGCGTGATCCAGTGGTCCTCGCCCGTGCACGGATAGCAGCCCTGCGGCGCACGGTAGGGATGGCGATTACCCAGCGTCGTCTGCACGCGTCCGTTCATCGAGTAGTCCATCACGGCCTGCGACAGCGTGTTCATCACGTTCTCGGCCTGCGACATGTCAATGAACTGGCCCCGTCCTGTCTTGCGCCGGTGATGCAGCGCCGACATGATCGCGAACGCGCTCGTGGCGCCGCCGCACGCGTCCGCCAGGAACACGCTCGTCACCGTCGTAGCGTCCGCGTCGGTGTAGCCACGCAGCAGCGTGTGCCCCACCACAGCCTCCATGTTGGCGCCGTACGCCCGGAAGAAGCTGTACGGCCCCGAAGCGCCGAACGCCGGCAGCGACGCCATGATCAGCTGCGGGTTGTGCTGCTTCAGGTCGTCGTAGGTGATGTTGAACCGCTTCACGACGTCCGGCGCGTTGTTCTCGATGAACACGTCCGAGTTCGCCGCCAGCCGGTAGAACACCTCCTGCCCTTCCTTGCGCGTCAGGTCGATGGTTACCGACTTCTTGTTGCGTCCCACGCTGTTGAAGTTAGCGCTCAGGTTATACGGCTGCGCGCCCTCGGCCACGTCGCCGCCGTTCTGGCGCATGATCTCGACCGTCGAGTTCTGGCCGCGCGTGATCACGTCCCAGCGTTGCGTCGAATCGACCTTGATGACCTCGGCGCCCAGGTCGCCCAGCAGTGCCCCACCGAACGGCCCGGCCCAAACGACCGTCAGGTCGATAACGCGAACGCCTTCCAGCGGTAGACGGCCCATCAGATCGCTCCCTGCGAGCGCAGCCGCGCGACGTCGTCCTCGCTGTAGCCGAGGCGCTGCGTCAGCACTTGCTGCGTGTGTTCGCCCAGCAGCGGCGCCCGTCCGGCGCGCCACGGCGTCTCCGACATCTTGAACGGCGCTCCCGGGTACTTCAGAGGCCCGGTATACGGATGGTCGATCTCGGTGAAGAAGCCTCGCGCCGCCAGGTGCGGGTCCTCGAACACGTCTTCCATCGTATTTATAGAGCCGCACATGTAGCCCTCGGCCTGCGACTTCTCCATGACCTCGCGCTTCGTGTGCTGCACGCACCACTCGATCAGCAGCGCGTCGAACATCGCTTTGGCCTCGGCGTTACCTGTGAAGTTCTCCGGCGCGGTGAAGTAAGGGTCGTTTATCAGGTCGGGCCGGTCGATGACGCGGCAGATACGGTCCCAGTGCGGCGCCAGCGTGAAGAACTGGACGTAGCCGTCGGCCACCGGATACACGCCGGCCGGCAGGATGTTGCGACCGGCGCTGCCGCCGCCGCTGCGTGGCGGACCGGAGGCGGCCCCGAATCCGGCGCCGCCCGTGTACTGGTACATCATCATGCCCTGCACCGAGCGGTCCTGGTTCCCAACCTGGATCTCGAACAGCGACAGGTCTACGTGCTGGCCGGCGCCGTCGTTCTCGCTGCCGTAGTAGGCGCCCATCGTCGCCGTGGCCGAGACCATGCCGGCAAAGAAGTGCTCGACCGTCAGGCCAAGCTTCACGGGCGGCCGGTCCGGCATGCCGGTGCTGATCATCGTCGAGCCCATCGCGTAGAGCGTGATCTCGGCCAGCTTGAAGTCGCGATAGGGTCCATTCTGGCCGAAGTTCGAGATCGACGTGTAGGTCAGGCGCGGGTTCAGCTTGTGCAGCGTCTCGTAGTCGAGCCCCAGCGACGACATGACGCGCGGGTTGAAGCTCTCGACCAGGATGTCGGCGTCGCGCACCAGCTCGAGCAGGATCTTCTTTCCCGCCTCCGTCTTCAGGTTGAGCGTCACCGACTGCTTGTTCGTGTTGAGGTGCAGGAACAGCCCCGATCCCTCGAGGTGCGGCTTGTCGTGAAAGAACGGCTCGATGTTCCGTGCCGGGTCGCCGCCGTCCGGACGCTCGACCTTGATCACGTCGGCGCCGTAGTCCGCGAACAGCTTCGTGCAGTAAGGTCCCGTTATGTAATGAGTCAGGTCGACGACGCGCACGCCCTCCAGCGGTCCGGTTCCAGCGGTGGATGCGGTCATTGGCGCGCCTCCCTTCGCCCCAACCATGGAGCCATCGAAACGGGGATACTCAGGTGCTCCCTCGTTCGGTCCCATGGTTCTCGGGTTGCCTGGTTCATGCGTCCCCGTCCAGAAAACTTCGAGGCCGCAACATGCGGCCGTCATTAAACAACTCCGGGCAGGCTACGTCCCGGTCCAGTTCGGCTTGCGTCGCTCCGCAAACGCTGCAACACCCTCGCGGCTGTCGTTCGAGCCGCGCATCTGCTGCGAAGCCGGGTACGACGTGTTGTACGACTCTTCCAGCGAAGTCTCCAGGCCCAGCATCGAGGCCTGCTTGGTCGCCCGCACCGAAAGCGGCGCCGCTTCCGTAATCTCGACGGCCCAGCGCCGCGCCGCGTCCATCAACTCGGCCACCGGCACGACCTCGTTAACCAGGCCCCAGCGCTCCGCCTCCTGAACCGGCATGTTCTTGCCGGTGAGCAGGTAGCCCATCGCCACCTTCAGAGGCAGCTGTCGCGGTAGACGGTGCACGCCGCCGCCGCCCGCCATGATGCCGCGCTTCACCTCCGGCAGACCGAAAGTCGTGTTGTCCGCCGCGATGATCAAGTCGCAGGCCATCGAAAGCTCGAGGCCGCCGCCCAGCGTGTAGCCGTGAACTGCCGCGATGATCGGCTTCGTGATCTTGCAGCCGCGAGGATTGGTCAGCCCCGCGAAACCGCCCGGCGGTATCTGCAGCGGCGCCGACCCCTCCGGAGGTCGATAGCGCAGGTCCATCCCGGCGCAAAATGCGCGCTCACCGGCGCCATTGATGATCAGCACCCAGGCGTCGGTGTCGTTTTCGAAGTCTTCCAGGGCCGCCGCGCACTCGATGTGGGCCGGCACGTGCAGCGCATTCAGGACTTCGGGGCGGTTCAGCGTCAGATACGCGATGTGGTCCGCCTTCTCATACAGGATGAACTCGTAGCTCATTGCACCTCCGCGGTTCTAGATCCGGCGTCTCTCGGGACGCCACGCGATTATAGTCCGGCGATTCATCTTTGAGAAGTTGTCACCAGGTTGACATTTAAGAATCCACACGTATCACCCTCTGCGACTGTTCAGACTTTAGACCTTCCTATCTTTAGCGGTAAATGCAATCACTATAGAAGCGGTCTTTCGCGCTATTGACATTCCCGGTGCCTCTGCCTAGATTTGCGGCATTGCGTAATCTCGAAATCGGCGTAATACGCAGGGCTCTCCTGGGGAGCGAAACAGCGGAGCCACAGGGCTCGAAAGGAACGCGAAACGGTGAATAGCTACTGGAATAGGTTTGTCGGCCAGCGAATCTCGCGCCGCCACGCTCTGGCGGCGACGGGTTCAGCAGCCGCAGCAGCCGCCTTCCTTGCCGCGTGCGGCGGAGGCAGCAGCAACAACAACTCGAGCAGCAGTTCTGGGTCGAGCAGTTCAGGCAGCAGTTCGAGTGGCGCCTCCGGCGCCGCCATCGACAATACCAAGGGCGTACAGGGTGGCAAGCTGATCTGGCAGGGCTACGGTGACCCCGGCGCCGGCCTCGAGCTGATCAAGGTTGGTAACGCCGGCGTCTACCAGATGGCCAGCCTCACCCACGACAGCCTCCTCGAGTTTGCTTACGGCCAGCCCAAGTACCCCTCGATCGGCAACGAAGTGCTGCCGAACCTCGCGAGCGCACTGCCCGAAGTCTCACCCGACAAGCTCACGGTGACCTTCAAGCTGCGCAAGGCGACCTTCCACAACGGCGACGCCCTGACGTCGAAGGACGTCAAGTGGACCTACGACACGCTCGCCACCGGCGCCGATTCCGCCTACAAGGCCAACTACAGCTGGATCGACTCCACCCAGGCGCCCGACGACCAGACCTTTGTCATGAAGACCAAGATCGTCAACGCGGACCTGCTGCAGGCCATCGCTTTCAAGAACTCCGGCGCCATCCTTAGCCAGAAGTTTCAGGAGAGCGCGGATGCGTCGAAGTCGCTCATGGGTAGCGGGCCCTACAAGTTCGTCTCGTACAGCCCGCCCGACAACATCGTCTACACCCGCAACCCCAACTACGACGTCAAGCCGTTCCCATACTTCAGCGACATCGTTCGACTGGGCACGTCCGACCCTGAGAAGAAAGTCGCCGACATCATCTCGGGCCAGACCCACCTCACCTACTGGTTCCCGCCGGAAGAACGAGACCGCATTCTCGGTCAGCGCAAGGACCTGCAGGTCTGGAAGTACCCCGAGGCCGGTTGCGGCACGCTCTACATGCGCAACGACGTTGCCCCCTTCAACGACCAGCGCGTGCGTCAGGCCCTGAGCATGGGCTACGACCGCGCACCACTCGTCGCTTCCGTCGACGAAGGTGAGGGTCGGGCAGACCAGGCTCTATCCGCCTCCGGTGTCGCCTGGGGCTTCCGCACGCCGGACAAGCTCAAGCGCGCCGACCTCTTCAAGCTCAACGTGGCCGAGTCCAAGAAGCTGCTCAGCGCGGCTGGCATCACCTCGATACCGAAGTTCACGGTTCCCGGCTGGAACGCGACCGTCATCGGCCAGAAGTGGGTCGACCAGATCACGCTGATCATGACGCAGCTTCGCACCAACGGTCTCTTCGACCTTACGTACAAGGAGCAGACCTTCGGCGAAAACGCGCCGGTTATTTTCGCCGGTCAGTACGACAACATTCAGTGGGGCCCGAACACGACGGCGACGCTGCCGGACGCGGGCATCCAGATTTACAACAAGTACTACTCCGACCCGACGGGCGACCTGAAGCCCACCAACGAGAACCACGTTCGCGATGCGAACATCAGCAGCCTGGTCTCGAAGCAGCTCCAGGAGTTCGACACGAACGCCCGCAAGGCGATCTTCCAGCAGCTCGAGGACCTGCTCGCCGAGCAGATGGTCCAGTCGTCCGGCGTGAACGGCCAGATCACTTACCTGGGTGACCCGAAGCTCAAGAACGCCCAGATGCCGCGTGACGCCTACAACGGCGCCGTGCCGTGGATCAAATACTGGTGGTTCGGCTAGCCGACACGAATTGAACTAGTGATTTTGGCATTGCTCCTGGCTCAGCCCTCGCGTGAGGGCTGAGCCAGGGCGTTTGTTCGAGTCTCTTCTGACCAATCCCTCCGGAAGGCAGAAACGCTTCAATGGGTCAATACATCATCAAGCGCATACTGACGGCCATCCCGGTACTCGTGGTCGTTAGCATGCTCATTTTCGGCGGCGTTCGCGTCATCCCCGGCAACATCTGCTTCCTTTACCTCGGCGCCCAGGACAACGTTGACGTATCGCAATGCGACCGCATCAACCACCAGCTCGGTCTCGATAAGCCGGTCGTTACCCAGTACTTCAAATGGATAGGTAACGTCCTCACCGGCAACCTCGGAACGTCAATGAAGACCTCGACGTCGGTATGGAGCCGCATACAATCCCGTCTTGCGGCAACATTGGAGCTAACGATCCTCGCGTCCGTAATCTCGATCGCTATCGCCTTGCCGATGGGCGTCTATTCCGCGCTTAAACAGGACAAGCTGCCGGACGTGGTACTGAGAGTTTTCAGTATCGGCTGGTTGAGCATGCCCAGCTTCTGGATCGGCAGCATGCTGATCACCTTCCCGGCGTTATGGTGGCATTACGCCACGCCTGTACCCTACGCCCAGTTCTGGCAGGCACCCTGGACCAACCTGCAGCAGATGTATCTGCCGGCGATATCGCTCGGCCTCGCGCTCTCGGCGACCGTAACGCGCCTCGTACGCTCCTCGATGCTCGAGGTGCTGCGACAGGACTACGTACGCACCGCACGGGCCAAGGGCCTGCAGGAGCGCGTGGTGCTCTCCAAGCACGCGCTGAAGAACGCGATGCTGCCCGTGATTACGCTGATCGGCATTCAGCTCGCCTTCCTCCTTGGAGGTACCGTGGTCATCGAGCAGCTCTTCGTCTTGCCCGGACTCGGCACACTGCTCGTCGAAGGCGTCCTCACCAAGGACTTCCCGCTCATCCAGGGCATCGTCCTGCTGTTTGCGGTGGTCATCGTCGTGATTAACCTGCTGGTCGACCTGAGCTACGGCCTCTTCGACCCGCGCGTCAGGTACGTCTGATGGCGATTACTCTCGGCCGCGACGAACCGTTTTCCGTCGAACAGGTCCTGCCGGAGCGCACCTGGCGAAAAACCCTCTTCGCCAACATGCGCCGCAACCCCGTCGGCGCATTCGCCGGCCTCGTCTGCGTCTTCCTGATCTTGATCGTCCTGTTCGGACACTCGCTTTCGCCCTATAACGCCAACGACATCACCTTCGGGCGCCTGCAATCACCCTCGCTATCGCACCCCTTCGGCACCGACAACCTGTCTCGCGATCTGATGGCGCGCATCTTCTACGGTGCTCGTAACAGCCTCGGTGTCTCGTTTGCCGCGATCTTCGTCAGCACGCTGCTCGGCATCTTGTTCGGCGTCGCTGCCGGCTACATCGGCGGCGTCACCGATCTGTTCACGAGCCGCATCATCGACGTCATGCTCGCCTACCCGGCACTGATCTTCGTGATCTTCTTCATCAGCATCTTCGGACGCACTTTTACGGCGATTTCGATCGCGATCGGTCTCGTGCTCATGCCCGGGACCGCACGCATCGTGCGCAGCGCCACCATATCTGTGGTGACTCAACCCTATATCGAGGCTGCCACCGTAATCGGTAGCAGCCACCTCCGCATCATGTGGCGTCACGTTCTGCCGAACATCGCCGCCGCGATCATCATCGTTATGAGCATCCAGATCGGCGTTGCCATCCTTATCGAAGCCGGCATCAGCTTCCTCGGGTTCGGCGTCTCGAGCGCTACCGAGCCCAGCTGGGGCCGTATGCTCTCCGAGTTACGGCCATCGTGGCAGCTCGGCTGGTGGACGATGGTCGCACCCGGCGCCGCGATCAGCGTAGCCGTCGTCGCCTTCAACATCTTCGGCGATGCTTTGCGCGACTGGCTCGACCCACGACTGCGCGGCAGTCGTTAGCCCCCAAGCGCTTAACACAAGAGAGGGGCCCGTTACCGGGCCCCTCTCTTGTTGCGTCTCGCAGTGTAGATAAGCTGAGGGCGGGTCTTGCGACCCGCCCTCAGCTTATCTAGCTCGTTAGCTGTGTAGTCGTCGTTAGCCGGCCTTGCCGAACGCCGGAACAACCTTGAGCGGGGTGTTGTGCATGACGTCCATGCGGTCGCTGTCAGAGAGGTACTTCGCCTCCTGCAGCGTCGGGACCACGTTGTCGCCGGAGCGGCCGGTGCGCGGGTCGACGTGGCGGCCGGAGCCCGGTGCCTCGGTGCCGAACAGCATCTGCGAGACGCCCTTCTGCGCGAAGGCGGCCTCGAGGAATGGCGGGTCGTAGGCGCAGGTGTCATAGAACAGGTTCTTGCTCGTGTCGCGCTGGAAGTTGTGGTTATCAGTCGGCGCGAAGCGGCTCAGGCAGCCGCCGCAGTGGCAGACGATGACCCTCAACTCCGGGTAGCGGTCGAACACGTCGCTCCAGCCCAGCAGCTGCGAGGCAATGTACTGCTCCATCATGAAGCCGACCTGGTAGTTCTGGTTGATCGGCGTCAATCGCGGGTCCTGGTGGTTCGTGCCGTGAACGATGATCGGCAGGCCGTCGCGCTGGCACTTCTCGTACAGGTCGTACCAGTACGGCTGGTCCATGCCGGGCGTCTGGCGCAGACCCTCCGGGTCAGGCCCGACGTACACCGACATCACACCCCACTCCTTCTTGCAGCGGTCGATCTCGTCGAGCATGTGCTTGGAGTCCGGAGCGTGGCAGTTCTGCGGCAGCTGCATCGAGGCCAGGAAGCGGTCCGGGAAGAAGGAGACCTGCTTGCCGATAGCGTCGTTGGTCAGGCGCGTCCACGATTCCAGGATCTGGTGGTTCGGCATCCACCCGAGCATGATGAAGGGCCGCGGCCCGATGATCTGGACGTCGATGTTGCGCTCGTCCATGTACTGGACGTGCTGGGTGTACACAACCTGCTTGAAGTTCTCGTCCTTCAGGGGGCCGGGGCGCCGGTCGTCCGGCTGCATCAGTACACTCTGCTTCTGGACTGTATTGGAGGCCATGAGGAGAGTTGCACCTGCGCGGTATGCGTCAGGCGCGGTCACGTGACCGTGAACATCGTAAACTTTCTGGCCGTTGTACACCCTTCTCTGTTCCTTTCTTGACTTGGCCCGCACACACAGGCCTACTTACGCGAGCGAACGGCTCCGTTGCTACCGGCTAACAATGCGGGGTGAGGCGCCTACCGTCCGGCAGGCGTGGCGTAGTCTATCACTGCGCCGAAGCGCAATCTACCGATTGTTAAGAGTTTAGGGCGAAATATATGACCCGTTCCGCAATCATCGGTGGTTGGGCGGAAACACCGCCACGCACTTGCACGAGTTCATCAACCAGCTCTCGATGAACTGGCAGTAGCTCGCCTTCTGATTCAGCTCGCTCATCGCCCCGGCCAGCGGGATCCAGTTCAGCAGCTCCTGCTCACCGGAGGCCTCGAGCTGCTCCAGCTTGAGCTCCCGCCACGCCGTGTACTGGCCCGACTTCAGCTCCTCGAACCGCGCCTTGTCCGTCTCGATGTCCGGGAAGATCCAGCTGTTCTTGTCCGTCAGGAAGGCATGCGACCAGCTCGAAGAACCGATCAGCGCCGCGCGCCACGGGCTATCGCGCAGGATCCGCGCGACGGCGGCACCGAGGTCGAAGAAGCGCTTCGGCGACGGCGACGGCGGGTCGTGCTCGATGTCCTCGTCCGTGAACAGACGACCACTCAGGCCCTTGCCGCTCACCACGTTGCGGCCGTACGCGTTGATCTGGAACGGCACGATTGGGTAATCCCAGCCGGTCCTGTCGTAGTCCAGGTACATCACCGTGTTGATGAACGCGTGGCCCAGCCCTTCGAGGTGCAGGTCCTTGTAGGAGTACGGCACGTCGAAGCCCTGGTCCATCAACTCCGTCACCAGGTGCTTCGCGACCTCTCGGTTGCCCGGCGTCACGAACGTCTTGTCGTACGGCTCCTCCCACACGTTGGGGCGCTGCGGCCGCGGGAAGCTGCGCAGGTGCGGCTGAGTCTCGTAGCGGTCCGAGATCGAGACGCAGAACGGCGGAATGATGTCTTCCTTGAAGTTCTCGTACTGGTCGTCGCCGAAGATCACGACAACGTCCGGCGCGAAATCGTCCAGCGCCTTGCGCGCGATACGGACGCCCTCGACGAACTCGTTGCGATGCTTCGTGGCGAACGCCGTGCCTTCGTCGTCGGCCCATTCGGCCTGCATCGGCGCCGGCCAGTTCTTCGGGTCCTTCAACGCCACCGGCACCTTCGGACTCGTAATCGTCGACTTCACCCGCATCGACATCTCGTCGTCGGCGAAGATGAAGCCCGGGTAATGGCTCAGGCCGAGGCCAAGGATCTCTCCCATCGGAACCCTCCTTCAGGACCCGCGACGCGGGCGCTGCCCGATCTTAGCGCGTCGCGTCCGTTTCGGGGCAGACTGACGCCGCGATTACGACACCACATTCACGATGCCCAGGTCCGGCAGGGTGCCGCCGGTATGAAACAGGACCGGTATCTCGTCGTCGTGCAGGTCGCTGCGCCACACCTCGCTGATCACCAGCCCTTTGCCGCTAAACCCCAGCGCATACGTCGTGCCCGGGATCGCCCAGAAGATCAGCATCTCGCGCTTGGGACCGTCGCCGTGGTCCACGATGGCGCTGAGGATAATCGACGCGCGCCCGCAGGACACGTTCTGAATCGGGAACGCCTTCTGTGAGCAGCTCATCGCGTACACGCGCAGCTGTCCCGAGCCGATCGCGTCGCTCGCCTCGGGCCGGATCGCGCTGAGGAAGCTCTGGATGAAGAAACGATACGTCGACCGGTCAACGACACTGCTCGAGACGAACCGCTGCGTAATGCCGTAGCCGTCGCGACGCTCGCCTGTCAGCGCACCGTTGCAGAGCGGGAACGGCTCGTCGGGCGCGTCCGGCGAGGGCCCCGGACAGACGTACGTCACCACGTGGCCGAAATCGATTACCGCGTCGACGTTGCCGGCGTCCAGCGCCCGCTCGATGCCCAAAGCCAGGATGCACAGCGCCTCACCCCACGGGCAGTCCTTCAGCGGCACCACGGGCGTAATCGCCGCCTGCGTCGCCTCGGCAGCCGACGGCGCCTCCGAGTCACGCTGAGATCGCTGCTGCAGCACGCCGCCGATCACGCCCGCGACGATGAACAGCAGGACGCCGCCCGCGATCAGCAACCAGCGCCGTAGACTCCGGTTCGTCATCACCATCGATACGTCCTCGCGAATTGCAGGGATTGTATGACGTGCAGAGTCAGCAGAGCAGGTTGTGACGCAGCGGTGCGGAGAGAGTGCGCTCGAAGAATAAGCCGCTCTGGACCAACCTGCTGACACAAGGCTGTCAGCATCTCCTGCCTATCATGTTGTCGAAGCAAGCAAGAGAGGGACTCTCGAATGAAAGCTACCGTGGCGTCGGACGCTGTCGCCCTCGAGGACATCCCGAACATCGGCAAGCGGATCGCCGCCGACCTGCGCCTGCTGGGAATCGAGACGCCGGCCGAGCTGCACGGCGAGGACGCCTACGTGCTCTACGAACGCATCGGCGCGCTGAAAGGCGCGCGCCAGGACCCGTGCCTGCTCGACACATTCATCTCCGCCGTGCGCTTCGTCGAAGGAGGGCCGCCGCTGCCGTGGTGGGCCTTCACGGCGGAGCGCAAAGCCGAGCTGGCGCAGCGGAAATAGGAGAGAGGGCCCTCGCGAGGCCCTCTCTCGTTTTCAAAACCTGATCGGGCCTACGACCCGACGAAGTTCAGCAGCGCCTGTCGCTTCTCAACCTTTACCGCGTGCAGCGCACGCTCGATCGCCGCCGGCACGTCCGCCGGGTCTTCGACGCGCTCGCCGTAGCCGCCCGCTGCCTGGCAGATCATCTCGAACTCGAGGTTCGGCGAAAGGTCGCTGAAGGGGAACGTCTTGGTCTTCTCCTGCCAGCCCTCGGGGTAAACGCCGCGAGTCGCACTCGCCACCGCGTTCCAGCGCGAGTTGTTCCACACGACGTACAGCACCGGCAGGTTCATCTTGCGCGACACCCAGTGTCCCGCTTCCGGGACGCCGAACATGTACGAGCCGTCGCCGACCGTCGCGATGACGGTTTTCTCCGGTGCTGCCAGCTTGGCGCCCAGCGCCGCACCGACGCCCCAGCCCAGCACGCCGGCCGTCGAGACGCCGTAGTACTGGTCGGGCCGCTCGAACTCGAACTGCGACGTGTCGAGGCCGAGCTCGCTGATGATCACTGTGTTCTCGTCGCGCTTCTGCTCGAAGCAGTACGAGACCCACGCCTTGTTCAGCGGTCGCTCGTCTTTGCCGGCGAGACCGCGGTCTCGGGCCGCCTGGCGCACCTTGTCGTGGTTCGCAGCCCACTTCTCGCCGCGCGCTGCAATCGCCGCCTTGTCCAGCGACTCGTTCTGCAGCTCCTTGATCAGCGCCTCGATGGCGAAGCGCGGCGCGCCGGCCAGGTTGACGTGCACCGGGAAGCTGCGCAGCGGGAAGTTCGAGAACAGCGGGTCGACGCCGACGCCGACCACGGTCGCGTTCTCGTTCGGGCCGCTGGTCATCGAAGGCATCCACGGCACGTCCTGCTCGAACACGAGCACCACGTCCGCCTCGCCCAGCGCCGCTCCCGCCATGCCACCCTGGTGCAGCCGGTGCGTCACCGGGAAGTTCATGTACGTACCGCCGGAGAACACCGGCATGTTCAGCAGCTCGGCAAGCTTCACCAGCTGCGGTACCGCCAGCGGGTCGCGGCCCAGCGCCGCCGTCACCGCGATCGGGTTCTTCGCCTTCGCGAGCAGCTTCGCGACCTCACGGATCGAGTCCGGGTTGGCCATCGAGAGGTTGGGCTGCATGCGCGGCCGCTCGGAGTACTCGAACGTCTCGATCTCCTCGGCCAGAACCTCTCGCGGCAGGCTCAGATATACGGGGCCCTGCGGCTCGCTCTGCGTGATCGCCAGCGCCCGGTCGACCACGCCCTCGAGGTCGACGCCGTGGCGCAGCTCGTAGTCCCACTTCACCCACTCGCGCACCATGCTGCCCTGGTCGCGCGATTCCTGCGCCCAGTGGATGCCGCCGTTGCGCGAGCCCTTCATGCCGCTCTCGGTCAAGGGCGTACGACCCGCGGAAAACAGCATGGGAACGTTGTTGCTGCGAGCGTTGATCAGACCGCCGGTCGCGTTAGCCGTGCCCGGGATCGTGTGCACCATGACGACCTGCGGCTTGCGGGTCACCATCGCGTAGCCCGCGGCCATGGCCATCGCCGTGATCTCGTGCGGGACCGTCACCGGCTTCGGAACCGGCAGCTCCTGGTCCAGACGCTTGGCGTAGGCGTTAACGATGGGGCCGAAGTCGGTGCCGCCGTTACCAAAGAAGTAGTCGACGCCGCGCGCCGCCAGCAGTTCGATGTACGCTTCGGCCGTCGATTCGACCGCAACCTGCTTCATCACTTAACCCCTTCACTAAGAAGCCGCTTGAGAATCGTGCGGCTCATTCTACGACGCCCAGCGTGAACGATCCTAGGATTACGTCGTGCTTTCGTCGCTATCGCCTTCGTCTTTGTCCGGGATGCGTCCCCGCTTATCCTCGACCCGCTCCGCCGTCATCGCCTTACCCTCGTCGAAGCGCAGCCGCGCGCCGTCGCCCATCAACGCCGCTGCCGTCTCCACGTGCAGCGTGCGCTGAGGGAACGGGATCACGATGCCCTCCTTGTCGAACGCCTTCTTGATCCGCAGCCGGAACTCGCCCATCACGGTCCACTGCTGCAGCGGCACAGTGTCCCCGATCACCTTCAGGTCGATTGACGAATCGCCGAGGTTGTCGACGCGCAGGACGTGCGGCGGGTCCTTGATGCTCTTCGCCAGCAGCGGGTCGTCCGCCATCTCCTTGCCGACCCGGTTGATCACCTCGATCGCGTGGTCGAGGTCGGTGTCGTATGCCACGCCGACGTTCAGGTTCACGCGCGAGAAACCTTTGGTCCAGTTGCTCGCCGTGTCGATGTTGCTGTGCGGTACGAAGTGCGCCGTGCCATCGAGGTCACGCAGCACGGTGCGGCGCAGGTTCATGTCTTCGACGACACCCGTCAGACCTGCGATCGTCACGACGTCGCCGCGGCCGTACTGGTTCTCGACCAGGATGAAGATGCCGTTGATCACGTCCTTGACCAGGTTCTGCGCGCCGAAGCCCACCGCCAGGCCTATGAGGCCCAGCCCGGCGATCAGCGGCGCCGCGTTGAGCCCGAACTCCGGCAGCAGCGTCACCACCACCAGCACCGCCACCACCACCAGCGCCGTGTTGTAGATCACGTGCGACAACGTGTCGATGCGCTTCTGGACCTCGATTTGCGGCTCGTTGACCATCTGCTCCTGCACCGCGACGCGGATCACGGGACCCAGCAATCGCTGCAGCAGCCAGACGCCAACGAGCGCGACGACGATTATGAGAACGGATCGACCGAACACCCGCGCCGCGTACCCGGCGACAGCGTTCCAATCGATCGTGGCGAGCAGTTCGGTCGGGAGGATAAGCCTCTCCTTTATCGTGGCTATCGTGGCGTCATCTCAGTATAGAGACGGCCCGCAACCCCAGACGGCCGATCGCCTGCCCATTCGAGTCTCATCTGCCTGAGAACAGGGGTCGGCACCCCACCCACCAACGACGCCCCGCATTGCCACCCGACGCCGAATCCTGCTCTGCATGTCGGCCGACACCGCGAAATGCGACGACTTCTCGCTGCCTCTTGCGACAGCCCGATCAAAAACGCGTTGCTTATTTGTGAGACGCTGAACAATCCGGCCCGTAGCGCCCTGTTTCGAGCTTCGGGGCTTGTGTAGAATCGTCGTGAGGAGGCCATCCATACATGAATGACACCGAGTACCGCTCCCTTGTCGACCGGGACATCGCCCATCTCCTGCACCCCCAGTACCTGCAAGGCGATCAGCGCAACGCCATCGTCCTCGTCAAGGGAGAAGGATCCGTCCTGACAGACGCCCGCGGACGTGAGTACATCGATGGCCTCTCGTCGCTCTGGAACGTCGCCGTCGGCCACGGACGCAAAGAGCTCGCCGATGCCGCCGCGAAGCAGATGAGCGAGCTCGCCTTCGCCAACGGCTACACCGGCTACTCGAACGTCCCAGCCATCCAGCTCGCCGAGCAGCTCGTACGCCGCAGCTACTCGAACATGGACGCCGTGTTCTTCGCCAACAGCGGCTCCGAGGCCAACGAGGTCGCGTTCAAGCTGGCGCGCTTCCACTGGTTCCTCAAGGGCCGCATGGAGAAGGTCAAGATCTTCGCCCGGCACCAGGCCTACCACGGCGGCACCCTCGCGACGACCGCCGCGACCGGCCTGCCGCCCTTCTGGCGCGGCTTCGGGCCGCTGGATCCGACCTTCCTGCGCACGCCTTGCAACCACCCCTTCACTTCCTGCACCGCCAACTGCGCCCTGCAGTTCGAAGAGGCGATCCAGCGCGAAGGCGCCGACACCGTCGCGGCGATCATCGCCGAGCCCGTCCAGGGCGCCGGCGGCGTCATCCCGCCCGGCGACGACTACTTCCCGACGCTTCGACAAGTCTGCGACCGCAACGACGTCCTGCTGATCGCCGACGAGGTCATCACCGGCTTCGGCCGTACCGGACGCTGGTTCGCCCTGCGACACTGGAACGTCCTGCCGGACATCGTCACGTTCGCCAAGGCCGTCACCAGCGCCTACGTACCGCTTTCCGGCGCCATCGTCTCGCGCGAGATCCACGAAGCCATCCTCAACTCCGAGGGCGACCGCTTCATGCACGGCTTCACCAACTCGGCGCACCCGACAGCCTGCGCCGTCGGCCTGCGCAACCTCCAGATTTTCGACGACGAGAACCTGGTCGAAAACGCGGCCGCGCTGGGCGAGCACCTGCACGCCGGACTGCGCACCCTGATGGACGAAGACGGCGTCGGCAACGTACGCGGTCTCGGCTTTATCGGCGGCGTCCAGATCGTCGATGACAAGGAGAAGATGAAGCCGTTCAGCGTCGAGCTCAACGTCGGCACGCGACTGGTCGGCGCCGCCAAAGAGCGAGGCCTGATCTCGCGCAACCTCGGCGACAACTACCTCATCGCCCCGCCGCTGGTCACGACGCCGCAGCAGGTCGAGCAGATCGTCGAGATCCTGCGCGACTCGATCAAAGAGACGGTAGCCTGGGCGCGGCGCAACAAGCCGTCTCTCTAATAACAAACCATAGCGAATGAAAGAGGCTCCCGAGATTCGGGAGCCTCTTTCTGTTAGCAAACGCACGGATTGCGAACGCCGCCAAAGATAGCGGCCCTGCAGCTCAAGGCCAGGTCTATCGTTTCACTTTCGCGGCTGCCTTGCGAGCAAGGTCGGCCATGTCCTCGGCTCCGTTATCGATCTGCTTGCGGACCTTCCTTGGCGCGGCGAACAATGCATCGAGCGACAACGCGCCCGGTCCCGTGAGCAGCAGGGTCAAAGCGGCCGACGACAGCTCTCCCGGCAATTCGAAGCCGCCGTCGCCGAAGTAGCCGTTTTGCCAGTGCACCTTGCGAATCGCTACCATCAAATTTATCAAGACTGCCAGCGCCGCCAGGCGCGTCTTGAAACCCAGGGCCAGTGCCAGACCGCCGCCGAACTCCGCGATCCCCGACGCGTACGCCGATGCTTCCGGCGCCGGCACCTCGAGCTTCTCCAGCGTCTTCGAGAACGCACCGTGGCCCATATTCTCGACGGCCGGTGCGTAGTTCGGTCCCAGCGCCTTCTCGACCGGCGCCGGCGCGTGCCTGCCCTGCCCGCCGAAGAGCTTCGGATAGCCGTGCGCCGCCATCGTCAAACCCGTACTGAGCCGCAATGTCAGTAAGCCGACGTCCTTGAACATGAACTCACGCTACGCGCCGCGAAATCTCAGCCGCAGCACCGTGAGGCCAAGGCCGCGTATCAGAACTATCTCGGGAAATTCGAAAGCAGGCCGCCAAAACAATGGACAGAACCGCGCGCCCCGCGCCGCATCCTGCGTGGTAGAACTGGAGGCGCAAGGAAATTTGACGAGGCCTGGAGCCTTTTGCGATAGCGCGATCAGGAAGAGAGCTTCCTGAACACGGCGCGAATCGCCTCTTCGACTGTCGTCGGCTTGCTCTCGGCCTCGACTTGCGACACAAGACGCTCAGGCAGAGTGCGGTAGTGGCATCACGCCACGTCCTCAATTTCGACTTTGCCAAAACGGTGCTGGGCGGTCTGCTTCGAGACTCCTAGCATCATCCCGATGGCGCTCCAAGAGAAGCCGGCCTTGCGGGCTGCCTTGACCGCCTGGGTGACATTGGCTTCTGCCGTCACCTGCGCGCGGAAAGCCTCAGCCATCCGACGTAGCGGTTCGGAACTCCGCCAGACGGTTTCCTCTTGATTCCGATTGCGAGCCAAGCTCGGCGATGGCGTCAGCGGCGGCCAGCTTTTCCAGATGCGTTTTTGCCATGTTTCACGCTCCTCCGGGAAAGAACCGCCATAGTCGCGCCGCCATGGCGTGAATGATCACCTACTCTTCCCCTGTATCTAGAACCCGACCTCGATGAGATTTCCGGCGTAATCAGGGCCGAGGAGCAGCTCCACCGAATCGTCCTCGGAATCAGCAGCGTGGGCGAAAATTGTGACGCAGCGCGTGCCGTGATTGCCTCGTCAGGGATGCCGTGGCGGCGAGCACTCGGCCAAATCGGCGCCTCCCACAACTCCACGCGGTCAGCATATGCTGACCACTGACAGGCGTCAATGTACGCTTACGCGCTCGGCCGTCCGGACGATTCGGTCCTGCGGTACAGCATGTGCCGAGGTTACCTTCTGCTACCCCGGCGTTTAGCTTCCTGAACACGGCGCGAATCGCCTCTTCTACCGTCGCGGGCGCGCTCTCGGCCTCTACCTGCGACACGAGGCGGTCGGCCTCGGCGCGGCTGTAGCCCAGCGATACCAGCGCGTCCATCGTGTCGCGCGCCACGTCGCTCGGGCCCGCCGGCTTCGGCGTCTCCGGCTTGTCGAAGCCCTCGTCTGCCAGCAGCGCCTCTTCCGTTACCTTGCCCCGCAGCTGCGCCACGATCGTCTCGGCGGTGCGCTTGCCGATCGACGGCAGCTTCGCGAGCTGAACCGTATCGCCGGCTTCGATCCAGTGCGCGATCGTCGACACGCTGAACACCAGCGCCTTCGTCGCCGTCGTCGGGCCGACGTTCGGCACCGTCACCAGCTTCTCGAAGAAACGGCGCTCGACCTCACGCTGGAAGCCGATCAGCCTCGGGATCGGCGCGTTCTGCGTCACGAAGTAAAACGTCTCGAGCTCCACCTCTTCACCGAGGTCGCGCTCCTCCAGCGCCCGCCACACGAACGCCGGCAGCTCCACCCGGTACCAGACGCCGCCAACGTCGATCTCGACGCTCGACGCGAGCTCGTTCTTGCGCGCCAGCACGCCCCGTAGATGCGAGATCACGAAGTCTTCTCCTCCAGCGCCAGCGCCAGGATCTCCTCGACCATCGCCGACTTCGCCTCCTGGTACGCGGTGCGGTCGTCGCCCAGTCGCGACGCCAGCTCGACCTTGTGCCGGCTCAGCCGCTCCACCCATTCCGGATGCGACAGCAGGAAATCGCGGAACGCCCGATGCCGTCGCAGCTCCGCGCTGTCCGCCTCGCAGACGTAGAGGTGGTGCTCCATCAGGATGCTCTTCAGCCCCGCGTCCTGCAGGTCGAACGCCTCGCGACCCGGGATGCCGCGGTCGCCCTCGTAGCTGTAGCCCAGCGCCTCGAGCTTGCGACGTACGTCCGCGAACTTGCCCTCGCGCACCACGATATCGATATCGATGACCGGCTTCGCGAACATCCCCGGCACCGACGTGCTGCCGACGTGCTCGACGGAGTAATACGTCCCCGCGATCGTCCGCTGAATCACCGCCCGTATCTCCGAGAAGCGCATCGGCCACGCCGCGTCATACGCCACCACTAACAAGACGCACCGCCATGCGCAATGGATTCTCGACGCCGCCGAACCCTTCTAAGCTCGTCCCCTCTCCCTGCCAGGGAGAGGGCCAGGGTGAGGGTCGAACGCCCCGAGCTCACTCAGACGCCTCATCCGCCCACCGACGCCGAATCCTGCCTCGCGTATCTGCCGACGCTCAGTGCTCCGACGACCTCCTGGAGCCTCTTGCGACAGCCCGATCAGAAAGATCACTTCGGCGACGTCTTCTCGAGCGCCCGTGCCCTTCGATTGCTCAGGTGGCAAATCGCCACCGCCAGCGCGTCCGCCGCGTCGACCGGCTCCGGCGCCGCGTCGAGCTTCAGCAGCATGCGCACCATCGATTGCACCTGGCGCTTGTCGCTCTGCCCGTAGCCTGACACCGCCGCCTTCACCGCCGCCGGTGCGTAGAACTCCACCTCGAGACCGTTGATCGCCGCCGCCAGCACCGCCGCCGCGCGCGCCTGCCCGATCGCCAGCGCCGAGGCCGGCTGCAGCGCCCCCACGAACGGGTCCTCGATCGCCACCTCGTCCGGCCTGTACGTCTCGATCAGCTCTCGCACCGCTTCGTGGATCACCAGCAGACGCCGCGCAAACGTATCGCGCGTGCGAGGCCGAATCGCGCCGCAGGCGATGTAGCCGGAGCGCTGGCCGCCGCGCACGATGCCCCAGCCGCAAATACGCAGCCCGGGGTCGATGCCGAGGACGATGGGTTCGGTCGCGGCGGACGGGTCGCCGGACATCACGAAGGGTTAGGCCGAGTACTCGGCGAGCACTTCGTCCGGGAAGTCGGCGTTGGAGTAGACCTTCTGCACGTCTTCCAGGTCCTCGAGGCGTTCGAGCAGCTTCAGGGCCTGCAGCGCCTCTTTCTCCTCCAGCGGCACCATCGCGGTCGGCACGCGGTCGATTTCGGCCGACGACGGCTCGTGGCCGCTCTCGATCAGCGCCTGTCGCACCGCCATCAGGTCCTCGGGCTTCGTGTAGATCGAGACGCCGTCGTCTTCGACCGTGAAGTCTTCGGCGCCCGCGTCGATCGCCAGCAGCGCCAGCTCTTCCGGGTCCGACCCGTCGGCGTCCAGCGAAACGACGCCGCGCGTGTTGAACTGCCACGCCACCGAGCCAGCCTCGCCGAGGTTACCGCCGCCGCGCGTGAACGCGTTGCGAATCTCCGCAACGGTGCGATTACGGTTGTCCGTTACCGCCTCGACCAGCACCGCGGTGCCGCCTGGCCCGTAGCCCTCGTAGACGATCTCGTCCATCACCGTCGTATCGGCGCCGCCGACCGCCTTTGCGATCGCGCGGTCGATGATGTCCATGGGCATGTTGCCCTCGCGCGCCTTGAGGATCGCGAGTCGCAGGCGGGCGTTACCGTCCGGGTCGCCGCCGCCGGCCTTCGCGGCCATCGTGATCTCGCGGCCGAGCTTCGTGAACTGCGCGCCGCGTCGCTGGTCCACGACGGCTTTCTGGCGCTTGATCTGCTTCCATTTAGAGTGTCCGGCCATAGGCGGGATAGGCTCCTTGTGGTTCTTAGTAATCGACCCGTAAGGGTCCGATATCCTGCGCATTCTAACAAACGCCCGCGATGGGCCAGCGGTGTAGTGCAGAGTGCAGAAGACATGCCCAGAGAACGCCCAGCGCATATCAGCTAATCGCCCGCCCGCTTCAGAAGGTCTTCAGGCTGTCCCCTCGTCCCTGCAGGGAGAGGGTAGGGAGAGGGTCGAACGCCGCCACTCACGGTCACGATGATTCGCGAAGGACATGCAAAACCTGCCTGCAAGCTGCAGACCCTACGGATTCGATGACCCCTCGAAGGCTCCTGCGACAGCACGATCAAAGAATCACGTTGTCGATTAACCGCGTGCGTCCGATGCGTACCGCCATCGACACCAGCGCCTGGCCCTTGATGCGGTCCAGCTCCTGCAGCGTCTCCGGGTCCGCCACCGACACGTAGTCGATGCGCGCCAGCTCCTCTTCGCCGATCACGTCGCGCATGCGCTGCCGAAACGCCTCCGCGTCCCGGGCGCCGCGCGTCCACATCTCGCGCGCCAGCGTCAGCGCCTCCGACAGGCACAGCGCCGCCTTGCGCTCCGTCTGGTTGAGGTAGGCGTTGCGACTGCTCAGCGCCAGCCCGTCCGCCTCTCGCACCGTATCCACCGGCACGACCTCGACGTTGAGGTTGAGGTCGCGCACCATGCGCCGGATGACGACCAGCTGCTGGGCGTCCTTGCGACCGAAGTAGGCCCGCGCCGGCTGCACGATGTTCAGCAGCTTCAGAACCACCGTCGTCACGCCGCGGAAGTGTCCCGGCCGGAACGCCCCTTCGAGCACCTCCGTCACCGGCCCCGCGTCGACGTAGGTCGTCGCGTCCGGCGGGTACATCTCCTCGACCGATGGCAGAAACACAGCCTCGACGCCCTCCCGATCGAGCAACGCCAGGTCGCGGTCGACGTCGCGGGGATACGCCGTGAAGTCCTCGTTCGGCCCAAACTGCGTCGGGTTCACGAAGATGCTCACCCAGACGTGATCGTTGGCCGCGCGCGCCCGGCGCACCAGCGTCAGGTGCCCCTCGTGCAGCGCGCCCATAGTCGGCACCAGCCCGACGCTGCCGCCTATCGCAGCCCGCGCCGCGCGAACCTCCACCACCGTGTTCAGCGTCTGCATGTACTCTCCCGCCATGACCAGCGAAGCGTCGTCACTGGAAGCGTCGTCATTGGAAGCGTCGTCGTTGAATGTAGGGACGAACCTTCAGGTCCGTCCGCTGCGGCCCCTCGGCACCGTTCGCTCCGTCCTAACAGAGACGAACCGTCGTCGGACAGAGCTGAAGCTTCGTCCCTACATTCGCGGTACTACGCCTTCGACGGCGCCTCGTCTGCCAGCTCCGCCAGCACCTCGCGCGGCATCTGGAAGCTCTCGGCCCGCGTCGGGAACGCCCCCGAGCGCACCTCAGCCGCGTACTGTTCGATGGCGCTGCGCATCACCTCGCCGACGTTGGCGTACTGCTTGACGTGGCGCGGCATGTGCTTCGGCATGAACGTCGTCTGGTAGGTCAGCAGGTCGTGCCAGACCTGCACCTGCCCGTCGCAGCCCGCGCCGGCGCCGATGCCGATCGTCGGGATGCGCAGTCGCTGGCTGATCAGCTCGGCCAGCGGCGCCGGTATCGTCTCGAGCACTACGCCGAACGCGCCCGCCTGCTGCAGCGCGATCGCGTCCTCCAGCAGACGTTCCGCCGTTTCCGGCGTGCGACCCTGCACCTTGTACCCCGACAGCTGGTTGATCGCCTGGGGCGTCAGGCCGATGTGCCCCATTACCGGTATGCCGATCTGCGTCAGGCGCCGCACCGTCTCCGCCATGTGCACGCCGCCCTCGAGCTTCACGGCCTGCGCGCCGCCCTCCTGCAGCAGACGACCCGCGTTGCGCATCGCGTCTTCGACCGAGGTCTGGTAGGTCATGAACGGCAGGTCCGCCACCACGAGGGCGCGATGGCTGCCGCGCACGGCCGCCTTCGTGTGGTGCAGCATGTCCTCGATCGTCACCGGCACGGTGCTTTCGTAGCCCAGCACGACCATCCCGAGGCTGTCGCCGACCAGGATCATGTCGACTCCGGCCTCCTCGGCGATGCGTGCGGAGGGGTAGTCATAGGCCGTCAGCATCACCAGCTTCTCGCCGCGCTGCTTGCTCGCCTGAATGTCCGCGATCGTGATGCGTTCCATCGTCATACCTCTTCTCGACTCAATGCACGCCCATCGGGATCTCGTGTGCCACGCGCGTGATCCGATTCGTTTCGTCCACGTAGACCAGCGCCGGCCGGTGCGACCGCGCCTCCGACTCTGTCATCTGGTCGTACGCAGGGATGATCACGAGGTCGCCGCGCTCGATCAGCGGCGCAGCCGCGCCGTTGAGACAGACGACGCCGCTGGCGCGCTCGCCCGCGATCGCGTAGGTCGTCAGCCGCGCGCCGTTAGTTATGTCGAGCACGTGAACCTGCTCGAACTCGAGGATGCCGGCTGCGTCCATCAGCTCAGGGTCCAGCGTGATGCTGCCCTCATAGTCGACGTTCGCCTCGGTCACGGTGGCGCGATGGATCTTGCTGCGGAGCATCGTTCTCAGACGGTCTGCCACGGTTCTCGCCTCAACAAAAAAACCCTTTCGCACAACCGAAAGGGCACAAGCATAGACGTCTGAGACGCTGGCTATGTGCTGTCTCGGTCGTCACCGATCCGAGCAGGCTTTGTAGCGATTTGCCTGCACTCCCGACGAATCGGGATGTTTCGCTGGCCGTCCCTCCTGCGAAGGATCGACCGCGGAGCCCCAGTATAGCGCAGCCCGCAAGGCTGCACGCGACTACGAACCGATAAGGTCTGCAGCGTCCTCGAGCGTCTTGTAGACGATGTCGGCGCCGGCCGCCGCCAGCTCTGCCTCGCTCGCCATGCCGGTGGCCACGCCGACCGCGATGGCGCCGTTGTGCTTCGCCGCGTTGATGTCGTGCACGGTATCGCCGATCACGAACACGCTGGCGTGCTTGCCGTACTTGCGCGTCGCCGCCTTGATCCCATGCCCGATCAGCGTCGGCCGGTGCCCGGTTCGATCGCCGAAGCCCCCCGGGCTCCTGAAGTATTGATGCAGCCCGTAGTACTCCAGCTTGATCCCGGCCGACGTGCGGAAGTTGCCGGTGCCCAGCACCAGCGTCGCGTCTTCGTCCGAGGCCAGCCGCTGCAGCAGCGCCGGCACGCCCGGCAAGACGCGCCCGTCGTAAGCTTCGAGGAACTGCGGCAGGCGCCGGAAGTAGGCGCGCTTGAAACGACGTAGCGCCTCGCTAAACTCGCAGCCGTCGGCCTCGCAATCGCGCAGCGCGTCCTCGAAGATCGCGAGGTCGCTGCGTCCGGAGAACTCGACGCGCTTGAATCCGTCCTCGACGCCCCACACGGCGTGAAACGCGGCCCGCATAGCGGCACTACCGGCGCCACCGGTGCTGATCAAAGTTCCGTCGATGTCGAAGACGTAGAGCCGGCGAGCGGGCCGACCGTTGTTCGTGCCGGGGCTGGGGCGGGATTCCAGTGTCATGTTCAGTGCTTTGTTCTCAGCTTCAAGATACGTGTCGTTACCAGGATAAACGCGCGGCACGCTCGGGCATGACGGCGCCGGTTAAAGGCCCGTAAAAGTCGACGCCGGCTCTACTCGACCGGGTAGCCCGCCTTGAC
Organism: uncultured Chloroflexia bacterium; assembly: GCA_963732945.1. GTDB lineage: Bacteria > Chloroflexota > Dehalococcoidia > DSTF01 > WHTK01 > WHTK01. Next base: position 564,779 of record CAVTBL010000003.1, read on the forward strand.
CCAGGCCTCGGTGCCGCCCTCGACGTTGTACAGGTCCTTCAACCCGACCGCGGCCGCGAACTCACACGCCAGGGCGCTGCGCTGCCCCATCTGGCAGATGAACACGAGCTCCTTGTCTGTCGCCAGCTCGCCCTTGCGCGCCACCGTCGACATGTGAGGGATGTTGATCGCACCCGGCACGTGCCCGCCGGCGTACTCGCCCGGCGTCCGCGAATCGATGATCTGCACGTTGTCGCTGTCGATTTTCGCTTTTGCCTCCGCAACCGTCAGCCTCGTGAACGGCTCGCGCGGGTCCTTGGTCGGCATTTGTGCTTCTCCTTGAGCTGGGTCAGGCCTGACATCAACCAGGCTCATCTACTTCGTGGTTTAAGTATATCGAAGCGTGGAAGCTGGGCGAAGCACAGGCGCCAACCAGAAGTCGCGGCACCATTTCCACACCTCGATGCGCCTGCGACGCCGAATCCTGCCCGCTCTAACTGCAGACACCTCGAGGTCCGGCGACGCGCAGTAACCTCTTGCGACAGCCTGATCAGAAAGATCAGTCGTGGAGGACGACCTCGGGGATACGCGACAGGAATATGCCCATCCCGATCACGATCGCTCCGAAGGCCACGAACAGCGGCCGCACGCCCGCAGGCGCCACCAGCGCGCCCGCCGAGAAATAGCCAATCGTCCTCACGCCGATCGTCGCCGAGTAGAAGGCGGCCGAAACGCGGCCGCGCTCGTCGTCCGTCGTCGAAGTCTGCAGCATGTTGATCTGCGCCACGTTGAGCGACCCGATCGCGATGCCGGCGAGCACCAGCGCCGCAACCGGTATCCACAGGGTAGGAAGGTACGCCGCTACACAAATAGTCACGCCCAGCAGCAGGACCGACCCGATCGTCATGCGGCCAAGCCCGGTGCGACGCGACACCGCCGGCGCCACGAGCGACCCGACCAGCAGGCCGACCAGGAACGCCGCCGCCAGCAGACCGAAGTAGGTCAACTCCTGGTGCTTCACATTCAGCACGTACAGCGGCAGCAGAGTCTGAATCGGCGCCACCACCAGGTTGAGGCAGACACCCAGCAGCAACGTCATCTGCAGCAGGCGCACGGCGCGTATCGCCTGGATGCCCTCCTTGGTCTCGGACAGCACCGCCCTCATCTGCTCGCGCCAACCATCGAAACGCTCGACCGGGCGCGGAGGCTGGCGCCAGTGCATGAGAAACACCGTCAGACCAGAAATCAGGAACGTCACGCCGTCGGCCACGATGATCGTGCCGGAGCCCAGCACGTCCGCCAGCACGACGCCTGCCGAAGGAGCCGCCAGGAAGCCTAGCTGTCGCGACACCTCCATGAGCGAGTTCGCTGCCCGCAGGTCGCCTTCCTTGACCAGGTTCGGTACCAGTGCCAGGCGCGCCGGGTTGAAGAAATTCTGCAGCGATGACTCGAGGAAGATCAGTGCGTAGATGAACTCGACCGAAAGCAGGCTCTTGTCGATCCAGAACGCGAGGCCTATTGCCAGGAAGGCCGCGCCTCGCACGACCTCCACCGCAATCAGTGTTATGCGCCGGTCCCAACGGTCGACCAGCACACCGCCGATGATGCCAAACATCAGCCACGGCAGAAACTGGAATATGTAAGCGCTCGCCAGCTGAAACGCCGAGCCCGTCAGCTCGTAAACCAGTAGCGGCAGCGCCAGCTGCACGAGCCCGTTGCCGACCTCGGAACCGAGCTGACCCACCCAGAGCAAGCGAAAGTCGTGCGACCCCAGAGCTCCGCGAAAGCTGGGGTTCGGCCCCGACAAGCCTACGTGCAACGACTTGCTCATCGAAGCTATCGGGGCGTCTGGCGGCGGGGGATCGTCGTCGGGCCGCTGGCCCGGAGACGGCAAGCCGGGGCCCTGATATTCGGGCATGACGGCATTATATCGGCCCCTTATCCTGGCGATAGGGCTCTTCATCTGGGCAAAAGTCTATGCGAGTAATCCATTTCATGCAATTATGGCAACTTGGCTACGGGGTGAATCCGCCCAGCCTTTCAGCCATAATGAAGCCGTCGTTTCCAGCACAGCCTCCGAGGAGCCGAAATGGTCTACCGTAACCCCAACCGACCGCGTGAGCCGCAGGATCTCGCCAACGAGATCGGCAAGGGCATCGACGACGCGGCTGAGGCACTGCGCTGGTGCAAGCGACACATGCAGGAGCGTCGCGCCTCCGAGACGCTACGCCTCACCCAGCTCAACATCGCCTACATCGCCCTCGCCCTCGACTGGCAGATGGAGGGCGAGATGGAGAAGGCCTTTTCGGCCATCGACCACGTCTGGTGGCACCCCTACCGCGACGACGGCGAACCCGTCGACCCGACGCCCAACGCCTGAGACACCGCAAGGCCCGGATGCCCGCCTCCCCACAGTCGCGCTCATCGTGCCCCTGACGCTCTGCCTGATTGCGTGCAGCGGTAGCAACGACTCACCGACCGCAACGCCTACTACACCACCCGCTACTGGGACGTCGGCTTCGCCAACCGCGACGGCGACGCCTTCTCCTCCAACCTCGACGCCGCTACCGACAGCCACGTTGCCACCGTCCACGCCAGATCCTGACGCCCTGCAACTGCCTCTGGATACGAAGACCGGCATCGCCGCCGCTGACCACTTCCTGCAGCTACTCGTGAAGCGCGACTCCGCCGCCGTGGCCACCGAGGCCGTGTTTCCCCTGCAGGCCTGCACCCAGCAGCACACCGGCATTCCCGGCAAACCGATCTGCGGACCGAACGCCGCCGAAGGCGATCTCGTGCCCGCGGAGCTCTTCGGTTCCTGCGAGCCCAGCTTCATCGCACCAGAAGAACGACAGCGAATCGTCGATCGCCTGGATGTACTCTTCACGGCGACAGAGCGCAGCCTCGACTCCGTCTGGCAGACGGACGCCCCTGGCGCTTCCTATGCGATCGCCGTCGACTATTCCAGCAAAAGCCCAGGAACTTCCGGAACGGAGATCTTCTACGTTGATGGCCAGGGACATTTCGCCGGCAGCACCGCATGCGGCGACTACGATGTGCCCGTCGGCAACGCATCGCGACTCTTCCCGCCCTGACTTCCACGCGCGGCGCTATACTTCCATCGAAGCCGCAAACTCGAACGCGACTGCGTTTTCTGGCCGCTTTCGGCCGCTGGATGGCGAATCATGGAGCAGGTAACCCTTCGCGTCTCTGAAGCCCTCACCCGCGACGTCGGCCGCGGCCTCGTACGCCTCGACCCGAACGACATGGGCACGCTCGGCGTCCAGACCGGCGAGACCGTCCAGGTCATCGGCAAGCGCTCGACCGTCGCCAAGGCTCTGCCCGCCTACGCCGAAGACCGCGGCCAGGGTCAGGTGCAGATGGACGGCATCTTGCGTGAGAACGCGCAGGCCGGCCTCGGCGACCGCATCGTCCTGCAGAAGATCGTCTGTCCGGTCGCCCGCAGCGTCGTGATCCAGCCCCTCGGCGAAGGCGGCGGCATGGGCTCCGACCTGCGTCACATGACCAGCGTCTTCGAGGGCCTCGCCGTGTCGGTCGGCGACAAGGTGCGGTCGACCTTCATGGGCGGCATCTACCGCGAGTTCAACGTCGTCGAGACCACGCCGCGCGGTCCCGTCCTGATCAACAGCAGCACCAGCGTCAAGATCAAAGGCGAGAGCGTCTCCAAGCCCGGCCGCGAGGCCACCGGCGTCACCTACGAGGACATCGGCGGCCTGCGCAAGCAGGTGCAGCGCATTCGCGAGATGATCGAGCTGCCGCTGCGCTACCCCGAGCTGTTCGACCGCCTCGGCATCGAGCCGCCGAAGGGCGTGCTGCTGTACGGGCCGCCCGGCACCGGCAAGACGCTGATCGCCAAGGCCCTGGCCAACGAGACCTCGGCCTACTTCACCCACATCGGCGGCCCCGAGGTCATGGGCAAGTACTACGGCGAGTCCGAGGAGCGCCTGCGCAAGATCTTCGAAGAGGCACAGGAGCACGCTCCCGCCATCCTCTTCATCGACGAGATTGACGCTGTCGCTCCCAAGCGCGAGGAGCTCGGCAGCCAGCAGCAGGTCGAGAAGCGCGTCGTCGCGCAGCTGCTGTCGCTCATGGACGGCCTGCGCGCCCGTGGCCAGATCTCGGTCATCGGCGCCACCAACGCACCTCAGCTCATCGACCCCGCGCTGCGCCGTCCCGGGCGCTTCGACCGCGAGATTAACGTCGGCGTGCCCGAGCGCAACGGCCGCCGCGAGATCCTCGAGGTGCACACGCGCGGCATGCCCCTGGCCGAGGACGTCTCGCTGGAGAAGCTCGCCGAGATTACGCACGGCTTCGTCGGCGCCGACCTCGCTGCCCTCTGCCGCGAGTCCGCCATGGTCACCCTGCGCAAGATCTCAGAGGAGATCCCGCTCGACGCCGAGTTCATTCCCTACGACCTGCTCACCCGCCTCGAAGTCACCATGGAAGACTTCATCGAGGCGCTGACCGAGGTCGAGCCCTCCGCCCTGCGCGAGGTGTTCACCGAGGTGCCGGACGTGCGCTGGGACGACGTCGGCGGCCTCGAAGACGTCAAGGCGACCCTCAAGCAGATTATCGAGTGGCCCCTGCAGTACGCCGACCTGTTCGAGCGCGCCAACACGGCGCCGCCCAAGGGCGTTTTGCTCACCGGCCCCAGCGGCACCGGCAAGACGCTGATCGCCAAGGCCGTCGCCCACGAGTGCGGCGTCAACTTCATCTCCGTCAAAGGCCCCGAGCTGCTCTCGAAATGGGTCGGCGACTCCGAGCACCGCATCCGCGACGTGTTCAAGATCGCGCGCCTTTCCAGCCCCTGCATCATCTTCTTCGACGAGCTCGATGCCGTTGCCGGCAAGCGCGGCGCCGCCACCGAGTCCAACGTCAGCGAGCGCGTGATCAGCCAGATGCTCACCGAGATGGACGGCATCGAAGAGCTGCGCGGCGTCGTCATCCTCGGCGCCACCAATCGCCCCGAGATGCTCGACCCCGCCCTGCTGCGCGCCGGCCGCTTCGAGGTGCGCATCGAGCTGCCGATCCCGGACGCAGAAGGCCGTCGCGCCATCTTCGCCGTGCACACCGAACACAAGCCGCTGGCCCCAGACGTCGACCTCGACGAGCTCGCCTCTCAGACCGACGGCCTCGTCGGCTCCGACATCGAGGCCGTCTGCCGTCGCGCCTCCATGGAAGCGATTCGTGAGTTCCTCGAGACCGGCGACCCCGAGCGAGACTCCTCCGGCATGCAGGTCGGCCGCGCCCAGTTCGAGACGGCGATCAAGTTCGTGCGCCAGCTGCACCACACCCAGCCCGAGTCGCCCGCCGACGAGCTCCCGCCCCCCGCCTGACGCCCGCTAGTCGCAGATGCCGTGGGCGAAGCCGTAACCGAACTGCAGATAACGCCCGTTGGACGACCAACTGCGTGGACTCACGTGGAAGGGATTTCCCGCTACGGACGAGCTCGCGATTTCAGACCCGATTCCTGTTGTGACGTCGAGCAGCTTAAAGTGTTCCGCCGGCTCGCCTGTGGAGTACGCGATTCGCATGCCGTCGGGCGATACGCCACCCTCATACTCAGGAACTGTCCGGCGTGTGCGTCAGGACATCAGACGCCCCTGAAGCCGGGTCGAACACCGTGACATCAGGGACACCACTGATGCCTGAGGTGGCGCTCGTGGGACAGCGCCAGCCGTCGTGAATTATGCGGCCGTCTGCGAGCCACTGCGCCCACATACCTACCTGCGGCAGGTCGATGGTAGTCGCCTCTGCAGCATTGTAGAGGCGCCAGAACGGAACGGCCTCGCCCTCGCGCCTCGAGGCAAACAGAAGCTCGGTCCCGTCCGGTGACCACTCGGCTCCACCGCCATCAGGGTCGATAAGCGTCGATTCGCCATTCGCGGCACTCCATACATGCACGCCGCCGTCTTCATAGGCCACCAGTTGCCCATCAGGTGATGCCTCGCCCGTGAGAATGCGTGGGTCGTCCGGTTTCGGAGGCTCCGCCGGGACGGGCTCCGAAGACGTCCCGGTGGCAAGGTCGACGCGGAAGTAGGTGTAGGTTAGAGGCTGACCGCCACCGCCCTGACGAATGGCAAACAGGATCGTGTTCGTGTCAGGCCAGTAGACGTTCTCTCCACGGCCCGCCGACAGCTCGTCCGGGCTGGCGAGCTTCCGCAAGCCCGTGCCGTCCCGATTCGCCACGAACCCTTCCTGTCCACCCTGAGCATTAATGGCGACGAAAGCAATGCGCTGCGAGTCCGGTGACCAGGAGAAGCTGATGATGTCGCCAGCCGGGATGTTTGTTATCGCGCCGGAAGGTATCTCCAGGACGGTTACGCCTGCTCCACTGCCGATGCAGCAGGCAGCCGTTGCGATGGCAGTTCCATCAGGCGACCAGGCGCCGCCGCGGTAGCCAAGGTACCAAAGGTCCAGTGTCTGCGTGTCTAGCAGATAGCTCCCTGCATCAACGAGCGGCTGTGTACGGTCGACGGGTTTGAGCATGACGAGGTCGAATGGTGGCTCCGTCGGGCGTGGGAGCAGCCGTCGCGGTCGGCGTCGGTTCCGGCGTCGGCGTCGCGGTCGCCGCGACCGAAGGGTCGGCTGTTGGGCCCGAAGGCGTCGGACTCGTGCTATGGCCGCCACCGCAGGACAGCATCAGCAAGATGCCAAAGCCAAGCGTGACGCGTAGGAGATTCGCTGTCATACTGAGGCACGATACGCACGCCCTGCAACCCGCGGCAACGAAAAAGCAACCAGTGCACTGCGTCCTGGTTTCCAAACTCTGTCGCCCACCGACGCTCTATACTCACGCGCAACCGTGAACGAATACATCGAGACCAACCGCCGCCACTGGGACGAAACCGTCGCCCACCACGTCGACTCTGACTTCTACGATGTCGCCTCGTTCAAAGCGGGACGCTCGACACTCCTGCCCCTCGAGCGCGCCGAGCTCGGCGACGTGCGCGGCAAGACGCTGCTGCATCTGCAGTGCCACTTCGGCCTCGACACGCTCTCCTGGGCCCGCGAAGGCGCCATCGTTACCGGCGTCGACTTCTCCGCCGAGGCGATTCGCACCGCCCGTAATCTCGCGACGGAGCTCAACCTCGACGCCCGCTTCCTCGAAGCCAACGTCTACGACCTCCCGAGCGTCCTCGACGCGCAGTTCGACATCGTCTTCGCCTCCTACGGCGTGATCGCCTGGCTGCCGGACATTGCTGCATGGGCCCGGGTCGCTGCGAGCTACGTCAGGCCCGGCGGCACCTTCTACCTGGCCGAGATACACCCGCTGCTCAACTCGATCTGGGACTCGCCGTCCGCAAACGACGTGCGCATGCGGCACAGCTACTTCGGCGGTCCCGAACCCGAGCTCGATGATGCCGACGGTACTTACGCGACCAGCGACTCGCTGCAGAACCGGCGCAACTATCAGTTTTGGCACCCACTGGGCAACGTCGTCACATCGGTGATCGCTGCCGGGCTGCGCCTCGAATACCTGCACGAGTTCCCGTATTGCTGCTTCGCCGCGCTGCCCGGCATGACCAGGCACGACGACGGCACCTACCACCTCCCGGAAGGCGCCCCGCAGATCCCGCTGCTCTTCTCCCTCAGAGCCACGAAGCCCGCTTGACCTCGCCTCAACACGCCACGCTTTCGTAGACTGACGATATGACCGACTACGTCCGCATCGACGATGTCAGTGCTTTTCGCGAGGAGAAGATCCGCCGCTATTTCGTCGACGGCAACGAGATCGGCGTCGTGCTCTACCAGGGCCGCTTCTACGCCTTCAGCAATCGTTGCACTCACAACGACTTTCAGCTGCACTTCGGCTTCGTCGAGGACGGCTGCGTCTGGTGCCCGATTCACTACGGCGTCTTCGAGCTCGCGACCGGCAAGGCCGTGAGCGGCCCCGTCACCGACCTCAAGCACTACGACGTGCGCCTCGAGGGTGACGAGGTGCAGATCGCCGTTGCTGTCGAAGCCTAGATCGACCCCTCGTGCCCATCGATGATCTAACCCCGCGACGGCTTGAAGAGATTTTCTTGCTCTGCACCGTTCCCCGAGAGCAGATCGCCTACGACGGCTGGCTGGTGCGACGCGCCCGCGACGACGTCAAGCGCGCTCGCTCCGTCAACGCCGCCTTCGGCTCCACGAAACCGCTCGCCGACAAGATCGAGCGCTGCGAACAGCTATACGCCGACTACGGCATGCCGCCCGTGTTCCGCCTCACGTCCTTTTCGACGCCGCCAACCCTGGACGACGCCCTGGCGCAGCGCGGCTACGTGGTCTTCGAGCCGTCTCTTGTCCAGGTCATCGGCCTCACAGGACCGCTGCCGCTGCCGCCCGACGGCCTGCGCTTCGAGTCGATGCTGCTCGAGCGCTGGGTCGAAGAGGCCGGGATCATGCGAGGCCTCTCGCCCGAGCGTCGCGCTGCCGAGTTCGACCGCCTGCATAACGGCGAGGCGCCCGGCTACTGCACCATCGCCTACGCCGGCGTCGAGGCGGTCGGTTGCGGTCTCGTGATCCACGAAGAGGAATTCGCCGGCCTGTTCGACATCTTCGTCACGCCGGAGCAGCGCCGTCGCGGCGTTGGCACCGCGGTCAGCGCTCACCTGCTGCGTACCGCCCAGCGCATGGGCGCGCGCGTCGGCTGGCTGTCCGTCCTCGCCGATAACGCACCGGCGCTCGCCGCTTACGCCCACCTCGGCTTCGAGACGCTGTACGACTACTGGTACCGCGTCAGGCCCGGCGACTCTTAGCGCCCCACAGCGCCTCGTAGCCCGCCACGATCAGCGCCAGCCCGCAGGCGCCGCAGATTACGAGCAGCGACATCTGCTGCGCGCCTCGGTACCCGATCACCGCCGTCTCGATCGTCAACCAGACGATCAGCGTCTCGCCCAGCACCACGGCCGCCAGGGGCGCCGTCTCGTGACGCATCCAGGTCAGCGTCGCGACGCCGAGCATGCCGCCGCCGATCACGATGCCGAGGAACAGCGCCGGCAGCGTGTAGTTCGAGAACGGCGAGCCGTTGAGCCACGCTGCCTTCATGCCAAAGGCCTCGGCGTCGTGCAGCAGCTCGTACGCGCCACCCAGCGCGCCGATGCCCATGAACAGGCTCGCGCCGAGCACCAGCAGCCGCGCCCGCGGGCCGAACCCGCCGCGTGGCAGCTCGAACGTCAGCTGATGGTGATGAGGTAGTCCTGCGTGTGTTGCGATTGTCATGTCTTTATCCCCTTCGATCGTCGCGCGACGGCACCACGGTTCCCAGTGCCAATCGACTCGCCTTCCCAGCTTCACCGAAACGTCCGAACGGCCGCCCTTCACGGTCGCTACGGCACTGTCCAAGACGACTCCCATCGCGGCTCAATGGAAGTGGGAGATTCCATTCTCTCCCGTCCAGGAGGTCCCCGACATGCGAACCCGATTCAGGACTCCGCTCCGCCTTATCGCATCTGCGATCGTCGTTTCAGCCTTCGTCGCGCTGGGCAGCGCTTGTGGCGGCAACGGCAACAAGAACACCAATCAAAGCGGCAGCAGCGGCGCGCTGAGCAGCGTCGCGGCGGACGGCGCCACCACGATCGATACGCAGCGCGTACAGACCGCCGTCGCGGCTCTGCCCGCCGGCCAGCTCACCAACGAGGAGGAAGCAGGCCTGGTCTACATGCGCGAGGAGGAAAAGCTCGCGCGCGACGTCTACGCTGCTCTGGCGCCGACCGCCACGCAGCCGATCTTCGCCAACATCGGTGCCAGCGAGCAGACGCACATGGACGCAGTCAAGGTGCTGCTCGACCGCTACGGCATCGCCGACCCCGCTGCCACGACGGCGATGGGACAGTTCGTCAACCCCGACCTGCAGAAGCTCTACAACGACCTCGTCGCTCAGGGCGGCGTCTCGCTCGAGCAGGCCCTGCGCGTCGGCGCCCTGATCGAGGAAGTCGACATCGTCGACCTCGACGCGTACCTGCAGGGGACGAACGAGCAGGCGATAAAGCTGGTCTACGACAGCCTGGAGAACGGCTCTCGTAACCACCTGCGCGCCTTCGTCAACAACCTGCAGCGCCAGGGCGTCGACTACCAGCCCGTGAAGCTATCGACCGAGGCCTACAACGCCATCATGGCCAACCAGTAGCCGCACGGACGCGACTCCTTCCGGGGCGAGCCGGCTGCCATCGGCTCGCCCTTCCCTTTGTTTGACCCCCCGTCTGGCACCTCGCTACCATTAGCGCAGGTTCGCAGTTATCCGGAGGGATGCAGACATGGCCAAGGTGCGGTGCGCAATCATGGGGTCCGGTAACATCGGCACCGACCTGCTGTTCAAGCTGCGGCACGACCCCTATCTCGAGCTCACACTGGTCGTCGGCATCGACCCCGAATCGGAGGGCCTCAAGCTCGCCGAGCGCCACGGCTACCAGACCTCGTCGGAGGGCATCGAGGGCTTCAAGAAGTACGCCGGCCTCTGCGACATCGTCTTCGAGGCGACCAGCGCGGCCGTCCACAAGGCCAACGCGCCCGTCTACAAGGAGCTCGGCAAGATCGCGATCGACCTCACGCCCGCCGCCGTCGGCCCCATCGTCGTGCCCTACGTGAACATCGGTGAGGTGCTCGACCTGCCGAACGTCAACCTCGGTACCTGTGGCGCCCAGGCGACGTCGCCGATCATGCACGCGATCAGCCGCGTCACCGACGTCGCCTACGGTGAGATCGTCTCGACCATCGCCAGCAAGAGCGCCGGCCCCGGTACACGTCAGAACATCGACGAGTTCACCGTCACGACGGCCCGCACCCTTGTCGAGGTCGGAGGCGCCGACAAGGGCAAGGCGATCATCGTCCTCAACCCGGCCGAGCCGCCGATCATGATGAAGAACACCGTCTTCGCCGCCGTCGGCAGCGTCGACCGCGAGGCCATCCTCGCCTCGATCGACGAGGCCGTCGCCGGCGTACAGCAGTACGTCCCCGGCTACCACCTCAAGACCGAGCCCGTCTTTGATGAGGGTCGCGTCACCGTCTTCGTCGAGGTCGAGGGCGAAGGCGCCTACCTGCCGAAGTACGCCGGCAACCTCGACATCGAAACCGCCGCCGCCATTCGCGTAGGCCAGGAGTTCGCCAAGCACATCGAAGCCAAGCGAGCGAGGCGCGAATGCGTAAATGTAGCTGCAGGTCTTCAGACCTGCGCGTCCGCTAACGCATGTTGCGTCCACGGGCGTTCCGTCGCTCTCCAAGGCTGCCTGCATCCGAATACATTGGTCCGCAAGAAGCCCACGTTGTCATCGTGACGCGCGGGCGCCAGCCACTCCTCGAAGGCGAAACTGCCGACCTCGTTCTATCAAAGTTGCATGCCACGACGGCACGCTTCTCCCTCAATCTGCATGCCTACTGTCTGATGCCGGATCATCTGCATCTGCTCCTCGGCGTCCCTGAGGGAATCTCGCTTCAGGATATCGTGCGCCACTTCAAGCAAACCTCCGGCTACGCTTTGAAGCAGGAGTTCGGATTCGAGCCCTGGCAGGTCAGCTACTACGACCGCGTCTTGCGACGAGAAGAATCAATTGGCGACGTGTCCGAGTACATTTGGCACAACCCGGTCGAGTCCGGTCTCACCGCTTCGCCTCTCGAATATCCTCTCAGCGGTCCACGGGAGGTCATGGATGTAGTCGTAGCGTCAAGCAGACCTGAAGGTCTGCAGCTACACTTGCTCGTGGCACTCGACTAAGCTAATCGGAGGTCACCAATATGCCCAACTCGATCCGCCTCATCGACTCCACCCTGCGCGACGGCTCCCACGCCATGGCGCATCAGTTCACCTCCGAGATGGTGCGCAACATCGTCAAGGCGCTCGATGACGCCGGCGTCGGCACCATCGAGATCTCCCACGGCGACGGCCTCGGCGGTTCGTCCTTCAACTACGGCTTCTCCAGGGAGCCGGAGATGAACCTGATCAAGACCGCGGCCGAGACCGTGCACAACGCCCAGCTCGCCGTCCTGCTGTTGCCCGGCATCGGCACGCGCGAGGACCTGCGCGAGGCCGCGAAGTACGGCGTCAAGGTCGCACGCATCGCCACTCACTGCACCGAGGCCGACATCTCTCAGCAGCACATCGGCCTTGCCAAGGAGATGGGCATGGAGGCCATCGGCTTCCTCATGATGGCCCACATGATCTCGCCCGAAGAGCTGCTCAAGCAGGCGCGCCTCATGGAGAGCTACGGCGCCGACTGCGTCTACGTCACCGACTCCGCCGGAGCGCTGACGCCGGACGGCTTCCGTGCTCGCGTCCGCGCCCTGCACGAGGGCCTCAGCATCCCCGTCGGCGTGCACGCGCACAACAACCTCCAGTCGGCGGTGGCGAACAGCCTCGCGGCCGTAGAGGAGGGCGCAACGGTCGTCGATGGCTGCTGCGCCGGTCTCGGCGCCGGCGCCGGTAACGCGCCGCTCGAGATCATCGCCGCCGTCTTCTCGCGCGAAGGCATGGACATCGGCGGCGTCGATTGGGGCAAGCTGGTCGACGCGACCGATAACACGGTACGGCCGATCATGCCGCGTCCTCAGACCATCGACGGTCCGGCGCTCACCCTTGGATACGCCGGCGTCTACTCGAGCTTCCTGCTGCACGCCGAGCGCGCCGCCAAGCGCTTCGACGTCGACGCGCGCGAGCTGCTGCTCGAGTGCGGCAAGCGCAAGCTGGTCGGCGGCCAGGAGGACACGATTATCGAAATAGCCCTGGAGCTCAGCAAACGCAAACAGGCCGCGGCAAACTAGGGCCGCACACATCTCAAGAGGTAGGAGACAATGCCACTAACCGCCGATCAGGTCCACGAGCTTGCCCACGCGTTGCACCGGGCCGAGCACGACCTCACTCCCATCGGCCCCCTCACCGAGCGTCACCCCGATATGGACATCAGTGACGCTTACGCCGTCCAGCTCGAGGGCATTCGCGAGCGCACCCAGGCCCACGGCGGCAGCATCGTCGGCTGGAAGGTCGGCCTCACGAGCAAAGCGATGCAGCAGATGCTGGGCGTCGACCAACCCGACTTCGGCCACCTGCTAGACGACATGCGCCTCGACGAAGGCACCGACATCGACTGCTCGACCATGATCTGGCCCCGGGTCGAGCCCGAGATCGCGTTTCAGCTCAAGGCCGACCTGCGCGGCCCCAACGTCAGCGCCGAAGACGTCATGAACGCCACCGAGTACCTGATCCCGGCGCTCGAAGTCATCGACAGCCGCATCAAGGACTGGAAGATCAAGCTCTGCGACACGATCGCCGACAACGCTTCCTGCGGCCGCTTCGTTCTCGGACGCAAGCGCACGCCGCCGCAGGGCTTCGACGTGCGCCTCATCGGCATGAACTACTACGTCAACGACGACCTCGTCGCCACCGCGACCTCAGCCGCCGTGATCGGCAACCCGGCCGAGGCCGTAGCCTGGATCGCCAACACCCTGGCGCCGTACGACCACTACCTGCACGCCGGCCAGGTCGTCATGCCCGGTTCGCTGGTCGCAGCCGTCGACGCCAAGCCGGGCGGCCACATCCGCGCCGACTTCGATCACATCGGTTCTGTAGAGCTGCGCTTGAAGTAGCGACGCGCTAGGAGTTGTACGCCGAGGCGATCTGAGAGGCGTATTCCTCCGGGTTCACCTGCTCTACTGGCGTGATTTCGTCGCAAGGAATGCGCGACTGGGCCGAGTGCTCGATGATCTGCTGCTCGGTCTGGGCCTCGTAGACGCAATAAATCTGGCCTGTAGCCTCATTCCAGTACGAGGTCAGCCAGCGCAGACCCTCGTAGTTGTAGAGGCAGGAGAGCGCCCGAATTGAGGCAGCGTCCAGATCTCCCTGAGTCGCGTGCCCGAGGTTTCGCCGGATCAGATAGAGAGCCACGTCGTTCTCCTAATCCTTAGTCGAGACGGGGTCCAAATCGCCCGGATCGAGCGGTTCGAGCACTGATTGTAGATCAGATGCCGTGATGCGTAGCGCTCGCTGTCCCGCTAGACGCCTCGCTCGCAGCCGTCCCGTCCTGATCCAGGTCCGCACGGTCTGAACATGCACATTCAGGTACTCCGCGGCCTCCTCCGGCGAATACAGCCGCTCGAGGCTGGGCTCCTGACCGCGATTGCGCGCGTATTCCTCGACCTGCTCCGGCGAAACCCCGAGTTCCGAGAAAACACGGGCGGGCAGTCCCTCGTTCAGCCGCATAAACGTCAGCAGCACGCCGAGCTCGTCGATGCGACGGCGGCCGTCGCGCCGCAATTCGGCCATGAGCTGCTTCGAGAAGCGAACCACGTCGTCGCCCATTGGCGGCGGACCCGACTGCCCGTCCGGCATCCGTGGCGTCGTTGACTCGACGATGCTCTCGATCAGATTCACGTCGATGCTCACGGGACCGAAGCTGAAATACCCGAAGCGAGCCAGGCTGCGCAGGTACGCCAGAAACCAGATGTCGACCGTAATCGCGCTCGCGTCGAGTCCCAGCGCGTAGGAGTTTACTCTCCGGCTCAGCTCGGCGAAAAACTCCGATCCGTTCAGATATGTGTCGCTCTCCGACATGATCCCACTATCGCCCTTCTCTTAAACAACGTCAAGCAACGTTACGCTTGACAATCCTCATGATAGTACTTAATGTGCGCACAACGTTGTTTTAGGCAGCGTAGGACAAGTAATCGCCTTCGCGGCGTCCGGGCCGAATCGGCAGTCATAGCGTCGCAGCGGGCCGCCAGGGCACGGAGAACAAGAATCGAAAGGGGAGAGAGAAATGGTCGCTACCACAACTTCGCCGCTTACGGATGAGATGCTCGCCAGGTTCAAAGACCGCGCCCCCGTCTACGACAGGGAGAATCGTTTCTTCCAGGAGGACTTCGACGAGCTCAAGGCTGCGGGCTACCTGAACATCGCCCTGCCGAGTGAGTTCGGCGGCGCCGGGCTCAATCTCGCCGAGGTCGGTAGGCTGCAGCGCAAGCTCGCCTACTACGCCGCGCCGACAGCCCTTGCCGTCAACATGCACATCTACTGGACGGGCATCTTCGCCGACCTCTGGCGCATGGGCGACAAGTCGTGCGAAGTCTTCTTGCGCGAGGCCGCGGCCGGGGAAATCTTCGCTGCCGGTCACGCCGAGAGCGGCAACGACCTGCCGGTGCTGCTCTCTTCGACCCGCGCCGAGCGAGTCGACGGCGGTTACAAGATCTACGGCAAGAAGTCGTTCGGTAGCCTGGGCCCGGCCTGGACCCGCATGGGCCTGCACGCCATGGACATGAGCGACCCCAACGCACCGAAAATCGTACACGCCTTCATGCCGCGCAACTCGGCCGGTGTCACCACCAACGAGGTCTGGGACACGGTCGGCATGCGCGCTACGAAAAGCGACGACACCGTGCTCGACGGCGTCTTCATTCCCGACGACCACATCGCCCGCGTAGTAGCGCCCGGCGCCGCCGGTATCGACGGCTTCGTGCTCGGCATCTTCGCCTGGGCGCTGATCGGCTTCGGCAACATCTACTACGGCCTGGCTCAGCGGGCCATGGACACGGTCGTCGAGCAGGTCAAGAACAAGAAGTCGATAGCCATCAGCCGCACCATGGCCTACCACCCGGAGTTGCAGCACGAGATCGCCGAAATGGCCATCGAGCTCGAGGGCATCGGCCCACACCTCGAAAGCGTGGCGACCGACTGGAGCAACGGCGTCGACTATGGTCACGGCTGGGCGGTGAAGATCGTCGCCGCCAAGCATCACGCCGTGAACAGCGCCTGGAAAGTCGTCGACAGCGGCCTCGACCTTCTCGGCGGCTTCGGCATCTTCAAGGCCGCCGGCTACGAGCGCCTCTGGCGCGACGCCCGCCTCGGCCGCATCCACCCCACGAACCCGCAGCTCACCCACGAGCTCATCGGCAAGCTGAGCCTCGGCATCAACCCGGACGAGATGCCGCGCTGGGGCTAGCGGCTATTAACACCCGTAGATAACGGCGGGGCCATCGAGCCATCGTTTTCAGGCGGTGGTCAAGTTCGAGCAGTCCGCATGGAGGGACGATTTACAAATGCATGCAACCGGGAAAGAACTACCACTGATGCTGGAGGCGGGACCCGCATCGATTCGAGGCACGGAATGGGGTGACATGCGCGTCACCGTCGTCTCCGTACCGGCCGGCACCGACTTTGGACCGCTCCTCAGAGGCCTCCCCAACAATCGATGCCAGGGTCCCCACTGGGGTTACGTGCTCAAAGGACGTCTCCGTATCCAGTACGGGAACGGCGACGAAGTGCTCAACGCCGGGGACTTCTACTACCTGCCACCCGACCACACCGGAGTCGCCGAACAGGACACGGAGTTTTTGGAGGTCACGCCGCCGGCTCTCCACCAGGCGTTTCTTGATGCGGCGCATCGCAACCTCGCTGTCATGCAGGCGGGCTAGCAAGCGACGGAAGGCCCCTACAGGGATGTCGCCACGGCGTATCGTCGCCACATCCCCGAATGGACTCGCCGCTAGGCTGAGTCTCGGCATCGACCTCGACGAGCAACCGCGCTGAGGCTGACGAAGCTATCAGCCATCAGCTATCAGCCAAGAGACGAAGCGAGGCCCTAACGGACCTCGCTTCTGTCTTCTGCCTAACAACTAAAGACTGAGAACTGATGACTGAAAACCGAGAACCGCTGACAGCTGACCGCTGCAAGCTGACAGCTTCCTAGAAGTGCACGTCCTCGCCTTGTCCGCCCGACACCGAGATCGCCTCGCCGGTGATCCCGATCGACAGCGGTGAGCAGAGAAACGCCGCCACGTAGCCGATGTCCTCGGCCGTTGTCGCGTGCTTCAGCAGCGTGCCTTCGTCTGTCGACTTGCGTAGCGCCTCCACGGTCGTGTTCTGGGCGCGCGCCTGCTCCTCCCAGCGGTTGAACGTGGCCTCGGTAACCGTCAGGCCGGGGTAGATCGCGTTCACGTTGATGCCGTACTTGCCCAGCGTGTTCGCCCACGCCTTCGTCATCACCACCGTCGACGCGTTGCGAGCGCCACCGCTCAGGCCGGTGCCCGGGCGCCGGCCGGCGAGGCCGCTGATGTTGATGATCCGGCCCCAGCCGTTCTGCTTCATGTACGGGATCGCCTCGCGCGCCACTCGTAGATAACCGATCGCCTTCTCCTCGAAGTCGCGCAGAATCTCCGCCTCGTCGATCGCCTCGATATCGCCTGCCGCGCCGCCGACGCGCGCCGCGCTGTTGATCACGATGTCGACGCCGCCCAGCGCATCCGCGCCAGCCTTTACGAACGCTTTGATCGAGTTCACGTCCAGTGTGTTCACCGTGAAGCCGACCACCTTGCGGCCCGTCTCCCGCGCGATCTCGTCGCACGTCTCCTTGAGCGGCCCTTCGCTACGAGCACCGATCGCCACGTCGCAGCCCTCGCGCGCCAGCTGCCGCGCAATCGCTTTGCCGATACCGCGACTGCCGCCACTGACAATCGCCTTCTTACCTTGCAGCATCAGGTCCATGAAAACGCTCCTTCTAAACTCCCGCAGAGCATAGCGCGAGCAGTCGTCAGATGGCGATTGGCGCCGCGGCCGCCGGTTCTCAGTTCTCAGTTCGGTCAGTTGTCAGTCGTGAATCTTCGGTTGCCAGTTATCAGTTGTTGCAGTTGTCGCAGTCGTCAATTCGTCAGTCGCGCGCGGGCCAGACTGCGAACCGCTGACAATTACGAGCGCTCGTGCGTGTCTCTCTGTCGTCGCGAGGAAGCCACAGCCGGCGAGGCAACTTTGACGCCAAGACCCCTCGACAAAGCATCGTTGCGCGGCGAGACCAAACTTCCACCCGATGGCGAAGCCGAGGTGTCATTCCGAGCGCAGCCGAGGAATCGCCGCTCAACGCGCAGAGCTAACGGTTCATGACCCTTTCGGTGGACCCATCGGATCACCGTCGCTGTCGATTCGAAACCTCGTCCATCGTCCGCAACCGACTTCGACGCCGCGACGTTGGATGCTTCATGTCCTCAGCATGACACAGAGTTTCATCCCACCTTGATGCCCTTTGCACTCCTGCACTCCTGCACTCCTGCACTCGAAGCTACCCCCTTACCCGGCCGTCCCGTACGCTGCAAACGAAGCGGAGGTCTGCATGCGTTACATCATCTACGGCGCCGGCGCGGTCGGCGGCGTAATCGCCGGCAAGCTGCATCTCGCCGGCATCGAGACCGTGATCATCGCCCGCGGCGAAAACCTGCGCGTCCTGCGCGAGTCCGGCCTGCAGCTCAAGCACCCCAGGCCAGACGCCACCGAATCGCTACGCCTCGAAGCCGTCGGGCACCCATCCGAGATCGCCTTCCGGCCGGGCGACGTCGTCCTGCTTACGATGAAATCGCAGGACACGATCGGCGCCCTCGACGACCTGCGACTCGCCGCCGGCGATCAGGTCCCCGTAGTCTGCGTGCCAGAACGGCGTCGAGAACGAGCGCCTCGCCCTGCGGCGCTTCGCCAACGTTTACGGCGTGCTCGTCTTCATGCCCGCCAGCCATCTCGAGCCCGGCAAGGTCGAGGTCGGCCTCTGGGACCCGGTCGGCGTGCTCGACATCGGCCGTTACCCACGGGGCGCCGACGCCACCGCCGAAGCCATCGCTGCCGACCTCACGCGCGCAGGCTTCGTCTCTCAGGCGGACCCCCGCGTCATGCGCATGAAGTACGCCAAGCTGCTGCAGAACATGGTCAACGCAGTGCAGGCCCTGCTGCCGCCGCGCGCCGAAGCCGACGACGTCCTCACACAGCTACGCGCCGAGACCGAGGCCTGCTACGCCGCTGCCGGCGTCGATTGCGCCCCGTTCGCCGAGATGATGGCCCGCAACGCCGAGACCCGCGGCGGTACGCCCGGCATCGGTCGAGGCGGCTGGCGCGGCGGATCCACCTGGCAGAGCCTCATGCGCGGCGCCGGCAGCAGCGAGACCGATTACCTCAACGGCGAGATCGTCCTGCTCGGCCGCCTGCACGGCATCCCGACGCCGGCCAACGAGACCGTGCAGCTCCTCGTCGAGCGCCTCGCCCGCAGCGGCGGCGTCCCCGGCAGCATGACCACGGACGAGCTACGAGCCGCCATCGCCGCCCGCTCTCCCGGCAGCTAACGAACATCTGGCTGCATCGTGCCGAATTCGGCTGGCCGTCTCGCAGAGCGCGAAGCTCTGACTCTGTCGTTGCGAAGAGGCCACAGCCGACGCGGCAACCCTTGACGCATCGACCGTTGCGACACGCATCGTTGCGCCGAGAACCGACTCGACCAACCGATGGCGAAGCCGAGATGTCATTCCGAGCGCAGCCGAGGAATCGCCGCTCTCCCATCGCCACGCATCTTCACCGCGGTGCCGTGTCGCAACCGCAGCGTGCAACGATCTTGCGAGGTGCCTCGATGTAGCCCTCCTCCCCGCCCGCAACCACTCTCGACCCGTCAACTGTCAGCGGACGACTGAAAACTGACAACTTCCTGTACCCAACCGCCAACCTCTCTCCAGTCTTGCCTGCGATAGAATGCGTCGACAGACATACGCATAGCTCGGGGAGGACACGATGACGGCAACCACGGGAGTAGAGGTACACGGAGCCATCGAGGAGCGCTTCGACGAGGTGCTTACCGATGACGCCCTCGTCTTCCTGGCCGAGCTGCAACGTCGCTTCAACAGCACCCGCAAACAGCTCCTCGAGAATCGCTACGAGCGTCAGAAGCGCTTCGACGCCGGCGAAAAGCCCGACTTCCTACCCGAGACCCGGCACATCCGCGACGACGATTCCTGGCGCGTCGCACCCATAACCACGGCCGACCTGCAGGACCGTCGCGTCGAAATCACCGGCCCCACGGACCGCCGCATGGTGATCAACGCCCTCAACTCCGGCGCCCGCGTCTTCATGGCCGACTTCGAGGACGCCAACGCCCCGACCTGGCACAACATGGTCGACGGCCAGCTCAACCTGATCGACGCCGTGCGACGCCAGATCCGCTTCGAGCGCGAGGACGGGCGCGTCTACGAGCTCAACGACAAGACCGCGACCCTGCTAGTGCGCCCCCGCGGCTGGCACCTCGAAGAGGATCACGTCCTCGTCGACGGCGCGCCGATGTCCGGCAGCATCTTCGATTTCGGCCTCTACTTCTTCCACAACGCCAAAGAGCTCACAGCGCGCGGCAGCGGCCCCTACTACTACCTGCCGAAGATGGAGAGCCACCTCGAAGCGCGGCTCTGGAACGACGTCTTCACGCGCCGCCCAGGAGCTGCTCGGCGTGCCCCACGGCACCATCAAGGCCACCGTGCTGATCGAGACCATCCTCGGCGCCTTCGAGATCGATGAGATCCTCTACGAGCTACGCGACCACTCGGCCGGCTGCAACGCCGGTCGTTGGGACTACATCTTCAGCGTGATCAAGAAGTTCCGCACCTGGAAGAACGCCACTCTGCCGGACCGCGCCCAGATCACCATGACCGTGCCGTTCATGCGCGCCTACACCGAGCTGCTGGTCAAGACCTGCCACCGTCGCGGCGCCTTCGCCATGGGCGGCATGGCGGCCTTCATCCCCAGCCGCCGCGACGCCGACGTCAACGCCATCGCCATGTCCCGCGTGCGCGAAGACAAGCTGCGCGAGGTCAACGACGGCTTCGACGGCACCTGGGTCGCCCACCCCGACCTCGTCGCGCTCGCCACAGAGGTCTTCGACGAGGTGCTCGGCGAGCGCCCCAACCAGATCGACCGCCAGCGCCCCGAGGTGCACGTCACTGCCGCCGACCTCGTCGCCTTCGACAAGACCGGCGGCACCATTACCGAGGCCGGTCTGCGCCAGAACGTCAGCGTCGGCATCCAGTACATCGAGTCGTGGCTGCGCGGCGTCGGCGCCGCCGCCATCTTCAACCTCATGGAAGACGCCGCCACCGCCGAAATCTCGCGCTCGCAGCTCTGGCAGTGGATGCACAACGACGCTCACCTCGACGACGGCCGCGCCGTCACGCCGGAGCTCGTGCGTCAGATCACGGACGAAGAGCTGGCCAAGCTCCCGGCCGAAGAGCCCGGCCGCCGCTTCATCGAGGCCCGCGAAATCTTCGAAAAAGTCGCCATCGCCGACCACTTCGAAGACTTCCTGACGCTGCCCGCCATGTCCTACATCGACTGAGACGCAAGGCTGCCCAGACGGCGCGGAGGGTTTCGCTAGCGGAACTCGGGCTGGAGCCAGTGTGCCCATTGCCCCGGACGCGGGTTTGCTGCCGCCCACCGGTCCAGGGCCGCAGCCATTCGCGGGGCCAGTGACTCGGACGGCCACCAGGACTTCAGAACCATCAGCACGGGGGTCGTAGTCACCTGGGCGAAGTCGCTCGCATTCTCCGTCACGATGACCAACTGCTCCAGCGCAGCCAGCTCGATGAGAACATCATCCGGCAGATTATGAGCACCCAGGATTGCGGGCGTGACCGCATGGTGCCCGGTCCCATTCAGATAGGCAGTCACCTGGGGAGGCAACATCGAATCGATGAGGAACCTCATGCAAGGAGGCGTAAGCGCGATGCAGCAACCCGCTCCGCCTCCTGCAATGCGAAATCATTGGCACTGATGCGTGCTTCGATCTCCTCGCGATGCGCCGCAGCGTAGTTCAGCGCGATGACGGCCTGCCGCTCATGAATCCCGAACTCGGCGGCGACGGTGCCAACACGCTCCGCCTCGCCGCCCGACGTGTGGCGAAGCGCCGCAACGATCTCCCAGACGTCGGGCCCGCCGGCAAGTGCGGCCCGGCGCCCTGACGGACCGCCTTTGAACACGATGCCGGGATGTTCTGCGACGGCCAGGCCTTCTCGTAGCATGCGCTCCACGAGAGAGGTCAACGAAAGCCCTTCATGCTCTGCGAGCGCCAGCAGATGCTCGCGCAGGTCGTCGTCTAGTCGAAAGCTGGTCGTGGTCCGGCTCATGGCGCCTCCTATGCAATGCAACGTATTACATTGTACTGCAATTTCGTCGCCGCGAGGCCTCTCCTCTGCCTTCGGGAGACTCTGTATTGGCCCCTGGTGCCTGACCTAAGCCCGCACGTTTTGTGCAAGCAGCCTGATCATCCCGTCGAGCGCGTCCAGCTTCGGCGTCTCGACGCCCGCCACGCGCGCCAGCTCCACGACCGCGCTCACGATCGCGTCGACCTCCATCGGCCGCCCCAGCTCGAGGTCCTGCAGCATCGACGTCTTGTGCTCGCCGACCTCGAACGCCCCGTTGAGCCGCGCGTCAACGTCGACCGCCATCTTCTCCCCGAGCGCGTTTGCCACCGCCTCGACCTCGACCATCACCTCGCGCGCGAAGGCGTGCGTCGCCGGCTCGCGCCCGAGCTGCGCCAGCGTGGCGCGCGTCAGGGCACTCAGCGGGTTCACGGCCACGTTGCCCCAGAGCTTCACCCAGATCTCGCCGCGGATGCTGCGACGTAGCGGCGCTCGCAGGCCCGACGCGTTCAGCACCTGCGCCAGCGCCGCCGCCCGCTCCGAGCGCGTGTTGTCCGGCTCGCCCAGGCTGAAGCGGTTGTCATCGGTGTGCCGGATCACGCCCGGCGCCTCGATCTCGCACGCCGGGTAGACCACGCAGCCGATCACCCGCTGCGGACCGATTGCGTCCCAGATGCGACCGCCCGGGTCGACGCTCTCGACGCGCCGGTCCCGGTACGGTCCTTCGACGCCGTAGAAGTACCACCACGGCACGCCGTTCTGCGCCGTCACGACCGCAGTGTCGTCGCCAAGCAGCGGCACGATTGCGTCCAGCGCCGGCGCCACACCGTGCGACTTCACCGCCAGCACCACGTAGTCCTGCGGCCCGGCGTCGCGCGTGTCGGCGACCAGACGCGGCCTCGACACGCTCTCGGAGCCGTCCTCCTCGATCAGGCGCAGCCCGTTCTGCTGCATCGCCGCCAGGTGCGGCCCGCGCGCGATCAGCGTCACCTCGGCGTCGCCCTTGAGCGCCAGCTTCGCCCCCAGGTAGCCGCCGATCGCCCCGGCCCCGAAAATCGCAATCTTCATCCGCTAGTCCGCCAAATTCCCAGCGTCACCCTCTAGCCCCAACTGACCCTGTGCGCGAGAGGCGGTGTCCCCCTCTCCCTGGCAGGGAGAGGGTTAGGGTGAGGGTCGAGCTCCCCACCTGCGCAATCGCTACTTCTTGGCCCCCAGCCCCAGCTTCTCCGCCAGCCCGATGCGCTGGATCTTGCCCGTCGCGCCCTTCGGGATGTCCTGCAAAATCACGATCGTCTTCGGCGTCTTGAAGTCGGCCAGGTGCTTCGAGGCGTGCTCCTTCAGCTCCTTCTCGTCCGCCGAGGCGCCTTCGTGCAGCACGACCGCCGCCGCAACCTCCTCGCCGAGCCTGTCGTGCGGCATCGCGAACGCCACCGCCTGCGCCACCGCCGGGTGCTCCAGCAGCACCTCGTCGACCTCGCGCGGGCTCACCTTCTCGCCGCCGCGGTTGATGATCTCCTTGATTCGGCCTGTGAGGTAGAGGTAGCCGTCGTGGTCGACGTGACCCTGGTCGCCGGTGCGGAACCAACCGTGCGTGAACGACGACTCGTTAGCCGTCGGGTTGTTCTCGTAGCCCGCCGTGACGTTGCCGCCCTTGATCACGATCTCGCCCGTCTGCCCCTCGTCGAGCAGGTCGCCGTCGTCGTTCATGATCCCGACCTGCACGCCGGCGCCTCGCCCGACCGATCCCGGCTTGCGCTCGGCAGGCGGCAGCGGGTTCGTCGCCATCTGGTGCGACGCCTCCGTCATGCCGTACGCCTCGATCACCGGCGCACCGAACGTCTCCTCCAGCTCCGCCATCACGGTCGGTGGCAGCGACGCCGAAGACGACCGCACGAAGCGCAGGTGCGTGTCCGCCAGGATCTCCTTCTGACGGCCCGCGCGGCTCAGCACGAGCTGGTGCATCGTCGGCACAGCGGTGTACCAGGTCGGCTTCGTCTCGTCCAGCCAGCCGAAGAACCGGAACGCATCGAACCCCGGCGACGTCACGATCGAAGCCCCGGCGCCCAGCGACGCCAGCAACGCCGCCATCAGCCCGTGGATGTGGAACAGCGGCATTACGTTGAGGCAGCGGTCCGAGGGCGTCAGCGCCAGCGCCGTCATGATGTTACCGACCGACGTCGCCAGGTTGCGCTGGCTCAACGGCACGATCTTCGGCCGCGCGGTTGTCCCCGAGGTGTGCAGCACGAGCCCGATGTCGTCCGGCTCGGCGTATCGCGGCGCCTGCGTCGAAAGCTCGACGCCGCGCATGGTCAACGTGTAGTTGCCCGGCGCGCCGTCCAGCGCCAGTCGCAGCACATCGGTGCCCGCGGCCGCGTGCGCCGCCTCCGCGTCGCCCGGCAGCGTAATCAGCGCCTTGGCCCGCAGGTCGTCCATGTAGAAGCGAAACTCTTCTTCGCGATACGCCGGGTTCAGCGGCGCCGCCGTCGCGCATACCGCCACCGCGAGGAAGCTGATCGCCGCCTCCGGACCGTTCGGCGTCACCAGCGCCACCCTGTCGCCGCGCCCGATGCCGACCTTGTTCAGCTGCCCTGCCAGGTGGTCGATCTGTCGTCGCAGCTCGGCGAACGTCAGCGTCGGCCCTCCCGGCACGACGATAGCGGGGTCGCCGTCGTTACCGGCGCGTAGCAGTTCGTAAACGGTGTCAGCCATGCCTTGCCTCTATTTCGTTTCCAGCGTCATCGGGGTTAGTCGCCCAGATGATACCAGCCGGACACTGTGAAACCGATTCACCGCCCGCGATCATTCATGACGGCGCAATTCATTACACGGGGCACGCCCGCGCGTCGGTCATGCCCGAAGCCGTTGTAATCCATCCGCCACGCTCCCTGCCGCCGATTTCATTCCGAGTCGCCTATCCGAACTCTAGGGTGAACTCAGGGCACCGTAAATTCGTTTGCTCGGCGATGCCCAACCAAGTTAGGGGTAGGAGGTGACAACCTGGATACTTCCCTGATCGTCACAATCGTCGTGATTGCAGTCTTACTGGTAGGCGCCGTAGCGGCCCTCTTCTACCTGGAGACCCGGCGGTCCGCCGGCTTAAAGGATCGATTCGGTCCCGAATATGACCGCACTGTCTCAGGTTCCGGGCGCCTGAAGGGCGAGCAAGAGCTACACGAGCGCCAAAAGCGCGTCGAGAAGCTAAACATCGTCCCGCTGACCGATACGGCCCGAAGAGGCTATGCAGAGACTTGGCGCAACGTTCAGGCGCACTTCGTCGACGAACCCGGCAAAGCGATCGTCGAGGCTGACGATCTCGTACAGCGGGTCATGATGGAGCGCGGCTACCCGATCGGTGATTTCGAGCAACGCGTTGCCGACATCTCGGTCGACCACGCCGAAGTCGTCGACAGCTACCGGCAAGCGCACTCGATATCGCGGGCTCAGGCTGGCGGCGGCGTCAGCACTGAGCAACTAAGGCAAGCGATGGTGCACTATCGTTCTCTCTTCGAGGACCTCCTCGCGGAGACTGATGCGCCCTCGATGGCCCAACGGAGGTAAACAAACGTGAATGAGCAAGACACTCAGCAACTGACTACGGCGGACATGGCGTATGGTCGCAATGGCAAAGCGCAATTGGAGACGGCATCCACTGAGCGAGACAGCACGCAGGCGGCTGAGCTCCTCCCGAGCACGACGACCTCGTCCTACAGGGAGCGCTGGACTTCGATTCAGGCCGACTTTGTCGACAAGCCGAAGGACTCGGTGCGTGAAGCCGACGGGCTTGTCGCAGAGGTAATCCAGGATCTGGCACGCAGCTTCGCCGACCAACGCGAGCAACTCGAAGGCCAATGGAGCCGCGGCTCCGACGTCTCGACCGAGGACTTGCGCCAGGCTTTGCAACAGTATCGTTCCTTCTTCCAACGCTTGCTCGCGGCCTGACGCGAACGAGAACAAGTACGAATCAGCGTCCCCCCCGGATGAGGCGCCTCAAGGCGCCTCATCCGGCTTGTCAGGCTCACAAGGTTGAGAGTCTGACACCCGCAACACGCCGAGCGCCTCGCCTCCCGATGACGCACGAATCAGGCATTTCTATCGACGCATCACCTCCAGATCACCTTGGCAAATCTCGCGCGACAGCCGATAAAAGCGGCTCGCGTTGACATCCCCGTCACCCGAACCGGATGATCGACGCGGATGAACCACGCGTACGAGCACCCCAACCTCGGCGCCCTCGGCACGCCCGACACCGAACCGCTGCCAGGCGTCCAGGCTCCCCGGCGCGGCTCCGTTTACGGATCGCGCTTCGCCGTGGCTGCCGACCACCCCCTCGTATCACTCGCCGCGCTCAACGTCATGCAGCGCGGCGGCAACGCGGCCGACGCGGCCGTCGCGGCGGCGCTGGTCAACGTCGTCACCAAGCCGCACCGCACCCACCTCGGCGGCGACGCCTTCTGCCTCGTCTGGCGACGCGGCCACAACACCGTCGACTGCCTCAACGCCGGCGGCCTCGCCCCGCTCAACGCCACTCTCGATCGCTTCTCCAACGGCATCCCGCCGAACGGCCCGCTCTCGATCAGCGTTCCCGGCTTCGTCGACGGTTTGCTCGAGTTGCACGGCACCTACGGCACCCGGCCCCTCGAGACCCTGCTCGAGCCCGCGATTCGCTACGCCGAGGACGGCTTCCCGGTCTCGATGCGTCTCGCCGGCGCCCTGACGATGCTGCACGACTACACCAGCCCCTGGAGCGACGCCCTGCGCGGCGTCTTCTTCAAAGACGGCTCGACGCCCTACGGGGAGGGCGAGACGCTGCGTCAGCCCGACCTCGCCCAGACGCTGCGCCGCCTCTCCGAAGACTGGATCGAGGAGCCCCGCCAGGCCTTCTACCAGAACCAGACCGGCGGGCTCCTGCTCGACGGCCTCGCCCAGCTCGGCGGCCTCATCGACAAGCAGGACTTCGATACCACCGCCGCCCTCTGGGACGACCCGATCACGACCACCTACCGTGACTGCGACGTCTACGAGCAGGCCCTGCCCTCCCAGGGCATCGTCCTGCTCGAGACGCTGAACATCCTCGAGAGCTTCCCGCTGGCCGAATGGGGCCTCGGTAGTGCCGACGCGGTTCATGTCATGGTCGAGGCGACCAAGCTCGCCTTCGCCGACAGCCGCCGCTACGTCGCCGACCCCCTGGTCGAGACGGTGCCCGTCGAGCAACTGATCTCGAAGCAGCACGCTCGTGCTCGCGCCGCCGAGATCGACCTGCAGCGCGCCCGCGAGCCCGCCCCCGCGATGATCGGCGGCGACACCACGTCGTTCGTCGTCGCCGGCGAGGACCTGGCGGTTGCGTTCATCCAGAGCGTCTTTGCTCCCTGGGGCGCCCAGGTGCTGATCCCCGGCACGGGTGTCCTCATGAACAACCGCCTCAGCGCCTTCAGCACTACGCCCGGCGCCGCCAATGCCCTCGCGCCGGCCAAGCGTACCGTGCACACGCTCAACACCTTCATGGCTTTGCGCGACGGCGAGCTCGTCTGCGGCGGCGGCACCCCGGGCGGTGATTACCAGGTGCAGAGCAACGTCCAGACCCTGGCCGGCGTGCTCGACTGGGGCCTCGACCTGCAGAGCGCCGTCGATATGCCGCGCTGGGTACTGATCAACGGCAACCTCGCGATGGAGTCGCGCTTCGCCCCCGAAGTCATGGACGACCTCGCGGCGCGCGGTCACAGCGTCGGCAGGCTCTCGGCCTGGGACGGCAACATCGCCCGCAGCCAGCTCGTCGCATCGCAGCCCGGCGGCGGTTGGGCCGTCGCCTCCGACCTGCGCGGCGAAGGCGTAGCGCTCGCCCTCTAACCATGGAGTACGAAGTCCGCATCGTCCAAGTGTCGGAGCAGCGCCTCGCCTCGATCCCCGGCAGCGCTCCCTTCGACAACCTCGCTCCGACGATCATGGAGCTCAGTTCCGCCGTCTGGGTCTTCCTGCAAGATCACCGTCTGATGAACACCGGCCACAACGTGATCAAGTACGACGCGACCGGCCTCACCGAGGTCGGCGTGCAAGTCTTCGAAGACTTCACGCCCGTCGAGCCGGTCATCGTCTCTTCGACGCCCGCCGGCCGCGTCGCCACAACCACCCACATCGGCGAGTACCGGCTGCTCCGCGCCGCCGCCAGCGCCGTTATCGAATGGTGCGCCGCCAACAACCACCGACTCGCCGGCCCCAGCTGGGAGGTCTACGGCGACTGGACCCCCGACGAATCGCAGCTCCGCACCGACGTCTACTTCCTCCTCGCCTGACATCGCTCTGTCGTCGGGCTCGATGGCCCGATGCGCAGCGAGGCGTCATTCCGAGCGCAGCCGAGGAATCGCCGCTCGAACAGCCGCGTTCTCGGGTTCTGACAGCAACAACGAAGGCACCTCATACGGCCGCCAGGGCAGAATCCTGCTCCTCGAGAAACCGCACGACGCCGGGGCCGAGACTCAGCCCTCGCAGTCTCTTGCGACAGCGCGATTAAATAGACTTAGCACCGTGGATCGCTTACGTTAGCGACCACGCCCATCGCACCCTTGCTGCAGGATCGAGGTCACCATGACGCTGCCCCGGAGAATGAAGTTCGGCATCTTCCTCGCTCCCTTTCACCAGCTAGGCGAGGACCCAACCCTCTCCCTCGAGCGCGACCTCGAGCTGCTGCAGTGGCTCGACTACCTCGGCTTCGACGAGGCCTGGATTGGCGAGCACCACAGCGCCGGCTGGGAGATCATCGCATCACCGGAGCTGTTCATCGGCGTCGCTGCCGAGCGCACCAAGCACATCAAGCTCGGCACCGGCGTCATCTCACTGCCGTACCACAACCCCCTCATGGTCGCGAACCGCATGGTGCTGCTCGACCACCTCACGCGCGGCCGCGTCATGCTCGGCGTCGGCCCCGGCGCCCTCGTCACCGACGCCCTCATGCTCGGCATCGAGCCCTCTACTCAGCGCCCGCGTATGGACGAATCGATGGGCGTCATCCAGCGCCTGCTCACCAGCGACGAGCCCGTCACGCACGAGAGCGACTGGATCACGCTGCGCAACGCCCGCCTGCACCTCAAGCCATTCACCCAGCCGCACTTCCCGCTCTTCGTCGCTGCCGCCGGCTCGCCATCAGGCATGGTGCTCGCCGGCAAGTACGGCCTCGGCGTGCTCTCGATCTCGAGTCCGCGCGGCGACGCCACCCTCAACGACTTCTGGGGCATCGCCGAAAAGACCGCCGCCGAGCACGGCCGCACCGTAAATCGCGAGGACTGGCGCCTCGTCCTGCACGTCCACCTCGCGGAGACGCGCGAGCAGGCCTTCGCCGAAGTACGTGCCCGCGCCGGCACCTACTGGCGCGACTACTTCGAAGGCACCATGGGCTTCCCGCGACCCTTCGAGAGCGACAAAGACGCGATCGTTGAGGGTATGAACGAGCGCCACATCTGGTGCATCGGCACGCCCGACGACCTCATCGAGACGATTCACCGCCTCGACGAGAGCAGCGGCGGCTTCGGCGGTCTGCTCACCACCGGCGTCGACTGGGCTACCCGCGAGCAGATCATGCACAGCTACGAGCTGATCGCGCGCTACGTGAAGCCGCAGTTCCAGCACAGCCTCGATAGCCTGCGCGCCTCGCAGCAAGACGCCGAACGCACGGCCCTCAGCGTGCAGCAGCTTCGCGACGACGCGGTCGCTCGCGCCCGGGCCAGCTACGCCGAATCGCAGACCCCGTCCGACACGCCCGTTTCTTAGGAGGACCGACATGCCCTTCCTCAACGACGAACAGCAGTCGCTGGCCACCGAAGTCGCAAAGCTGCTTACGGACCGCGGCGACACCATCGCTGTCGCCGAATCGACCACCGGCGGCCTCGTCTCGGCCGCGCTGCTCTCGACCGCCGGCGCCTCGCGTTACTACGCCGGTGGCGGCGTGCTTTACACGCTGAACTCGCGCGTCGTGCTCGCCGGCGCTCCGCCCGAAATGTTCGAGAACTACCGTGGTACCACCCAGGAGATGCTGGCAGCCGTCGGCGACCGCTTCCGTCAGAAGCTCGGCGCCACCTGGTGCATCGCCGAGTCCGGCCTCGCCGGCCCCACCAGCGGGCGTTCCGGCCTGCCGCCTGGCCGCACGACCATCAGCATCAGCGGCCCCGTAACGCGCAGCGCCGTCTTCGAGACCGGCATCGCAGACCGAGAGCCCAACATGGTCGAGTTCACCACCCTCACCCTGCGCTACCTCCGCGACGCCCTGCTCGAAGCCAACGCCTGAGCGCGGCCCGCCGCTGAGCACACTCGCAGCGAGCTCGCGCCGAAACGCGCACTCGATACTTGTCGCACTCCCTCGAGAATCGAGACAGGGCCCCGCGGGTCTCTCGTGACAGCCGATCAGGGAGGTCCCCTCTCCCATCGTGGGAGAGGGTTAGGGTGAGGGGATACAGCGCGCCGTCGAGACGACGACCGCGCGGGTCAGAAACAGAGGCTCACCCGTCGCCCGCAAAGCTGACGGCGACCAATGTCTGGATCAGACCCGCGAATCTCTCGCGACAGCCGATCAGGAAGACTCGGGGCGTGGCTGCTCGTCTCTGGCGTCCGGGTGCTCGACGGGCCAGTAGTCTTCCTCCACGAAGTACGCGTAAAGGTCCGTCACATTGCCTTTGCGACGCTTCACCAGTTCATCGTGGATGCCGCGAACCTGATCGCGAATCACGTCCACCTCGGATTCCTTCAGACGAGACGAGCCAAACTTGAAGAAACGCATAGGTTACTCCTCGGCACCAAGCCTCGGTATCTAAACCCCACGCATGCGCTTCAGTCTCGAAAGTTTGTGTCCTGAAGTCGGGTAGAGCGCTTTGCTTCCCGGTCTCAGCCCTGGTCTTTCAGCCCAATCGTTGCCGTGATGCAGGGTTCGTTGCCCAGCGCAATCGTCGTGTGCCCCTTGCCCGTCGTGTCTTCTACGAGACGCGCATCGCCCGGCCCGAACACCTTCTTCGACCCGTCCTCGAAGCCGATTTCGAGCTGACCCGAGAGGATGATCACGAACTGCCGCTGCGGCGCCGGGTGCCAGTCCTGCAGCTCGCCGCGCGCCCGCGACCCGTAGCGAATCTTCGTTACTTCTATTCCGTCGGTCCACGACTTCGCCGTCGCCAGATCGACTGCCTCCCAGCGCGCCTTCCCATCCATCCTGTAAACATCCGGTACGTTCCCAAATGATTCCTCCTCCGTCGTCACCACAAACAACCAAACGAGCAAACGAACAAAGGGCACCGGACTCGGTCAAACTTCGGGCTCTTTGCTTGTTTGCTTGTTTGCTTGTTTGCCCTTAACCCTCGTATTTCTCCCCGAGCTGCTCTTCCCACCGCAGGTAGTTCAGCATCTCCGCGTAGGAGCGTCGCACCGGCAGCACGTCGTCCGGCGCCTGCGCCACGCCCGTCAGCCCCTGCTCGATCGGCAGGCCGGCCTCCCGCCACGCCTCGATGCCGCCCTCTAGCGCCTCGGCCTCGTATCCCAGGTCGCGTAGCGTCGACGCCGCCAGAAGCGAGTTCGCTTCGTCCTTGCTGGTCACGAACACACGCGACCCCTCCGGCGCCACCTCACCGATACGCAGCTCCAGCCAGCTCCTCGATATCCAGTGCGAGCCCGGCACGTGCGCCGTGCTGAACTCGTCACTCGTACCGACGTGGATTACCGTTGCGCCGTCGGCTCGTAGCTGGGCCTGCAGCGCCGCCGGCTCAACGGTCTCGACGCGTTCGCGCGCCGCGTCCAGCCCGGCCGGCGTCTCGATGTCCTCGCCCGTTTCGAGACCAGGACCGTCAGCGCTCCAGGCGTCGGTGCCGCCGTCGAGCACGTAGACATTCGGGAAGCCCATCTGCCGGAACCACGCCGCCGTCATGCTCGAGCGCACGCTGCTCGCGTCGCAGGCGAAGACGATGCTGCCGCCGCGCACCGCGACGAAGTTGTCGGTCGCCTGCACGGCCTGCCCGCCGGGCACCCAGCGAAACCCCGGCACGTGACCCGCCGCGTATTCCTCGCGACTGCGCACGTCGATTGCGTATATAGTCTGTTTCGCCGCCGACGCCATCAGCTCGCGACAGCCCGCGGCGTCGACATAGCGCACACCTTCCTGCAGCGCTACGCTGCGCGTCTTCGCCACCGCCAGCTTGCGCCCCTCATCCGAGGGCTCCGGTAGCGCCAGCCGCTGCGAGCCCGTCTCCAGATCGAGTCCGGCGAGCTGCCAGCCCATCGTGCCGTTCTTCAGCGCGAACACGTTCTTCACGCCCAGGCGCTGCAGCGTCCCGGCCCCGAGGAGGCTGCGCGTGCGCCCGGCGCAGTGCACCACCACCGTCGTCTCGTCATCCGCGAGGTCCCAGATGCGCAGACCAAGCTCGGCGCCCGGCATCGATCGGCTGCCGGGGATGCAGGCGCGGTTGTGCTCCTCCGGTGTACGCGAGTCCAGCATGATCAGCTTGCGGCCGTCCTTCAACCAGGTCGCCAGCTCGTCCGGCTCGACCTCCGGCACATGTTGGGTCAGCAACAGCTTCTCGCCGAAGTCCTTGCTCGGCACGTTGACGCCCCACTCGGTGCCGTAGTTCTCGGTCACCCAGCGGTTCAGCCCGCCGGTTAACACCGCCACGTCGCTGTAGCCCAGCGCCTCCAGCGTCGACGAGGCCAGCGATGCCCGCTGACCGTCGTCGTCGCACACGATCACGCGCTCGCCGGTCCACGGCACCAACTGGCTTACCCGCCACTCGAGTTGGCGCCGCGGCAGCGAGCACGAACCCCCGATATGCGCCAGGTTGTACTCCGCCGTCTCTCTCACGTCCAGCAGCGCCAGGTTGTCGCCCTCGCGCTGCATCAGGTCGTGTAGCTCTCGTGCCGAAATCTGCTTCGCCATGGTCTCGTCTCCTCCGCGGCATTGTAGACGCCCGATCGTCACCGGGCGACGCCTCTCGTGCGTGCCTTCAACGAGGCCGATAACTTGACAGGTTACGCAGGCTGCTTTACTTTCGTTATCCATCCGTATTATGTAAGCAGACCTCCGGGACGGAGACATGACGCAGCTCGGCCTCAGCCTTTCAGAGGCGAGATTAACTAGAGGTCTCTCCCTCGAAGACGTAGAGCGCGGCACCCACATCTCGCGCCGTTTCCTTGTGGCCCTCGAAGACCACGACTACACCATCTTCCCTGCACCCGTTTACGCCCGCGGCTTCCTGCGTACCTACTGCCGCTACCTCGACCTCGACCCCGAGCCGGAGCTCGATGCGCTGCCGCCCGCCTGGGCCGCGCCCGTCCCGAAAGCCCTGCCTCCCGTCGAGCACCCGATCGACGTTCGACTCGGCTGGGTGCCCTGGGCGATCGCCGGCGTCGTCGCGCTGGCTGCCGTCGCCTATTTCATGCTGCGAAGCGGCAGCACTCTGCCGCCGCAACAAGCCCTCGACCAGGCAGTCCAGCAGCAGGCGCAGCAGGCCCTCGGTGTTCAGGGTCAGGGCGCCGTCGCCGCCGACACCACCGCGCCGACTCCGACCGCCAGGACGCTGGTCACGCCCGCCGACGGCAGCCTGCCCGACTTCGCCGGCGTCGAGCTCAACAGCGTCCTCGACTACCTGCGCAGCGCCAACTACAGCTACCTGATCATCCAGACGCCGAACCCGACGGTCGCGTCCGGCCTCGTGATCTCCCAGTCGCCCGCGCCCGGCGCCAAAGTCGACGCCGGCTCGAAACTCACGCTCACCGTCAGCAGCGGCACGACCTCGCCGTCCACCGCCCGCCTCGATTGCTCCACGCTGCAGACCGCCACCAGCCGCACCAACGCCGAGCAGTCCTGGTTCCAGTCGAACTGCCTCTCGCCCACCGCCCTGCCGGACCGCACCGACTGCAACGCCATCCGCGGCACCGACTACCGCTCCGCCAGCGAGCGCCAGTACTTCCTCAGCCACTGCGTCACCACCCAGTAGCGGCCCGATTCCATCGTTGCGAGCCATCGCCGCAGCGAGGCGCGGCAACCTCGGGCGAGGGCGTCGTCTCATCCTCAACAAAGACTCCCCCGAGCACCCCGGCGCCTCGACCAGTCGCCCCGCTCCGTCATTACAAGCCATCGCGGTAGCGAGGCGGCAACGTTTGACGCCCCGCCTTAGCACAACGGCCCCGCCTGCCCCTGCAGCCTCGACCCCAACCTGCCGTTGATCTACCTGAGGACGCGTCTCCCGACACGGACCCGACAACATCGTTATGGTGTGGTACTTGACGACTTACGCTAGAATGAAGCCGCGTTTGCTCCCGCTGGTACTCGCCGGCGGGTCGATTCTCCGGAGGGCCCCCTAATCCGGTCGAAACGAATCTCCCGCCGATTCGTCCCCGGCTCCCGAGGCGTACAGGCTCAACCCGAGTCGTATCACGCCCCCGGTGCCGCGCGTTTCCTGCTGCACATCGCCGTAACCCTGCTCGTGATTGGTGGCGCCGTCGCTGTCGCTCTGCCCAACGCGATTCCCGGTAACGGTCACTCGCAGACGCCGGCCGAGGCCAGCAACTCACCTCAGCTCAAGACTCAACCGCAAGCGCCGCAGGCGCTGTCTCAGCCGTCGCCGCGCTTCACCTTCTCGGACGCCCTGCAGGCCGAATCGACCGGCGCCGTCGCGCCACCGCAAGCGCAGATCGCGCCGTCTCCCGCGTCCGTCGATCAGGCTTCCTCGGATTCGCTGCTGCTCGCGCTCGTCGCCCTCGGCTCCGCCCAGACCGACGCCGAGGTCGACGCCTCCGTGCAGCGCATTGAGGCTCTCGGTCTGCCCGCCGTCGCCGAGTCGACCGCCACGCCGACTGCGACACCCTCCGGCAACCCTGACTGTCCCGACAGCGCCTCCCACCCGGCGTTCTGCGTCTACACCGTCAAGCCCGGCGACACGCTCAGCGGCATCGCCATCAAGCTCGGCCTCAAAGGCAACGGCTCCGTCTCCGCCATCGACCTCCTGGTCCAGAGCAACAAGCCCGACGTCGTCAGCTCCGACCACATCGAGCCCGGGCAGAACCTCCGCATCCCGCAGCAGACGGGCATCATCCACACCGTGATCACACCCGAGTCGCTGGCCGGAGTAGCGGCGTCCTACGGCGTCTCAGCCGACGACATCACCGCATCGCCGTTCAATGACATCCCGGGCGGCAAGCTCGCCCTCGGCCAGAACGTTTTCATTCCCGACCCGCAGCAGGTCCCGGCTGATGCAGCGTCGGCCGCAGATGCCGAGACTCCGACACCTGAGCCTACCGTCACGCCGACGGACACCCCAACTGCGGCGCCCACCGACACGCCGGCGCCGACCTCGACGCCGAAGCCCAAGGCCTCGCCCGCTGCCGCCACGCCGAAAGCTACCGCGACGCCGGTGCCGCCCACGCCGACGGCCACTAAAGCGGCCGCCACCGCAACGTCGACACCGTCTTCCGGCAAGCGCCCGTCTACCAAC
The DNA here is from genome assembly GCA_963732945.1 of uncultured Chloroflexia bacterium. Classification (GTDB taxonomy): domain Bacteria; phylum Chloroflexota; class Dehalococcoidia; order DSTF01; family WHTK01; genus WHTK01. The sequence continues at coordinate 600,121 of CAVTBL010000003.1, forward strand.
CAGGGTCTCTATATCTGGCCCGCACAGGGACCGATTTCGAGCTACTTCGGTCCGTCACACCCGCTGGGCATCGACATCGACCTCTACAACAACACCGATGCGTCGATCGTGGCCGCACGCTCCGGCATCGTCACCTTCGCCGGCGGCGACCCCTGCTGCTCCTACGGCTACTACGTCGTCATCGACCACGGCGACGGCCAGCAGACGCTTTACGCCCACCTCTCCGTCATCGGCGTGCACCAGGGTCAGAGCGTCGGCCAGGGCGACATCATCGGCATCGGCGGCCGCACCGGTTACGCCACCGGCATCCACCTGCACTTCGAGCTGCACATCAACGGCCAGGTCGTCGACCCGCTGCTCTACCTCCCGACGGACCCGGAGACTTACGGGCCGTAATATAGGCGCCGCGAGAGCACCCCTGTCATGCTGAGGCCACGAAAACACTTGACGCTGCACTGACAAAGGCAACCCGACTTCTCGACCCCACGACGAAACTGTCGTTGCGAGGAGGCGACAGCCCACGCTGCAGTCTCTGACGCCCCGAACAACACTCAGCGCCTTGCGAGCCTGAGGCGGTACGTCAAAGGTTGCTTCGGGCTATCGCCTTCACAACGACAAAAGAAGAAGCGCACCGCAACTAAGAACTGAAGACTGACAACTGATAACCGTCAGCTAAGAGCCAACTGCCAACAGCCAATTGCCGCCTTAGAACCGCCGCGACCACTCCGCGGGCCAGCGCTCGATCACGACCTTCTTGTCCGTGTAGAACTCGACGCCGTCCCAGCTCTGACCGTGCAGCACGCCCAGGAAGCTGTCCTTCCAGCCGCTGAACGGGAAGTACGCCATCGGCGCCGCTACGCCGATGTTGATTCCCACGTTGCCCGTCGAGACTTCGTTGCGGAACTTGCGCGCCGCGATGCCGTTAGTAGTGAACAGCGACGCCGCATTGCCGAACGGGTTCGAGTTGATCTGCTTGATCGCGTCGTCCAGCTCGTCGACGTGGCTCAGCGCCAGCACCGGCCCGAAGATCTCCGTGCTCGACAGCTCGTTGTGCGGCGACATGTTGTCGAGGATCGTCGGGTTGACGAAGCTACCGCCCTCGAGGCCCTCGATCACCGCGTTGCGACCGTCGAGCACCGCCGTGCCGCCCAGGCTCACGCCGCGCCCGATCGCGTTCTCGATGCGGTCGCGGCTCGCTTCCGAGATCACCGGCCCCATCTGAACCCTCTCGTCCAGCCCGTTGCCTACCCTGAGCGCGCGCGCCGTCTCGACGATAGCGTCGCGGAACTTCGCGTGCGCCTCGCCCACGGTCACCGCCACCGATACCGCCAGGCAGCGCTGGCCGGCGCAGCCGAACGCGCTGTCGCTGACCATGCGCGCCGTCAGCTCCAGGTCGGCGTCCGGCAGCACGACGACATGGTTCTTGGCGCCGGCCTGGCACTGCACCCGCTTGCCGTGAGCCGCCGCTGTCGCGTAGATGTAGCGTGCCACCGGCGTCGAGCCCACGAAGCTGATGCCCTTGACCTGCGGGTGCTCCAGCAGCGCATCGACCGTCTGCTTGCCGCCGTTGACCAGGCTCAGCACGCCGGGCGGCATCCCGGCCTTGTCGACCAGCTCGAAGAAGCGCTGCATCGTCAGCGGCACCCGCTCCGATGGCTTGACGATCATTGCGTTGCCCGTCGCCACCGCGTAGGGCAGGAACCACATCGGGATCATCCCCGGGAAGTTGAACGGCGTGATTGCCGCCACGACGCCGATCGGCTGGCGAATCATGATCTCGTCGATGCCGCGCGCGATGTTCTCCAGCGTCGTGCCCTGCATCATCGTCGGGATGCCGCACGCCACCTCGACGTTCTCGATGCCGCGTCGCAGCTCACCGCGCGCGTCGGCCAGCGTCTTGCCGTTCTCGATCACGATCGTGCGCGACAGCTCCTCGAAGTTCTCCTCGAGCAGCTGCTTCAGCCGGAACATCACCTGGATGCGATCGCCCGGAGGCGTGTTGCGCCAGCTCTCGTACGCCGTCTGCGCCGCCTCGACCGCCATCTGCACGTCGGCGCCGCCGTTCAGCGGCACCTCGGCGACCAGCTCACCCGTCGCCGGGTTCACCACCTCGCCCCAGGCATCGGACCGCGAGTCCGTCCACTTGCCGCCGATGTAGTTCCGTACCCGTTCGCTCATCTCTCGTACTCCTGACTCAGATGCGATGTACCGCAGAGCCTACGTCAAACAAGACCGCAGCGCATCGTTAGAGACGTCGTAGCGAGCCATCGCCGACGCGAAGCATGACCCGGCGCTCCTCGGTCGACTCTCGGTCGACTCTTCGGAATACCAGGGCCCTCACTCGTCCGGCGGTAGGCGTGACCTTTTGCCCTTTGCTCGTTTGCTCGTTTGCCTCGTATGTACTCACGGAATCAGATCAGACACCCACACTTCGGAGAGCAGCGCCTTCAATCGCTCGAATGCCTCGTCGCCCAGAACGATGCGCCATTCCGACTCGATCTCCGCCAGGATCTCGAACTCCTTGTTCCACGCCGCGACGCCTCGCTGCGTGAAGTGCACCACGCGAGCACGCCCGTCCGCCTCGTCCGCCGAGCGCGTGATGTAGCCGAGCTGCTCGAGGCTCTGCAGCAACTGGTTCATGGCCTGCTTGCTCATACCAGCCTGTTCCGCCAGCTCGCTTGGCCTCTGGCCGTCCGCGCTGGGATATGACAGCACCGCGATATGCGGCAGCCGCAGGTCGTCGAAGCCGGCCTTGTTCAGGTCGGCGATCAACCGGCGATGGATCACCTGCCCCGGCACCCGCAAGAGTGCCCCAATCAGAAATGGCGGTTCAATTTTTGACAAGTGTTGACAACCCCGTAAACTCCGTTTACCATCCTGCTTAGTAAATAGAGTTTACCGAAAGGAGCACATCATGACAACCGAACCCACGATCAACGCATCTGAGGAAACCTTCAGCCTGGGAGAGCTGAACGTCCGGTTTCTCCTCACCGGAGACGACACCAACGGCAGCGTCTCCGTCTTCGAGGTCATGGTCCCGGCCGGTCAGAAGCTCATGGCTCCGACCCACAAGAACGATGCCTACGAGGAGACCCTGTACGGCATCTCCGGCGTCCTCACCTGGACGATCGACGGCAAGCCCTACGCGGTGGGGCCCGGTCAGTCCGTCTGCATCCCACGCGGCGCCTCTCATCGCTTCGATAACTTTGGCAGCGAGGACGCGAAGCAACTCACCATCATCACGCCGCCGATCATGGGCCCGGCCTATTTCCGCGAAGTTGCCGAAGTCTTGAAGGCGTCCGCCGGCGGCCCACCCGACGTCGCCAGAATGGTCGACGTCTTCACGCGCAACGGCATGACCATCGCCGCCCCGCCAGTACCCACTGCATAACCTCAACCAGAACGCGAAAGAGCCACGGTGTCGCCGTGGCTCTTTCGTGCCTTGCGAGTTCTGCTCGCCCTTTTCAAGCTTGCTGATCGCTACCCTATGGTTGTTTGGAGGCTAGATCAGGTTTCGAGTCGTCCGGCTGCAACCGTCGCTCTTTGCCTTTTGCTCGCTTGCCCTTTGCCCTAACTCATCAGCAGGATGCTGCGTGCCACCTCGCCGTTTGCCAGCGCGTCGTAGGCCGTGTTGATCTCGTCCAGCTTGTAGTAGCGGCTCACCATCGGGTCGATCTTCAGCTTGCCGTCGAGGTACAGGTCCACCATCTTCGGTAGGTCCAGCCACGGCCGCGCCGACCCGTACCACGACCCGATGATCGACTTCTCGGTGCGCGGTATGTCCAGCGCGCTTAGCGTCAGGTTGTCGTCCTCCGGCGCCATGCCCACGATGATTGTCTTGCCGCCGAGGTCCGTCGCCGCGTACGCCTGCTCGATCGTCTTCGAAAAGCCGATCGCCTCGAACGCGTAATCGACGCCGCCGTTCGTCATCGCCTTGACGCGCTCGACTGTGTCGCCCCGGCTCGCGTCGATTACGTCCGTCGCGCCGAACTCGCGCGCGAACGCCAGCTTGTTCTCCAGCATGTCGACCGCGATGATCCGGTCCGCGCCGGCCAGCGCCGCGCCCTGGATCACGTTCAGCCCGACGCCGCCGCAACCGATCACGAGCACGCTGCTGCCCGGCTCGACCTTCGCGGTGTTGATCGCCGCACCGACGCCCGTCATCACCGAGCAGCCGACCAGGCACGCCTTGTCCAGCGGCATGTCTTTGCGCACCGGCACCGCGCCCGACTGCGGCACGATCGCGTACTCCGAGAAGCAGGCGACGCGCGCGAAGTGGTGTATGTCCATCGAGCCTTTGTGCAGCCGTACCGAGCCGTCGAACATGAACCAGCGCGGGCTCGGCGCACCGTTGCACAGCACCGGCCGGCCCGAGGTGCAGAACTTGCACCAACCGCAGTTCGGCCGGAAGTTGAGAATTACGTGGTCGCCCGGCTGGCTCAGCGTCACGCCCGGGCCGACCTTCTCGACGACGCCCGCGCCCTCGTGCCCGAGGACCATCGGCAGCGGCGGGTTCCACTCGCCCTTCATCACGTGGTAGTCGGAGTGGCACACGCCCGCGGAGACGATGCGCACCAGCACCTCGCCCTCTTTCGGTTCGTCCAGCTCCAGCTCTTCGACCACCAACGGGGTGTGGGGTGCGTAGCAAACAGCCGCTTTCGTCTTCATACAGGCGCCTCGCTCTCTAGGCGCGATTGTATCGCTATGAGAGCAATGGGCGAATACGGATCCGCTCTGCCACGAATCGAGCCGTACGAAATCGCCGACGCCGATGAAGGTAATCTGAACCCCGTCGACAGGAGTCTCTTATCGCCTGCCTACTGGAGCCGCGTGTGCTCTATGCGGTCGCTCGACGTCATGTGTTGAGAGCGCCACAGGGCGTCTTCGATTTCCTCAGCCGACATCTCCTCGTACTTCTGCGTTTCGTCGATCGGCCCGTGCTTCTGCCACGAGTAGAGGTAAGCGAGCGCGCCGACCAGCGGAAATACGAACACACCGACTGCCCCATAGAGCCTTCTGCCAGACCTTGAGGTCTGGTCGGGCGAGGATATGGAAAAGGCAGAAGAACCAGATAGCCATCAACGGCAAGACGACGAAGATGAGCGGGAGCGCGTAGCGCGAATGGGGACACGGTAGACCTCCGATCCCCGGTGCTGCGAGCCTCGAGGATCCTGTCGGTCTATGAAAGGGCTTTCAACGGTCAACAGAAGCAGCCGAAAAATACCATCGCCTCGCCGTAACAGAATCGGACTACTGTGTCCCGTGTGGCTGAGCGCCCGCAGCTACTCCGTGCCTGCATCCTCGAGGATCATCAGTGCCACGCGCGCCAGCAGGCAGTCTTCCGTCTTCGACAGGTCCAGCCCCGTAATCGACTGGATGCGCTGCAGACGGTAGGCTGCCGTGTTCACGTGCACGTACAGCTCCTTCGCCGTCGCCTGCAGGCTGTTGTTGTTCGAGA